>JANYHB010000040.1 GCA_025359265.1 Hyphomicrobiales bacterium | reverse complement strand
CAATATCGTCGAACGTTTCTTCTGCAAAATGAAAGATATGCGAAGGCTCGCAACTCGCTTCGAAAAAACCGCCAGAAACTTCCGCTCAATGCTATACATCTTCGCAGTCAGGTGCTGGTGCAATTGAGTCCACACCCTAGTCATTCTGGAAAAAATTCAAGCTCAAGTTGGCAATACTGATGGCATAAACGGGCTTGCAGCAAGTGCTGAATTCAGCGACAATTTGATGTTTGGAATGGGCATAGTTCAAATCATTGCGTATCTGATAACCGCAATTGTTTTTTTGGCTTGGGTTCGGATGGCGAGTCGAAATCTTAGGCAGCTTGGAGCTACAGACCTTAAGTTTACGCCGGGGTGGTCGATAGGGTGGTACTTCGTGCCTATCTTATCATTTTGGAGGCCTTTTCAGGCCATGTGCGAAATTTACCGGGCCAGCATTAGTCCAGGAAATTGGAAAGACTATCCACTTGCGCCATTACTAGGATGGTGGTGGGCGCTTTTTTGGATAAACGATCTCGTCGCCAAATTCGTTTTTCGCATGTCTCTGAGGGCCCAGGAGCTTGAGCAACTTATCAATGTTGCTTCATGGCAAATTTTTTCAGATTTGTGGACGGTTCCAAGTTATCTCCTCGCCCACAAGCTAGTCGAAATCATTCACCGAGCGCAGAATCAGTCTGCTTCTGGCTTGGCTTCAGTTGCTGAACCGGCTGTGATTGGCGCTCCAAGCGAAGTCGCATTCTAGTTATTCCTTCAGCGCTCCACGCACATGGCTACACCCATGCCGCCGCCGATGCAAAGGGTGGCGAGGCCCTTTTTGGCGTTGCGGCGGCCCATTTCAAACAGCAGCGTATTGAGGATGCGGGCACCCGAAGCACCGATGGGGTGGCCGATGGCTATGGCCCCGCCGTTGACGTTTACCTTGGCTGTATCCCAGCCCATGTCTTTGTTCACGGCACAAGCTTGTGCGGCGAAGGCTTCGTTGGCTTCGATGAGATCAAGATCGGCGGCATTCCACCCGGCTTTTTTCAAAGCGGCGCGTGAGGCCGGAATCGGGCCGGTGCCCATGATTGCAGGATCAACACCCACGGAAGCCCAAGAGGCCACGCGGGCCAGTGGGGTGAGGCCATGTTTAGCGGCTTGGGCCGCCGTCATCAAAACCACGACGGCCGCGCCATCATTAATCCCGGAGGCGTTGGCGGCCGTGACGGTTCCGTCTTTTGCGAATGCGGGCTTGAGCTTGGCGATGGCGTCGGTTGTCACCCCTTTCTTGATATATTCATCGGCATCCACAACCACCTCACCCTTGCGGGTGGAAATGACAACCGGGGTAATTTCATCTTTGAACTTACCGGCGGCCTGGGCGGCTTCGGCCTTATTCTGGGATTTAACGGCGAATTCGTCTTGCTGGTCGCGCGTGATCTGGAATTGCTTGGCCACGTTCTCTGCTGTTGTGCCCATGTGATAGCCATTGAAGGCATCCCACAGGCCATCGCGGATCATGGTATCAATCATTTGGTAATCGCCCATTTTCACGCCATCACGGAGGAATTGTGCGTGGGGCGCCTTGCTCATGGATTCCATGCCACCGGCGACAATGATATGGGCGTCCCCCGTTGCAATTTGTTGCAGCCCGAGAGCCACTGCACGCAGGCCAGAGCCGCAAAGCTGGTTCATGCCCCAAGCGGGGGTGGTGATGGGAATGCCAGCCTGGATTGAGGCTTGGCGGGCGGGATTCTGGCCTTGGGCTGCGGTGAGGACTTGGCCCAGAATCACCTCATCAATCTGCCCGGGTTCCAACTTGGCACGGTCCAACACCGCTTTGATCGCAATGGTGCCTAATTGCGCAGCCGTCAGGCTGGCCAATGCGCCGTTGAAAGAACCCACTGGGGTTCTGGCCGCTGAAACGATGACGATGTCGGTGTTGGCACTCATGATAATCTCCTAAGGGGTTGCCTAAACAATAGCCTGCCTCAGGGTGCAATTGCGAGAATTTTTTGCACTTGCAATTGTGCAGCGCACGGCGCAAGTTTTTTAAGTTGAGTTTTAGGAGTGACATTGTGAGTGAAGAACAGGCATCAGGCGCAAAGGCGCAAGCCATTGTTATTAAAAAATATGCCAATCGCCGTTTGTATAATACTGCAACGTCCACCTATGTGACCTTGGACGATTTGGCTGCCATGGTAAAAGGTGGCCAAGACTTTTTGGTTTATGATGCCAAATCCGGCGACGATATTACGCGTTCCGTTTTGACCCAGATTATTTTCGAAGAAGAAAACAAGGGCGGGGCGCAAACCCTTTTGCCGGTGAATTTTTTACGGCAGCTCATCAAGTTTTATGGTGACCAAATGCAAGGCATGGTGCCCAGCTATCTTGAGTTCTCGCTGGATAATTTGACCAAAGACCAAGACAAAATCCGTAAGCAAGTGTTGGATGCGGTGGGGGTGGGCGATAGTTTCAAGGGCATGGAAGAACAGGCCAAGCGCAACATGACAATGTTTAATGATGCGATGAAATTGTTCAACCCGTTTGCAGCCATGATGCCGGGTGGCATGGGCCAACCTGCCGCCAAGCCGCAAACACCATCCAGCAGCCCTGCAGCCAGCAAAGATGATCTGCAAGCTTTGAAAGATCAGCTTGCCGCCATGCAAGAAAAACTCAATACGATGGCGCGTTGAGGCAGAACGGCTAAGCCGCAGCCTCTTCGTGGATCAGTTCCATTTCCTGCGTAGCAGTCTGCGCTTTTGCTATCGTTAATTCAGCCAAGGCCGAGCGAAGGTTCGCAATGCTTGAGTCGATGTCGGAAAAACTGAGAATTTGGCTATATTGTTGTTCCGTGGCCTTGGTCTCGGATGTTTCGTGGGTGTGGTTTTCCGAAATGGCGGTTGCGAGAGGCGGCAAGATCGTCTCATTCATGGCTGCCGATTGATATTCAGTTTCAGCTTGCTGGCCATTTTCAAATTCCGCGTGCTGGTGGCTTGGCGTGGCAAATGAAAATATTTCGATGTTATCGGGATCTGATGCAGCCTCAATAATACTTTCATGCACCGCAGTTGAGGAAACATCGAAAGTGTTCATCTGGGCATCGCCCCACGGTGGCACAATCGAGGCCTGCCCCAAGAAGTTGCCCTGAAGGTAGTCAATGCCCCACTCTCGCAACAGATCAACCTCTTGCGTGGATTCAACCCATTCCGCAACCGTTTTGAGGTTGAACTTGGCGGAGAGATCAATCAGGCTGCGCACCATGTATTGATTGTCGGCGTTGTTGGCCAGGTCACGGCAAAAAGAACCATCCAGTTTCAGCATATTGACGGGCAATTCACGTAAATTTCGGAATGACGTATAACCCGCGCCAAAATCGTCAATGGCAACACTGCAACCGGCGTTTCGAAGCTGATCCACAAAGTTGCGGGTGGATTGCAAATCATTCAGCGCCACGGTTTCGGTTATTTCGACGGTCAGGCGACTGGCCGTCTTGTCGTTGGCGCGGATCACATCCAGTAATTGCTCATACCAATGGGGATCGGTTGCCGTTGCGGCTGAAACATTCATCGATAGTTTCGCTTGTGGATAAGTATGCAACGTTTGAACGATCAATTGCATCACCGCGCGGTCCACCAAACGGACCAGCCCCAGTCGTTCAGCGATTGGTATCAAATGGGATGCGGCGATAAGCTCAGAGGTGGGTGACTCTTGCATCCGCAACAACGCCTCATGAAGTGCAGGCTGGCCGGTTTTGGCGTCAAAGATGGGCTGGAAGGCGAGTTTGAATCGATCCTCTTTCAGGCATTTTACAATTTCGGTGGCGCAGCGGGCGTTGAGTTGGCGCTCAGCCTTGCGGCGTTCTGAGGGTTGATAAACCACAAAATCGTCAGAAGGCAGTTTGCGCGCCTCGTTCAGCGCTTCTTCGGCGCGTGAAGTTGCCATGTTGGGATCGCTTGCGTGTTTAGGCACTTCGATTGCGCCAATTGAAAGTGTTGCCCATACCGGGCCGTGGGCCGTTTCAATGACGTTGTCTCGGATCACCGACAAATAGCGGTGCATGGCGATGTTGAGTTCCTCTTTGCTGCAATCATTCAAGATGATGCCAAATTTGCCGCCTGAATAGCGGGCAATACCGTCGCCATTGCGCATGGCTTGGCGCAACCTTCGGCCGGCAGCGGTAATCACTTCGTCAGCCACTTCAAAGCCATAGGCTTCATTGACAATGGGAAGATTGTTCACGGAAGCGATGGCAAAGGCACAGCTGCCGTCGGACTTTTTAGCAACTGCAATGGCTTCACCCAAAACTTCCGTCATGCGGCCGCGGTTCATCATGCCGGTGAGTGGATCACAGTTGCCAAGGAAATTGAGATGTTGATCCTGGCGGTGCCTTTCATCCACACGGCGCAGCGTTCCGAAAACGGTTTTTGGAATACCATCAAGCCCCGCCTGCCAGCGCCCCGCATCTTCGAGCCAAATTGATTCCGCATTGTTGCGGCCCAAACTGCGAAATAAATATTCAATTTGGAATGGCACGCCCCGGCCGTCGTCGCGGGCCTTGGAGTTCATCACCGTTTCGTAACGCGTGGTGACATTTTCCACATCCAGAAGGCTGGCGAACTGCTTGCCTGTGGCAACCGCTGGAATTGTGCAGCCGAGAACATCGGGGGCATTGGCGCTCCACAGGATTTCATCAGTCTGAATATTCCATCGATAAGCTGCCTCACCGGCGGCCTTCAGGGCTTGTTTCAGGTCGTTTTCAAGGGCGACCGCAATCTCAATTGGCTGTTCAGGCCCGTGATGGGCCAAAATTTCAGCAAAAGTATCATTAAAATCAAAGACTTGATTGTTTGGATTGATGTCAGACAAGGTTGGCCCCTTAGCGATAAGCCTTAGTCTAAGGGCTGTTGGTAAAAAATCGGGCAAAAATCATGCTTAATGGAATTTAACGATTTGACGCCATTTTAGATAATTCTGCCCCATTTTGCGGCATCGCAACATAAAACTAAGCTTTGTTACGATTTTATAAACATATGATTTCGTTTAAGTATTACTAGCCATGCAAAATTTGCATTTCTCTTTTTGCTGCACCGCACCTATGTTTCGTGCGTAAGCGAAAGACCATCTTCACTTAGAAATAGGAGTTACATTATGTTTGAAGTTCTGAAATCACGTATCAATACTTGGAAGCGCTATAACCGCACGGTTAGCGAGCTCCAAGCTCTCTCGAGCCGCGAATTGGCCGATTTGGGTATTGCCCGTTCGGACATTGGCCGCATTGCCCGCGAAGCGGCACGCTGATCATGTTGGCCCGGTTCCTGCGTTCACAGAAGGCAAGACCGGCGAAAAGACAGGCTCAACCCCTGTTTCCGCGCCTGTCTGATGCCGATCTGGCTGATATGGGTATAAAGCGTTATCAACTCGAGAACCTCAATTTACTTTGAGCCTTATCGAGCAAATCAAGCCCGGCGCCCTCCAGCGTCGGGCTTTTTTTTGGAGCGATTGCCAATCTATTTCAGATTGTGGCAATGGACCGCGGGTTGGGCGTTGCCAGCCTGTTTTTCATGTGATAGCAGGCACTCGCACCTAATCTTACAATGCGGAAAGTTTGCTCGTGGCGGCACAATTGATGATAGGCGGCGTGGCGGGGCGATATGCCAGCGCGCTTTTTGATCTTGCGAAGGAAGAAAAGGCGGTTCTAGCCACTGCCAAGGCCTTGGAAGGCCTGGGCAAGGCCATTGTTGAATCAGCTGATTTGCAGCGCCTGTTTTCGTCACCGGTTTTTAAGTCTGAAGACCAAATGTCTGCCATTGAGGCCTTGGCCGCCAAGGGTGGATTGACGGGTCTTGCCCTGAATTTCCTGAAACTGTTGTGCAGCAACCGCCGTCTCGTGGCATTGCCTGATTCGATTGCGGCTTTTCAGGCTTTGGTGGCTGAAGACAAGGGTGAAGCGGTTGCTGAAGTGACTGCCGCAGAAAAACTTTCGCCTGCTCAACTGAAAGATTTAGCCTCGGCACTCAAAGCCCGCGTTGGCAAGGATGTGCAGCTGGTCACCAAAATTGACCGTTCACTGCTCGGTGGCCTCACCGTGAAAATTGGTTCAACGCTTATCGATAATTCACTTAAAACCAAACTCCAAAACCTCAAAGTTGCAATGAAGGGAACCGGCTGACATGGATATTCGCGCCGCCGAAATTTCGTCAATCCTCAAAAAGCAGATCAAGGACTTCGGCAAGGATGCCGATGTTGCCGAAATCGGCACCGTTCTTTCAGTGGGTGACGGCATTGCCCGCATTCACGGCTTGGACAATGTGCAGGCAGGTGAATTGGTGGAGTTCCCCGGCGGCATCAAGGGCATGGCGCTGAACCTTGAAACCGACAATGTGGGCGTGGTTATTTTCGGCGCGGACCGTGATATCAAAGAAGGCGACACTGTGAAGCGCACCGGCGCCATCGTTGAAATTCCGGTGGGCAAAGAGTTGCTTGGCCGCGTTGTTGACCCCTTGGGCAACCCCATTGATGGCAAGGGCCCAATCAAGGCCAAACTGAAAAGCCGTGTTGATGTGAAGGCGCCTGGCATTATTCCACGCAAGTCAGTGAATGAGCCCATGGCCACCGGCCTGAAGGCCATCGACGCCTTGATTCCCGTGGGCCGTGGCCAGCGCGAATTGGTGATCGGTGATCGCCAAACGGGCAAGACCGCAATCATCCTTGACACGATTTTGAACCAAAAGCCGGTTCACCTTTCGGGCCCTGAAAAAGACAAACTTTATTGTGTCTACGTGGCGTGCGGCCAGAAGCGCTCTACGGTGGCCCAGTTCGTGAAGGTTCTGGAAGACAACGGTGCCATGGAATACTCGGTGGTGGTTGCCGCCACCGCCTCTGACCCAGCCCCCCTGCAATATCTTGCACCGTTTGCAGGCTGTGCCATTGGCGAGTATTTCCGTGACAATGGCATGCATGCGCTGATCGCTTATGACGATCTGTCAAAGCAGGCCGTGGCTTATCGCCAGATGTCGCTGTTGCTGCGCCGCCCGCCCGGGCGTGAAGCCTATCCCGGTGACGTATTCTATCTGCATTCGCGTTTGCTGGAACGTGCGGCCAAGATGAATGATTCGCTCGGGGGCGGCTCGCTCACCGCATTGCCGGTGATTGAAACCCAGGCCAATGACGTTTCGGCCTATATTCCAACCAATGTGATTTCAATTACGGACGGGCAAATCTTCCTCGAAACTGATTTGTTCTATCAGGGCATTCGCCCGGCCGTGAACGTTGGTCTTTCAGTTTCACGTGTGGGTTCTGCCGCACAGACCAAAGCGATGAAACAAGTGGCAGGTAAAATTAAGGGTGAACTGGCGCAATACCGCGAAATGGCGGCCTTTGCACAATTCGGTTCAGATCTTGATGCGACCACGCAGAAATTGTTGAACCGTGGTGCTCGTTTGACCGAGCTTTTGAAGCAAGGCCAATTCGCGCCACTGAAAATGGAAGAGCAAGTGGTATCGATTTACGCGGGCGTCAACGGTTACCTTGACGTTCTGCCGGTGAGCAAGATCAAGAGCTTTGAAGAGGGCTTGCTGCGCGTGATGCAAGACAAGCATTCTGGCGTGATGGAGGCGATCCGCACAGAAAAGGCCATTTCCGACAAGACCATGCCGTTGCTGAAAGCCGCGGTTGATGCTTACGCCAAGTCGTTTGCTTGATTTAAGGGGCAGAGATGGCCAGTCTAAAAGACCTTCGCAATCGCATCGCCTCCGTCAAGGCGACGCGGAAGATTACCAAGGCCATGCAGATGGTTGCGGCAGCAAAACTGCGCCGGGCGCAAGAAGCAGCGGTTGCCGCGCGCCCCTATGCTGAGCGCATGGCTGTGGTGTTGGCCAACCTCGCATCTGCCATGGAAGGCCAAGCGGGTGCGCCAAAGCTGCTTTCTGGCACGGGTTCTGACCGCGTGCATTTGCTGGTGGTGGCAACGGCAGAGCGCGGCCTGTGCGGTGGCTTCAACAGTTCGATTGTGAAAATCGCCCGTGAAGCGGCTGATCGTTTAATCGCGCAAGGCAAGACGGTGAAGATTATGACCGTTGGCAAAAAGGGTGCGGACTCCCTCAGGCGCAACTATGGCAAATATGTTGTTGATGCAGTGGATTTTCGTGGCGCCAAAGCTGTCAACTTCGATCATGCTGCGGGTGTCTCAGCAAAAATTCTGTCGATGTATGAGGCTGGCGAGTTTGATATTTGCACGCTGTTTTTTTCCGAATTCAAGTCGGTGATTTCGCAAAAGCCAACCGCCTTGCAATTAATTCCGGCACAGTATGATGCTGCAATGGTGCCTGACTTGGGCGGTGCGGTTTATGATGCAGAACCTGAGGAAGCGGAAATCCTTGGCGAACTTTTGCCACGCAACATAGCCATTCAGGTGTTCCGTGGGCTGTTGGAAAATGCCGCCTCTGAGCAGGGCGCGCGGATGAGCGCCATGGACAACGCCACACGCAATGCGGCTGACATGATCAACAGGCTGTCGATCAAGTACAATCGCCAACGGCAAGCCCAGATCACCAAAGAACTCATCGAAATTATTTCAGGTGCGGAAGCACTTTAACGCATAGGGTAAGGACAAACAGTCATGGCCAAAAAAGCAACCTCAACTCCATCCGTCCTCAAGGGTGCCACCGGCCGCGTTACGCAAGTGACCGGCGCTGTGGTGGACGTGGCCTTTGATGGCGAGCTTCCCAAAATTCTCAACGCGCTTGAAACTATGAACGGCGAAAACCGTTTGGTGTTGGAAGTGGCGCAGCATTTGGGCGAAAATACCGTTCGCACCATTGCCATGGACGCCACTGAAGGGCTGGTGCGCGGCCAAGCGGTGCGGGACACGAACAGTTCCATTACGGTTCCAGTGGGCGTTGAAACATTGGGCCGCATCATGAATGTGATCGGTGAGCCGATTGACGAAGCCGGCCCCATCATGACCAAGGCGCGCCGCCCCATTCACGCACCGGCACCGGACTTCACCGAACAATCGACGGAAGCTGAAATTCTGGTTACCGGCATCAAGGTGGTGGACCTTCTGGCGCCTTATGCCAAGGGCGGCAAAATCGGCCTGTTCGGCGGCGCTGGCGTGGGAAAAACGGTTCTGATCCAAGAACTGATCAACAACATCGCCAAAACCCATGGCGGCTATTCGGTGTTTGCGGGTGTGGGTGAGCGCACGCGTGAAGGCAATGATCTTTATCATGAATTCATCGAGTCTAAAGTGAATGCCGATCCGCATGACAAGAGCTCTGATGTAAAATCCAAATGCGCTTTGGTGTTTGGGCAAATGAACGAGCCACCGGGGGCGCGTATGCGCGTGGCGCTTTCTGGTTTGACGGTTGCGGAAAACTTCCGCGATGAAGGCCAAGACGTGTTGTTGTTCGTTGATAACATTTTCCGCTTCACGCAAGCAGGCTCAGAAGTGTCGGCACTTCTTGGCCGCATTCCATCGGCTGTGGGTTATCAACCCACACTGGCCACTGACATGGGCGCTTTGCAGGAGCGCATCACCACCACCACCAAGGGTTCCATCACGTCGGTACAGGCGATTTACGTGCCCGCCGATGATTTGACCGACCCGGCCCCGGCCACCAGCTTTGCGCATTTGGACGCCACCACCACCCTATCGCGTTCGATTGCGGAAAAAGGCATTTATCCGGCGGTTGACCCGCTGGATTCCACCAGCCGCATGTTGTCGCCAGCCATTGTTGGTGAAGAGCATTACGGTGTTGCCCGTCAAGTACAGTCCATCCTGCAGCGTTATAAGGCGCTGCAAGACATCATCGCCATTCTGGGCATGGATGAGTTGTCGGAGGAAGACAAACTCGCTGTATCACGCGCCCGCAAGATTGAGCGCTTCATGAGCCAGCCCTTTGACGTGGCCGCCGTGTTCACCGGCTCACCCGGTGTGCAAGTGAAACTGGAAGACACGATCAAGGGCTTCAAAGGCCTGTGCAATGGTGATTATGACCATCTGCCAGAACCGGCCTTCTATATGGTGGGCACAATCGAAGACGCCGTGGCCAAAGCCAAAAAAATGGCCGAGGCGGCTTAAGGACACTGAAAATGGCCGGATTGCATTTTGAATTGGTAAGTCCTGCAAAGCTGGTGTTCTCTGGCGATGTGGATAGCGTGCAACTGCCCGGCAGCGAAGGCGAGATGACGATTTTGCCACAACATGCACCCTTGATCACCACACTGCGCCCCGGCTTTGTGGTGGTGGCAGGCTCACAGGGCCCACAGAAAATCTTCGTGCGCGGCGGCTTTGCCGAAGTGAACCCCAAGGGTCTCACAGTTTTGGCGGAGCGTGCCATTCCGGTGGCTGAGCTTGACGCTGCGGCTTTCGCCGCCCAAGTGAAAGATGCCGAAACCGTTTTGGCCAATGCCAGAGACGACGAAACGCGGCGTGTGGCACAGCAGAACTTGGATCATGTGAAGGCGCTGCAGAGCGCGGTTTGATTTTCATGCAGTCTTGAATTTGAAAAGCCTGCGAGATGATCGCGGGCTTTTTGTATTTCATTGACGCGCAACGCCTCCCACCCCGTCACCCCTGCGAAGGCAGGGGCCCAGCTTGAATCACAAGCTCCGATCCCTGCCCTAGCTGGCCCCCTGCCTTCGCAGGGGTGACGGCCAAAAGATTTAGATGTATTATCTATACATGCGTGACGAAAAATGGCCCGCTGTTTACATCACCGCTAACCGCTATCGCGGCACGATCTATGTCGGCGTGTCCAGTGCGCTGTGGAACCGCATTCATGATCACAAAAACAAGCGGTTTGATGGCTTCACGGCCGATCATGATGTGTGCCTGCTTGTCTGGTATGAGCATCACACAACGATGGAAGATGCCATACGTCGCGAAAAGCAGATCAAGAAGTGGAAGCGTGGCTGGAAAATCCGGATCATCGAAGAAATGAATCCGGATTGGCTGGATTTGCATGAGAGCATCGATGCGCTGGCGAGTTTGGTTATGCCCAAAGCTGGGCCCCTGCCTTCGCAGGGGTGACGGGACAGGGTTTAGATGAGGTGACATAATTGAAAAAGCCCGCGATCGTCTCGCGGGCTTCTTCGTTTGTGGAGAGAAATCAGAACCCTGGCAAAACCTTCGTGCCTTCGGCTTTCACCGATTGCAGCGTCATGGGATCAAGGCCCAGGGCCTTGATGATTGACGGGGCCACTTGCATGTTGGTGACCGGGTCTTTCACTTCAGTGGCGGTCATCGAAGGCATGGAGACCAGCAAGGCCACATGAGTGTCGTCTTCGCCGAAGCCGCCGTGTTCAGCCATTTTCTTGGCGTCGGGCTTGGTGAAAATCACGCCGTTGGCAGGCAACACAGCGATATCTGGCACGCGGCTGTCTTTGCTGGCATCGCCATAAACGGCGGCGATTTTTTCTGCGCCCCACACTTCGGAAATGCTGCCCTTGTCTTTGATGGCTTCCAGGGCCTTTACGGCATCAGCGGTTTTGGATTGATCGGAGAGCCAGATGAGGGCCACCGAGTCCATGGTGATCTGGGCGCCCAAATCCTTTTGCACGCCGTCCAAGGCCGCGCCGATCATTTTCTTGTCGACGATTTTGTGCAGGGCAGGATCAATGGAAGATTGGCCATGCTTGGCACCAATGATGATCAGTGTGTCTTTATCGAGGCCCTTGGCCGCAAGTTCCGCCACCATCTTGCCAATCGAGGCATCCGTATGTTTGATGGCTTCGGCAAGCTCGGGCTGGCCCATGCCTTTTCCATCAACGTAACCAACGGTTTTTTGGCCAACGGAAACCGCCTGGAAGTTCATGCCGAAAATGGCAGGCACGCCCGCGCCGTCTTTGCCGGTGGAAGACTTACCGTCGATTTGATTGATAATGGCCGCCACCTTCGTGTCGTCATAAGCGGAGGTGAGCGAGGCTTTGGAGGTGATATCCCCGGCAGAATTGATTTCCGGCACGAACAGGTCATCAACGCCTTTGCCTGATGGGCCGTTCACCAAATCATAGGCGGGGTGCTTGTCGCTCCATGCTGTTTTCATGCCAGCGGCTTTAGCCACTTCGAAAATGGTATTGGTGCGCAAGAAGGCATGGGGATAAACGGGCTTGCAGCCATTGGCGCCATCACGCGGCAGCTTGGCTTCATCAATGCCGCCACCGGCCATGATGTCATCGGGGTTCTTGTCCACTGATTCATCCAACACAACTTCGGTGCCTTTGACTTTGCAATCAGAACCAGGGGCGGAGAGGGCGCGGTCATAGCTGTCATCATAATAGACGCCAGTGGATTTTGGTGTGCCGCCGGTGACGAGGGCGAGCAGGCCGGGAAATGAGTCGGATGGCTTGGCTGAGCTGGCACTGGTGTAATGCGTGCCATGGGCAGCAAGTTTGGCCAAAGCGGAATCTGGATTGGCTTTAACAAAATTGGCCATATCGGTTTCATGCAGGCCATCAACGCTGATCAACAAAACATGCTTGGCGGCGATGTCAGCCGCATGGGCGCCAAGGCCGAGGGTGAGGCTCAAGGCCGCAGCACAAGCCGCGCCAAAAAGTTTAGATTTGAATGTCATGACAATCTCCACTGACCGCATGGTTGCGGAAATGGACGTTTGCGAGCGTGTTGTTACAGTCTTGCGACAATGGGGTTAAGGATGTGCGACAAGCCCATACAAGAAATCAAGCCCGCGATGTTCTCGCGGGCTCGAAATTTTCTCAGGCTTCTTTTTTGGCAAAGACAGGCCTGCTGCCAGGCCGCTTGGGGCGATCAAAACCGCCAGGCTTGCCGCCACCGCCGTCACGTTTTGGGCCAGCGAACTTGCCGCGCGGTTTGTCGCCAAAATTTCCGCGGGGCTTATCGCCGAAGTTGCCGCGCGGTTTATCACTTGCATGAGCAGGGCGCTCAGCCCGCTCAAAACTTGGCTTGGCCTCACCGCGGGGTGCAAAGTCACGGCGTGGGCCACGTTCTGTTGGTGGTCGATCATCGCGGCTAAAGGGCTTTGCTTCTCCACGAGGTGCAAAGTCACGGCGTTCACCGGCATCGGTGCGGGGCTTGTCATCGCGGTTGAAAGCCGGCTTCTCGCTGCGATCATAACGGGCCTTGCCTGCATATGGCTTATCACCGAATGGTTTGCGTGGGCGATCAAATGAACGCCCTTCGCCGGCGCCTGCGAAAGCGGGCTTGGCGCCGCCTTCGGCTCGAGAGCCGTCAAACTTTGGGCGATCATTGTAGGGGCGATCACCTTGTGGACGCTCTCCACGGGGGCGATCTCCGCGTGGTTTGAAATCACCACGGCCTTCGCCGCGCTTTGCACCGGCAAAGCCGTCTTTCTTTTTGAACCACGGCTGGTTCGGGCGCTCTGCCGCGACCTCACGTGGCTTTGGCTTTTGATACATGATGGTGGGCTCAGCCTGCATGGGCGTCCAGTTCGCACGCATGCCAGCTTCTTTGGCGGCGTCGACTGGTTTTGCCTCACGTGGGGCTTGGGTTACTGCATCTTGCTGCGGTTTGCTTTCAAAGCGCGGCTTATCGCGGCTGAATGGCCTGCCATTACCAAAGGCTGGTCGATCTGAGCGCTCACGGTGTGGGCGATCTGATTTTGGCTTCATTGAGCGGCCATTGGGCCTGCGTGCTTCTTTGGCACTTTCAGGAACACTTTGCTTGCCCAGCGGATGAACCGTTACAGGGATGGACATGCGAATGGTGCGTTCAATATCACGCAGCAATGAACGCTCATCACCGGCACATAAAGCAATCGCCGAACCGTCAGCGCCAGCGCGGGCCGTGCGGCCGATGCGGTGGACGTAAGATTCAGGCACATGTGGCAAATCGAAATTTATGACGTGTGACACGCCGTCGATATCAATGCCACGGGCAGCGATATCAGTGGCCACCAGCACCATGATCTTGCCGGCCTTGAAACCAGCCAGAGCCTTTTCGCGGTTGGCCTGGCTTTTGTTGCCGTGGATGGCGGAGGCCGTGTAATTGGCTTGGGCGAGGCCGCGCACAACTTTATCGGCACCGTGCTTGGTGCGGCAGAACACCAAAGTGCGCGTCATATTATTGTCTTTGAGAAGATCATTCAGCAAAGCCAGTTTATCGCCTTGTTCAACGTGGATGACGGATTGGTTCACGCGTTCTGTTGTGGTGGCAGCGGGGGCCACTTCCACGCGCACCGGGTTGTTGAGCAAGCCAGCGGCAAGGCCAGCAATTTCTTTGGGCATCGTTGCGGAGAAAAACAGGTTCTGGCGCTGCTTTGGCAACAGCGAAACAATGCGGCGAATGGCGTGGATGAAGCCCAGATCAAGCATTTGATCCACTTCATCAAGAACCAAAATTTCCACTTTGCTCAAGCTGATGGCGCGGCGCTCGATCAAATCAACCAAGCGGCCCGGCGTGGCCACCAGCACGTCTACACCGCCTCGACAGATTTCAACTTGCTTGCCGATGGAGGTTCCACCAAAGACAACGGCACGGGAAAACTTCATATTGCGGCCATAAGTTTTAAAGCTTTCGCCGATTTGGGCAGCAAGCTCACGGGTGGGGGAGAGGATCAAAACTTTGGCATGGCCTTTGGCTACACGCTCGGCGCTTCGAGAAATTTTTTCAAGAATGGGCAAAGCGAAGGCCGCGGTCTTGCCGGTGCCCGTTTGGGCGATGCCGAGCAAGTCTTGGCCTTCCATGAGAGGTGGAATGGCCTTGGCCTGGATTGGCGTTGGCGTGTCGTAGCCTTCCTGGGTCAAGGCCTTGAGGATCGGCGCTGAAAGGCCGAGTTCGCTAAATTGAGTCAAAATAATACTTTCGCAGGAACATGAGGGATTTGGCCTCGCAAGCTGTCCTGAGACTTCGCGAAGTTGACCATCCCACGTGAAAGGAAAGTTGGAAGCTGCTGGCCTGACTGGTTGCTTTTATAAAAAGCACCTCACGTCGTCGTTTGGACCTTGGCAGCGTTAGCGCTCACTTAGGTATGTTGCGGTGCAATGTCAAGGATGATCGCCGATGGCCAATATAATGATTAAGATCGGGCAGTGCTTGATTTAGTTTAGCGCTGTTCGCATAAAGCGCTTTCACTTTTCGGAGGATAGATTGCCATGACTTTGCCCGCCCTTGATGTGATCACCATGGGCCGCTGCTCGGTTGATCTTTATGGCCAGCAGATTGGTTCACGGTTGGAGGATGTTGCATCGTTTGCCAAATCGGTGGGTGGTTCACCGTCCAATATTGCCATTGGCACAGCGCGGCTGGGGCTGAAGGCTGGGCTTATCACCCGCGTGGGTGATGAGCAGATGGGGCGATTTGTTCTGGAGCAGATGGCACGTGAAGGGGTTTCCACAACGGGGATTGTGACAGACAAGCAGCGATTGACGTCATTGGTTTTGCTTTCGGTTGAAAATGATAAGACCTTTCCATTGATTTTTTACCGCGATAATTGTGCGGATTCGGCTTTGTGCGAAGATGACGTGGACGAGGCATTTGTTTTATCGGCCAGCGCCCTATTGGTCACGGGAACACATTTTGCCCGCGCCAATACTGATGCCGCGCAACGCAAGGCAATGAAGATTGCCAAAGCCAATGGTCGCCGCGTTGCGATTGATATTGATTACCGCCCCAACCTCTGGGGCCTGGCCGGCCATGCGGCGGGTGAAGAGCGTTATATCAAAAGTGATAAAGTGACGGCACATATCCAAAGCGTACTTGCCGATTGCGATTTGATTGTTGGCACTGAAGAAGAATGCCACATCGCTGGCGGCACTGAGGATACGCTGGAAGCACTGCGCCGCATACGGGCCATTTCCAAAGGTGTCATTGTGCTAAAGCGCGGTCCGATGGGTTGCGTGGTTTATCCAGCCGCAATTCCGGCTTCACTTGATGATGGGATTATTGGCGAGGGCTTCCCCATTGAAGTTTACAATGTGTTGGGCGCTGGCGATGCTTTCATGTCTGGCTTTTTGCGCGGTTGGTTGAAAGATGAGCCGCATGACGTTTCGGCCACCTGGGCCAATGCCTGCGGGGCTTTTGCGGTTTCGCGGCTGATGTGTTCGCCTGAATATGTGATGTGGGATGAGCTGCAGTATTTCTTGAAAAATGGTTCAAAATTCAAAGCCTTGCGCAAGGATGAAGCTATCAACCACATCCACTGGGCTTTGACGCGCCGGCCTTTGCCAGAGCAGATTTTGTCGTTTGCGATTGATCACCGCAAGCACCTTGAAGACTTGGCTGATAAAGTTGGTGTTTCGCATGACATGATTTCGCCGTTCAAGCGTCTCGCCGTGCGGGCCATGGCCCAAGTTTCGCAAGGGCGGCCGGGCTTTGGCGCTTTGCTGGATGATAAATATGGCCGTGAGGCGATGTATGATGCGGCCAAATTAGGCTTATGGATCGCACGACCGGTGGAAGAGCCCGGATCCCGGCCCTTGAAGTTTGAATTCTCGGCAGAGATCGGCGGGCGTTTGATTGAATGGCCGGTGACGCACTGCATCAAGTGTTTGTGCCTTTATCATCCCGATGATCCGGCTGATATCAAGCACCAGCAGCAGCAAAAACTTTTGCAATTATATCAGGCAGCGCGGGTTGTCGGGCGCGAATTGCTGATCGAAATTATCGCGTCGAAGAATGGCCGAATGGACAAGACCACCGTGTCTCGCGCCATGGATGAGCTTTATGCTTTAAACATCAAGCCGGATTGGTGGAAGCTTGAACCGCAGGCAGACCCTGCCGCCTGGGACGAGATTGGCAAAGTGATTGACGATCGCGATCCGCTTTGTCGTGGCATTGTTTTGCTGGGCCTTGATGCGCCGGAAGCGGAACTGGCCAAAGGCTTCAAGGCGGTGGCTGATAAAAAACACGTGAAGGGCTTTGCGGTGGGGCGCACGATTTTCTTGGAAGCCGCGGAATTGTGGCTTAGTGGGAAGATGACGGATGACGCGGCGGTTGCTAACATGGCGGCCAAATATGCTTCACTGGTGAAGTTGTGGAATGAGGCACGCGCATAAATGCCAAAACTTTTAATCAAAGCGAAAAAGAAAACGGGCAAAGTGATCGACGTCACGCTGAAATCGGCCAAGTGGAAATATGTGGGCCATGAAGTTTGGAAATTGGCGCCGGGCAAAATTGCCAAGGGGTTTGAGGCCAAGCGCGAGACTTGCATTGTGTTTTTGACGGGCAAAGGCCGTGTGACTGTTGAGGGTAAAGACATCGGCGTTCTCGGCGAACGCATGAGTGTGTTTGAAGGCAAGCCGTGGAGCATTTACATTCCTCCCAAAACCAAGTGGGTGGTGAAGGCTGAGAGCGACCTTGTGATCAATGTGTGCACAGCGCCCGCCAAAGGCACGATGCTAATCAAAATCATCGATCCGGCGACGCTCACCATTGAAACCCGCGGCAAGGGATGCAATACGCGCCATGTCACGAATATCATGCCGGAGTGGGATGGTTCGGCAGAAAGCTTGCTGGTGGTTGAGGTAATCACACCCAATGGCTGCACGTCTTCTTATCCATCGCATAAGCATGACAAAAATAATCTGCCACATGAAAGCTTGCTTGAGGAAACTTACTATCACCGCCTGAACCCGCCGCAGGGTTTTGCCTTTCAACGCGTTTATACCGATGATCGCAGGTTGGATGAGGCCATGGCAGTGGAAGATGGCGATGTGGTGATGGTGCCGAAAGGCTATCATCCCGTTGCCACCATTCATGGGTATGATCTTTATTATTTGAATGTGATGGCCGGGCCGCAGCGGGTGTGGAAGTTCAACAATGCCAAAGAACATGAGTGGTTGCTGAAACCTTAGGCAACTTAACCAAATCCTCATTAACCAAGCGCATGATGGGATTCTGTTTGTGAGGTCTCGTCATGCGTTCTGCGTTTTCTGGCGATGGTTTTATTCTTTCTTGCCCCGTCACCGCCACGGGCGCTTCTCCGGTGCGTGATATTCGCAAGCGCGGCAACATTCCTTTGGTTCTTGAAGAAGACGTTGTGGTGGAGCTGAAACGCAGCGACTTGGTGGAAAGCTGGCGCTCTACCTGTGCCCTTGGACGCAAGAAGGCCGATGCCTTGATGGCTTGCGCCGCGAACCGCATCACCACCGCGCTCAATGATGAAGACAATTTGGATATGGAAACTTTAGGCGGCGATATCACCGCTTTCTTTCTTTTGGCGGTGCATCAAAAAGGCTTGGATATGGCGCAGGCGTCGCGGTTTTGCCAGTTGGCTTGGCGAGAACAGGCGGAAGAGCATTTGAATGTTGCGCTTTATTGACAGCTATCAACACCCAGCTATTTTCGGTGCTTCTTAACTCATCATCCGCTAGTTTCAGTTGTTCAGTACAAGGATGAAGATGTTTGATTTGTTCCAACATGCCGGCTGGGAAGTTCCGTTGGCATTCCTCTTATTGGCGCTTTTGACCTTGCGGGCGCGGGTGAAGCCCACGGCCTCGTTGCTGATTGGGGCCCCCGCCTCACGGGTTTGGGAATTGATTAGGCCCTATGACGGCAAGGTTGATCTGTTCGGGCGGGTGCGCATGAGCACGCGCCTGCTGGATGCGGCCAGCCAAACCTATGAGGTGACATGGGCAGCAGCAATGCCTAATGGAACCTCACGGGCGTTTGTTGCCGCGTTTCGCGTTGCTGAAAGCGAAGCAGAGCGCAAGCTGGTGTTGCTGCGCCACGGGCTTGAAGGCAAATCCGAAAGAAATGAGCTTTTGAAAATAAGCTATGAGCTGGTAAGCGAAGCAAAAGGCACCCGGCTGAAGACGAGCTATGTTTGGGGCTCCCGCGCCCTTCTGGCACAACTTTTGGCGCGGGCTGATTTGTGGGGCGGTGCATACTGCATGAAGGCTTTGGCCGAAACCGGCAAACCCAACGAAACGGCGCAACGATTAATTAGCGCGGGTGTTGCCATCATCACTGGAATATTCACCATTCTCGCTTTTGGACTGTCTTTGGGCATGCCCGTGGCCTTGGTGTTGGTGTTTGCGCTTTTGGTGCATGAGTTTGGCCATCTGCTGGCTTTTCGCCTGATTGGCCAGCCCTGGGGGCGTATTGTGTTTTTGCCGTTTCTGGGTGCCATAGCCGTTCCGCGCATGCATTATGAGACGCAGGCCCAAAGTGTTTTTGCAGCTTTAATGGGGCCGGGGTTTTCCTGTTTGCTGCTGATCATTTGTACTTTGGCCAGCACGTTTCATGCGCCGGCGGCAATGCTTTTCGTCGTGATTGGCGTGGTGACTGCCGGGCTTAACCTCTTTAATTTGTTGCCCACGGAACCTTTGGATGGTGGTGTGGCTTTGCGATCAGTTTTAACCAAGTTGATTGGCCAGCGTGCATCGCTGGCATTAATGGCTTTGGGTTTGGTGATGGTTGGCGTGGGGCTTTATGTCGAGCAAATTTCACTGGTGATATTTGGTGGCTTTGCGGTTCTTGGAAATCTCAAACCACGCAAGATTGATGTGGGGCTAACGCCGCTCACCAGTCTGCAAGTTTCGATTTTCTTTTTCGGCTATGTTGTGATTTTCTTCGCGCATTATACCATGCTGTTTCAATTTCTGGATCAAATGAAACTTTGAGTGTTGTCATCGAACTTGATGCGGCGCAGAAGCACGTTGCTGAAAAGTTGAACGCGCTGGGCGCTCGATTGCGAGACAAGAAATCAAGTTTTCTGAAGCGCTTTTTTGCTGCCGCGCCAGCGAATATCAAGGGTATCTATATCTGGGGCAGTGTTGGTCGCGGCAAAACCATGTTGATGGATAATTTTTTCGCCAAGGCGCCGGATTTGCCAAAGCGTCGCATCCACTTTCATGGCTTCATGCAAGAGGTTCATGCGGCGCGGTCGGTGCATAAATCTGATGATGTCATTGGCGATATTGCCGATGGCATTTTGGCCAAGACCAAATTGCTGTGCCTTGATGAAATGCAAGTGTCAGACATTGCCGACGCCATGATTTTAGGGCGTTTGTTCAAAGCTTTGCTGGGCAGAGGCCTGGTGATTGTAACCACCTCCAACCAGCCGCCGGATGAACTCTACAAAGACGGTTTAAACCGCCAATTATTTCTGCCCTTCGTCGACACGTTAAACAGTTCTTTGGACGTGGTGCAGTTGGCTGATGGCCCCGATTACAGGTTGGGCCGATTGGCGGCGCATGACACTTATGTGGCCCCGTTGGGGGTTGCCGCTGATCTGGCCCTTGATCGGCTGTGGGATATGCTAGCCGACGGGGAAGTTGGCAAGCAGGTCGCATTGCCTCTTATGGGCCGCAAGCTTCTGGTGCCGCGGGCAGCGCATTCTTGTTCGAGATTTAATTTTTCAGATCTGGTCGAAAAGCCCCTTGCTGCACCTGACTATTTGGCCATTGCGGCCAACTTCAACACGGTATTTATTGATCACGTGCGGGTGCTCAAGGCATCGGAGCGCAATGAGGCGAAACGCTTTGTTCTGATGATCGACACTTTTTATGATGCGGGAACGAAGTTGATCATCTCTGCTGCAGGTGCCCCAGAAGCTCTCTATACCACAGGCCCATACAAGGCTGAATTTCTAAGAACGGCCTCCCGCTTGCATGAAATGCAATCGCAGAGTTGGTGGTTGAAGGGCGTTACTCATTAAATGACTATTGAAGCGCTTGCCTATCAGGTCTAAGCAAGCCGCGATTTATTGCAGTGCAACAGAGGTGTTAAATGGCGCGTAAGAAAATTGCTCTCATTGGCGGCGGCATGATTGGGGGCACGCTGGCCCACTTGGCCGCATTGCGTGAACTGGGCGATATCGTGGTTTTCGACATTGCGGAGGGCCTGCCGCAGGGCAAAACATTAGACCTTTCACAATCTGGGCCGGTTGAAGGCTTTGACGCGAAACTCTCCGGCACCAATTCTTACCAAGGCATTGCTGGCGCTGATGTCTGCATTGTAACCGCAGGGGTGCCGCGCAAGCCGGGCATGAGCAGGGATGATCTTGTAGGCATCAATCTTAAAGTGATGAAAGCTGTGGGCGAAGGCATCAAGGCCCATGCGCCCAATGCGTTTGTGATCTGCATCACCAATCCGTTGGACGTGATGGTGTGGGCGTTGCAGAAATTTTCGGGTTTGCCCACGAACAAATTGATCGGCATGGCAGGCGTTTTGGACTCGGCACGGTTTCAACATTTTCTGGCTGAAGAATTTAAAGTCTCGGTCAAGGATGTTCGCGCCTTTGTGTTGGGCGGCCATGGCGACACCATGGTGCCGCTGATCCGTTATTCCACCGTGGCTGGCATTCCGGTTCCTGATCTCATCAAGATGGGTTGGAGCACACAAGAGAAGATCGACAAGATTGTGCAGCGCACGCGTGATGGCGGCGCCGAGATTGTGAACTTGCTGAAAACCGGCTCGGCCTATTATGCGCCAGCTTCATCGGCCATTGCCATGGCCGAAAGCTATCTCAAAGACTATAAGCGTGTGATGCCTTGTGCGGCTTATCTTGATGGCCAATATGGCGTGAAGGGCACTTATGTCGGCGTGCCTGTGGTGATTGGCGAGCAGGGCGTTGAGCGCATTGTTGAAGTGCCACTGAATGCCGAAGACAAGGCAGGTTTCCAAAAATCGGTTGATGCGGTGCACGGCTTGATGGATGCTGCCAAGAAATTGGCGCCGGAATTGGCGTAATCACAAGCATTCCCCCTCTCCCTTTGCGGGAGAGGGTGCCCGACAGGGCGGGTGGGGGGTCGCTCTGAACCAAAAAGTTTCAAGCCGGAGCGACCCCCCATCCGGCGCTTTGCGCCACCTTCTCCCGCACGGGGAGAGGGAAGTTTGAACGAAGAGGTTGAGAATGAACATTCACGAATATCAAGCCAAGGAAGTTTTGCGCCAATATGGTGTGACCACGGGCAAGGGCTCACCCGCCTTCACGGTTGATGAAGCGGTGAAAGCCGCCGAAGCGCAACCCGGCCCGGTGTGGGTGGTGAAGGCACAAATCCACGCGGGCGGCCGCGGCAAAGGCGGCGGTGTGAAGGTGGTAAAATCGGTGGCTGATGTGAAAGCCGAAGCCGCGCGCATGTTGGGCATGACGTTGGTTACGCATCAAACCGGCCCCGCTGGCAAAGTGGTGCAGCGTCTTTACATCGAAGAAGGCACGGCCATCGCGCGCGAGCTTTATGTTTCAATGTTGGTTGACCGCGCATATTCGCGCATCGCCTTTATCGTTTCCACCGAAGGCGGCATGGACATTGAAGAAGTGGCGCATAGAACGCCAGACAAGATCATCACTGTGCATGTAGACCCAGCCGCTGGATATCAGCCTTATGTGGGGCGTCGTATTGCTGCGGCGCTGAAGCTGGAAGGTGATCTTGCCAAGCAGTGCAATAAAATGATGGCTGGGCTTTATAAGGCTTTTACCGAAAAGGATATGAGCCTTCTCGAAATCAACCCACTGGTTGTGACCAAAGACAACGCACTTGTGTGTCTTGATGCGAAAGTGAATTTTGATGATAATGCACTGATGCGGCACCCGGAAATTGTGGCACTGCGCGATCTCACTGAAGAAGACCCCAAGGAAATCGAAGCCTCGAAGTTTGATCTGTCTTATGTGGCGCTGGATGGTTCCATTGGCTGCATGGTGAACGGTGCTGGCCTTGCCATGGCCACGATGGACATCATCAAGCTTTATGGCGCGGAGCCTGCGAATTTCTTGGACGTGGGCGGCGGTGCGACCAAGGAAAAGGTAACGGCAGCGTTCAAGATCATCACCGCTGATCCGAAAGTGAAGGGCATTCTCGTCAACATCTTCGGCGGCATCATGAAATGCGATGTGATTGCAGAAGGCGTTGTGGCGGCGGTGAAAGATGTGGGGCTTAAGGTTCCGCTGGTGGTGCGCCTGGAAGGCACCAATGTGGAACTGGGCAAAGACATCATCCGCAAATCGGGGCTGAATGTTTTGTCAGCTGATGATTTAAGCGATGCTGCCAAGAAGATTGTCAAAGCTGTGAAGGACGCGGCGTGATGATGCCTTCCAAAATCAATATCCTCGCATCGGTTGATCAACAGGTCATGAATGTTTTTGACCCGCATATTGTGGGAGACGTCAACGAGTCTCAGGTCAAGGTTGCCAAGTTTGGTGATGTCTTCGATTGGCATTCTCATCCCAACGAGGATGAAGCTTTTCTCGTCATGCGGGGCCGTATCGTCATTGATTTTCGCGACGGCGCAATCGAACTTGGTGAAGGTGATTTTCTTCTGGTGCCGCGCGGAACCGAGCACCGTCCACGCTCCATTACGTTACAGCCGGTCGTTATTATGTTTGAACCAGCGTCCACTCTTAATACCGGCGATGCCAGCAGCGCTTTGACGGTCAATCACCTCAAGCGTCTCGTTTAGGAGCCTGCCATGTCCATTCTCGTTAACAAGAAAACACGCGTGATCTGCCAGGGCTTTACTGGCGAAGCGGGCACCTTTCATTCGCAATCTGCCATTGCTTATGGCACGCAGATGGTGGGCGGGGTTACGCCGGGCAAGGGTGGCAGCAGGCACCTCGGATTGCCGGTGTTTGACACTGTCCATGCCGCAAGGGAGAAAACCGGGGCCGATGCTTCGGTGATTTATGTGCCACCGCCCTTTGCGGCGGATGCGATTATTGAGGCCATTGACGCTGAGGTGCCGCTCATTGTGTGCATCACTGAAGGCATTCCCGTTTTGGATATGATCCGCGTGAAGCGGGCACTGTCGGGTTCCAAGTCGCGCCTGATCGGGCCGAACTGCCCGGGCGTTCTCACCCCCGGTGAATGCAAGATCGGCATCATGCCCGGCAATATTTTCAAAAAAGGTTCAGTCGGCATTGTCTCGCGCTCTGGCACGCTGACTTATGAAGCGGTGTTCCAAACCACCAATGCAGGGCTTGGCCAGACCACGGCTGTGGGCATCGGCGGAGACCCGGTGAAGGGCACAGAATTCATTGACGTGCTGGAAATGTTCCTGGCTGACCCTAAGACCAAGTCGATCATCATGATTGGCGAAATCGGTGGCTCTGCTGAGGAAGAAGCCGCTGAGTTCCTGCGCAAGAACAAAGTGAAGAAGCCCATGGCTGGCTTTATCGCTGGGGTAACTGCCCCTCCCGGCCGCCGCATGGGCCATGCCGGTGCCATCATTTCCGGCGGCAAGGGTGACGCAGGTTCCAAGGTGGATGCCATGAAGCGGGCAGGAATCGCGATCTCAAATTCACCCGCTGCCTTGGGTGAAACGCTGCTCAAAAAATTGAAGAAGCAAAAGTGAATGGATTGTTAATTTATTAGTGCCTATATAGCGAGTGCTGTGGGGTTTTGCCCCAAAGCGGACAGACATTGGGTTTACACGGGCGATTGTGCCTGACCGGCAAGCTGGCGATTGTGCCAGAGGCTGGCGCTGAACGATGGTGGTGAGATGAATAAAACCGACGTTACGGCTGCATTCGAGCAGTCGTCTTTTCTTTATGGCGGCAACGCCAAATATGTGGAAGAACTTTTCAACACATTCAAGCAGAACCCAGCCGCAGTGGATGCCCACTGGCGGCAATTTTTTTCGGAAGTTGATGGTGGGGCCAAGGCTTCCGCACCAAGTTGGGCCAAAGCAAACTGGCCGCCTGCTGCCGATGATGAATTAACGGCAGCGCTGGACGGCGATTGGGCCGCTTATGAAAAAGCTCATGCGCCGACGCTGCTGAAAGGGGCAAAACCTGTTGCGGCACCTGCGCCCCTGGGTGCATTGGCCGCGCCAGCTGAAGACGTAAAACGCGCCACCCTCGATTCCGTCCGTGCGCTGATGATGATCCGCGCCTACCGCATGCGTGGGCACTTGTCGGCTGATCTTGATCCGTTGCGTTTGAAAGAGCCTGTTCAACACCCGGAACTTGAACCCTCCTCTTACGGCTTTACCGAAGCCGACATGGACCGCCCAGTTTTTCTCGACCATGTTTTGGGGCTTGAGAAGGCCACCATTCGGCAAGTTCTTGAAATTCTGCGCAAAACGTATTGCGGCACAATTGGTGTGGAATTCATGCACATCACTGACCCCAAACAAAAAGCGTGGATTCAGCAGCGCGTTGAAGGTGAAAACAAGGAAATCATTTTCACCAAAGAAGGCAAAAAAGCCATTCTTAACAAGTTAATTGAGGCTGAGGGCTTTGAGCAATTCCTGAATGTGAAATACACCGGCACAAAGCGCTTCGGCCTTGATGGCGGCGAAGGCATGATTCCCGCCCTTGAACAGATTATCAAACGCGGTGGGCAACTGGGCATGAAAGATATCGTGCTCGGCATGGCGCATCGCGGCCGGCTGAACGTTCTTGCCAATGTGATGAACAAGCCATTCTCGGCGATCTTTCATGAGTTTCAAGGTGGCTCTTCCACGCCCGATGAGGTGGAAGGTTCAGGCGATGTGAAATATCATTTGGGCTCTTCGTCAGACCGTGTATTTGATGGCAACACGGTGCATCTTTCACTCACCGCCAATCCCTCACATCTTGAAATTGTTGATCCTGTTGTGCTGGGCAAAGCGCGTGCCAAGCAAGATCAACGTGGCGATCGCGAACGCACGTCCGTTCTGCCGCTTCTCATTCACGGTGATGCTGCCTTTGCGGGGCAGGGCGTGATTGCTGAGTGCTTTGGGCTGTCAGGGTTAAAGGGCCACCGCTCGGGAGGCTCCATCCATTTCATTATTAACAATCAGATTGGTTTTACAACTTCACCGTTGTGGTCACGGTCTTCGCCCTATCCATCAGACATTGCCAAGATGATTGAGGCGCCGATTTTTCATGTGAATGGGGATGATCCAGAAGCCGTGGTGTTTGCGGCCAAAGTGGCCATGGAATTTCGGCAGGAGTTCAAAAAGCCTGTGGTGATTGATATGTTCTGTTATCGCCGCTTTGGGCATAACGAAACGGATGAGCCAAGCTTCACCCAACCGCTCATGTATAAACGCATTGCAACCCATGAAACAGTGACCAGCCTTTATGCCAAGAGATTGTTGGCCGAAAGCACGCTGGTCGAGGGCGAATTCGATCTGATGAAAGCCGATTATCGCCGCCGGTTGGATGATGCGATGGGCGTGGCTTCAGGATATAAGGCCAATAAAGCGGATTGGTTGGATGGCCGTTGGGCCGGTATGAAAACCGCAGAAAACCAGGATGATGCGCGGCGCGGCGAAACCGGCGTTGAAGTGGAAGAATTAAAAGCCATTGGTTTGAAGTTAACCAAAGTTCCGAAGGCCTTCACGCCTCATAAAACTCTGCAGCGTGTTCTTGATACACGTCGCAAAATGATCGAAGAGGGCACGGGCATTGATTGGGCGATGGGCGAAGCTTTAGCGTTTGGCACGCTGTTGAAAGATGGCCTCAAAATTCGCTTGTCTGGCCAAGATGTCCAGCGCGGCACGTTCTCACAACGCCATGCGGTGTTGATCGATCAAGTGACGGAGAAACGCTACACCCCTCTGAACCACTTGATAAAAGATCAAACCACAAAAATTGAAGTGATCAATTCCATGCTGTCGGAAGAAGCAGTGTTGGGTTTTGAATATGGCTATTCCCTCGCCGAGCCTAATGCTTTGATGCTCTGGGAGGCGCAATTTGGCGACTTTGCCAATGGAGCGCAGGTGATTTTTGATCAATTCATCTCATCTGGTGAGCGCAAGTGGCTGCGCATGTCTGGTCTGGTGTGTCTGTTGCCACACGGTTATGAAGGCCAAGGGCCAGAGCATTCATCCGCGCGGCTTGAACGCTTTCTGCAGATGTGTGCGGAAGACAACATGCAAATTGCGAATTGCACCACGCCTGCGAATTATTTCCATATTTTGCGCCGCCAGATGAAGCGTGAATTTAGAAAACCGCTCATCATCATGACGCCAAAATCTTTGCTGCGCCACAAGCGGGCGGTTTCGACGTTGGATGAGATGGGCGTACAATCCACCTTTCACCGCATTCTTTGGGATGATGCGGAATTTTTGAAAAGCGAAAAAATAAAACTGGTGAAGGATGACAAAGTCCGTCGTGTGGTCTTGTGTTCCGGCAAAGTTTATTATGATCTCTATGAAGAGCGCGAGAAGCGCGGGCTGAATGATGTTTATTTGATGCGCGTGGAACAACTTTATCCATGGCCGCACAAAGCCCTGGCGCAGGAACTGGCGCGGTTTTCAAAAGCTGAATTTATCTGGTGCCAAGAAGAGCCCATGAATATGGGTGCGTGGAGTTTTGCTCAGCCCAATCTTGAGCGGGTGCTGGATTTCATCAAGGCAAAAAATACACGCGTGCGGTATGTTGGCCGGTCGGCCTCTGCGGCCACGGCCTCTGGCCTGATGAGCCGGCATCTGAAAGAACTAAAAGCCTTTCTCGACGAAGCGATGGCATAAGGAAAGATCAGAATTATGAGCAAAGATGTTCGCGTGCCAGCGTTGGGCGAAAGTGTAACCGAAGCTACAATCGGCAAGTGGTTCAAAAAAGAAGGCGATGTGGTTAAAATTGATGAGCCGCTGGTTGAGCTTGAGACTGACAAGGTGACGGTTGAGGTGCCCTCGCCAGTCTCTGGAAAATTGGAGAAAATAGCGGTTTTGGCGGGTGCCACCATCGCTGTGGGCGGGTTGCTGGGCTCAATTGTTGAAGGAACCGCGGCCACAGTTGCCGCAGCAACTTCGCAGCCCAGCAAAAGCGATGTGGCCAAAGCCGAAGCGGCGCTGCCCCCTGCAGGACCCGCACCGATAAAGCCGCGCGATGAGACACTTTCGCCTGCAGTGCGCAAAGCGGTGGTGGAGAATAATCTGAACCCCTCGGATATTGCGGGCACCGGCAAGGATGGCCGGATTCTAAAAGGTGATGTAATCGCCACTTTGGAAGCCAAGCCAATTGCTGCCGCTGCACCGGCGGTTGTTGCTGCATCTCCTCCTGCCGCGCCACAAGGGGGCGAAGAGCGCATTAAGATGACGCGCCTGCGCGCCACTATCGCCAAGCGTTTAAAGGACGCGCAAAACACTGCCGCCATGCTCACCACCTTCAACGAGGTGGACATGAGTGCGGTGATGGCGCTGCGCAACCAATACAAGGATGTGTTTGAGAAAAAGCATGGCGTGAAGCTGGGTTTCATGAGCTTCTTTGTGAAGGCCACCATTCAGGCGCTCAAAGACATTCCCGCCGTGAATGCCGAGATTGATGGCGATGACATTGTTTACAAGAACTTCTACAACATTGGTGTGGCCGTGGGCACCGACAAGGGATTGGTAGTACCGGTGCTGCGCAATGCCGACATGATGTCTTTCGCGGGCATTGAGAAGACGATTGCGGGCTATGGCAAAAAGGCGCGTGACGGGCAAATTCAGATTGCTGACATGCAGGGCGGCACTTTCACCATCACCAATGGCGGCATTTATGGCTCACTGATGAGCACGCCAATCTTGAACGCGCCGCAGTCTGGCATCTTGGGCATGCATGCGATCAAGGAACGCCCCATTGCGGTGAATGGCCAGGTTGTCATCCGCCCGATGATGTATCTGGCGCTGAGCTATGACCACCGCATTGTGGATGGCAAAGAAGCTGTAACATTCCTGGTGCGCGTGAAAGAAGGCCTTGAAGACCCGCAACGTGCGATTTTGGATTTGTAGTGACACCTGGTCTACGTGACATCTTAGCAGCGCTCTTGGCCTTGGCTAATCCTGCCATGGCTGGGCCAGGCGCGCCACTTCCCGAAACTTTGCCTTATCTTTCGGTGCTGGAAAAGAGTGAGTTGTCTGTACTTTCTGACAAGGGGCTGCACCGCGAGGTTTTAGGCGAAGTGAACTTGCCAACCGGTCGAATCGTGGCGATGGATCCCTTGACTTTGTCTGCCGATAAGGCGGGATTTGTGCAGACTGTTCCTCCGGGGAAGTATTTAGCAACGGTGTATTGGACTGAGGATAAGGATTGGGGCAAGCGCAACGCATTTGCTGCCCTGCAGTTCTCGTTCGAGCCCATTCTAGAATGGAAAATCGCGGTCAATACAAAGCAGAATTACAAAGCGTTGAAGGACGATGAGATATTCGGCTATGCCGTGGATGGGGGCATGGGAAGTTTTTTGTCGCCTGAGGCATATCAGGCACTCGAAGACTCGATGGATTTGGCACAAAAAAACACAACGAACTATTCCAACTATTATGATGACGTATTAAGCCAGCCGCTGGAAGCAACAAATCCCAGCCGCCTCCTCTATGCACCAACTACCGATCCGGAAAAAACAATCGCCATGTTCGCCTCTGGTTTTGGCGACGGGTATTACCCGAGTTATTTCGGTTTCGATGCCCAACACAGGCCGGTTATGCTGATCACAACTTTTTTTGTCGTTGATGGAAATCAAGATCCGTCACAACCTGCTGACGGCTCTCCAAAGGAAAGCAAGCAATGACTCACGATCTCATCGTTATCGGCACGGGCCCCGGCGGTTATGTTTGCGCCATTCGCGCAGCACAATTGGGTTTGAAGGTGGCTGTGATTGAAAAGCGGGCGACGCACGGCGGAACGTGCCTGAATGTGGGTTGCATTCCTTCAAAGGCTTTGTTGCATGCCACTGAGTTGCTGGCAGAAACCCAACACTCCTTCGCCAAGATGGGGCTGACGGCTGACACCAAGGTGGACTTCAGGCAGATGATGAAGTTCAAGCAGGAGGCCATTGATGGCAACACCAAGGGCATCGACTTCCTGTTCAAGAAGAACAAAGTGGATGTAATCCGTGGTGCGGCAACGATTGTTGGCGCGGGCAAAGTGAAGGTGGGCGAGACCATTCATGAAGCCAAGAGCATTGTGATCGCCACAGGTTCTGAATCTGCCAATCTCGGGGGCGTTACCATTGACGAGAAGCAGATTGTCACTTCAACCGGCGCTTTGGCGTTGGAAAAAATTCCAGCCACGATGACGGTGATTGGCGCGGGCGTGATCGGGTTGGAGCTTGGCTCAGTCTATGCGCGGCTTGGTTCCAAGGTGACGGTGATTGAATATCTTGACCGCATATTGCCGGGCATGGACGGTGAAGTGGCCAAGAATTTCCAGCGCCTGTTGGAGAGGCAAGGCCTCATATTCAAACTTTCATCAAAGGTGATGGGCGCAAAAACGTCTGCTATCGGTGTTTCCCTGAACGTTGCGCCGGCTGCGGGTGGCGCTGCTGAAGACATTTCATCAGATGTGGTGCTGGTGGCCGTTGGCCGGGTGCCAAACACCGAAGGCTTGGGATGCGAAGCCGTGGGCATCGCGAAAGACGCTCGCGGCCGCATCGAAGTTAACGACCACTATAAAACCTCGGTTAATGAAATCTATGCGATTGGCGATGTTATCAAGGGGCCGATGCTGGCGCATAAGGCCGAGGACGAAGGCATCGCAGTTGCCGAATTGCTGGCCGGGCAGGCGGGGCATGTGAATTATGATGTGATCCCCGGCGTGGTTTACACGACTCCGGAAGTTTCATCGGTGGGCAAGACCGAAGAGGAACTGAAGCAGGCTGGTGTTAACTATAAGAGCGGCAAATTCCTGTTTCTTGCCAATGGCCGCGCCAAGGCCAATCAGACAACTGATGGTTTTGTCAAGATTCTTGCCGATGCCAAAACTGACCGCGTTTTAGGATGCCATATCATCGGCCCGCAGGCTGGAGAGTTGATTCACGAAGTTGCGGTGCTGATGGAATTTGGCGGCTCTGCTGAAGACCTGGCGCGCACATGCCATGCGCACCCCACCCTTTCGGAAGCTGTTAAGGAAGCGGCGATGGCCATTGGCGGGCGTGCCATACATTCGTAAAATTTGAAATATCGGCTTAAGCCCGATCAAATGTCTTTGTGTCAAAGTGCAGCCTAGGGAATGGGTTAAAATGACAAAAAAAGACATCGATATTCTGATACTCGACGATGACGTTGATCTGCTGACTAGTGTGGCGGAGTTATTGGCGGATTGTGGATATAGGGTTAAGGGGTTTGCTGATCCTGAAAGTGCTGTGGAATTTGCAGTGGACCAAACCTTTGCCGTTGGCATTTTTGATTTCCGCCTGGGCAGTGTGAAAAATGGCCTGGACGTGATCGAAACGCTGCAAGTGATGGGCGCACAATCCACTTATGTAATGGTGACAGCCGATGTTGAACGCTCCACACAAGTGCGTGCCACAGATTTGAAAATCTTTGAGTTTATGCGCAAACCCGTGCAGCCCGAAGAGCTGTTGGATATCGTCACCCGTGCCATGGCGCTGACTGAAAAGCTGGCCGCCTAACCGGGAAAGGCTTTGCGATATTGTTCCAGCAGATGCTTGCGGTTTACTTCGGTGTAAATCTGCGTGGATGAAAGCGACGCGTGGCCCAGCAAATCCTGGATCACGCGTAAATCTGCGCCATTGCCCAGAAGATGCGATGCAAAGGAATGGCGCAAAGCATGAGGCGTTGCACTATCTGGCAAGTTCATTGCGCCACGCAACTGCTCTATCAATAGTTGAATAATGCGTGGTGATAACGGGCCACCTTTGGTGCCGCGAAAGAGCGGCGTTGACGGCAATAGTGGAAATGGTGCCAGCGTGCGGTAGCTGGTGATGGCTTCAACTGTCACCGAAACCACTGGCACCAATCTGGCTTTGCCACCTTTGCCGATGATGACGAGGGGATTTTCCTCTGCTTGTTTAACCGTCAAGCCCACTGCCTCAGAAATTCGAAGCCCACAGCCGTAGAGCAATGAAAGAACTGCCATGTTGCGCGCGGCCACCCACGCCACATCGTGGTGCAAGGTTGTATCTGAAAGAATTTGGCTGGATTTCTGTTCCGTTAGCGGGCGCGGCACCGAATGGCCGATTTTCGGTGCACGCACTGACGAAAGGGCAGCGCATTTGAAATGATTGCCACGCTCAGCATATCGAAAGAATGAACGAATGGCGGAAAGCTTGCGTGCCAATGAGCGGCTGGCAATTTTGTCATTGCGCAAGCGGGCCATGAAGGCGCGAAAATCAGACGCTTCAAGAGCGGCGAGAGTTTTGAGCGATGGCGGCCCAGCCAGATGCTCTTGCATGAAGGCACCGAATTGCGCCAGATCGCGCGAATAGGCTTCCAGGGTTTTTACAGCAAGGCGGCGCTCAGATTTCAACGATGCAAGCCAGCCTTGTGCCAAGGCAGCTGCGTCGGATGCGAGATTGAAAGCTTGAACCATGACGAATAATCTGGCGTGCAATGGTGAAGGACGGGTTACTGAGCTGAAACCAAGAATTCTTTGATAAAATCAATCGAACCGTTGCCACAGGCAACGCCATCAATCGACGATACAGGCACGCACAAGCGCAAACTGTTGGTTAGAAATACGGCATCAGCAGATTCCAATTCGTTTGGCCTTATACGCCGTTGTTCAACCATCAAGCCCAGTTCTGGTTCAGCCGCGATCAACTTTCCCCGCGTGACACCCGGCAGAATGCCCTGATCGGCGGCCGGCGTGATCAATTTTTTGCCTTCCAACATAAAGATATTGGCGACAGTGGTGCATGCTACATTGCCATCCGCATTTAACATCAGTGCGTCGTCGGCGATCATGGCAACCTCACGGGCAGCGGCGATGGCGTCGATATAAGACAAGGTTTTCAGCCGAGAAGCGGGCGAGGTTGCGTTGCGGCGAATGGTTGATGTGGCCAAGCGCATGGGCTGCGGCAGTTTTGTGGCGTCAAACGGGTTCAGTGAGATGATCAGGTTGGGGCGCTCTCCCTCGGCGGCCAGTCCACGTGCTGTCGGCCCGCGGGTGAGCGTGAGGCGCAACACTTCGCTGGGGCTTTGGGATTTCCCCAGCAGGCGCATTATTGCCGCACGAATTTCTTGTACATTGTTGCGCAATCCCAGTTCCAGAGCAGAGTTCTGCAGGCGAGTGAGATGTTGTTCAAGCCAGATTGCATGGCCATCGCGCACTGCGATAGTTTCGAATACGCCGTCTCCCAGCATTAAGCCGCGTTCAGCGGGATCGAGGCTTAGCCGCTCAACAAATTTGCCATTGCACCAAACCGTCATACAACAACCCTTAGAAAATTACGGAGCAGGTCATAGCCGTGTTCAGTCAAAATCGATTCAGGATGGAACTGAACTCCGAATGTTGGATGGGTTTCATGCTGCAGGCCCATGATTTCCCCATTTTCTGCGCGGGCCGTTATTCTGAGTGGCGTGTTTTCAACCTCATCGACGATGAGCGAATGATAGCGCCCGGCCGCGAAGTTCTGCGGTAAACCAGCAAATAAGCCTTCGCCATTGTGTTTTATATTGGAAGCCTCTCCATGAAGTGGATTATTTGTACGCTTCACTTTTGCACCAAAGACGTCACCAATCACTTGATGGCCCAAACATATGCCCAGAATTGGAAGCTTGCCGGAAAGTTCACGCACCGCGTCTCGCGAGGCACCCGCCTCCAGCGGCGTGCATGGGCCGGGCGAAATCACCAGTGCTTCGGCCCTTATATTACGCGGCTCTATTTGGTCATTGCGCACAACCTGGGTTGTCTCACCCAATTCTTGAAAATAACGCGCAATGTTAAAAACGAAGCTGTCGTAATTGTCGATGATCACAATCATGGTTTGAATGCGGCCAATACGCCGCTGATTTTAGCGAGGCTTTCTTCATATTCCAGGGGCGGATTGGAGCGCGCGGTTATGCCACCGCCACCTTGCACATAGGCTTTGCCATTCACAAAAAGTGCGGTGCGGATTGCGATATTGAAATCAGCGGTGCCGTTGAATCCGAGATAGCCGAGCGAGCCGCAATAAAGTCCACGCGCCTGTTTTTCCAACTCCGCGATGATTTCCATGGCGCGGATTTTTGGTGCGCCGGTGATGGAGCCGCCGGGGAAGACCGCAGGCAACACGTCAATGGCGGTAACATTATCTCGGGCTTGGGCTTCCACCACTGAAACCAAGTGGTGAACATTGGCATATGATTCCAGGCCACAGAGCATGGGCACTTTAACCGTTCCCGGTTTGGCAATACGTGAAAGATCGTTGCGCAGAAGATCGACAATCATCACATTTTCCGCGCGATCTTTCCGGCTGGTTTGTAATTCCGCGATCAGGGCAGCATCTCGCGCGGTATCGGCGCTACGTTTGCGGGTGCCTTTTATGGGGCGTGCCTGCAAGTGGAGACCGTCCATTTTTATCAAACGCTCTGGCGAAGATGAGGCGATTTGCAGGCCGTCAAAATCACAATAGGCAGAGAAGGGCGCAGGATTTTTGGCACGCAAGTTTTGGTAGAAAGCAAAAGCCGAAAAGTCGCACGGAATATTGGCAGAAAAGCACTGGGTGAAGTTGGCTTGAAAGATATCGCCTGCCAAAATATAATCCACGGTGCGCTGGACAGCGGCTTCATAGTTTGGCCGGGTAAAATTTGATTGCCAATCCTCAATAATATGAGAACCTGATGAGGCGGGTTTGCGCTTCAACAACCGCTCTAACTGCGAATGATCGGGCCCCACGATGTAGGCGCGTTCTTGCAAGTGATCAAAGCTGATCACAGTGTCATAGTGGTGAAAAACCATTTCGGGGCAGAGGGGCCGAAATTGCGGGACGTACTTTGCCCTTTGGAATTGCCAACCTGCATCATAAGAAATGAATCCCGCATATCCGCCTTGAAATGGCGGCAGGCCGGGTATTGGATCCACAGTGTTTTTTGCGATTTCGCGGCGAATGGTTTCCACCGCTTCATCGCGCAATGTTTCTGATGGGTTGCAGGCCAGAAATGACCAACGCCCCAAATGCTCATGGCGCATTACGCTTTCAAAAAGCAGCAGATTCTGCTGGTCAAGCAGCCGTGCCGCATAAAGGGCAGGCTCAAGATAGGCAATCTCATTCACCTGTGGCGGGGATTTAGGCCGTTGCAACATGACGAAGATATAAGGCTGGAAGCTTTGGCGATCAAAGCGTATTCATGAACATATGGAGAACCCTGTAAGAATCGCCGAAGTGCTTTTGCCGCTGGCTTTGGGGCATGCCTATTCTTACGCCATCCCTGATGGCATGGTGTTGGCGGCGGGTGATTTTGTGGAAGTGCCGCTTGGCCCCCGCAGTTATTTTGGTTGCGTCTGGGAAATTGGCCAGAGTTTTGGCACCAATATGAAACTGCGCGATGTTACGCGCCGTTGCGTCGGGCCATCTTTGAATGAAACGCACCGCAAATTTGTGGAATGGCTGGCGGCTTATTATTTGGAACCCAAGGGCAACGTGCTGCGCATGGTCATGCGCGTGCCGGCCGCCCTCGATGATCCGAAAATGCAAATGGCCTGGATTTTGGGTGAAGAAAGGCCGGCAAAACTCACGCCGCAACGGGCCCGGGTTCTTGAAGTTGCGGGTCAAGGTTTTGCAATGAAAACAACGGAGCTGGCGGAAGCCGCCGGTGTTGGCACAAGTGTGGTAAAATCGTTGGGCGCGCAGGGCGCGCTGAAAGAAGTGAGCCTGCCCCCTCATGCCAAATTTGCCGAGCCGGACTTGCATGCAGCTGGCGTCAAACTCAATACCGATCAACGCGCCGCCGCCACGGCCATGCGCCAAATGCTTGTCGGCCGGGCGCATAAAGTGGTGCTTCTGGATGGCGTAACAGGCTCTGGCAAGACGGAAGTTTATTTTGAAGCCATGGCGGCAAGCTTGGCTGCGGGCAAACAAGTGCTTTTGCTTCTCCCGGAAATTGCGCTCACGGCCACTTTCATCACACGGGTTGAAAGAAGATTTGGATGTGAGGCAGCACAATGGCATTCTGATTTGAAACCGCGAGAGCGCGAGCGGGTTTGGCGTGGCGTGGCGTCAGGCGAAGTGCGCATTGTCGTGGGTGCGCGCTCAGCCCTGTTTTTGCCATGGGTGAAGATTGGGTTGATCGTTGTCGATGAGGAACATGAGTCGGCTTATAAACAAGACGAGGGCGTTCCTTATCAAGCGCGAGACATGGCCGTTCTTTATGGCACGCTGGGCAAATTTCCTGTCGTTCTGTCTTCTGCAACGCCTTCGCTTGAGAGCCTCGTGAATGTGGACCGGGGGCGTTACGGCTTGGTGAAATTGAAAGATCGCCACGGACGGCCCGAACTTCCTGAAACGTTTCTTATCGATATGACCGCACAAAAACTGGAGACGGGGCTTTGGCTTTCGCCGCGGTTGGTTGCTGAAATAACAACGACCCTGCAAGCGGGTGATCAGGCGTTACTGTTTTTGAACCGCCGCGGCTTTGCTCCGCTTACTTTATGCCGCGCTTGCGGGCATCGCTTGAACTGTCCCGATTGCGCGGCGGCCATGGTGGAGCATCGATTCCGCAAGCAGCTTCAGTGCCATCACTGCGGGCATAGTGAACCGGTGCCAAAGTCCTGTCCGGCTTGTAAATCTGAAGGTCAACTGGTGCCAGTTGGGCCCGGCATTGAGCGCTTGGCGGAAGAAGCCCAGCGGCTTTTTCCATCCGCACGGATGGCGCTATTGTCGAGTGATTTGGCGCGGGGCAAAACGTTGCGAGATACCCTTCGCGGCGTTGAAAAAGGTGAATTTAATTTGGTGTTGGGCACGCAGCTGGTGGCCAAAGGCCATCACTTTCCCCATCTAACTTTGGTGGGTGTGGTGGATGCGGATTTGGCCCTGGAGTCGTCAGATCCGCGTGCGGGGGAGCGCACGTGGGCGTTGCTCGCGCAGGTTGCCGGGCGCTCGGGCCGGGGCGTTAAGCCTGGTCATGCTTTTGTGCAGAGTTATTTGCCGCAGCACCCTTTGATGAAGGCGCTGGTGCAAGGTGATCGCGATACTTACCTCGAAGGTGAAAAGCGCATTCGTGAAGTTGCAGGCCTTCCCCCTCACGGTCGTCTGGCTGCACTGGTAATTTCCGGAAAAGAAGCCAATGACACATTCCGCTTTGCCCGCGCCGTGGCTTCGGCAGCGCCGGCTGCAGAAGACGTCCGGATTTTGGGCCCGGCGCCTGCTCCCATTGCTGTGGTGCGTGGGCGGCACCGCGTTCGATTGTTGGTAATGGCCACCCGGAATGTGGATTTACAGGCTTTTCTGGGCGCATGGTTGAAGGACATCAAGCCCAGGGGAGGTATAACTTTACAGCTTGATGTAGACCCCTATAATTTTCTTTAGATGCAATTTCTTGGCAAGCAATTGGCTGGTGATTGCGGCTTTCGGAGAAGAAGAGCCATAAGAAAAATACTGCAATGCTTAAATTTTGTCTTACTTCTTACTTCTTACACAGAGATTTAGCGCTCATTCCCGTTAACGGTGGAACGCAAATTCTACGCTTATACTTACAACCTAAGGGGAAGCGTTATTTACGCTTCCCCTCAGCTTCCGATCCAAGAAATTCTAATAACAGTGGTGATGTCCTTCATGGACCGCAACACCGAGAACTGCGCCAGCACCGCCACCAATGGCGGCACCACCCACCGCGTAAGCCGCGCCATAAGCAACTGCGCTACCTACGCCACCCGTGACAGCACCCAACAACAGACCTAAAACCACGATACCGCCAACCTCTTCTTTAGAAACGCAGCCGCCATTTTCTTCGTGATGGTGCCTGGTTCCGGCCATTGCGGTGGGTGCAGCAGCAATGATGCTCGTGGTTGCCAGCGTCAAGGCCAGCGAAATGTTTAAAATTGACTTCATATCAAATCTCCTTGTTTGTATAATTTGTAGACCTCTTAACCGCGCCGCGATCTTAGTCAGCATAAAGGATTTGTTAAGCATTTTTAAGCGTTAACTTTTAATTAACGCGCCGCATTGGCCATTGTTCCCAACAATTAAAGTTTGGCTGAATTAAATGTCAATTTTCACCCTTCAGCATTGAATTTGCTGCGGAATATCATTGTTTGGTGATGCGCCAAACCGTGTTGCCCAAGTCATCGGCAACGATCAAGGCTCCTTGTTTATCGAGCGCCACACCCACGGGTCGACCACGGGTTTCGCCATTGGCGTTTAGAAAGTCTGTTACAAAGGGTGCCGCTTTGCCGGTGGGTTTGGCATTGACAAAGGGAACATAGACCACCTCATAACCGTTAAATTCCGCCCGGTCCCAGCTGCCATGTTCGCCAATAAAGGCGCCATTCAGATATTCCTCACCCAATGAAGAACTGGTGTTGAAGGCCAATCCAAGCGGTGCCACATGTGATGAAAGCGCATAATCCGGCGGAATTGCTTTAGCCACCAAATCGGGCCTTTGGGGGTTGACGCGTGGATCTAGGTGTTGACCATAGTAACTATAAGGCCAGCCATAAAAACCCCCATCCTTCACCGACGTCAGATAATCGGGAACGAGGTCTGGGCCCAGCTCATCACGCTCATTCACCACAACCCACAACGTGTTTCCGCCGGGATAAAACGTCAAGCCATTTGGGTTGCGCAGACCACTGCCGTAAATTCGGTGGGCTCCGGTCGCGCGGTCGACTTCCCACACGGCAGCACGGTCTAATTCGACGCCAGTGCCATTTTCCATCACATTACTGTTTGAACCCACGCCAACGTAGAGCTTAGAACCATCTGGACTTGCGGTGAGGCTTTTGGTCCAATGATGATCAATAGGTCCGCCGGGAAGGTCCGTCAGCTTTTCGCCGGGGCCGGTAATTTTCAGATCACCTGTATTGTAATGGAATTTGACGATCGCGTCGGTGTTAGCGACATAGAGGTCACTGCCCACGAGAACCACGCCGAACGGAGAATAAAGACCTCCAAGGAAAACTGACTTTTGATCATAGGTGCCCGAAGCCGTTGAATCATGCAAAAGCGTAATGCGGTTGGCAGATTTGGCGCCTGCTCCAGCAAATTTTTGAACCCAGCCCATAATCAGGTCTTTGGGCCTTTCCACGGGTTCAAGCCCAGGGCCGTTGGATTCCACCACCAGCATGTCGCCATTTGGCAATAGGTAAGGCTGCCGTGGATGCTCCAGACCTTGGGCAATCGCTGCAATTTTATAACCTGCCGGCACCGTTGGGGTTTCGCCTTCTTTCCACCCCACGGCCTTAGCCACATGCATGGGTGGAACGAGATAGGCATTAGGCTCAGGCAAAATTGGATCGGCACCAATCTGGCTGGATTTGTCAAAAGTGGCGGAATTTGCCATCACATTTGCCAAACCAAGAAACGCGCTCACCGCTACAGTGCCAAGAAGCCGGTTGAATGAAAAATTCATGTACTAATCCCTCACGCGATAAACAGTTGACGCGCTGGCACGAAAAATAGCGGCCAGAATAACAAAGCAAAAAGTTGCAGCGGAAAGGCTCAACCCTGTGGATACGACAGACGCCCAGGCATCGCGCGAGTGCACTAAGTTATTAAAAAACGCCAGAACGTAAATACATAAAACAATCAGAACATATAGCCACGCCAGAGCCGAAATCCTGCGTGGCCTTTCAATGATCAACGAAATAATTCCAAAGAAGCCTGCGGCGGTTGCAAACACCATTCCAAAAAACAGAAGCCAAGCTGAAAAATTGGTCCACTGCATGTCTGGGGATTTTGAATAGACAAAATCGGTCAACAGAGCACCCGTGAAGCTGAGCCCTGCGCCGGTTGATAACACGTCGAAGCAATAGGCCGCTAAATTTCTCCGGGAGTAGCGATACACAATTGGGGAGAGTGTTTGAGAAACTTCAACTGCCGACATTTATCAATCTCCTGCCAATCTTCGCCCAAACAATCTCCACCCAAACGGTGGAAAATCAACAGGGTTTTAACGCTAGAGAGTGGTGGAAGTTCCCAAAAAATCCCGTAGGACTTGTTATTTTACTCATTATGCTATAGATGTGAGTTAATCTCTAAAGAGTACTTAGAGCATATCACCCCTGTTACAATTTTATGTAACCAATGAAAGCATAAAATGGCACGCGATAGATTTGTTCGTTTACAAATTATGCTTGATGATGAAGAGCTTACCGCAATTGAAAACTGGCGCTTTCTAAAGCGCATGCCAAGCCGCACGGCTGCGGTGCGAGAAATTTTGCGACGAGGCTTAGCGGCAGAGGGCTTCAATTTGGCACAGCAAGGCAGCGCCTCTGAGACTTTCGGCGTCGTAACTGGGCCTAAAGAAGGCTGATCACAAAGCCGTATGTGAGGCCTTTACTCACTCTGCCCTATGAACGCCAGTGTCACCTTTTGCCATAAGGTGCGGCTATGCATGCAACCAGCTCACTGCGGATTGTCAAACCCCTAGATTGTGCGATTGTACAATCATCAAGGAGACGCAAAATGCAAATCATTCTCAGCCAGCACATGCTAAACAGTATAGACACTTCAGTTTCACAAGCGCATTCAAAGAGTGAAATTCTTGACGTTTATCAAGAGGCGATTGCTATTCAAAAACTTCATCCACACGATAATGTGGCGTTGGAAGATATTGTAAGCGAATTAATTCACCGCGCGAAACCCAACACGGCGATGAGTTTTATTTCGCCAGAAGTTCTCGCACGAAAGAGCAGCGCCATGCTCTACATGGAAATCGTTGATACCAGGAATAAAGAGTTATCGCCCGGGCCGTTTGAACCTGCGCTTGAGGCGCAATAACCCCTTGGTGGATAAAGCGCGTTAATAGAACCGCCATTCAATGCGGTTGCGATAAGCGCGTTCCGGGCGAAGGACTGACGAAGGAAAAGCGGGATGATTGGGCGCATCCGGCACATTTTGCGGCTCAATGGCGATGGCTTGGTGTTGCTGCAGCGGGGCGCCCTTGCCGGGCAGTTTTTCATTCCAATGAATGGCGGTATAAAACTGGATGGCGCATTCGGTCGTCCACACTTCCATGCAACGGCTGGATTTTGGATCGCGCATGGTGAGGCACTGTTTTAACGCACCGCGTTTCCCATCCAGAACAAAACAATGGTCATAGGGCTGCCTTACTGGCCGCAGTTTGCGGAAATCAAATTCTGTACCTGTTACAGTTGGCATCTCGCCGTTGGGCAACAAGTCTTTGTCGGTGAGCAGATAGCGCGACGCATTCATTTGGATTTCTTGTTCGAAGGCAGCATCCTTGCCAGCGCTTGGTCCTTGCAAATTCCAGTAGGCGTGGTTGGTGAGGTTGATGACGGTGGGTTTTGACGTTGTAGCGGTGAGCTCAGCCCACATCACGTTGCCCGTGACACCATAAACCGCGGTGGTTTGAAGTTGCCCGGGGAAGCCTTGATCGCCATCTGGGCTGATAAGCGTAAATGCAATTTCGCTGCCCTGCTTTTTTGCATTCCAAATTTTGCTGCCGAAACCTACGGGCCCGCCGTGAAGTTGAAAACCGTCCCGGTTTGGTGTGAGTTTGTGGATCTCACCATCCAGCGTGAATTGTGCCCCAGAAATGCGCCCCGCGTGCCGACCGCAGGTAACGCCAGCGGAATGATCCCACGCCTCGTGCTGTTCTTTCAAAGTTGTGCCGAAAACCACATCAAGCCCATCAACCTCAAGGCCCAAAAGCCTTGCGCCGTAATCAGAAAAGGTGGCTTTGAGGGCCGTGGATTTAATAATGTGCATCAGTGATTATCCCGTGGAATGCCCATGGTTTTAGCCACGCGCTGAAATTTTGTTGAACCTTTAATGATCATGCCTTGCGCCAGCTGTTCCGTGGTGTTGCGATAGATTTCTTGCCATGGCGTTTGTGAAGGCGGAATTTTAAAACCGCCGCTCTTTTCAAGTTCGACGCGGCGCTTGGCAATTTCCTCGGTGCTGATCAACATGTTGCAATCGCCGTTGTTAAGGTCGATGCGTACCATGTCACCGTTTTTCAAGATAGCCAAACCGCCGCCGGCTGCGGCTTCGGGTGAGGCGTTGAGAATTGACGGCGAACCTGACGTGCCAGATTGTCTGCCATCGCCCACGCAGGGCAGCGAACGGATGCCCTTTTCCAATAGATATGTGGGTGCACGCATGTTCACAACTTCTGCGGCACCTGGATAGCCCAGTGGGCCAACGCCGCGGATGAAGAGGATGGTATTTTCATCAACGGCCAATTTCGGATTGTCGATATTGGCGTGGTAATCTTCCGGCCCATCAAAAACGATCGCTTTAGCTTCAAAAGCGTTAAGGTCCTTCGGGTTCGAAAGATAACGCTTTCGAAACTCTTCAGAGATCACCGACGTTTTCATGATCGCAGAGTCAAACAAGTTGCCATGCAGCATTTTAAAGCCAGCGTTTTTCTTTATGGGGTCATTATATTCGCGGATGACCTTGCGGTTCCATGAAAACTTGCCGTTGCAATTTTCGCCAATGCTCTTGCCATTAACGGTGCGGGCCTTCTCGTGAATTTTTCCCGCACTCATCAACTCAGCCACAACAGCAGGAACACCGCCAGCGCGGTGATAGTCTTCCCCCAGATATTCGCCCGCGGGCTGCATGTTCACCAACAAAGGCAAATCGTGACCGTGCTTTTCCCAGTCTTTCACCTCGAGCTTGATGTCGAGAAGAGCTGCAATGCCGTTCAAGTGGTTGGGCGCATTGGTGGAGCCGCCAATAGCGGTGTTGACGGCGATGGCGTTCTCGAATGACTCGCGCGTCATGATTTTTGATGGCGTTAAATCCTCCGCCACCATTTCAACAATGCGCTTGCCGGTTTCAAAAGCCATTTGGCCGCGCTCACGGTAGGGTGCCGGTATGGCTGCATTGCCGGGCAAGCACATTCCAAGCGCTTCTGTCAGCGAATTCATCGTGGTTGCAGTACCCATGGTATTGCAATAGCCCGTTGAGGGTGCCGAAGTGGCAACGAGATCAATGAATTCCTTGTAGTTGATTTCTCCCTTCGCGTATTTTTCGCGCGCCATCCAGACGATGGTGCCGGAGCCGGTGCGTTGGCCTTTGTAGTCACCGTTCAACATTGGGCCGGAAGAAAGAGCGATTGCCGGAATGTCGACAGTAGCCGCCGCCATCAGGCAGGCAGGCGTGGTTTTGTCGCAGCCCACTGTGAGCACCACGCCGTCTAGCGGATAGCCGTAGAGCACTTCTACAAGTGAGAGATAAGCGAGATTTCGGTCTAGGGAGGCAGTGGGGCGCTTGCCGGTTTCTTGAATGGGATGAATTGGGAATTCCAATGGCACACCCCCTGCAGCAATAATGCCGTCACGCACACGTTTGACCAACTCGATGTGCACGCGGTTGCACGGACTAAGATCGCTACCCGTTTGGGCGATGCCGATGATGGGCTTGCCGCCCTGCAACTCACCCAAGGTAAAGCCGTAATTGAGATAGCGCTCCAGATAGAGTGCCGTCATGTCTGCGTTGTCCGGATTATCGAACCAGTATTGCGAACGTAGTTTGAATTTACCGGGTGCAGTGCTCATGTTCAATCAGCCTCAAAATAATTGTATGACAATAACCAAGCTCGTGGCGCACGTCCAGCTAAAGCAGAAATTTGACCAAATGGACAAACTGGGTTAGCGTTTCAACCCTGGTTTTAGAGGTGACGCATGGCGCAGGCTCCTGACATTCAGGCTAAAAGACTAAGCAAGGCGCAGCTTGAGGCGAATTTTGCTAATCTGCACGCACCGTTAAACGCCCATGAAGCGTTTGTGGAAAGTGACCGGTGCTATTTCTGTTTCGATCCGCCATGTATGAAGGCTTGCCCTACCTCCATCGACATTCCGTTATTTATACGGGAGATTCAGACGGGCCACCCAAAGTCAGCGGCGAAAACTATTTTTGATCAGAATATTCTGGGCGGCATGTGCGCGCGCGTTTGCCCCACTGAAACGCTGTGTGAAGAAGCGTGTGTGCGGGAACATGCGGAAGGCAAGCCGGTGAAGATTGGCCTGCTGCAGCGCTATGCCACCGACGCGGCGATGGCGGATGAGCACCCTTACGGGCGCGGCAAGTTTTCGGGCAAAAAAGTTGCCGTGGTTGGTGCTGGCCCAGCGGGACTTGCTTGCGCCCACCGGCTGGCCATGCACGGCCATGACATAACGATGTTTGAGGCGCAGAAGAAAGCGGGCGGATTAAATGAATTTGGCATTGCCGCCTATAAAACAGTGGATGACTTTGCACAGAGGGAAGTGGATTTTGTTCTGGCCATCGGCGGTATCACGATTGAGCATGACAAGGCCTTGGGCAAAGGCTTGACGTTGGAGCAGCTTGAGAAAGATTATGACGCGGTGTTTCTGGGTGTAGGTTATGCAGGCGTGAATGAACTGGGCCTTAAGCATGAGAACTCCAAGGGTGTTGAAGATGCCGTATATAAAATTGCCGCACTTCGGCAATCTAAGGATTTATCCAAACTTAAAGTAGGGCGGCGCGTAGTGGTTATCGGCGGCGGCATGACGGCCATCGATATTGCCCTTCAATCCAAACTTTTGGGCGCTGAGGAAGTTTCAATTCTATATCGGCGTGGCCGCGAACACATGCGGGCTTCCGCATATGAGCAGGAATTGGCGCTGAGCCATGGCGTGGCGATTTGCGAATGGGTGATGCCGAAAAAACTCATCACCAAAGACGGCCATGCCATTGGCCTGAAAATCGAAGGCACCGTGATGAAAGGTAAAAAACTTGTGGGCACGGGAAAAACCTATGAGCTTGCCGCCGATGTGGTATTCAAAGCCATCGGCCAGACTTTTGTGGATATGACAGCCGGGGCCTTGGCACTGGAAGACGGGCGCATCAAAGTTGATGAAGGCAAGCGCACATCACGACCGAAAATTTGGGCCGGTGGCGATTGCGTTGCTGGAAACAAGGCGTTGACAGTTGCCGCAGTGGATGACGGTAGGCGCGCCGCCGAGTCAATCAACACATTTTTGAGAGGCTCACATCATGGCTGACCTTCGAACTGATTTTGTTGGCATTAAATCTCCTAACCCATTTTGGCTTGCCTCGGCCCCTCCCACCGACAAAGAATATAATGTAGTGCGCGCGTTCAAAGCAGGTTGGGGTGGTGTGGTTTGGAAAACCCTGGGTGAAGACGGGCCGCCCGTCGTCAATGTGAACGGGCCACGCTATGGTGCAATCCACGGCGCAGATCGCCGCCTTTTGGGGTTTAACAATATTGAGTTGATCACAGATCGGCCGCTCGAGGTGAATCTGCAGGAAATAAAAAAAGTGAAACGTGAATGGAAAGACCGTGCGATGGTTGTTTCACTCATGGTGCCTTGCGAAGAAGAGTCATGGAAAAAAATACTGCGGCGCGTGGAAGAGACGGAATGTGACGGCGTTGAGCTAAACTTCGGTTGCCCGCACGGCATGAGTGAGAGGGGCATGGGCTCTGCGGTGGGGCAAGTGCCGGAATATATCGAGATGGTCGTTCGCTGGTGCAAGCAATACACGCGCATGCCGGTGATTGTGAAGCTTACGCCCAACATCACCGATGTTCGAAAGCCCGCGCGTGCAGCCAGAGCGGGCGGAGCTGATGCGGTATCTTTGATCAACACCATCAATTCGATCACTCATGTTGATCTCGACTCATTTGCACCCATGCCAACAATTGATGGCAAGGGTTCGCATGGTGGCTATTGCGGGCCAGCCGTGAAGCCGATTGCGCTTTCAATGGTATCAGAAATAGCGCGAGACAGTGAAACGCTGGGCTTTCCCATTTCCGCCATTGGCGGGATCACCACTTGGCGAGATGCTGCCGAATTTATATCCATGTCTGCGGGCAATGTTCAGGTGTGCACGGCAGCCATGACTTATGGGTTTCGCATTGTCGACGAAATGAAATCTGGCCTTTCGCGCTGGATGGACGAAAAAGGTTATGCCACGATTGAAGATTTTCGCGGCCGTGCCGTTCCCCATGTAACCGACTGGCAATATCTTAACCTCAACTACATTGCGAAAGCCAAAATAAACCAAGATTTGTGCATCAAATGTGGGCGCTGCTATGCAGCGTGCGAAGATACCTCGCACCAAGCCATTATGATGGAGAAAGATGGCAAGCGCCATTTTGAGGTGATGGACGATGAATGTGTTGCCTGCAACTTGTGTGTAGAAGTTTGCCCCGTGCAAGATTGTATCACCATGGTTCAACAGACTTCAGGGGTGGACGCGCGGACGGGGCGAGAGATCAATCCTGAACCCGCCAATTGGACGCAACATCCGAACAACCCGATGAGTTTGAAGGCTGCGGAATAATTCAATTTTCTATAAATGCGTCGAAAGCCGCCAGAAACTGCTGCCTGATTTCCTGTTTCTCATTCATGATTTCGTGTTGTGAATCGGCGATTGTCAGAGATGAAAACCCGTGGGCGCGTTCGATGAATTTGTTGATGCCGGCATTGCTTACCACCCGGTCCTGGCCGGCCATCACAATCAACGTGGGGCACGAGGGGCCGCGTTCTTTTGGCCATTTCTGCAGTTCATCAATGGAGCCCAAAGTCGCGTTGAGCCAGCTGTAAGTTGGCGCACCTGTGCCCAGTTCCGGGTGGGCAAATAAAGTGGCCGCATCTCTATCCCAGCGTCTGCGATCTGCTGTGAGGGGGTTATTTTCAAATTTCCAACTTTGAACTGGTTTGGCCGGAAATCCTGGCAAAGGCACGGTGCCCAGACCGATACGATTGGCAGCAAAAGCCAAACCACGCGCAACCAACTCGGGCCAAGGTTTAAAATGCACGCCTAACAAAGGTGAAGTGATAACGGCGCACTCTAACCATTTTTTGCCGCGCAATGCCCGAAGCATCATGTGCCCGCCCGTGGAATGTGCAAGACCGTAATAAGGCTTCGGACAATGGGCGACGAGAACGCGCGAGTAAACTGCATCGATATCGGCGTCATATTCGGCAAAGTGATTGATGTGTCCAACCGGGCTGTCTTTAACCAAGCGCTGCGAACCCCCTTGGCCGCGCCAGTCAAAAGTGGCAACGGCGAAGCCGCGGCCCATCAAGTCTCGTATGATTTCAAAATAGCGCTCAATGAATTCAGCGCGGCCTTGAAAGATAAAGACGGTGCCCTTTGCCTGCTTTGGAACAGCGAAAGCGGCACGCAATTTGACACCATCTTGCGTTAAAATCTCCACGCAGTGGATATTGGCCGGAGCTTTGTTTTCGAGGGTGGGAAAAAGTTTCATGGCGTGTCTCTATCTGCAGGGCGCAGGTGAGACAAGCCGAGAAGTGGTCAGAGCTTTTTTACTGCCGTCAATTCACCGCTGCTTTGCGAGACGTTTATTTCAAAAGCTTTGCCGCCGCGGTTGGCGTTGTAAACCAGGGTTGCACCGTCGCAAGACTTGGTGGAAACGCTATCAAAGCCAAAGCTTGAAACAATCGAGGCGCCTTTTTCGCACGTCACTGCGCCGGATTTTTTCACGGGCGCTACTTTGGCTGTCGGCGGGGTTATGGAAGCCGTAGTGACTGGCGCTGGCTGCGGCAAAACTGTTGCGGCGATCGCTGGCCGTTTTATCACAGGCTTGGGGCGGATGATTTTGTTCACGAGCTTGCGCTTGGGTTTGGAGGGATAAATAGGCGCCGCATAGGGCGGTGGCGGAACGGGATCGGCATAGATGGGTGCGGCATCTGGCCCATCATAAGCGTGGCGGTGATAGCGGCGGGCCATTTCGCGGCGATAAAGTTGATATTGGTCTTGATTAAATTGGTCATCGGGCGGCCCGTAAGGATCAGGCCCATAAACATTTTGCGGCACCACAGTGTCATCATAAACATCAGGTGAGACGGCCGTGCCGTCCGGGTTTACCATTTGCCACCAAAACAAGCGGCGCGCTTCAGCAGGTTGCACCAACAACAAGGCGGGCAAAACTGCCCATATCATCAATTTCTTATACATGTCCCGCTCCATTACGCTTTCCCTGCCGCTGAATACTAACATAATAAGGGCATGATTGCGGCAAAAAGCGGAAGGAATGAACCTTCCGCTTGGTTTTAAAAAATCAATAAAGAGGTTCCACCGCTACGATACGGCCGCCCATGCTGACGTTGACGCGAAAAATTTCGCCGTGCTTCCATGCTTCGTAGCCATAAACCGGCCGTGAACAATCTGTGGCTTGCACACCGCGGAAACCGGCGGCACGCACCACATTGGCAGCAGAAGCGCACGAGAAGCCGTAAGTCATTGCGGGATCAGGATAACCTGGCCCCCGTCCGAAACGATGGCGGGGATGGCGGTGGAAATCTCCGTTCCAAAATGGCTCCGGGCCGCGGAAATGCGGGTCTGGTTCTGGTGAAAAATCTCCATATCCAAAACCGATTGAAACGCCGATTTGTGGATCGGCATGGGCCGCCAGGGGTGTCAGAATGGCAATGGCGCTAACGGCGGCGGCGGCGAGTACGGATTTGAATAACATGATGTTTTCCTTGAATTTCCAAGACGGTGGGCCACCGGCTTTCCATGCCACAAACCTAGCCCACGCAAACTGAACGCCACCCCAAGACGGCGTTCATCTGGCATTCATTTTTTTGATTTTGAAGGCTTGAAATGCTTCAAAATGCTTCCCATTTGGTGACTTGCAGGTGCCTTTTGGGCCTGTTTGTTGTCAAATTGCTTAAGGAGAATATGACATGTTTGATTTTACCCCCCTCTATCGCTCATCTGTGGGTTTTGACCGTTTGTTCCAGCTTCTGGACGAAGCGGCCACGACCGAAACGCATTCTTATCCGCCCTACAACATTGAGCGTGTGGCTGAGAATGAATACCGCATCACCATGGCGGTTGCAGGATTTGGCCCATCCGATGTGAACATCGAAGCCAAGGGCAACACGCTGACGGTGACAGGCAAAAAAGGCGATAAGCCAGCTGCTGTGGGCGAGATGCTGCACCAAGGCATTGCCGCACGGGGCTTTGAACGCCGCTTCCAACTGGCCGACCACGTGGAAGTGAAAGGCGCTGACATGGACAATGGCTTGCTGCACATTACCTTGAAGCGTGAAGTGCCCGAAGCCTTGAAGCCAAGGCAGATTACGATTGGCTCTACGCCCAAGTTGAAGTCGATCGAGACCAAGGCGGCCTAACTCAACTTTTTAGTTTGTAGCGTTGGGGCGCAGGGCAACTTGCGCCCCTTTGGTTTGGTTGATCGCGCGCGCTGCGAGGTAAGTGAAGACGAGGGCCACAGCTATGCCGGCGGATGCCGCAACATAAATGGTGCTGAGCCCCCGCGTTTGCGCCAGCCAACCCAAAAGCAATGGCAGCAGAATGCGCGGCGGGCCGCTGACCATGGAGGCGAGGCCCAAGGCGGCGGCGCGTGATTGCGGCACCAGATGAGCCGCTATTGAGAACATGCACGGAAAAATCAAGGCCAGCCCGCAGCCGGTAACCGCGAAGGCCAAAACCGACAAGGCAAAATTAGGATGCAGCGATAAAGCCACAAAGCCAACCAAACCGATGGCGAATGACACGCTGACGATTTTCATGTCGCCATAGGTGGCGCGCAGCCGATCGCCAAAGGCGCGGGTTGTGCCGCTGCATAAACCGTAAAATCCAACGCCCAGACCAGAATAAGCCGCGAGATCCGGGCGCATTTCATTGAGCAGCTGGCCCGACCACTGAATGCAGGCCAGTTCAGCGGCCACATTGAAACCCAGGATGATGCCGACCAGCACGAGGATTTTGATGGGGAGGGGAATGCCGGTTTTTATTTCGTGTTTTTGTTCGGCGGTGCGGTGCGGAATGGCCTGGTGGACGGCATAAACCGCAGCGGCCACAAAAGGCGCTGCCGTTAAAACTGAAAACAATATGCCAAAACGGTTGGTGGTATAGCCGCTGATGAAGCCTGCAATGCCGATGGCATATAAAACCGCCGAGTGGAATGAGGAGAACACTGGCTTCTGCAAATCATGTTCAACACTGCTGGCCTCAGCGTTCATGAACAAATCCATGGTGCCGCCACAGAAATTAAAGGCCATCCAGGTGAGGGCGCAAAACCAGATGGAATTGGCACTGAGAGATAGCGCAAGACAGAGCAGGCTTGTGGGCAGAATGAACAGCAACATGCTGCGATGGTCAAAGCGCTTGTTGATAGCGCCCCCAAGGCTCATCGCTGCGATACTGGCGAGGGTTGCCAGCGTGGCGAGTGCACCGAACATGAAAGAATCAAGCCCGGCTTGAATTTTTAACGCCGGAAAGGCACCGATCTGGCCACCCATGATCATGCCAAAGGCGATGAAGGTGAGCGTGATCGCAACCCGCGGTGTGATATTCATTCAGCCGCGGCCCACCAGGGGCATTTTTGTGGCCATCACCGTCATCGTCAGCACATTGGAATCAAGCGGCAGTGACGCCATAAACACGACGGATCGGGCCACGTCTTCCACGTCCATGCGCGGTTCTGGCTGCATGCTGCCATCAGCCTGGGGAACACCCCCGGTCATCCGCGAGGTCATATTGGTGGCAGCGTTGCCAATATCGATTTGGCCACAGGCAATATCATATTTGCGGCCATCAAGGCTGGTGGATTTGGTGAGGCCGGTGATGGCGTGTTTGGAGGCCGTGTAGGGCGCTGAATTGGGGCGCGGAGATTGGGCTGAGATGGAGCCATTGTTGATGATGCGACCACCACGGGGCGTTTGGCTTTTCATGATTTTGAAGGCTTCTTGCGTGCAATAAAATACGCCAGAGAGATTGACGTTCACCACATCCAGCCATTGTTGCGGCGTCAAGTCTTCGAGATTGATGCCGGGGGCCGACATGCCGGCGTTGTTGAACAACACATCAAGGCGGCCAAATTTCTTTTGGGTTTCAGCGAATAAGTTGGCAACGGATTGAGGGTCAGTCACATCGGTGGCAACGCAAAGTGCGGCACCATCAACAGATTTGGCGGCCTCTTGCAGGGCAGCAAGCCTGCGACCTGCCAGTACGACAGCATAACCAGCTTTCGACAAGGCGATTGCGCAGGCCCGGCCAATGCCAGTGCCTGCCCCGGTAACCATGGCGATTTTCATTCTATTCCTTTGCGCGTTTCCAGGCGGAAACCAGTGTATGGGCTGATTCCGAAATTTCCGAAAGCGACATGCCCTGCTTATAGAGCGCGGAACCTATGCCAAAACCAGAGGCACCGGCGGTGAGCCAATCTTTCATGTTTTCCGGCGTGACACCGCCCACGGCGTGAACCTGCACCGGTTTGGGCAGCACAGCTTTCCACGCCTTGATCGTGAGGGGAGAGGCGGCTTCGGCAGGGAAAAGCTTTAAATGTTTGGCACCGGCGCGCAGGGCAGCAAAGGCTTCGGTGGGGGTGAAGACACCGGGCAAAGGATCGAGGCCCAGCGCCACGGCACGAGCGATGGTGGCGGGGTTGCAATCGGGTGAAACCGAGATTTGCCCGCCGTGTTCTTTCAACAGATTAACGTCTTGTTCCGACAGCACCGTGCCAGCACCAACCACCATTTTGTGGCTGAACGACTTTGCCAGCATTGCAATGGAGGCGAAGGGTTCAGGTGAGTTGAGCGGCACTTCGACGATGCGCACGCCGGCATCATAAAGTGTTTGGGTTACGGCCAATACCTCAGATGGCGTTATGCCGCGCAAGATGGCGATGATGCCGCAGTGTTTGAGGGCTTGGTCCAGATTCATAGGATGCCTGTTTCCTTGGCGATGAGACGTTGGCCGTTAATGCCGCTTAGCGGATCGCCCAGCGCAACATTGAGGCCTGCGCGGCGCAAGGCCGTTACATAATTCGCTGCCAGAGCGTGCGAGCCAAGAACCAGGTATTGCTCGCCGCCTCGGTGGCCAGCAATGGCGCTGCCCACTTCATAACCGATGAGCAGGCCTGAGAGATACGAAGCCAGTTTCTCCGGCGGCACCTCATTGAACAGACCCAAGGTGCGTACCGAGAAAAGCTGATGCAGCATGTCGGTTGGGGTTTGAAGAGATTGAGCCACCCCGCGCATGAACGCAGCTTCATCTTGTGGCCCATCTTTCATCAAACGGCCCAGGATGGAATGATTGCGATAGAGAGCATAGGTTTCGCCCGTCATGTAGGTGGCGAAAGCTTCGATACGGCCACCATTAACCGAAATCCATTTGGAATGAGTGCCGGGGGTGATGAATTGCGTCGCCCCGTTTTCGAGAGATCCGATGACCTGGGTTTCTTCACCACGCAGCACATCATGTTCAATCGTCGGGCTGTTATAGTGCAGCCCGGTGATGAAATGGATGGTGCGGCCCGACGCCGTGGTTTTGCGGGTGATTGACTGCGCCAAGTCTGATACTTGCGCTGGACACTCTGTATAGGCACATTCCACCCAGCCTTGACGCGAAGTGATCATGCCTGAGGCAACAACGGGCAAAGATTTATCCCAAGTGCCGATATGGCTTTCCAGCGTTTCCTCGAAGCGCTGATCTTGCACCGTCAGAATGCCCTCAGGCGCGGTGGCTGTGTTGATCACCTTGCCATCGGCATTGACTTCATAAGCACGGAAAGCTGTTGTGCCCCAATCCAAGCTGATAAACGGCCTCAAAGTGTGCCGCCAAACTGGTATTTGGCAAAACCTGTGACATCAGGATTAAAACAGAAGATGCCGCCGGAAAGCGGGAATTGCTTTAATGTTGGCCCACCCAGATTGGCGGCTGATGAGGTGACGTAAATCGTGTCTAAGCGCGGGCCTCCGAAGACCACACAGGTGGGCCTCGTGACCGGCATGGACACGATGCGGTCTATGCGGCCCTTCGGATCAATGCGCAAGATGCAAGAACCCTCCCACCGCGCGCTCCACAGGAAACCTTCAGCATCTACCGTTGCGCCATCGGGGTAGCCATGGCTTTTGCTGTCGTTGAAGATGCGCTGATTGGAAAGATTGCCGCTCGCCAGTTCAAAATCAAAGGCCCAGATGGTTTGATTTCGGCTGTCGCTGAAATAGAAAATTGAATTGTCGGGTGACCAGCAGGGGCCGTTCGATACGCCCACCTTGTCTACCATCAATCTGGAAACGCCATCTTGGCCAACGCGGTACAACGCACCGATGTCTTGGGTGACGCTGATATCTGAGCCATCGGCGGCGATGTTTTGCTGCATGGTGCCGAACCAGAAGCGGCCGGCAGCATCAGCCGCGCCATCGTTGCCGCGATTATGGGGGCGATCAATTTCGGGCTTGGCAAAATCGGCCAGCGCGCCGGTGGTTGGATCAAATAAAAATAA
>JANYHB010000031.1 GCA_025359265.1 Hyphomicrobiales bacterium | reverse complement strand
CGTTCCGGCCCTTCGAAGAAGGAGAGCTTGCTGGCGGCTTTCTTGAGAGGATGCGTTTCCAGGAAATTCAGCGCTTGGATGATTTCGGCGATGCTGTTCAGGCCTGAGACATTGGCGCTTTGCACAAAGCTTGCGGGTTGCACCCTCGGCGCGGAAACAGCGGGGACCACAACCCTGGCGCTTTCGGCAAAACGGTCAACCGGCTGGTCTAAAGCGATCTCGTCCGCTCCCATGGCGACAAGCCAGGCCAGCGCGTCGGCGGCGTTCAAAAATCCCAGGTCGGTTGGCTTTAATTCCATGTCTGAATTGGCTTCTTTTCCCGCAGGCTCTCAGACTATATCATTGCCCTAAGCAAGGGAACCAAAACCGTGGCCGATATGCAGCGCGAAACAATGGATTATGACGTGGTGATTGTGGGCGCGGGGCCCGCAGGCCTGGCCGCCGCCATTCGCGTCAAGCAGCTTTCGCCTGAAATTACCGTTTGCGTTTTGGAAAAGGGCTCGGAAGTTGGCGCACATATTTTATCAGGAGCTGTTATTGACCCCATCGCGCTGAACGAGTTGATCCCCGATTGGAAAGATAAAGGCGCTCCCCTCAACACCGCCGTGAAGGAAGACCGGTTTTACGTGTTGGGAAAGGCAGGCGCGTTGCGGATACCCAATTTCCTCATGCCGCCCTTGATGAGCAACCATGGCAATTATGCGGTGTCTCTGGGTAATCTATGCCGCTGGTTCGCCACGCAAGCCGAAGCGTTGGGCGTGGAGATTTACCCAGGTTTTGCCGCTTCAGAAGTTTTATACCGTGACGATGGCTCCGTCGCCGGCGTGGTGGCAGGTGTAATGGGCATTGCCAAAGACGGCACGCATAAGCCCGACTATCAGCCAGGCATGGAACTGCGTGGCAAATATGTTTTCATCGCCGAAGGTGTGCGTGGATCATTGGCCAAAGAAATCATCGCCAAGTTCAATTTGTCTCAGGATTGTGAGCCGCAGAAATATGGCCTCGGCATGAAAGAGTTGTGGGAAGTGAAGCCACAAAATCACCAGCCAGGCCAGGTTACCCATACCATGGGCTGGCCACTGGGCATGAAAACGGGTGGTGGTTCATTCATGTATCACCTTGAGGATAATTTGGTTTCCATCGGCTTTGTGGTGCATCTCAACTATCAGAACCCACATTTATATCCTTACATGGAGTTTCAGCGCTTCAAGCATCACCCGATGATTGCGCAGGTGTTAGAGGGCGGCCGCCGCGTGGCTTATGGGGCGCGTGCCATCACTGAAGGTGGATTTCAATCTGTTCCGAAGTTGGCGTTTCCCGGCGGTGCGCTGATTGGTTGCGCGGCTGGCTTTGTGAATGTGCCGCGCATCAAGGGCTCACATAACGCCATGAAGACGGGAATGCTGGCCGCCGAAGTTGCCGTGGCCGCAATCCAATCCGGACGTGAGGCCGATGCGTTGCATGAATATCAGCGCGCCTATGAAAATTCCTGGGTTTATGAAGACTTGAAGAAGGTGAAAAATGTGAAACCCATGTGGTCGAAGCTGGGTTTGGCAGGCGGGGCCGTGTTGGGTGCCATAGACATGTGGCTACACACCATTTTTGGCTTTGGGCTGGGTTCCTGGAAACATGGCAAGCCGGATTATGCCACGCTGAAACCCTCCGCAGATTCCAAGCCCATCGTTTACCCCAGGCCCGATGGTGTTCTGTCATTTGACCGCCTTACCAATGTGGCTTTCTCTGCCACATCGCATGAGGAGGATGAACCTTCTCATCTGCAGCTCAAGGATGCAGCCATTCCCATCGGCGTTAACTTGCCCATGTGGGACGAACCAGCGCAACGTTATTGCCCGGCGGGGGTTTATGAAGTGGTGGTGGCAGATGGCCAAGAACCGCGCTTTCAAATCAACCACCAAAACTGCGTTCATTGCAAAACCTGCGACATCAAAGACCCATCGCAGAATATAAAATGGACTGTGCCGCAAGGCGGCGAAGGACCGAATTACCCCAATATGTGAGCCTTCATCCCGCTTTAACCATAATGCGCGATTGATCACCAAATTCTCAACTCTTTCAAATGCAATCCATCGGCTCAACTTGTTATTCAAGGCTGATGACTAAGGGTGGTGTTTGGAATCTATTGGAGAGACGCGCGGCCATGATCAATTCAAACAAGTCGACCTTTAAGAAAGCCCATGGCTTTTTGAACTCTTTGAAGCGCTTTGCCAAGGTTGAGCGTGGCAATGTGTCAATCATGGCTGGCCTGTCGATCATCCCGCTGCTCATCACCGGAGGTGCTGCAATCGATTATGAACGCGGCGTTAACGCGGGAACAATTTTGCAGGCTTCGCTGGATTCCGCCGCCCTTTATGCAGTGGCATTGCCTGATGTGACCAACGCGGCATTGACTGCAAAATCGCAAATTTATATGCAGCAGAATTATAAATACAATGGCGATGCCACGCTATCAAGCTTTGCCATCACCAATAATGGCCCATCGGTTACGGCTACCGCCAAAGCGACGCTGAAAAACAATTTCATGTCGATCGTCGGCTTTCCCACCACTGTTCTTTCAGGCACTGCCACTGTGTTGAAGTCTGGCATCAATTTGGAAGTATCAATGGTGCTGGATAATACGAATTCGATGAACAAAGTTAACCCCCAAACCGGCAACACCGCGATTGCGGATTTAAAAACGGCGGCCGCAAAGTTTGTGAATATGGTTATGCCGACAACCCAAGGTTTGTTTTACACGAAAATTGCAGCCATCCCTTATGGCAACGCGGTGAATTTGAAAACCAACCACCTCGATCCCGCTGATCTAGCCAAGCAGGCGCGCGGCCTTTATCTTGCAGGCACGGGCAGCGCCGTGCAAGGTTTTGACCATAACCAGTTCACGCCTTTCACCGGCGGTCAAAAAGTATCACTGCCAGTATCACCCACCTGTGTGACAGAACGCCAAGGGGTTAATTCCTATAACGACTCGGCCATCGGTGTTGTGGTCGGTGCTACACCTGTAGGCTTTCAGTACGGGCCCAGTGGCAATGACTGTCTTGTAACGCCACTGCAGCCCTTGACCACAACCGCCACCGCTTTGACGGGCGTCATCAACTCCATGTCGGCCGGCGGCTCAACGGCTGGCCAAGTTGGCATTGCCTGGGGTTGGTATTCACTTTCACCCAATGTGGGGATTTGGCCGATAGCAAATGCTGCTGCGCCTTATACAGTGGTGACAAACAGCCCGTTGTACAATCCGGCAACACCATATAATTTACGCACGCGCAAAATCATGATCTTGATGACAGACGGCGAATATAACAGCGCTTATTGTCAAGGCGTGATTTCGGGGCCTTCCAGTCTTATCGGTTCTGGCTCACAAGGAGACCAAATCGGTTGCGCTTCGCCGCTTGGAGATTCATACGCACAGGCTAATGCCATGTGCACAGCAATCAAGCAGACTGGCATCGAACTGTTTGTAATCACCTTCCAGTTGGATAAAAACTTTCCTCAGCGTGTTGCCCTGACGCAGAATTGCGCCATGGATGCGGCCCACGTCATTGATGCTGATACAACGTCATTGGATGCCGCATTCGCCAAGATTGCCAATTCGATTGTGGCAATGCGCATTACCAACTAGGTTCACCGAAGAAAACCCAAGGGGCAGGCCATATCAGGGCCTGCCCTTTTTGCTTGCAGACGCTTATAAAAACCGCAATTCTGCGTGAATCATCGGTTGATCTCACCTGTCAGGAATTCACATGCGCTGCTTTGCCCTTTCACTATTGGCCATTTCGTTATTTTCTACCACTTCAGCTTTTTCAGATGCCCCTGAATTTCACACTTTGGCGGGCAATTTTCTGGCGTCGCGCACCGCCAGCCGCTTGTTGGATTTGGGGCCTGCGGCAGATTTCACCAGTGCTGCGCTGAAACAAGATCAGGGCAACGGCATTCTGGCGGAACGACTTTTTCAAGTTTATGTGATGAAGGGTGATTTGGCCAAGGCAGAGAATCTGGCCCCGCAAGTGATCAAATTCAATAGCCAGCAACGCACCGCACGCATTGTATTAGGATTGAAAGAATTTCGCGCCCGGCGCTATACCGAAGCGCGCAGTGATTTTAAAGAAGCGGCCTATACACCCTTTGGCGTGCTCACCTCAGCACTGCTCAGCGCCTGGTCTTACGCGGGCGAAGGCTCGATGAATGCGGCCTTGCATGAGTTGGACAAGCTTGATGGCCAAGATGCATTTGCCAATTATAAAGCCTTTCACACCGCTTTGATCGCGGACTACCTCGCCTCATCAGTACGCGCTGACGCAGCTTATAAAAAGGCCTATGAACTGGCGCCAACGTCTCTGCGCGTTGTGCAAGGCTATGGCAATTATCTGGAGCGGCAGGGGCGCAAGGCGGATGCCGAGAAAATATATCGTGCCTATTTGGCCGGGGGTGCGTCCAATCTGTTTATTCAATCCGCGTTGGATAATTTGGCTACGGCTGCGAAGCCCGCAGCTTTTGTGGCAAATCCTTTGGCCGGAGCCGGGGAGGTTTTATTCTCTGTGGCTTCATCGCTCAATGTTGATCAAAGTGCTGATGCCGCGCTGATCTATGCCCAGTTGGCCTTGAGTGTGGCCAACGATAAGCCCTTTGTGTTGACCACGCTGGGTGGCGTACAATCAAGCCTGAAGCAATATGATGAATCCAATGCCAGCTTCGAGCAGATTCCGCAAACGTCTTTGCTGCGCAACTATGCCGACACTGAAATTGCCATGAACTTGCAGCGCATGGAGAAAAATGCCGATGCAATTTCGCGTCTCAAAGAAGTGATGAAACGCGATCCGAAGAACACCGATGCGCTGGTTACGCTGGCCGGGATTTACCGGGTGGACAATCAGTTCTCCGAAGCGGTTGCGGCCTATACCCAGGTGCTGGGCTTGCTGCCACCTGATGACGCCAGTAGCTGGCGTATCTATAATTATCGCGGCATCGCCTATGATCACTTGAAGCAATTTGATAAGTCCGAAATGGATTTTCGCAAGGCTTTGGTTCTTTCAAAAGATGATCCTTCGGTTTTGAATTATCTGGGTTATTCCATGATAGACCGGGGCATAAATCTTGATGAAGCCTTGGGCATGGTGAAAAAAGCCGTGAGCTTAAAGCCCAATGATGGCTATATCACCGATAGTTTGGGTTGGGCCTATTTTACCTTGCGTGATTATGAGCAGGCTGTGACCTATTGTGAGCGCGCGGTTGATCTGATCCCCTCTGATCCCATTATCGCGGAGCATTTGGGAGACGTGTATTGGAAAGCGGGCCGCAAATTGGAGGCGGGCTTTCAGTGGCAGCACGCCTTGGACAATCACCCAGACACAGCCGATGTTGCGCGCATACAGGCCAAATTGAAGGATGGTTTGCCAGAGGCTGTTGAAGCCAAGCCACTGGATAAAACGGCACCTGTTGATGATGCGGCCAAACCCACCAACGGATAATGCCTGCTGTTCTTGAAGTGGCCCACGCCAAAATTAATTTGGCGCTGCATGTTCTGGGCCGCCGCCCAGATGGCTACCATGAAATTGATAGCGTGGTTGCGTTTGCTGGGGTTGGTGATCGACTGGAGATCGAACCATCCCCGCGCAAGGCCCTGCTGGTGACGGGGCCATTTGCCGCAGCTGTGCCGTTGGGTGATGACAATATCATTTGGAAGGCTTTCCAGCATTTGAACGGCGTTATGTCTTTGCCATCGGTGTCGGTAAAGCTTGAAAAAAATCTTCCCGTTGCATCTGGCATCGGCGGTGGCTCTGCCGATGCGGGGGCGATATTGCGCGGGTTGTTGCGGCTTGTTGAGGGCACGCTCAATCAAGCTCAAATCGCCGCACTGGCAGCAATCGGCGCCGACGTGCCGGTGTGTTTTGTGGGCAAACCCGCCCATATGACGGGGCTTGGTGAAAAGCTCAGCCTGCTGACAGAACATTTGCCGCCGGCCTTGGTGTTGGTCAATCCCTTGGTGGCGTGTTCAACGGCCGACGTATTTAAGGCCATGGCACTGCCCATCGGTGTGCTTCGGCCAGCGCCCGTCCAGGCTGTTTGGCGCAATGATATGACCGGGGCAGCAATCCAAGTTCAACCGATGATTTCCGGCGTGCTATCGGCTTTGCATAAGACCAATTTGTATCCCGTGCTCATGTCAGGCTCAGGAGCCACCTGTTTTGGCATTGCCCGAAGTTTTGAAGAGGCTGAGGCCGTGGCGGCCACGTTATGCGCACAGCATCCACACTGGTGGGTGAAGCCCGCGCGGTTGGGTTAACCAACCTGCCCACGGTGCCTGAGAAATGCGTCGGCCAGCACGCACGCCATCATCGCTTCGCCGACTGGCACGGCGCGGATGCCCACACAGGGGTCATGGCGGCCTTTGGTGATGATCGCGGTGTCTTCACCAGATTTGGTGATCGTCTTGCGCTCATTCAAAATTGACGACGTGGGTTTCACGGCAAAACGCACCACCACATCTTGGCCCGATGAGATACCGCCGAGAATTCCGCCCGCATGGTTGGATTGGAATTCGGGTGTGCCGTGGCGCATCCGAATTTCATCGGCGTTATCTTCGCCGTTTAAAGCCGCTGCGGCAAAGCCGTCGCCGATTTCAACGCCTTTCACGGCATTGATGCTCATCATGGCGCTGGCCAGTTCGGCATCGAGTTTGCCATAAAGCGGCGCGCCCCAGCCAGCCGGAACGCCAGAGGCGGTTACTTCAATTACAGCGCCACAGGAGGAGCCGGCTTTGCGTACGCCATCCAGATAGGTTTCCCACATTTTTGCCATTTCGGCGTCAGGGCAGAAGAAGGGGTTTTGATCAACTTGCGACCAATCCCAGTTCTTGCGGTTGATTTTATGCGGGCCCATCTGCACCAGTGCGCCTCTGATTTCCACTTGCGGGATAACCAACCGGGCCACAGCACCAGCCGCCACGCGGCAAGCGGTTTCACGCGCCGATGATCTGCCTCCGCCGCGATAATCGCGGATGCCATATTTTTGTTGATACGTAAAATCAGCGTGGCCGGGGCGGAATTTATCGCGGATTTCACCATAATCTTTGCTGCGCTGATCGGTGTTTTCGATTTGCAGTGCGATGGGTGCGCCAGTGGTGCGCAGGCCCCCCGTGTGCTCATCTTCAAACACGCCGGAGAGGATTTTGACGGCATCCGCTTCTTGGCGTTGCGTGGTAAAGCGGCTTTGGCCCGGCTTGCGCTTATCAAGAAAGGCCTGAATTTCTTCCGCTGAAATTTTTAAGTTCGGCGGACAACCATCCACGATGGCACCGATGGCCACACCATGGCTTTCACCATAAGTTGTAACGCGAAAAAGATGGCCAAAGGTATTGTGCGACATAAGGCTGCTTAGATCGGGTTGTGGCTCACGTCAAACCACGTGTAGGTGCCGTTTTGTAAAACGCAATAGCACCCTTGCGGGGTGGGCAGATGCGTGATGTCTATGCGTGGGATGTTGCAGATATAGCCAATGAAACAACGGGCCACTGCGCCATGCGATACAACGAGACTGGGGCCTGCAAGACTGCGTAGAAAATCATCTACGCGCAACACGCCTTCGGCGTAGGATTCCCCGCCTTCGGGTTTCCAATGATAGTGGCTTACTTGGCCCAGGGCATAGTCGCGAGCCTCGTGCATCAAACCGATGTCTTTGCCTTCCCAAATGCCGAATTCCAATTCCCGAAGCCGCGCATCAATGCGCACATTCGCAAAATCTCTGGGTTGTTCTGCGCATATAATCTGCATGGTGTGCTGGGCGCGTATTTGCGGAGAGGCATAAAAATCAAAATGTTGCAGCTCAGAATGCTTGGCATATAAGGCTTGGGCCACCGCCGTGGCTTGCTCCACGCCTGTTGCATTCAAGTCAATATCGGCTGAGCCTTGAACCAGCTTCTGCTTGTTCCAATCTGTTTCGCCGTGGCGGATAAAATAAATGGGCGGGAAACTAATCGCCACTATTGACCACAGAAATATCCGGTGCTGCGGGGTTCTTCATGCCCACGATGTGATAGCCTGCATCCACGTGGACAATTTCGCCAGTCACACCGCGGGAAAGATCAGACAGCATGTACATGCCGCTGTCGCCCACTTCTTCAATCGTTACAGTGCGGCGCAGGGGTGAGTTATATTCGTTCCACTTCAGGATATAACGGAAATCGCCAATGCCGGAGGCGGCCAGAGTTTTAATAGGCCCGGCGGAAATGGCATTCACCCGGATGTTTTTGATACCCAAATCGGCGGCCATATAACGCACGCTGGCTTCAAGGCCGGCTTTGGCCACACCCATCACGTTATAATGCGGCATCCATTTCTCGGCGCCATAATAGGTGAGCGTGAGGAGGGATCCGCCATCAGGCATCATCTTTTCTGCGCGCTGGGCAACGGCCGTGAAAGAATAAATCGAGATGAACATAGTGTTCTTAAAATTCTCTGGCGAGGTATCAACATAGCGGCCCGTGAGTTCGTCCTTATCCGAGAACCCGATGGCATGAACCAGAAAATCCAGTTTGCCCCATTTCTCTTTCAGCACATCGAAGGTGGCATCAATGGAGGCCATGTCGCCCACATCACAGGGCAGCACGATGGTGGAGCCCACTTCGGCGGCCAAAGGCTCAACGCGTTTTTTGGTGGCATCGCCCTGGTAGGTGAAGGCCAGTTCGGCGCCATGGGTGGCGCAAGCTTTGGCTATGCCCCAGGCGATCGATCGACTATTGGCCACACCCATGATGAGGCCGCGTTTACCGGCCATTATGCCATTGTTATTGTTCATTTTTCCAATGCCCGTTTGCGGTTTCTGTGAATTGCGACCGCCGTCGTGCTAATGCCACATAAAGAACGCGAATAAAAGAGTAACAAAACTTGACGCCCAGATATCGACGTGTTATTTAGCCGATGAGTTAATTAACCAAATTATTAAATAAGGAATGGAACAATGGCGTCTTTAGAGCAAAATCGGGGTTGGAAAACTGCCGCTCTTTTATTGGCGCGTTTCGTCATGGCGGCATTATTCGCCCTAGGGTTTGTGGGCAAACTTGCCATGTCTGGCATGATGGCCGAAGAAATTGCCAAGGCTGGGTTTCCCTTCCCCATGTTGCTCAATTGGATGGCTGCTGCGTTAGAATTGGGCATCATCCTCGCGTTCTTGACTGGCGCCTATTTTCGCGAAGCGTCACTTCTTGCGACGGCCTATGTGATCTTCCTGGCCTTCGCCTTTCACTTCACCAGCCATTGGACGGATGAGAAGGGTTTGGAATTCGGTGCCTTTGTCAGCCATTTTCCGATGGCGGCGGGTTTGCTCTACATGGCCGTACACGGCCCCGGGGAAAAACTTGCCATGAAGCTGGGTTGGCTGAAATAAAATGAACGCCGACAGGCTCAGCCTCAAGCTGCAGGCCTTGGCGGACCCAACGCGCCGCGCCATGCTGGCCAATTTGCGCCGCGGTCAAGCCACCGTGAATGAATTGGCCAAACCTTTTCAGATATCGCTTCCGGCCATTTCCAGACATATCAAGGTTTTGGAAAAGTCAGGTCTCATCACGCGCAGCCGTTCGGCCCAGCAGAGACCGTGCAAACTATCTCCGACGGCCCTGAAAGAGGTGGACGAATGGCTGGATGCCTACCGCAGCCAATGGGAAGAGCGGCTTGATCGCCTTGATACCTATTTACAAACTGTGCAGGAGTAAACCATGTCTCGTTTGGCCCAAACCATTCTGCCGAAAGACAAGCCGCAGATTATCACCACGCGCATGATCGCTGCCCCGCGCGAATTGGTGTGGAAAGCGCTGACCACGCCAGAACACCTTCAACATTTCTGGGGGCCGGATGGCTTCACCAACACCTATCGACAATTCGATTTGCGCGTGGGCGGACAGGCGCTGTTCACCATGCATGGACCAGACGGCACGGATTATCCCAATCGATTTATTTTTCGAACGGTGGAGCCACCACACCTTCTGCGATTTGATCACGACAATGGTGGAGAAGGACTCATCCAGCACAAGTTCATGGGCGAGCTTGAACTTTTCGATGAAGGCGCGAAGACGCGTGTGGAACTTCGCCTGATTGAAGAAAGCATGGAAGCGCGCGATGCCGTGCTGGGGTTTGCTACGGAAGGTGGCAGGCAGAATCTGGATCGTCTCGCTGCCTATGTGGCGCCCATGGCCGCAGAGAAGAATCTCTTTGTCATCGAGCGCTCATTCGCAGTGTCGCAAGAGCGGCTGTTCAAAGCCTGCACGACTGTGGAAGACATGACGCAGTGGTTTTCAGCGCCGGGCCATACAGTGATCAAGGCCAGCCAGGATTTTCGCGTGGGCGGCATCTATCATTATGGAACGGCATCGCCGCAAGGCCAGGAAATGTGGGGCAAGGTCATGTATAAAGAGATCAAGCCCAACAGCAAGCTGGTCTATCTGCAAAGTTTTTCAGACAAAGACGGCGGCATGGGCACTCACCCCATGGCCCCCACGTGGCCCAAGGAAATGTTAACCGTGTTTGAATTTGTGGCCGAAAGTGCCACGCAGACCAAGCTGAAAATCAGCTGGATTTACGCGGGCATTGATGACACCGAAGCCCGCACCTTCCATGCCGCCCATGAAGGCATGATGGGCGGATGGACAGGCTCTCTTGATGCGCTACAGAATTATTTGAACAAGAATTGAGGCCCGCGAAATGCAAAAGTTACGCGTTGAGAACTTCATGGTTTCGGTTGATGGATTTGCGACCGGCCTCAATCAGAGCCTTGAGAAACCCTTTGGTGATGGTGGCATGGAATTGGGCAAGGCCTTCGTTGCGACCAAAACCTTTCAGACCATGTTCGGGAAAGATGGGGTCAGCACGGGCGTTGATAACCAATTTGCCTCAAAGGGTTTTGACAACATCGGCGCTTCAATCATGGGCCGCAACATGTTCGGGCCGCAGCGCGGCGTCTGGCCCGATGATGGCTGGCAAGGGTGGTGGGGGCCAATCCCGCCTTATCACACACCGGTTTTTGTGATGACCCATTATCCGCGCCCGCCACTCGTGATGGAAGGTGGAACAGTGTTTCAGTTTGTCTCGGATGATCTTTCCAAGGTGTTATCCAAGGCGAAGATTGCCGCAAAAGGCCAAGACATAAGGCTCAACGGCGGGGTGCACACTGTCCGCGATGGGCTTCTCTCCGGCCTGGTTGACCATCTGCACCTGGCAATTTCGCCGCTGGTCCTGGGGCAGGGCGAAAGCCTGTTGGCGGGCATTGATCTGGCCAAGCTGGGTTATTCCTGTGTTGAAACCAAACCAGGCGAGGGTGCTTTGCACCTGGTTTATCAGAAGCAAAAATGAAAAAAGTCGGTGGTTGGGGGCAGGTAGACAGGTTCGCTGAACCCGCTTAATGATTATTTCGCCAAGTTCAGGGAGGGCCTATCATGTTCATTGTTCTGCTTCTTATTATTGCCGTGGTTGCCGGACTTCTCATTTATGGGGCCCTGCAATCGTCTGACTTCAGCGTGTCGCGCACCGCGGATTTTAATGCGCCACCGGCCAAGGTGTTTGCCAATATCAATGACTTTCACAATTGGTCAGCGTGGAGCCCCTGGGAGAAGATGGATCCAAATTTGCAGCGCAGTTTTGGCGGTGCTGCTTCCGGCGTGGGCTCCAAATATGCCTGGGTTGGCAATAAAAAGGTGGGAGTAGGCAATATGGAGATAACCCATTCGGAAGCCTCTAGGCGCATGCAACTTGACTTGCATTTCCTCAAGCCCTTCAAAGCCGACAATGTAACGGAATTCACGCTGACCCCGAATGGCAGCAAGACCAACCTGAAATGGGAAATGCGCGGGCATAGGCCTTTCCTGTTCCGTGTGATGGGCATGTTCTTCAGCATGGACAAGATTGTTGGTGGCGATTTTGAAAAAGGTCTCAGCAGTCTGCGCGAGATTGTCGAAAAATAATGGATCTTGAAAGACTGAAAGTCACCACCGCGCAACAAGGCTTCACCGATCGGGAAGATCCCTTTGCATTGTTTGGCGAATGGTTGAAAGATGCTGAGGCCAAGGAGCCGAACGACCCCAATGCGATGACGCTGGCCACAGTGGATGAAGAAGGCCTGCCCAATGCCCGCATGGTATTGCTCAAAGATTTCAGCGAACGCGGCTTTGTGTTTTATACGAATTTTGAAAGCCAAAAGGGGCAAGAAATTCTGGGCACCATGAAGGCGGCTTTGGTATTCCACTGGAAATCTTTACGCCGCCAAGTGCGGGTGCGCGGGTTGGTCGAAAAGGTGACGGCGGCAGAGGCCGATGCCTATTTCAATTCTCGCCCGCGCGATTCTCGCATTGGGGCATGGGCTTCCCAGCAATCGCGTGCGCTGGAAGGGCGCTTTGCTTTGGAAACGGCCGTGGCAATGTATACCGCCAAACATGCTATCGGCCCTGTGCCACGCCCGCCTTATTGGAGTGGCTTTCGCGTGCTGCCACTGGCGATTGAATTTTGGCATGATCGGCCGTTTCGTTTGCATGACCGCGTGGTGTTCAGGCGGGCTGCCCGAGACGCCGTATGGAGCAAGGCCAGGCTTTATCCATGAGCAGCAATGGCACGCTTCGACCCGAAACGATCGCCGCACAATCAGTTCGCGGGGTTGATGCCACAACCGGGGCCGTGTCTCCGCCCCTATATTTAACCACAACTTATGCACGTGACGAAAATTATGTGCCTAAGTTGCAAGAGAATTATCAGCGCAACGGCTCGCCCAATTTATGGTCTCTTGAAGAAACGATCGCAGCCCTGGAAAAGGGCCAAGCTGCATTGGCCTTTTCTTCCGGCATGGCAGCGGTGATGAGCTTGTGCGAAACCATTCCACAAGGCGCCCATGTGGTTTCGCTGAAAACCATGTATTACGGCGTGCGCAACTGGCTTCAGGAGTTGCAACGCAAGGGCCGCATCACGCTTACGCTGGTGGAGCCTGATGGCATTGCAGCTGCAGTTACGCCGAAAACAGATTTGGTGTGGATTGAAACACCAGTGAACCCCACCTGGGATGTGATCGACATTGCCGCCGCTGCGCAAGCTGCCCATAAGGTTGGAGCCATTTTGGCCGTTGATGCCACGGCCCTGGGTGCGGTGGCGTGCAACCCGATCAATTATGGTGCAGACATTGTGTTCCATTCCGCTACCAAATATCTCAATGGCCACACCGATGTTTTGGCGGGCATCCTTGTCACACGAGAGGTGAAGGCGCGCTGGCAAGAGATCGCACGTTTGCGCGCCGCGATGGGCAATTCCTTGCCGCCGTTTGAATGTTGGCTGCTGCTGCGCGGGCTTCGCACTTTGTTTGTGCGCTATAATCAGGCCACGTCGAATGCTCTGGCAATAGCGCGGCATTTTTCCAATCATCCCAAAGTGGAGCGGGTACTTTACCCCGGCCTTGCCACGCAGAACGGCCATGCCATTGCCAAGAAGCAAATGAGCGGAGGTTATGGCGGCATGATGAGCTTGCTGCTCAAAACCGATTTTGCGGGAGCCAAGTTATTCTGCACGCAACTTAAAGTGATCGCGCCCGCCACGTCTCTGGGCGGTGTCGAAAGCCTCGCCGAACATCGCAAAACGGTGGAAGGGCCAAGCAGCACTTTGCCCGATAATTTGGTGCGGATCTCTGTGGGTATTGAGAATGTTAACGATTTGATCGCGGATATTGAACAGGCGCTGCGCTAGCTCACTTCACCGCCGCGATTAAAAACTCCGCATTGCCATCACCACCTGCCATGGGTGAAGCGATCACACCCAGCACGCGCCAGCCTTGCGCAGTGATGAAAGCAGCAACCTCAGCACACACCTTTTTATGCGCGGCTTCATCTTTCACCATGCCGCCTTTGCCAATGCCATCGCGGCCCACTTCAAATTGCGGTTTGATCAGGGCGATGAGGTGGGTGCCTTTGGCGACAAGATCAAGCGCGGGCATCAGGGCGATGTGTAACGGAATAAAACTTACATCGACCACCACCAGTGACACATTTTCCGGTACTTGGGCGCGGCTGAGATCACGGGCGTTGAGGCCCTCGTGCAGTTCAATGCGTTCATCTTGCAGCGCCAATTGGCCGTGGCCCACTTCAATGGCGATGACTTTTGCGGCACTGCGTTCCAGCAACACTTGTGTAAAGCCGCCGGTGGATGCACCAATGTCCAGCGCCGTGCAGCCCGCCGCTTCGATCTTGAAATAATCCAGCGCATGAATAAGTTTCAGCGCAGCGCGGGACACATAGGCTTGCGCCTGATCAACGACCGTCAGTTTCGCCTCAGCATAAATGTTCTGCGAGGGCTTGCGAGCCGGCTTTCCATTCACCAATACGGTGCCGCGCAACACGCCATCACGCGCGCGGGCCCGTGAAGTGTAGAGACCCCGCGCCACCAGCGCTTCGTCAAGTCTGAGTGGTCGCACCGCCGTAGCCCTTTGTTCACTCAGTGTCGAGCTTGGTCACGCCCGTGGGCTTGCCTTGGGGCGAAAGCGTGATCTTCTCAATACGGGCTTCAGCTTCAGCCAATTTCGCTTCGCAATGTTTGCGCAAAGCTTCTCCGCGTTCGTAAATCCTGATGGACTCTTCCAAATCCACTTTGCCGCTTTCCAGCTTGGCAACAATGGTTTCCAACTCGGCCAAGGCCTTTTCAAAATTCATTACCGAAATATCATCAGCCATAATCAATCCTCCACTGCAGCATTGCCGTGCAGCAATGCCTGCAAATGCGCACCAACACCACCTGCCAACCCCTGCAAATCATAGCCGCCTTCCAGCACGGATACAATTTTGCCCTTCGCATGGGTGTCAGCAATTTCCATCAGCTGCAACGTGGCCCAGGCGAAATCATCTTCTTCCAATTCCAAGCTACCCAGCGGATCGCGCACATGGGCATCGAACCCCGCAGAGATGATCAACAACTCCGGTTCAAACAAGTTGAGTGCTGGCAGAATGATGTCTTCCATTGCCGTTTGAAATTCAGCTCCGGCATCGCCCGCTTTTAATGGCGCGTTGAAAATATTGCCCACACCGGTTTCGCTGCGTGCCCCCGAGCCGGGATAAAGCGGCATTTGGTGGGTGGAGCCGTAAAACAGATTTTTGTCGCTCCAGAAAATATCCTGCGTGCCATTGCCGTGATGCACGTCGAAATCCACCACGGCCACACGTTCAATGCCGTGCACGGCGCGGGCATGAAGGGCGGCGATGGCGGCGTGATTAAAGAGGCAAAAACCCATGGCGCGGTTGGCCTCGGCGTGGTGGCCGGGCGGGCGCATGGCGATGAAGGCATTATCGGCGTCATTGGCCAATACCGAATCCACAGCCGCGCAGGCTCCACCCACGGCACGCAGGGCGGCGGCCAAAGAGCCTGCGCTCATCACTGTATCCGGATCAAGATATTCAAAGCCACTTTCCGGCGATGCGGCCAAAATGCGTTGATAATGTTCCTCGGTGTGGGCGCGGAGGATTTGGACTTCCGTGCCCAAAGGCGCTTCGCGGTGAATGGTGGCTTTAAAATGCGGCGAGCGGATCACCTGATGCACAGTGCGGATGCGGTCAATGCGCTCCGGATGGCCGGCAGGCGTTTCATGCGCCAGCGAAGCCGGGTGAGAATAAATCAAGGTTGGCATGGGTGGTGAGTAGCTCAGCTTAATGTTGAATGCTATAGGCCAAGACATGAATGACATGCAACGTGCCATAGATATCGTGCGGGCGGGCGGCTTGGTGGCCTTCCCGACGGAGACGGTTTATGGCTTGGGCGCTGATGCGACCAATGATCTGGCTGTGGCGCGAATTTTTGAGGCCAAGCAGCGTCCGCACTTCAACCCCTTGATCGCGCATGTGACGGATGTGGAAGAAGCCTTTGCGCTGGCAGAATTTCCGGCGGCGGCTTTAACCTTGGCGGCCAAGTTTTGGCCGGGGCCACTCACCCTCGTTTTGCCGCGCCAAGCGGGTTGCGCGGTTTCGTTATTGGCCTCAGCGGGCTTGCCTTCAATCGCGCTGCGTGTACCGCAACATCCTCTCGCTTTGGAATTGATCCGCGCGTCCGGGCGGCCCATCGTTGCACCTTCGGCTAATCCATCGGGCAAGATCAGTCCCACAACAGCAGACCACGTGCGTGAGGGGCTGGGTGAGAAAGTCGCAATGATTTTAGATGGCGGGCCTTGTGCGGTGGGGTTGGAATCCACGGTGGTTAGTCTGCTGGATGATGCGCCGCGCTTGCTGCGGGCCGGGGGATTGCCGCGCGACATGATTGAAGACGTGCTGGGCCGAAAATTGCAGGGGCCTGCCAATGGGCCGCTGCACGCGCCCGGCCAACTTGCAAGCCATTACGCCCCGCGCGCCCAGATGCGATTGAACGCAACCCAATGGCAAGACGGTGAAGCGCGGCTCGGTTTTTCTGCAATGGACGCACCTTTAAATCTTTCCCGCTCCGGCAATTTGGTGGAAGCGGCCGCCAATCTATTTGCCATGCTTCATCAACTTGATGGGCAAGGTGCTGCGCTGATTGCTGTTGCGCCCATTCCTGACATCAGTCTTGGCGAAGCAATAAACGATCGCTTGCGCCGGGCCGCAGCGCCGAGGGCATGATGGACGCTTCACTGATTGCGAAATTCAGCCATATCGTTGGTGCAAAGAACGCCATCACCGATGCAGCAGAGCAGGCGCCTTACCTGAGAGAATGGCGCGACATGTGGCGCGGGGTTACGCCCGTTGTTTTGCGGCCTGTGAATACAACGGAAGTTTCTGAGATCATGAAACTGGCATATGAGACGAACACGAAGATCGTGCCACAATCTGGCAATACAGGCTTGGTGAACGCTCAAATTCCACAGGGCGATGAAGTTTTGCTATCACTCAATCGCATGACAAGAATTGTCTCGGTTGATGCCGCGGATAATTCCATTACCGTTGAAGCCGGCTGCATCTTGAAAAGCATTCAAGATGCGGCAGAGGCGGTGGACCGGTTGTTTCCACTCTCGCTCGCGTCCGAAGGTTCATGCCGCATTGGCGGCAATCTTTCCACCAATGCGGGGGGGCTGAATGTTTTGGCCTATGGCAACACGCGTGAACTTTGTTTGGGCCTGGAAGTGGTCATGGCCGATGGCCGTGTGTGGAATGGCCTGAAAGCTTTGCGCAAGGATAACACGGGTTATGATTTGAAAGATCTGTTCATCGGTGCGGAAGGCACGCTCGGCGTGATTACCGCAGCTGTGTTGAAACTCTTTCCCCAACCCAAGCGCCGTGACACTGCTTTTGCGGCTGTGCCGTCGCCCGAGGCCGCTCTTGGACTGCTCAATCTCGCCAAAATCGCCAGTGGCAACCGCGTGGTGAGCTTTGAACTCTTATCCAAAATAGGGGTTGGCTTTGCGGTGACGCATTTGCAGGCAGTCAATCCTCTGGCCGAACCATCTGCGTGGTATGTTTTGCTTGAATTTGCAGATGCTTCTCCAGATGCATTGGAAATGTGTCTTGAACAGGCGCTGAACCAGGGCTTGCTTGGCGATGCCGCCATTGCGCAAACGGCAACGCAGCGTCAAACCTTTTGGCAGCTGCGCGAGAGCCTGTCTGAAGCGCAGAAGTTTGAAGGCGGTTCGATCAAGCATGATGTTTCGGTGCCAGTTTCCAAAGTGCCAGATTTTTTGGCCGCGGCAACCCAAGCAGTTGAAAATTTCATGTCCGGTGCCCGCGTGTATGCTTTCGGCCATATGGGTGACGGCAATATCCATTTCAACGTTTCCCAGCCTGTCGGCATGGATAAGGCCGCCTATCTGGCACAATGGCCCGCAATGAATAAAGTTGTGTTTGCTGAGGTTCTGAGCCGCGGCGGCTCGATTAGCGCCGAACATGGCATAGGCCGTTTGAAAGCGCAGGATATGTTAAAGATCAAATCGCCCCTGGAAATTGAAATGATGCGCAGCTTGAAGCAATTGTTTGACCCTAAAAATATTTTAAACCCCGGCCGCGTTTTGCCATTATGATGAGAGCTCTTTGTTGGAGAATGAAATGCCCAAGCCCATCATTCACTCTTTCTTTGACGAGGCTACGCACACCGTCACTTATCTGGTGATTGACCCTGCAACGCACCGGGCCGCGGTGATCGATCCGGTGTTTGATTATGATCACGCCTCCGGCAAATCTTCGATGCAATCGGTTGCTGAAGTTTTGGACAAGGCGTTCAGCGAAAGTTGCCAAATAGAACTCATACTGGAAACGCATGTTCACGCTGATCATCTTTCGGGTGCGCCCTATATTAAATTGAAAACTGGTGCCCAAGTGATGATTGGTGAGCGTATTCGTGATGTGCAACATATTTTCCGCCCCATCTTCGACGCGCAAGATGTTTCGGGTGACGGTGCGGAATTTGATCTTCTGGTGAAAGATGGCGAACATTTCAAAATAGGCTCGCTTGCTGTGGAAGTGATTGCCACGCCCGGTCACACACCAGCTTGTGTGTCTTACAAAATTGGCGATGCGGTTTTTGTCGGGGATACCTTGTTCATGCCAGACTATGGCACAGCGCGGGCCGATTTTCCGGGCGGCGATGCCGCGCAGCTCTATCATTCGATTAAACGGCTCTTGGCGCTGCCGCCAGAAACCCGGCTGTTCATGTGCCATGATTATCTGCCGCAAAATGGTCGAACAGAATATGTCTGGGAAACCACTGTGGCGGCCGAGCGAGCGCATAATGTGCATGTACATGAGGGCATTACCGAGGCCGATTTTGTGAGCATGCGCCAGGCGCGTGACAAGACACTGTCAGCGCCAGCATTGTTGATGCCGTCAATCCAAGTGAACATGCGGGCCGGAAAACTGCCTCCCCCCGATAAGAACGGCGTGCATTATATTCGCGTTCCCATCACTTTGCCCACCGCATAACTGAGAGAACACGCATGAATTTCAATTCTGATAATGTTTACGGCGTACACCCCAGGATTATGGAAGCAATCACGTTGGCCAACGCACGGTTGACGGATGTGTCTTACTGCCATGATGAGGCGGCCAAAGAGGCCGAGGCCGCGCTCTCAAAAGTCTTTGAAAAAGACCTGAAGGTTTTTTTCGTGCTGAACGGCACGGGGGCGAATAGTCTTGCGGTGTCTGCGCTGTGCCCACCGTTTGGCGGAATTATTTGTCATGAGTTTTCACATATGAACACGGATGAATGCAATTGTCCTGAGTTGTTCACGGGCGGGGCGAAGTTGATCACGGTTGCCGGAAAAAATAACAAAATCACCCCCAACGCGTTGCACGAAAAGTTGGCCCAATATGTTCATGGCGAACACGGGGCCAAGCCGCTGGCCCTATCGATTTCGCAGGCCACAGAGCTTGGCACGGCTTATTCTGTCGCGGAAATCGGCGCGCTCACAACACTGGCACATAAGGCCGGCTTAAAATGCCATATGGATGGTGCACGCTTTGCCAATGCGCTGGTCAATCTTGGCTGCACGCCCGCTGAAATGACATGGCGGGCAGGCATTGACGTGCTCTCGTTTGGCGGCACCAAGAACGGCGCGATGATTTTGGAGGCCGTGGTGTTTTTTGATGCTGCGCTGGCTGAGGATTTTCTCTATCGTCGCAAGCGGGCCGGGCAACTTTTGTCCAAGGGCCGTTATCTTTCAGCCCAGATGCTGGCCTATCTCAAAGATGGCTTATGGTTGGAAAATGCACGCCGCGCGAATGGGCTGGCCGCCGAGGTTGGCGCATCGTTTGAAACAGCCAACGGTGTGCGCCTTGCAGCACCTGTGGAAGCCAATGAAGTGTTTGCGATAATGCCGCGCCGCTTGTTTGAGGGTTTGATCAACGAAGGTGCTTCATTTTACGAATGGCCGCTGGATGATCTGGGCCCTGAGGAAGTCTGCGGTCGGCTGGTGCTTTCCTTTGCCACACCGCAGGTTCACGTGGCGAAATTTATTGGGCTGGTGAAGCGTCTGGCAAATTAGGGTGCGATATGAAATGGTGAAGTAAGCGCGGCCTCTTCCAAATTCACTCCCGGGCCTTGGCGATCAACGATAAAAAACTGTTGCGGCCGCAACACCAACAAGGGGTGGTGCCATGTGCCTCTTGCGTAGTTGATGCCTTGCTTACCGGAGACGTGGAACGCGCGGTAAGAGGCCAGGTCTGTGGGATCTGCGCAAACCAGCACCAACCACGGCAGATTTTGCAGGGGATAGAAAATTTGGCTGCCGAGTGGGTGGCGTTCCATCATGGTGATCGCGATGGGTTGCGGGCGTGGCATGGCATCGGCGAGGCTGATGTTTACGCTGCCGCCTTCAAGCAGCACATCGATTTTGGCAAGATCATTAAAGCGCTGCGCAAAGTTCTGATTGATTTTGATCAATTCAGCGCCATCGCGCTCAATCACATCCCCAAAAGGCGCAAAGCCCTCACGTGTCAGCTTTTCAATTTTCATTTGTAGCGCAGCTTGGGATGGCGGTTCACGTCTTTATACAACAGATAGCGGAAGCGCCCCGGCCCACCGGCATAACAAGCCTGCGGGCAGAAGGCGCGCAGCCACATGAAATCCCCGGCTTCCACTTCGATCCAATCACTGTTCAGACGGTAAACCGCTTTGCCTTCCAACACATAAAGCCCGTGCTCCATTACATGGGTTTCCATGAAGGGGATAACGCCACCAGGTTCCATATTGACGATGTTCACGTGCATGTCGTGGCGCAAATCTGTGGGAGAGACGAAGCGCGTGGTGGCCCAAACGCCTTTGCTGCCCGGCATGATGCCCTGTGCAATATCGTGCTCGTTGAGCACGAAGGCGGTGGGCTGTTCAATCCCTGCCACTTTCTCATAGGCTTTGCGAATCCAGCAGAAATGCACCGGAACCTTATGCGGATTCTCGAATGTCCACACTGCTCCCGCCGGTAGATAGACATAAGAGCCAGGCTCCAATGCGTGCGGTTTACCATCGATAACCAGTTGGGCGCGGCCCTCCTGCACAAATAGAACAGCTTCCGCCCCCGCGTCGGGTTCTGGGCTTTTGCTGCCGCCGCCGGGTGAAACTTCCATGAGATATTCGCAAAAGGTTTCACAAAAGCCGGAAAGTGGGCGCGCCAGAATCCAGCAGCGTGTTTTTTCCCAGAAAGGCAGTTCGCTGGTTACAATATCCTGCATCACGCCCTTGGGGATGAAAGCATAAGACGTGGTGAAAATGGCGCGGCCGCTCAACAATTGCGATTGCGGGGGCAGGCCGCCGTGCGGCGCATAATAAGTGGGTGTGGACATGGCTTCCCTGATTTGCTTTTGCAGCACTCTATGGCAAGCTTGGCCTGCTTGGCAAATGGAGCGAATTGATGAAGTTGATGGCGTTGATTTTTATCATGGGCGTGGCGCCGGCTTATGCCGACAAAGCCTTGGATTGCAAAGACCCGCTTGACCAATCCAGCATGACGCAATGTGCTGCTTTGGATTTTGAAAAAGCTGATAAAGAGCTGAATGGCGTTTGGCCGAAACTCAAGGCTGATGCCGAGGCCAGCGACAAAGACACAGACAAACGTGAATATGCCGACGCACTTCTTGCCTCACAACGGGCGTGGATTGCTTTTCGTGATGCCGAATGCAAATGGCAAGGTTTTGAAATGCACGGCGGCAGCGGTGAGCCTATGCTCTATTACGGCTGCCTTGCGCGCCTGACGCAACAACGCATTAAACAATTGCAAACCGGAGCGAGCGAATGAGTTTCGTGAAACAAATTGCCCACTCATGCATGATGACGCATGACTTGGCCGCATCAGAGCATTTTTATTGCGACGTGCTGGGCCTCAAGAAAGCCTTTGAGTTTTCCAAAGGCGGAAAAAAGATTGGCCTTTATATCGAGGCGGGCGCACGCACCTGGATTGAAATTTTCAGCCACGCCGAAGCGCCATTTCCTTCACTGGGTGCCATCAATCATTTCTGTTTTGAGGTGACATCGATGGACGAAGCCATCCAACACATCCGCGCCAAGGGTGTGGAAGTGACTGACAAGAAATGCGGCGTCGATGATACATGGCAGGCCTGGACCAAGGGGCCATCAGGCGAGCGCATTGAACTGTTTGAATATACAGCCAAAAGCGCGCAGTTCATGGGCGGCGATAGGGTTGCAGACTGGTGACACGCCACGGTGGCAGCGACGGCCAGCTGTTATTCATGGTGCCGCACCACCGCGAAGTTTGCTTCCGCGCGGCACATGATATTGCCAAGAAGGTGGGTTGGTATATGGCCGTGGTTGTGTGAATTGTTTTAGCAGTCGTTGCATCTGCGCTGCTATAGCGTCTCCACTTGCGCCGCGTGGATAATCTCAACCTTCGTGCTTCGCACCAGGGTTTTGCGGGCTTCACGCCAGACATTAAGATGTGGCGTCAGCATATGGGCGGCCAGCGCCTCGCGTGTTGTCCAACGTTCCACCAACAGTACAATGTCAGGCTTTTCGGTGTCTTGAACGTAGTCATAGGAAATGCAGCCATCTTCAAGACGGGTGGCATCGATGCAATGGCGCGCACGCGCAATCAATTCAGTCGCTCTGCCGGGTTGCGTCGCGATGGTGGCGATGACGTAGATCACGCCACATCCTGTGACACCGGTGGTTTCCAGCTGGCGAAGCGGCCCTCGATATAGGTCATCAGATATTCGGCAATCAGCGCCACCACCATCACAATCAAGATAGCCGCGAACATGCCGGCTGCATCAAAGCTGCCTTTGGCAATGCTGATGAGCAAGCCAATGCCGTAACGGGCACCGACGAATTCGCCCACGATGGCGCCGATGATGGCAAAGCCAAAGCTTACATGCAGAGAAGCAAAAATCCAGCTCAGAGCGGATGGGATGATGACGGAGCGCGTGAGTTGGCTTTCGGATGCACCTAAAATGCGAGCATTGGCGATCATGGCTTTATCCGCTTCGCGCACCCCCTGAAAAGCGTTGGCGAAGACGACGAAGAACACCATGACGAAAGACAAAGCCACCTTTGACATCAGGCCAAGACCGAAGATGACGGTAAAAATAGGCGCCAGAACCACACGTGGAATGGAGTTTATCAACTGAATATAAAGGGCAAAAATATCAGCTGCCATTTTGTTGCGGCCCAAGGCGATGCCCGCAATCACGCCGATTATTGAGCCAGAGAAAAAGCCGAGCAAGGATTCTTCCATTGTCACCCACAGGTGATACCACAGTGGGCCTTCGGAGGTGCCTTCCGTGATCCATTCCACCAAGCGGGCCCAAATGGTGCTGGGCATGGCGTAACGAAAAGGGTCGATCACCTCGGTGCGGGCGGCCAGTTCCCACGAACCCAAAAACAGCACCAGAAGAGAGATGCGCCAGAAATAGACTTTGCGCCAATAGCCGGTGTTTGCCGCCTTGGCTTTGGCTTCCAAGGCTTCGGCTGATGTTGCGTCAAATGTGGGGGAGATGCTGGTCATTTATGCGGCCCTCGTTTGGCGGGCTTGCGCCTCTTGCACTTCGCTTTTGAGATCGTTCCAAATTTGTTTTGAGATGTCGATGAAGTTTTTATCATAACGAATATCAGCCACATTACGCGGGCGCGGCAGCTTGATGTCATAAACCGATTTAACGGTGGCGGGGCCGGCCGTCAGCACATAGACTTTATCGGCCAATGCGATGGCTTCTTCCAGATCATGGGTGACGAAAACCACGGAGGCACGATTTTCGCTCCAGAGTTTCAAAAGTTCGGTGTGCATGACAGCGCGGGTTTGCACATCCAGCGCCGAGAACGGTTCATCCATCAACAGAATTTCGGGCTTGTTAATGAAAGTTTGCGCCAAGGCGGCGCGTTTGCGCATGCCGCCAGAAAGTTGGTGCGGGTGCAATTTTTCAAATTTGCTCAGGCCCACGCGGGCCAGCCAATCGCGGGCTTCGGCATAGGCGTGAGCCTTGGCCATGCCCCGAAATATCGGCCCTGCCACAACATTGTCGATGACATTGCGCCACGGGAACAGCGCGTCGGTTTGGAATACAAAGCCGATCCGCCTGTCAATGCCGTTGACGGGTTCACCCATCACCCGCACTTCGCCGGCGCTGGGTTTGAACAAGCCGGTGACGAGATTGAGCGTGGTGGATTTACCGCAACCCGTTGGGCCCACCACGGCGGCGAATTCGCCACGCGCCACCGTCATCGAAAAATCCCGCAAAGCCGTGAGGGCCTTTCCGTCTGGCGACAGAAACTGGCGGGTGACGTTTCTCAGTTCAATGGCTGAGGTATTGTTCATTCATAATCCATTCAAATCCACATTGCCCGCATGGGCGACTTGATCAGCCGATCGCGTTTTGCAAACGCTCAAGACTGGCGAAGCAAGTCCGCCCATGGGGAGATGTTAGAAAGTTTCCCCTCCACCCGCCCCAAACCGAGGCGGGTGACAGGCCCAGCTTTTTACTTCGCAGCCTTCACAAACTCTGTCGTATAGGTCTTCGACAAATCAATGTCGTGGCCCTTCACGTTTTTAGAGAAAGTGCCCAGCACGGCCAAAACCGTCTTCGGGCCATCTTCTGGCATCACGCCATCTTCGGTGAACATGCCTTTGCCGGCCGCCAGCGCTTTCACATAACCCTCAGGGTCGCTCACCATGAAGTCTTTCGGCATTTTTGCGGCAATCTCTTCAGCGCTATGATCATGGATGTAATGCAAGGTTTTCACGAACGCATTGGCGAGTTTTTGAACCTGCTCCTTATGCGCCGCAACCCAGTCAGTCTGCATATAAAGCGAGGCGGCGGGATAGGTGCCACCCAGCGCCGTGCGGGTTGCCTCCACGGTGCGCATATCAACCAACGGAACCGCAACGCCTTTTTTGATCAGGCGGGTTATTGTGGGTTCAGTGGTCATTCCAGCTTGAATTTTGTCTTGCTCCATGGCGGCGATGAATGTGTCACCAGCGCCGACTGCAACAGAGGTAAACGTGCCTAACGCCACGTTGTTTTTCACCGCCAGATATTGGGTCAAGAAATTTGTTGAAGAACCAAGGCCAGTAACCCCAAGGTCGTGGTCTTTGAAATCAGCCGGCGATTTGATTTCGGGATGTTTTGAAGAAACCATTTCCACTTCGCCTGGGGCTTGGCTGAATTGGACCACCGATTCAACCATTTTGCCTTTGGATTGCAGGTCAATGGTATGATCATAAAAGCCCACCACACCTTGCACGTTGCCTGCCAGCAGTTCGCCCTCGGCATCCACTCCAGCACCTTCGTTGATCAGTTCAACATCAAGGCCCTGGTCTTTGAAATAGCCCAAACTTTCAGCCAACTTGGCAGGAAGATAAATGTGCTTTTCGTATCCACCGACAATAATGCTGATTTTGTCATCGGCTTGCGCTGCCATGGTGCCGACGATAACGCCAGCCAAAATGGCAACGGATGAAATGAGATTGCGTTTTAACATATTTATTCTCCCAAATTAGCGGCGTTTTCTTGTTTGGCGCCATGGGAAGCAAACTTACACGGATTTCACAGGTTCACAAGTTGCGGGTTTTTAATGGTTTGCCCATTGAAAATTCTTAACGACATCGCCCTCTAGGGCGCCTGAAATGCATTGCTCAATGTTCCGGTTTTAATTAAAAAAAGCCGCGCCTCTCTTTTCAGAAAGGCGCGGCGTGAATGCAGATTAGAAATTAAACAGCCTGCAGCTGATCAGCTGAAGACTTGCCTGTGCGCTTATCAGCTACAATTTCGTAGCCAATCTTTTGGCCTTCATTGAGGCCGCGCATGCCAGCGCGTTCAACGGCGCTGATGTGCACAAATACGTCTGGTCCGCCAGCATCTGGCTGAATGAAGCCGAAGCCTTTTTGGGTGTTAAACCACTTTACGGTGCCTTTTTGCATAACTTAACTTATCCTTGTAACAGTTTTAAATGAATTGGCCCATGCACCACACGTGCCACGAACCAATCGAATTAAGGATAAGGGGAGAAGAGGTTCCAGCGCTTTTAGTTATAAAAGTGCCGAGCCGCGCGCCGATCGGCCAAAACTCGATCAGCCCCCATAGGCTGAACAACATTAAATTGCAAGCCTAATTACACGATCTGAAAAGTTCACCCTCAGGCATCTAGGAAGCCCTCAAAAAGGGCGAATGGGATATGCGTTCAAGCAAGGTTTCAAGGGGCAATCCTTTGATGCGGTCATAGTTCAAATTAAACAGCCAAATTGCCTTTTTAGCGCTCTCCTCATCATCAATCGAAGTTTCAACCCAAGACGCATTATAAGGAAACGGGCGTGCCAATTTAGCGGCAACGAGCCGTTTTCGCAGGTCAAGTGACGTTGCCAAATGTACTTCGCCCGCAAGATGGATGTGGCCACATTCATCTTCATTCACATAAAAGTCGGCACCATCAACCATTGTGGGGCGACCAAGCTGCCAATGGGTTGCCGAAATGATGTCCGGCCAGGTTTGAATTTCTCTCGAAACTGTTTCAGCAAATCCTTTCAGAATGGGTACGGCTTGAAATTTGCCTTTGGCAGAGAGTGGCAAGGTATCACTCATTTTGAAACCTCTTTAAAAACTGAAATTCAATGTGGCATATTTTCTTGTCGCCGTCATCTTAATGTCGGCAAGAAAAGCATGTTCACCAAAAGATACTGCACGCTTTTATGAGCGTTGGGTGGTAAGGGGTTGTTGAACTGCTGTTGACTTTGGAACATTTTCTCGCAGTTGGCGTTTAAGGCATTCGCGCGCAGCGCCGGGATCAGGACATAACAATCGCTATCACGAGCTAGCAAGAGAAAAGCTCTGACTTAATAAAGGATGATTGAAAATGTTGATCCGGATAGGATTTGAAATAAATATATCGTGCAATCTTCCAGTGCCCATGCTGCTTGCCTTGTCGGTCCATTCTGATTTCAAGGGCAGGTTCATTGGCGAGGATAGAGTGAGAAATTCTTATACATCTCAGCTTCGCGAATATGTTGACAGTTTCGGCAATCGCATAACCCGCGTGATCGCACCAGCCGGTCAATCCACCTTTTGGTCAGACTGTGTGGTTGAGTTTGACGGCAGGCCAGATGAAGTCCATCCATCGGCCATCCAACACGCCGTTCAAGATCTTCCTGATGCAACGCTCCACTACATACTGGCCAGCCGCTATTGCGAATCCGATTTGATGGGAGAATTTGCCTGGCGGCAATTTGGCAATGGGCCCACGGGTCAGGCGCGGGTGCAAGCCATCTGCAATTTTGTTCATAACCACATCACATTCGGTTATCAATTTGGCCGCCCCGATAAAACCGCAAATAATGTTTTGAAAGAGAAAACCGGCGTGTGTCGAGATTTCGCACATTTGGCCATGGGTCTGTGCCGCGCGATGAATATTCCCGCGCGGTATTGCAGCGGTTACCTCGGTGATATTGGGGTGCCTGACGCTGGGTTCGATGATTTCTGCGCCTGGTTCGAGGTTTTTTTAGACGGGCAATGGCACACCTTCGACGCCCGGTACAACGTTCCGCGGATCGGTCGCATTCAAATGGTCAAGGGGCATGATGCCTCAGATGTTGCAATGATCACGTCTTTCGGTGCCTATCGGCTTGATGGCTTCAGGGTGTGGACCCACCAATTAGACAGCACTCTGACTGAGGCCACGCTAACTGATATGTTGACGCAGCGCCCGCATCCCCAACAACGCGGCTTAGGGGCGCAGTCTGCCAACGCAAATTCTTTGACGACTGCGTTGGGTGCCGCACAATTATGAGCGTGAAAAATAAAATTGGAGTTTAGACAATCTGCAATTTATCAGCTAGCGACTTGCCCGTGCGCTTGTCGGCTAATCTGGCTCACCTTGCGCAAGGCTGGCGAAGCGTTCGAAATTCAAAGGTTAATGCGTATTTTCGACAAATCTGGTGCATAAGGCTGAGTCGAGGGAGATTGCATTGAACATCGCTAATTCTTGGGCCAAGCGTTTGGCCCCTTACCGTGTGGCCAGCAACCGCCGGGCACTGTTTGAAATCGCCGTGACGGCAGCGCCGTTTCTTGCCCTTTGGGCGGCCAGCTGGTGGCTCTATCATTTCAGCATATTCGCGTCTCTGGCGCTGGCGATACCCGCAGCGGCATTTTTGTTGCGGCTTTTCATGTTGCAGCATGATTGCGGACATCTGGCCATGTTCACCTCCAAAACCGCAAATGATTGGGCGGGCCGTGTTCTGGGTTTGGTGACGCTCACGCCCTATGATTATTGGCGCCATGCCCATGCCCAACACCACATGAGTTCGGGCAATCTCAATCGGCGCGGTATTGGCGACATCGATACATTCACTTTGGCTGAATATAAGGCGCAGTCCTTGATGGGCCGTTTGAAATATCGGCTTTACAGGAATCCGTTGGTGTTATTCGGCGTCGGGCCGATTTACATTTTCCTCATCGCGCAGCGCTTTCCTCTTGATACTTTCAAGATCGGCCATGCGGGCTGGATCAGCGTGTTTGGAACCAACACCGCCATATTGGTTTACGCCAGTTTGATGATTTTCATGATGGGTATTCCGGCTTTTCTGCTGGTGCATTTGCCCATTGTCATATTGGCTGCCGCCGCGGGCGTTTGGTTGTTTTATGTGCAGCACCAATTCGATGAAACACATTGGTCGCGGCCGCCGGATTGGAGCCAAGAAGAAGCAGCGCTGCACGGCAGTTCCTACTACGATTTGCCGCAGCCGCTGATGTGGCTAACCGGGAACATCGGCATCCACCATCTGCACCATCTCTCCAGCCGCATTCCTTTTTACCGTTTGCCTCAGGTGTTGAGGGATTATCCCGATTTGAAAGCGGTGGGTCGCATCACGCTGTGGCAAAGCTTTAAATGTGTCAATCTTTCGCTATGGGATGAAGGGGCCAGAAAACTTATCTCGTTTCGCGAAGCCCACCGCTTGATTGCCGCCGCCTAGAAGGGGCGGAAAATCATTTGCGACAAGGCGGCGTGTCGTTTGCAAGTGTTGCTGTGGCGGAATTTGTTTTCTGCCAAAACGCGGGTCAGACTAAGCTGATTGCCATTCCCGCCAGCCAAAGGACAAGCCATGACCGTTAAATCTGATATTGAAATCGCCCGTGAAGCCAAGATGAAGCCGATTATGGAGATTGGTGCCAAGCTGGGCATTCCGGCCGAAGATCTGGTGCCTTACGGCCATACCAAAGCCAAAGTGACGCTGAAATATATCGACACGCTGGCCAAAAAGCAAAACGGCAGACTGATTTTAGTCACTGCGATAAACCCCACGCCCGCAGGCGAGGGAAAGACTACAACCACGGTCGGGCTTGGGGACGGGCTGAACAGCATCGGCAAGAAGGCCATTGTGGCGCTGCGTGAACCATCTTTGGGCCCATGTTTCGGCATGAAGGGCGGTGCCGCGGGCGGCGGCTATGCCCAGATTGTGCCGATGGAAGATATCAATCTGCATTTCACCGGAGATTTCCACGCCATCACCTCCGCCCATAATTTGTTGAGCGCGATGATCGACAACCATATTTATTGGGGCAATGAACTTGGCATAGACACGCGCCGCGTGGTTTGGCGCCGCGTGATGGACATGAACGACCGTGCCCTGCGAGACATTGTGTGCTCATTGGGTGGCGTGGCCAATGGCTATCCGCGCGAGGCAGGTTTTGATATCACGGTAGCTTCAGAAATCATGGCCATCTTGTGCCTTGCAACCTCGATTGCTGATTTGGAACGCCGCATCGGCCAAATTGTGGTGGCCTATAAGAAAGATAAATCGCCCATATTGGCCAAAGACCTCAAAGCACCGGGCGCTATGGTGGTGTTGTTGAAAGACGCCCTGCAACCCAACTTGGTGCAAACATTGGAAAACAATGCGGCTTTCGTTCACGGCGGGCCGTTTGCCAATATCGCCCACGGGTGCAACTCGGTAATGGCCACGCAGACGGCGCTGAAACTCGCGGATTATGTGGTTACGGAAGCCGGGTTCGGGGCAGACTTGGGAGCGGAGAAATTCTTTGATATCAAATGCCGCAAAGCTGGCCTTACACCCGCTGCGGCCGTAATCGTAGCCACCGTCCGTGCGCTGAAAATGCACGGCGGCGTGGCCAAGGAAGAATTGAAGAAAGAAAATATTGAAGCCCTTAAAAAGGGCTGCGCCAATTTGGGCCGCCACTTGGAAAACCTGAAGAAGTTCGGCGTGCCCATCGCAGTGGCCATCAATCACTTCATCGCAGACACCGAAGCCGAAGTTCAGGTGATCAAAGACTTTTGCAAAACGCACGGCGTGGAAGCGTTCAAGTGCACCCACTGGGCCGAAGGCTCTAAGGGCACGGCAGCGCTCGCCGCCCACGTGGTGAAGCTGGCTGAACATGGCGGGCAGTTCAAGCCAATCTATGGCGACGAGATGCACTTGTTTGAAAAGGTGCGCACCATCGCCCGCGAGATTTATCGCGCTGATGATGTGGTGGCGGACAAATCCATCCGCGACCAACTGAAGACGTGGGAGAGCATGGGTTATGGCAAGTTCCCCATCTGTGTGGCAAAAACGCAATATTCGTTTACCACTGATCCGAACCTTAAAGGTGCGCCCATCAACCATGTGGTGCCCATCCGCGAAGTGCGGCTTTCGGCAGGGGCGGAATTCATCGTGGTGGTCTGCGGTGATATCATGACTATGCCCGGTCTGCCTAAAGTGCCATCAGCTGAAGTCATCGGCTTGGATGCCAAGGGGCAGATTGACGGGTTGTTCTGATCGCATGGCCAAACTGATTGATGGCAAAGCCTTCGCCGCGGGCCTCCGCACCCGCATCGCAAAAGCGGTGAGTGAGGTCAAAGCCAAACATAACCTCACGCCCGGCCTGGCCGTGGTGCTGGTGGGGGATGACCCGGCATCACGCGTCTATGTGGCCAACAAAGCCAAGCAGACGTTGGAAGTGGGCATGAATTCGTGGGAACACAAACTCCCGGCCGATACATCAGAACAGGCTTTGCTGGCGCTGGTGAAAAAGCTCAACGCTGATTCATCCGTCCACGGAATATTGGTGCAAATGCCACTGCCCCAACACATCGACGCGGCCAAGGTGCTGAACGCGCTAGATCCCGCCAAGGATGTGGATGGCTTTCACGTGGTGAATGTGGGGCGCCTCTCCACCGGGCAGGAGGCGCTCACGGCCTGCACGCCAGTAGGCTGCGTGATGCTGGCTAAGAACACGCTGGGTGATCTCACGGGCCTTAATGCCGTGGTGATTGGGCGCTCCAACATCGTGGGCAAGCCTGTGGCGCAGTTGTTGCTGGCCGAAAACTGCACCGTCACCATTGCGCATTCCAAATCCCAAGACCTGCCTGCCATAACGAGGCGTGCTGATCTGGTGATCGCCGCAGTGGGTCGGCCCGAAATGGTGAAGGGTGACTGGTTAAAGCCCGGGGCCACCGTTATCGACGTGGGCATCAACCGCATTGAGCGAAACGGCAAAAGCCTTCTGGTGGGCGATTGTGATTTTGCATCGTGCGAAAAAGTTGCAGGGGCCATCACCCCTGTGCCAGGTGGCGTGGGGCCGATGACCATCGCCTGTCTGCTGCAAAACACCTTAAAAGCCGCCTGCGCAATCGCCGGATTTGCGCCGCCGCACATGTGAATATGCAAATTATTAAGGTATTCCCTTAACCCACAACTAATAGGTTCTCATCCATAACCATCACCATTATGGGGCTTTGGTGCTGGGGGTTAATTCATGAAAATCGGTAATATCTTGGTGGCAAAAGGCCTGGCCACAGCTGAAGATATCAACCGTGCCGCAGAGCATCAGTTTGCCAACGGTGGCCGCCTGGGAGACAGCATCGTGGCGCTCGGCATCCTCACCAACGAACAAATCGAACGTGTATTGAAAAATTCGCCGCAATCGCCGGTGTCAATCGCTGAAACCGGGGTTGATCCAGCGTCGCTTCTCGAACTTGCAATTAAGGGCATGTATTCGGAGAACCTCGAAACCGCCTCGCAGATTTGCGATGCGCTTAAATTGCCCAGCAGCATTGTCAATCAACTCATGGTCGACGCGAAAGAGCGGAAATTGGTGGAAGCGCTCGCATCATCGGCCTCAGGCGGGTCAATCGGCGAGCAGCGTTTGACGCTCACCAAGGCGGGCCGCGATTGGGCCTTGGATGCCATGAAGCGCTGCCAGTATTTTGGCCCGGCTCCGGTTTCGCTGAAAGACTATCAGGAGCGCATTGCCAGCCAGCGGGTTACCAACGAACATGTGACGCGCCAGCAATTGGACGAAGCTTTTGGCGGATTGGTGATGACGGAACGCTTTGTCAGCCGCCTTGGGCCCGCCGTTAATTCGGGCAATGCCATTTTGATTTATGGGCCCGCCGGCAACGGCAAAACCACCGTTGCCGAAATTGTCGGCAAGATTTTCCAGAACGTTATTTACGTGCCTTATTGCGTGGATATCGATGGCGAAATCATGAAGGTTTATGATCCCACGGTGCACCAAAAGGTGGAAGAAGCGCCAGAGCCAACCGCAACCGGATTAGGCCTCAGGCGCGCCCGCATTGATACGCGCTGGGTGGCCTGCTACCGCCCGATGGTGATCACCGGCGGTGAACTCACCATCGAAATGTTAGACTTGAAATATAATTCTGTGGCGAAATTCTATGAAGCCCCGCTTCACATCAAAGCCTTGAACGGCACGTTTCTGATTGACGATTTCGGCCGCCAACGCGCCAAGCCGGAAGATATTCTGAACCGTTGGATTGTGCCATTGAACAGCAAGGTAGACTATCTCACCCTGCACACGGGCAAAAGTGTGCGCATTCCCTTTGATGAGATCGTGATTTTCTCCACCAACATGCACCCTGATGATTTGATGGACCCCGCTTTCCAACGCCGTATCGCCTATAAGCTTGAAACGGTGGAACCATCAGCTGAGGTTTACCGCAAGGTATTTGATGGTATCGCAAAAAAAGCGGGCCTGGAATTAACCGACATCACCTATGGCCAGGTGCTGCATGCCATCCGCGCCGCCAACGCGCCCTTGGCCTATTTCCAACCCAAATTCATCGTCGAGCAAGTTCTGGCCTCCTGCAAATTTGAAGGCACCAGGCCGCAATTCACCAATGACAACGTGCTGGACGCGCTGGCCAATCTTTTTATCAAGAAGGTGAGCACTGGCATGTTTGGAGTGAAGAGAAGCTAGCGCAGACATCTCTGTTACGAGAGGTTGAACGACGAGTTCGACGGAATGGCTGCGTTATGTGGATGGACAAATATTCACTGCACTTCTCATTTATATCGTGAGAAAAAAGTGTGCGTTCTGACTTGCTCCCCGATATGCCCCCGATTATAGGTTAGTCCTGTTCAGGTTTTGGTCCATGTTGGGCAGCGGCCCAAGCTATGGAAATTCTGCCACCCATTTGGAGAAACTGCTTCCACGCCTTGGCTTGTTCACCGGTGCTGCCTTTGGATTCCAAAATCGTGCCTTGGGCTTCCACTTGGGTTTTGTCGCCAAGCGCCATGATGGTGAAACCCACATCATTGTCGCCGACCACGAACGTGAGAACCGACATATTGTCTTTATTGATGACGGAGGGAATTTCCTTCCAGCCATTTTTCTTGGCCAGCGCGCGATAAAATTCGGCACCGGCCTTCACCGGCTTGGTGCTGGAATAAGCCAGCGTGCCCGCGTCCCCATCATAAGCCACCTCTGCGGCATCATCAGGCATGGGCACAGGCGGCTTGTCATCAGCAAGTGAAGGTGCGGCAAAGCTTAAAATCGCGGCCAGAAAGACGGCGGCAAAAGGCGCGGCGTATTTAGCCATAGCAATTCTCCTTTATGCCCCCGTGATGCCAGAATTGTCCAAAGCTGGTCTCGCTTCACGCATCAGCACGCCATGGGTTGCGCAACCAGGCAAGGTCATCCATCTTGTCTGCAAAAAGGAGTCCCCCATGCCGCATTCTGATCTGCCCCCTTCTGGCGCACTGGCTGGCCGTGTTTGGCTTCCAGATATTGGCCCTGCCGTGGTGCGTGTGGAGGGCGAAGCGCTCTGCGACATCACCGCCATCTTCCCCACCATGCGTGATTTGTGTGAGATGAAAAATCCCGCGTCAGCGTTAGCCGCCGCTGAAGGCAAAGTGATTGGTAAAGTGGCTGACATATTGAGCAATGCCGCTCCAGATAAACACAATGCCACAAAGCCCCATGTGCTTTCGCCCATCGATTTGCAGGCGGTGAAGGCGGCGGGTGTCACCTTTCCGGTGTCGATGATTGAGCGGGTGATTGAAGAAAAAGCTCGCGGTGAAGCTGCAGCGGCAGCAGTCGTGCGCGCCAAGATCATTGAATTGGTGGGCGGGGATTTGCACGCCATCAAGCCCGGCTCCCCAGCCGCGATGGAACTTAAAACGGCGCTGGTGCAAGCCGGTGCTTGGAGCCAATATCTCGAAGTGGGCATTGGGCCGGATGCGGAAATCTTCACCAAAGCGCCGGTTCTGGCGTCAGTTGGCCATAACATGGATGTGGGCATTCACCCCAAATCCATCTGGAATAATCCCGAGCCTGAGATTGCGATGGTGGTGAATTCGCGCGGTGAAATTATTGGGGCCACATTGGGCAATGATGTGAACCTGCGGGATTTCGAAGGCCGCTCGGCGCTGTTGCTGGGCAAGGCCAAAGACAATAACGCCTCAGCCTCGCTTGGCCCGTTCATCAGATTCTTCGATAGCGGGTTCGCTCTGGATGATGTGCGCCGCGCCGAATTGGCCATGAAAGTAACCGGGCTGGACGGCTTTGTGATGCAGGGCCATTCCAACATGGCGAAGATTGCGCGTGACCCCACCGAAATCGTGGCCCATGCCATTAACGAAAATCATCAGTACCCGGATGGATTAGTTGTCTATCTTGGCACCATGTTCGCGCCGGTGGATGATCGCGGTGTTGAGGGCAAAGGTTTCACCCACCATATTGGCGATGTGGTTGAGATTGCCACACCACTGTTGGGTACGTTGCGCAACCGCGTGGTTCATTGTGCGCAGGCGCAAGCTTGGCACTTCGGAATTGCCGATTTGATGCGTAATTTGGCCGGGCGCAAGTTGCTGTAACGAAAATTCAAGTGGCAGAGCAGTAGCCGCCAAGCTATACACGCGCGTCATTTGAATTGGGGCAATGCGATGGACAGATTGAAGCTGGGTGCCAGAACGATGGCAGCTGCAATGATGTGGCTGGTTTTGCTTTGCGCTGCCCACGCACAAACCAATGGCTCAGATGCGGTCACAGCAAATGGTGAACTGCGAGTCATCACGCGGCAGATTTCGCCTTTCGTAATTAAAGAGGGCGAAAGCTATAAAGGATTTTCGGTTGAGCTGTGGGCCGCAATCGCCAAAGAACTGGATAAGCCGTTTCACTTTGTGGAAAAGCCGAACATAAAAGAAATTCTGAGTGGCATGTCGGCCAGCGAAGCAGACGTTGCCATAGCGGCGATTTCAATCACTGCCGAACGCGAAGAAAAGTTTGATTTCTCCCAGCCCATGTTTGAATCGGGCTTGCAAATTCTAACGCGCAGCGAAGTTGGGAATGCGCCCTCATTTTTCCATCAAATCTGGCCTTTGCTCACCAGCAATAGCACATTGTTTGTTTTGGCAATGCTTGCGGCACTCGTTATCATCCCGGCGCACATTGGCTGGTATGTGGAGCGAACCAAAGAAAACCATCTGTTTCCTGAAAAATACTTTCCTGGAATATTTCACGCGATGTATTGGGCAACAGGTGCCGCAGCAGGCCAGCAACCTGATCCGCTTTATTCGGGTGTGGGCCGTGTTCTGGCAACTCTGCTGGTGCTGGGCAGCTTGTTTTTTACCAGTTATTTCACAGCCACTATAACCACCTCACTCACCGTGCAACAATTAAAGAGTGATATTAACGGGCCAGAAGATTTGGCAAACCGCAAGGTTGGCACCACCAATGGCAGCACAGCTGAAGCCTTCACTAAAAGCCTAGGCGCCAATGTCATTGGCTTTGATAAAATAGATGATGCATTGGCAGCGCTTGATGCAAAACAAGTTGATGCGGTAATTTTTGATGCGCCGGTGCTGATGTATTATGCTGCCAGCAAGGGCCAGGGCAAAGTGCACCTGGTGGGCAGCTTGTTGAAGAGAGAAAGCTACGGCATTTTGTTTCCGCAAGGATCCAATCTTCGCAAACCGGTGAATGAAGCTTTGCTTAAGCTGCGTGAAACCGGCACTTATGACGCGCTTTATTCAAAATGGTTTGCTAGCGGGCAGGGCGCAAACCCCTGATCCTGCTGCGCGTGGGCCGCTCATAAGTTCCAAACACCCTGTCCCAAAAACTGGTCAACACACCGAAATTGAGATCTTCTGATCCATGATGGTGGCGTGCATGCAGGCGCTTGAAGTGGCGCAGAAGCGCGTGTTGGCTTGCCGAATGATGAACCGTCTCGTGAACGGCTGCAAAAGCGACATAGCCCAATAAAAATCCGGCAAAGCAAGGCAAAGCGGGCCAAAAGCCCAACAGCAAAACCGCCGGCACCAAGCCAATTGTGGCAAACACAGCCAGCGAAAACAGGGTGGGAGAAGCAACCATGGCGCGCGGTTCATCATGATGGGCTTGGTGGAATTTGGCAAAATAGGGCCATGCGTGAAGCACAAACCGATGGAGCAGATATTCTGCCAACGTCCAAATGATCAGCCCAAGGATGAATAAACCCACCATTACCACCAGGCTTAACTTGCCCAGTGCAGAATAAAGGCAAAATACAATCACCGGCGGGAAGATTAAATAGTCCAAATGGAACGCCACTTTGGACATGCGCACCGAAACCAGGCCCAAACCAGCCTCGCGCAGAATGTTGGCCATTGCTCGGATTTTGCTATGCTCCATCATAAACCTCTAGTCTATTGAGTGCCTTAGAGTCTAGCCACCATTATGACAGGGTGATGGCAGCGGCGGATTAACCCACAAACGCCCGTTCCACCACAAACGTTCCAGGACTTTGATGAGAGCCTTCGCTGAAACCGACGGGCTCAATAAGATTTTTCATATCTTTGATCATCGCCATGGAACCGCAAAGCATTATGCGATCTTCCTCAGGATTAAAAAATTGCAAATTCAGGGCGTCAAACAAAATCTTATCGCGAACGAGCGCCGTAATGCGGCCCCGATAGTGGCTTTCTTCGCGCGTGGTAGAGGCAAAATGAGAAAGCCGGTTTTGGGCAAGCTCGCGCACTAACGGATCTTGCTTGGTGGCTTCCACACTATCATAACCGTAGAGCAACTCGTCAGCCGTGCGGCAGGTGTGGGTGAGAATCAGCTGTTCAAACTTGTCGTAAGATTCCGGGTCGCGCATGATCGAAATGAAAGGCGCAACGCCCGTTCCCGTGGAGATCATATAGAGGCGCTTGCCCGGCAAGAGTGCATCGTGCACCAACGTGCCGGTGGTTTTTGGGCGCAACAGAATTTCATCACCGGGTTTTATGTTTTGCAATTTCTCCGTCAGGGGCCCACCCGGCACTTTAATCGAAAAAAATTCCAGGCTCTCATCCCAGCTGGGGCTGGCAATGGAATAGGCGCGCATCAATGGCTTTCCGTCAGAGGGCAGGCCCAGCATGACAAACTCGCCCGAACGAAAGCGCAGGCTTTGCGGGCGCGTGATGCGGAAACGAAACAGCCTGTCGGTATAGTGCTGAACGTCTGTCACGCGTTCAGCAAATAAACCATGCGAATTCATAGACATACTAACCTCGTTCTTTATATAGAACGATTGATAACCAAAATAGAACGCAATGGCAAGTATTTCGCAAACCGGCGTGACGTTGACGGAATTGGCAAACACGTGCAGTTATCAAGCAATCCGAAATTCCTGGCAGGAGAGAAAATGATGCAGCTGTTCAAAGCTTTAATGGTGATGGGTTTTCTGGCCTTCGGGGCAAACCATGCTCAGGCTGCCAAATGTGGCAATGATGGCGGTGGGTTTGAAGCATGGAAGGCCGCCTTCGCGCCCGAAGCAAAGGCCGCCGGGATAGGTCCACGTGGCTTGGCGGCCTTGGCCAGCACACATTATGCCACCAAGACCATTTACGCAGATCGCCATCAGAAAAGTTTTCATTTGGGCCTTGGTGCCTTTATGAGCCTGCGCGGCGCATCTGCCATCGTCGCGCGAGGGCGATCGCTGAAGGCACAGAATGCAGCCTTGTTTGCTTCCATCGAACAACGTTACGGTGTGCCCGCTGGCCCTGTGATTGCCATTTGGGGCATGGAAACTGGCTTTGGCGCGGTGACGGGCAACCAGAACACCATCTCGGCCGTCGCATCGTTGGCTTACGATTGCCGCCGCCATGACTATTTCACCGAGCAGGCCTTGGCCGCATTGAAATTGGTGGACAAGGGTGTGCTTTCGGCAACCTCCATTGGCGCCATGCATGGTGAAGTGGGGCAAACGCAATTCATGCCCAAAAACATTTTCGCTTATGGTGTGGGTGGATCACTATCAGTAAAAGAAAACGCGCTC
>JANYHB010000009.1 GCA_025359265.1 Hyphomicrobiales bacterium | reverse complement strand
AGGCTCTGTGGCTTCGCCTAACCGTGAAACTGAAGCGATGAAAGATGGATCAGATGCCGTGTCTGATTGGCCCTTGCTCAACGCTTTGCTCAATACAGCATCTGGTGCCACGTGGGTATCGCTGCATCACGGCGGCGGCGTGGGCATGGGTTATTCACAACATTCCGGCATGGTTATCTGTTGCGATGGCACAGAAGACGCAGACCGCCGCATCGCACGCGTGTTATGGAATGATCCTGCCACAGGTGTCATGCGCCATGCCGACGCAGGATACGACATCGCGATTGAATGTGCCAAAAACATGGGTCTCCGATTGCCCGCAATTCTCGGTAATTAGTGGGTTCGCATCTCGCCCACATTAACCATAATTTGAATCCGAGATTCACTTAGCAGGTTGAAAGACTCATAACCCCTCACAAGCGCAGTTTTAAAATGGCGCGTGTGAGTGGAGTTGCGTAATGGGTTTTGAAGGCAGGGTTGACGTGCGGCCATTCATCGATCAGATTTTGATCGGTGACTGCCTATTGCAACTCAAGAAAATTCCCGCCAACTCCGTCGATCTGGTGTTCGCCGATCCGCCCTATAATCTGCAACTTGGCGGAGATTTAAAACGCCCTGACGAAAGCAAGGTGGATGCGGTTGATGATGACTGGGACAAGTTTGATTCAATGTCCACTTATGATGACTTCAGCAAAGCCTGGCTTGCAGAATGCCGCCGCGTGCTCAAACCCAACGGCGCCCTGTGGGTGATTGGTTCTTATCACAACATCTTCCGCGTTGGCACAACATTGCAAGATTTGGGTTTTTGGATTCTCAATGATGTGATCTGGCGCAAAACCAATCCGATGCCAAATTTCAGAGGTCGCCGATTTACCAATGCCCACGAAACCTTGATCTGGGCCTCCAAATCTCAACAGTCGAAATACACCTTTCACTATGACGCGATGAAGGTGTTCAACGACGATGTGCAAATGCGCAGCGATTGGACACTGCCCTTATGCACCGGTGGTGAGCGTTTGAAAAACAACGAGGGTTCAAAACTCCACCCCACACAAAAACCCGAAGCACTGCTCCACCGCATAATTCTGGCCACCACAAATGCGGGCGACGTCATTCTCGATCCATTCTTCGGCACCGGCACAACCGGAGCAGCTGCGCGCCAGTTGGGCCGCCACTTCATTGGCATCGAGCGCGAAGAAAACTATGTCGCTGCCGCTTTTGAACGCATCGACAATGCTGAACCTTTTTCACCCGAGGCGCTGAAAACCACGGTGGGCAAACGTGCCGAACCGCGCATTCCCTTCGGCGCCTTGATTGAACGAGGCCTGGTGAAAGCCGGAGAGAAGCTTTACGATCATACCGAACGCATTGCAGCCAATGTGCGTGTCGATGGCTCAATTGCCTCCAAAAATGAATCAGGCTCAATCCACAAAGTGGGCGCCCATGTTCAGGGGGCTGAAGCCTGTAATGGCTGGACCTATTGGCACATCCGTCGTGGAAGCAACTTGGTGCCCATAGATCTGCTGCGCCAACAATTGCGCCAGGAAATGTCGCCATCGGCAGCTTGATGTGTTAATGGGCAGACATGGAACCGCTCATTTCAGCCCGCACCAACACCGCCTTTATCTTTGATCTTGATGGAACACTGCTCGACAGCGTTTATGATCATGTGATGGCTTGGGCGCAAGCTTTGCGCGAAAATGGCATCGAAGTTCCAATCTGGAAGATCCATCGCCGCATCGGCATGTCTGGTGGATTGTTTACCGCGGCTCTCGTTCGCGAACTTGGCCGTGATATTGACGAAAACACCAAGCATCGCCTGCGCGATCGCCACGCCGAATTATACAATTCGGTTTCTGCCAAGATTCCGCCCCTCCCCGGCACGGTGGCATTGTTAAAACATTTAACCGAGAATAAAATTCCTTGGGCCATTGCCACTTCCAGCCACATCAAAACGGCCGCCCCCGTTTTGGCGCGCCTCGGCGTCGATCCCGCCAAGAATGTGGTGATCACACGTGATCAAGTGCGCTATGCCAAGCCTGACCCAGACCTGTTCCTCGCAGCTACTGAAAAACTCGGCGTTGATATAACGCACGCCTGCGTGGTGGGCGACGCGGTGTGGGATATGCTGGCCGCGCAGCGCGCCCGCGCCTTGGGCGTTGGTTTTCTATCCGGCGGTTACGGCGAAGACGAATTGATCCGCGCTGGCGCTTACCGGGTGTTTCAGGACCCGGCCGACATGCTGGATCACATCGACGAGTTAGGTGGCAGACGTTAATCCTTCAAGGCATGCGTCGCCACCTTGCGCATCAGGCTGGGTAAAGCTTCTTCACGCAAGTCTTCAAACTTCACAAAATGTCCATCTAAAACGGGAGATGGTTGATGCGTTGACCAAACCGTTAGCTCTAGGTGAAAATGCGTGAATGTGTGTTCCACAACACCGCTCACCTGCGTCCAGTCGGCAACGAACGGCGCGCTGAACCCTGCCTTCATTTCGTTCCATTCGCTTGACGGAAACTCGGTCATTCCGGCGAGCAAGCCCTTCATCGGGCGTTGCCGGACCAGCGCGTGGCCATTGCCGTTGGTAATCCAATAAACGTGTCCATATCGCGTCGGTATAGATTTCTTTGAGCCTTTAATTGGCAGAACAGACTGCAAACCTTTGGCCTTGGCCACGCAATCTTCCGCCCATGGGCAGGTCCCGCACGCTGGAGATTTTGGTGTACATACCGTGGCCCCCAGATCCATCATGGCCTGGGCGAAGTCACCCGCCCGAAGCTGCGGCACCAGGCTTTGCGCCAATTCTCGAATGCGCGGCTTGGATAGCGGCAGCGGTTCTGTTAGGCCAAAATAACGGCTCACCACACGCTCAACATTTCCGTCGACGGCGGCAACCGGAATATCATTGGCAATTGCGGCAATCGCCGCTGCTGTGTATTGGCCCACCCCGGGTAATTCCAGCAAACCGGAAACATGGCGCGGAAACGCCCCTCCTTGGGCCCAAACTGCGCATGCGCAAGCGTGAAGATTTCGCGCCCGCGCATAATAACCCAGGCCGGCCCAAGCCCCCAACACCTGGTCCAATGAGGCTTCGGCCAAAGCCTGCACATTTGGCCATCGCGAAATAAATTTGATGTAATAGTCTTTAACAGCGGCAACGCTGGTTTGTTGCAACATAATTTCAGAGAGCCAGACTTTATAGGGATCTTGCCCGTTAACGCGCCACGGCAAAACCCGCGCATTTAAGTCATACCACCGCAATAACAGCGCGGCCAATTCGTGCTTTCGCCCTTGTTCCGCCATTGTTTTCAGAGAATAACTGACCTTCAAAATGGATTCCCTTTTCAAACATTTCGCCGCCCTCATGCGGCCTGCATTCCAGCGCCACGGCTTTGCCAGCGAACAACTTGCCGCGCAATGGCCCGCAATTGTGGGCAAAGGGCCGTCGGCTTTGGCCAAGCCTGAACGGATCAAATGGCCGCGGATATCCGAAAAGCAAAAACAGAAAATCGGCGGAACACTTGTGCTTAGGGCACCTGCCGCTTACGCCCTTGAAATTCACTATGACGTCCCGCGCTTGATGGAGCGGGTCAACCAATTTCTCGGCTATGGCGCAATCACCTCAATTAAAGTTGTGAAAGAAGCAGATCTGCCTGTGTCCAAGCATGGGCGGCACCAACCCAGTGCCGCCACCCGTGTTGCCTGGCACCAACAGATTACCGGCATTGCCGAGCCAGAGCTTCAGAGCGCCCTGGCCAAACTGGCCAGCGAAATCAGCCCAAAAGGCCCCACCCACACCTCGTTTTCCACAGGGGAAAACCGTAGGTTTCAGCCACCTTCAACTTCGAGTAGGAAACAGATATGAATCACTTTTCACGCCGCCATATTTTGCTGGGCACAGCCGCGGTTGCCTTGGCTTCTACTGCGCATGCCGACGATACCGCCAGCAAGGTGGACTTGACTGACCTTCTCACCGCGCCAGAAGAAGGTGAAATGGATATGGGCCCAGCCGATGCAAAGGTTACCATCGTTGAATATGGTTCTGCATCTTGCCCCCACTGTGCAGCATTTTACAAAGATGTTTTTACAAAGTTGAAGCCAGATTATATTGATACGAATAAAGTGCGCTTCATCTTCCGTGAATTCCCCCACAATGATCAAGGCCTCGCCGCCTTCATGGTGGCACGTTGCGCACCAAAGGAAAAATATTTCCCGCTTCTTGATGTGTTTTTCACCACGCAGCAAACTTGGGTGCCGGATGCTTTCAATGGCTTGAAGAACATTGCCCAACAAGCTGGCATGTCTGCCGCAGATTATGACGCTTGTCTAAAGAATGAAAAAGTTGCCAAAGCCATTCTTGATGTGCGCGAAAAAGGCAGCAAGAAATATGGCGTCAGCGGCATTCCCTACATCTTTGTCAACGGCAAAACCGTGCAAGGTGAAACCACTTATGACAGCATCAAGGCGATCATCGATCCACTGCTGAAGGCATAAAATCTCACAAAGGACAAAAATGAAATTTGCTAAACTGCGCCTGACAGGTTTCAAGTCCTTCGTTGAACCAACCGAGATGATCATTGAAAAGGGCCTCACCGGCGTGGTGGGCCCTAATGGCTGCGGGAAATCCAATTTACTGGAAGCGCTGCGCTGGGTGATGGGTGAAAGCTCTTACAAGTCAATGCGGGCCTCTGGCATGGAAGATGTCATTTTCTCTGGCACCGCACAGCGCCCTTCGCGCAATCTAGCCGAAGTTTTGGTCACCCTGCATAATGATGATCGTTCCGCACCCGCCGCCTATAACACCAACGAGATGCTGGAAATCTCCCGCCAAATCGTGCGGGACGCTGGCTCAACTTACCGTGTAAACGGCGATGAGGTACGCGCCCGTGATGTGCAACTTTTGTTTGCTGATTCATCAACGGGTGCCCGCTCGCCCGCCCTCGTGCGCCAAGGCCAGATTGGTGAGATAATCAACGCCAAACCGCAAGCGCGGCGTCTTATCCTCGAAGAGGCTGCTGGTATCACCGGCCTGCACACCCGCCGCCATGAGGCAGAGTTGAAGCTCAAGGCCGCCGAAGTTAACGTCGCGCGGCTCGACGATGTAATGGGCCAGCTTGAAACCCAACTCGCCGGTCTGAAACGCCAAGCTCGGCAGGCCGTGAAATATAAGCAATTGTCGGCGGATATTCGCAAGCTTGAAGCGGCTGGCCTCTATGTGGCTTGGCGCGATGCCGCGGCCAGCATGAATGCTGATATGCAAGCGCTTGATTTTGCCACCCGCACACTTGCCGCCCACACGGTGGAGGCATCGGAAAAACTGCGCAGCCGAGATAATTTAGGTGAAGCCCTGCCAGATTTACGCAGCGAGGAAACTGTCAAAGCCGCCATGCTTCAGCGGATTTCGCTGGAGCGCGATAATCTTGATGACGAAGAAAAGCGCGTCGAAGCCAGACTCACTGAATTGAAGCAGCGCCGCACGCACGCCAATAATGATCTTGTGCGCGAACAAGATGTGTTGACAGACACGAGCGGCGTAATCGAAAAATTGCAATCCGAGGTCGCCGGTTTGAACACCGCGTTGGCAGACGATTCAACCCGGCGTGAAGAAGCGGCCATGGCGTTGCAGGGCGCCGCCGCCTCACTTGCTAAAGCCCAAGACGCGGCAGACGCCGCCAGTGCCAAGTTGGCTGAACTTTCTGCCCAACGTGCCGCATTTGAAAGACAGGTTGCTGATCATCAATCGCGAATTGAGCGAATTGAAAGGCAATCGGCAGACATCGCATCACGCCACCAGCAACATCTTGCCCGCATCGGCTCCACCCAAGATGGTGCAACGCTCACGGCTGCCGTCGCACATAGCGAACAGATCTTCACAGAATTGGAGCAAGCCACATCCCACGCTGAAGCATCGTTGCGCGTGGCCCGCAATAGAGAGCAGGACAAGCGCAGCGTTCATGATGATGCGCGTCGCAAGTCAGACCGCGTGCAAATCGAAGTGCGCACGCTCACAGATTTGTTGAATGCCGCCGGTGGCGATCTGTGGCCGTCGCTGGTTGATGAAATCAACGTGCAACATGGCTATGAGGCAGCCCTTGGCGCAGCTTTGGGCGAAGATATTGAGGCCTCCGCCGATGAAGGTGCCCCCGCCCATTGGCGTGGCCTTCCACCACTTTCCGATACCGCTCCCCTCCCTGCTGATGCAAAGCCGCTCAGCCACTACGTAACAGCGCCCACTGGCCTTGCCCGTGCAATTTCGCACGTGGGTGTTGTCGCGCGCGCTGTGGGTGCTGCCTTGCAGCCGCAGCTTCAGCCCGGCCAAAAACTTGTGTCGGTTGAGGGTGATGTATGGCGTTGGGATGGCTTCACGGCCGCAGCGGATGCACCCAGTGCCGCCGCCAAACGCCTTGCCGTGCGAAACCGGTTGGGGCAGTTGATTGAAGAGTCGAAACAAGTTTCCGCCACGGCCGATGCCGCAAAAGTTGAGTTTGAACAAACCCGAAGTGCTGTTGAAAATGGCCAACGCCTGGAGCGTGACCAGCGCGAAGCTTGGCGTGCGGCAACCTCTGCCCTTGATGTGGCTCGAAAAGCCCTGCAAGCCCATGAGAGACGCATGGGCGAAAATGCCGCGCAAACGTCCACGCTGGAAGAAGCCGCCCGCAATGCAAAAGGCCAACTTGTCGAAGCGCGTGAACAGTATGCCAATATACAATCGCAGCTGGCGGCTTTGCCTGCCGCAGACAGCCACACTGCCGACGTGCAACGCCTGCGTGATGCGCTCCATGGCGAACGCGGCCTTTATGCGGAAGCCAGAGCCAAACACGATGGCTTGGAACGCGACGCGAAGCAACGTGCAGAGCGACTGAATGCCATTGAAGCTGAACGGCAACAATGGCTCACCCGCTCCACCCGCGCCACGGCGCAAGTGGCCCAACTCAATCAACGCCTCGATGAAACCGAAGCGTTAATTGGCCAAATGCAATCCATGCCGCAGCAGCTGGCAGATCGGCGCATGAAGCTTCTCAACACATTGGCCGATGCCGAAGGCGAACGTAAGTCAGCCGCCGATAAATTGGCAACGGCTGAAAACGCCGTGCGTGCGGCTGATCAAGGCCTGCGTGTGGCACAAGAGCAAGCCACCTCATCGCGTGAAACCCATGCAAGACTGGGCGCCGTGCTGGAAGCTTCCACAGCTCGCCACCAGCACACCGTCGCCCGTATCAACGAAACCATGCAGTGTGAGCCTCACCAAGTTCTAGGACGCGCCGAGTTGGAGGAAGACAGGCTTCCTGCGGCAGACGATATCGAGAAAAAATTATTTTCTCTGCGCGAGGATCGTGAACGCCTCGGTGCTGTCAACTTGCGTGCCGATGAAGAAGCGCAAGCCGTGGATGAGCAAGTCACCAAAATGAAAACCGAGCGGGATGAATTGGCGCAAGCCATTGCCAAACTGCGCGGTGGGATTGGTTCGCTCAACAAGGAAGGCCGCCAACGTTTGTTGGATGCATTCGAAACCGTGAACCAAAAATTCGGCGAGCTTTTCACCACGCTGTTTGATGGCGGCAAAGCCGAGCTGCAGTTGATTGAGTCCGATGATCCGCTTGAAGCTGGCCTCGAAATCATCGCTAACCCACCCGGCAAAAAGCCAACCACAATGTCTCTCCTTTCGGGTGGCGAGCAAACCCTCACGGCCATGTCGTTGATCTTTGCCGTGTTCCTCACCAACCCCTCGCCCATCTGCGTGTTGGACGAAGTGGATGCCCCGCTGGATGATCACAATGTAGAGCGCTTCTGCAACTTGCTGGATGCCATGATGGCGCGCACCGATACGCGCTTCCTCATCATCACGCACCATCCGCTCACCATGGCCCGCATGCACCGCCTTTTCGGCGTCACGATGATGGAACGCGGTGTATCGCAGCTGGTGAGTGTGAATTTGGAAGAAGCCGAGCAACTGGCTGAGGCCTCGTAATGAATGTCGTCTTCGATCTCGGCAAGGTTCTGATAGAATGGGATCCGCGCCACCTTTATCGCAAAGTCTTCAATGACGAAGCTCGGATGGAATGGTTCCTCGCTAACGTCTGCCACAACGAGTGGAATTTGCAACAAGACAAGGGCCGCTCCTTTGATGAAGCGGTCACGGAAGCCACCTCTCGCCACCCCGAGCGGGCTGCGGAAATCGCCATGTACCGTGATCGCTGGATGGAAATGGTGCCCGGTGCAATCATGGGCAGCGTGGATATTCTGGAAGCGCTGCATAAAAAAGCTACACCGCTTTATGCCATCACCAATTGGAACGGCGACACGTTCCGCGCCACCCGCAGTCGCTTCCCGTTTTTGAACTTATTCCGCGACATCATTGTTTCGGGTGATGAGAAAATGCTCAAGCCGGGGCCGGAGATTTTCCACCTTCTTGCCAGCCGCAATAACATCAGCCTTGCCGATTCCATTTTCATCGATGACAGCTTGCGGAACGTTAAAGGTGCTGAGGCCGTGGGCATGCAAGGCCACCATTTCATCTCCCCCGCAGGCTTGGCGGCAGACTTGCAAAGGCGAAATCTGTTATAACTAAATGAGATTCGCTGTTTTTTTCAACGCGTCTCCGAAAAACTAAACATTTCAATGGCTTGATAAACCAATCCAAACCTTGACAGGTGAACTGCCCGTAACTATCAAGAGCGCGCTTTGAAACGGCTGTTTTCAAGGCTTTTTAGGCGCAAGCAACACGATGGCACGTCAGAAAGACTTGAAACCAGAATCCGATGCGAAGTTCGGCGATATTTCCGCCCGCCTGCAAGACCTCGGCAGCCGCTTGGCAGCCGAAAAAAAGCAGACGGCACAGGCAGAAAAACCGCCGACGCAATATCAAGGGGCAACGGATTATTCCAGGGGCTACCGCTTGGTCAGCGAATTTGTCGCTGGCATATTGGTAGGGGGGCTTTTGGGCTACGGTTTGGATTATATTTTCCACACCCTTCCACTGTTCTTTATCATATTCCTGCTGGCAGGGTTTGGGGCTGGCATGGTCAATATGTCACGTAGTGCAAACCGCAGTGCACCCAGCGCTGAAGAACTGGCCAAAATGCCGAAGCCGAACGACGACGAAACCGAGGATAAATAGTGGTCAACGATCCCATCCATCAATTTCGCATCCATAACATTTTGGGTCCCTGGAATATTTTGGGCTATGATATTGGCTTCACCAATTCAAACCTGTTCATGGGCTTCATCGTGTTGCTCACCGTTGGCTTCCTTTTGCTCACCACAACAAAACGGGCGCTCGTCCCTGGTCGCCTGCAATCTGTTGGTGAAATGTGGTACAGCCTGGTTCACAACATGGTGGAAAATGTTTTGGGCCATGAAGGTGCAGCTTTCTTCCCACTGGTGTTCTCACTTTTCTCATTCGTGCTCGTCGCCAATATGCTTGGCATGTTCCCTTATTTCTTCACCGTCACCAGCCATGTGATTGTAACGGCTTCCATGGCGCTGTTTGTTGTGGGGTTGGTTGTCGTTGTCGGTATCATGAAGCACGGGTTGGGTTGGTTTAAACTCTTCGTGCCATCGGGCGTGCCACTCGCCATCTTGCCGTTCATTTCGCTGATTGAAATTATATCATTTCTTTCGCGCCCGATATCACTTGGCCTGCGTTTATTCGGCAATATGCTGGCTGGGCATATCGTTCTAAAAGTATTCGCAGGTTTCGTTGTCAGCCTCGTTGCCTTGGGCCTTGGCGGCATTATCGGTTCGCTCGCTCCCTTGTTGATGGCGGTGGCCCTGACAGCCTTGGAATTCCTCGTAGCCTTTTTACAGGCCTTCGTTTTCGCAATTCTCACGTGCGTTTATCTTAATGACGCGCTTCACACTCATCACTAAACCGGATTTAAAAGTCCAACTTTTCAAGGAGAACTAAAATGGACGCACACGCAGCAAAATTGATCGGCGCAGGCATCGCATGCATTGGCATGGGCGGGGCAGGCATCGGTGTTGGCCACATCTTCGGCGCTTATCTCGGCGGCGCATTGCGCAACCCGGCTGCGGCTGGTGCCCAATTCACCAACGCACTCATCGGCGCCGCTCTGGCCGAAGGCCTCGGCATTTTCTCGCTGGTTGTGGCTCTCCTCCTTCTCTTTGTTGCCAACTAAGCATCAAAAGAAATACCAATACAGCCGGCCCAATTTTGGGTCGGCTAAGGCATTTTGAGTTCAGGCAACATGGCAACCATTACCGAAACAACCGAGACCACAGGCCAGCCAGAAGGCGGCGCATTTCCGCCACTGGATAGCTCAACTTTTCCATCACAGCTGTTCTGGCTGGTGATCTTCTTTGCCTTGCTCTACGCATTGCTTTCAAGATTGGTGTTGCCGCGCCTTGCCGCCATCATGGCAGCCCGCAAGAACCAGATTGATGGTGACGTGGCGCGCGCCCAAGCACTCAAGAATGAAACTGAGGCGGCACTCAGAGCCTATGAAAAGTCTCTCGCCGACGCGCGCTCCAACGCCGGCGAAATCGGCAAAGCCACGCGTGACAAGGCTGCTTCTATCGCTGCCTCCCAGCAGAAGGCGCTCGATAGCGAACTGGCCGCCAAGATTAAAACCGCTGAAGACACGATTGCCAAGGCCAAAGCCAAAGCGCTGCAGTCCTTGCACACCATCGCCGCTGACTCAGCGGCTGATATTGTCGCTCAACTAACCGGCGTCAAAACATTGAAACCGGCGGCAGCCAAAGCCGTTGCAGCCGTCAAAAATTGAGGGGCTCAGAATGCAATTTGATCAAACCTTCTACGCTTTCGTTGCTCTGGTCATTTTTTTGGGCATTGTTTTCTGGGCTGGTGCCCATCGCAAAGCCGGTGCGGCACTTGATAGCCGCGCTGATCTGATTGAAAAGGAATTGGCAGCCGCACGCAAACTGCGTGAAGACGCTGAAAAGCTTTTAGCGGATTATAAGCAAAAGAAGTTGGACGCCCAAACGGAGGCAGCCGACATTATCGCTTCTGCCCAATCGCAAGCCAAAGAATTTGCGGCTGATGCGGCCAAGAAATTAAGCGAAGCCATTGTTCGGCGCACCAATCAGGCTGAAACTAAAATCGCCCAAGCCCAAGACGCAGCCGCCAAGGACGTGCGCAACCAGGCTGCTGATTTGGCCATTGCTGCCGCCAGCCACATCATCGCTGGTCAGAAGGGCAATGTAAAACTCATCGCTGAATCAATCGCTGCGGTGCGTTCAAAAACCAACTGAGCAACCACTCAAACTCTAAAAGCCCAGCCGCTGCGCTGGGCTTTTTTATTGCCAAAACCATGGCCGCGGGCCGCTTAAAACCTGAATCAATTTGAGATCAAAACTACCCTTAATGCAGCCCACGGTATATGGAAAATCATCCGTTGCAACATAGTGATACATTGAAACTTTCTTGCCATCCCACAGCACTTCACTGGTTAAGCCATGGCATTCATCCAAATCTTTGCTATCCAGTTTTTTGCCTCCAGCTTGATAAGAACCATAGATGCCAAAACCGTCTATGGCATAGCCAACAAGGCCGGAACTGCCATCAGGCATTTGGTGATCTGCCACACAAGACGAAAGCGCGTGATAATGATAAACCCCCGTCACCTGCGGGTGGCCGTCACAATTATCTTGAACTTCATGCGCCATGGCATCCCGACCTGGCGCATCAATGGCGCTGAACAGCGCTACGCCTGAAAGTAAAATCCCCACCGCGCCCGGCGCACACGAAGCTTGCGCTGCCAACTGTGGATCAGAGGGCAAACTGAAACTCAATGCCTGGGGTTTAATGCCATTGGGGTTGCGATCATATTGATAGGCAACACTGTTGGAAGGAATGGGATAAGTGCCCGTACCATGATCAGGCAAATCATTGCTTGCAAAAATCCGCTTTCCGTCGACCAAACTCACGCTAAATTTATTTGGCCACTTCACATCTCCAGGCACATGCGGTTTGGCGATACGGTCATAGGTGCCAGCCGCCTTGTTGATCCACGGGCCATCATTAAATGCCCCACCTGCATCTGCTTCGACGCGACATGGCCAGAGATGATTTTTTTGTGGCGCATTTGATCGCAATTGGTCGCCCAATGGCAAATCTGTCAAGCTATGCGCCGCAGCCACTATGGGGCTCAGCGCAATACTCATCATCAGAAGATACCGAAGCATTGTTCCACCCCTCGCAGCGGGAAAGACGGCCAACTTCTGTTAATCCGTCTCTATTCCGCCGCCTGTAGATAGTCTTCCATGGGTGGGCAGGAACACATCAAGTTTCGATCTCCAAACACATTGTCCACACGCTTAACCGGCGGCCAATACTTTCCACCGTGATCTCCCAAGGGAAAGAATGCCTGTTGTTTCGAATAAGGATGTTTCCACTCCCCTAGTAAATCTTGGTGGGTGTGCGGCGCATTCTTCAAGGGATTATTCAGTTTATCGATACGGCCCTCGGCCACATCTTTTATTTCACCCGAAATTGCGATCATGGCCTCACAAAATCGGTCTAATTCGCGCTTGGCTTCGCTCTCTGTGGGTTCCACCATCAACGTATCCACCACGGGGAAAGACATGGTGGGCGCATGGAAGCCATAGTCTGCCAGCCGCTTGGCCACATCTTCAACGCCAATGCCGCATTTTTCTTTTACCCAACGCAAATCCAAAATGAACTCATGGGCCACACTGCCCAAAGCGCTTGAATATAAAATGGGAAAGTGGGGCTGCAATCGTGCCGCCATATAGTTGGCGCTCAGCACTGCCATCTTGGTGGCCTGCGTCAACCCTGCCCCACCCATCATGGCAATGAACATCCAGGAAATTGGCAAAATGGAAGCAGACCCGTAAGGGGCGGCAGATACCGCTCCGGTTTTGCCACTGGCCAGTGGCACCACGTCATGGCCTGGCAGATGCTTGGCCAGATGTGCACGCACGCCAATGGGCCCCATCCCCGGCCCGCCTCCACCATGGGGAATGCAAAACGTCTTATGTAAATTGATGTGGCAAACGTCTGCACCCAATTCCGACGGACGCATTAAGCCCACTTGCGCATTCAAATTCGCACCATCCAGATAGACTTGCCCGCCATGGTCGTGAATGACGCGGCAGATGTCGACAATGCTTTCCTCATAAACCCCATGCGTTGATGGATAAGTAATCATCAGTGCGGCCAATTGCGCTTCATGCAATTTAGCCTTGGTTTCCAAATCAGCCATATCCACATTGCCCAAATGATCGCACGCAACCACCACAATTTTCATGCCGCACATGGCAGCTGAAGCGGGGTTTGTGCCATGGGCCGAAACGGGAATAAGGCACACATCGCGGAGCTTATCGCCACAGGCATCGTGATATCGCCGAATGGCCAGCAGGCCCGCAAATTCGCCTTGGCTGCCGGCATTCGGTTGCAGCGAAACCGCGTCAAAACCAGTAATTTCACAGAGCATTTTTTCCAGGCTGAGAAACATCTCGGTATAACCCCCGGTTTGGGATTTGGGGGCAAACGGGTGCAACCCGCCAAATTCAGGCCAGGTGACGGGAATCATCTCTGCCGCTGCATTCAACTTCATCGTGCAAGAGCCGAGAGGAATCATGGCCTGATCGAGTGCCAGATCTTTGCTTTGCAGCAAGCGCATGTAACGCATCATCTCCGTTTCGGTGCGGTGTATATGAAAAACCGGATGAGTGAGATAAGTGGATAGTCGTTTCAAATGCAGGGGAATACCTCCCGCTGGTGCCGCAAGTTTCGCACCAAAAATATGGAGTAGCTTCTCCACCACTTCGTCTGTCGTCGTTTCATCCAAGCTAATTCCGACATGTGTTTTATCGACGAGACGCAAATTGATCTTTGCTTTCTCAGCTGCAGAAATCACGGCCTTGGCGCTGCCTTTTGTACGCACCGTTAAAGTATCAAAAAAAGATTCAGAAACAAGAACATGCCCCGCACTCTTCAACGCCCCCGCAAGTTGCTGAGTTTTTGCATAAACCTGCTCAGCCATTGCTTTAAGTCCTTCAGGCCCATGCCAGCAGGCATAAAACCCCGCCATCACCGCCAGCAAAACTTGCGCCGTGCAGATATTCGATGTGGCTTTATCGCGGCGAATATGTTGCTCGCGGGTTTGCAGAGCCATGCGAAAAGCGCGATTGCCCACGGCATCCTGCGAAACGCCAATAAGCCGCCCGGGCATCATCCGCTTCAAGTCATCCTTCACCGCAAAGAAAGCCGCGTGCGGCCCGCCATAACCCATGGGCACGCCGAACCTCTGCGAGTTCCCCAGTGCAATATCAGCACCCAACTCCCCCGGTGATTTCAGCAAGGTTAGCGCCAGCAAGTCAGTCGCCATGATGGCCAATGCACCTGCCTCGTGCAGTTTGGCGATAACCGAAGCATAATCACGCACGGCGCCTGAAGAACCCGGATAAGACAATAATGCGCCAAAAACCTCAATCGGCTTCATCATGGCAACATCTGCGACACGTAACTCAATACCAAACCCCTTGGCTCTGGTCTGCAAAACGCCAATCGTCTGCGGGTGCGTGTCAGCATCCACAAAAAACACAGTGGACGAAGACTTTGCCGCACGTTTTGCCAGCGTCATTGCCTCAGCCGCGGCCGTCGCCTCATCCAGCAACGAGGCATTGGCCAAATCCATCCCGGTAAGATCTATCACCATTTGCTGGTAGTTCAGCAGCGCCTCCAAGCGCCCTTGGCTCACCTCCGCCTGATAGGGCGTGTAAGCTGTATACCAACCCGGGTTTTCCAATACATTGCGCAGAATCACCGGAGGCGTATGCGTGCCGTGATAACCCATGCCGATAAGCGAGGTGAAAACCTTGTTCTTCGCGGCCATGGCTTTAAGCTTGGCTAAAGCTTCCGCTTCACTAAGGGCAGGTTCTAATTCCAAAGGGCGCTGAGAGCGCAGCTTTGCGGGCACAGCCTTGGCGATAAAATCATCAAGCGAAGCCGCACCAAGCACTCGCAACATCGCAGCTGTTTCAGCAGCATTGGGCCCAATATGGCGCGCGGAAAATGGAACCATCGTATTACCCCACAAATTTGTCGTAAGCGGCCTTATCCATCAGCGTGGCCAATTCGGCAGCATCGCTCATCTTGACTTTCATGAACCACGCCTCACTTTCGGCTGCCCGGTTGACTAAAGCCGGATCGCCCGTAAGCCCGTCATTCACCGCAATGACTTCACCGGATACCGGAACATAAATTTCCGATGCCGCTTTCACACTTTCAACAGTAGCGACACTTTCATTGGCCTTCACCACGCGGCCCACTTTCGGGAGATCGACAAATACCACATCGCCCAGCTGTTGTTGTGCGTGGTCTGTAATGCCGATCGTGGCAATGCCACCCTCAACAACGATCCATTCATGGTCTTTGGAATAATGCATGTTATGTCCTCTTGAAATTATGGGTAGCGAAGGGCAGATTTACCACGGATGCGGGCAAGGCTTGCCCGCGCACCAGCAATTGTACAGCAGTTCCCACCGGTGATAACGCCGCTTCAACATAGCCCATCGCCACCGGCCCATTCACCGTGGGGCCAAACCCACCGGATGTGACCACACCAATTTTGCGGCCCGCGAGATCTTGAATTTCAGTGCCGTCCCGCGCTGGGGCACGGCCATCAGGCTTTATGCCCACACGTCGGCGCGAAACACCTTCGCTCAGCTCACGTTGCACACGTTCAGCCCCAATAAACCCACCTTCAACGCGCCGCCGTTTGGCGATGGACCATTGCAAACCAGCTTCGATAGGCGATGTGGTTTCATCAATATCATGGCCATAAAGACACAAGCCCGCTTCAAGTCGCAGCGAATCCCGCGCACCAAGGCCGATGGGTTTCACAGATTCGTCTCTCAAAAGCAGATCCCAAAGTTTTACCGCATCCTTGGCATAAACCGAAATCTCAAACCCATCTTCGCCCGTGTAACCAGAGCGTGAAACATGCGCTTCAACGCCACTGATTTTCAGTGAAGCGTAATGCATGAAGCTCAGTTCCAGCACGGCAGGGTTGAGCTTTGCCAAAACGGCTTCGGCCTTTGGCCCCTGCAAGGCTAACAGAGCCATATCCACGCCCGGCTGTAGCGTCACACCTTCAGGTAAATGCGCTGTAATGTGCGCATAATCAGCATCTTTACGCGACGCATTGACCACAACATAAAGCCAGCCTTCATAACCTGTATAAGCCGCGCGTGTAATCATCAGATCATCAAGAATGCCGCCATCCGCATTCAATAATTGTGAATACCGTTGTTGATGTGGCTGCAAACCCAATAGATCAGCAGGCACCAACTGTTCCATGGCCCTTGCCGACGTTGCAAAATCTGGCCCAACAATAAAACCTTGCCCCATATGCGAAACATCAAAAAGCCCCGCATTCTGGCGCGTCCAGTTATGCTCACCCAACACCCCCATGGGATATTGCACGGGCATTTCATAGCCGGCAAATGGCACAAGCTTCGCCCCAAGCGCTTGGTGCGCTTCAAACAAAGCTGTACGTTGAAGTTTTTCGCTCAATTGATGGTCTCCTGACAATACCCGGCAAGGCCCAGTTCAAACTGAGCCTGCCCCCTCTGTCAGGAACCTGAGAGTTTTCGCCTTTGGGTCACTCCGACACCCAACTGCTTTCTCCTTCGGTGAGCGACGTTAAAAAAACGCCTCTGCTCTCCAGAGTTCATCCCACCAAAGCGGTCCTTCTGCCTGAGAGTTTCCGGGGCGGTTGCTCCTTCGGCGCTGGGCGAACCCAGTCTCTCCCGCATCAGTGGTGACGCATAACGTTCGAGATGATAGAACGAACCCGAGGGAAGTCAACAAAAGGCGAAAAACCATGTTTTACGGCGAACCAGAGGGCACCGGATACGAACATCTCGATAAACGCTTCGGCACCTGTCTTGTCGGCCATGCGCGGGTGGAGCGGCTGTGGACGGGTGGCCGCTGGTTGGAAGGCCCGGCGTGGTTTCCCGCCATGCGCTCATTGATTTTTTCAGACATTCCCAACAACCGGATGCTGCGCTTTGACGAAGCCGGGGGCACAGTCTCAGTCTTCCGCCAACCGTCCAACAATTCCAATGGCAACACCACAGACCCGCAAGGCCGTCTCGTAACCTGCGAGCATCTTGCACGGCGCGTCACCCGCACCGAACATGACGGCGCGATCACTATTCTCGCAGACAAACACAACGGCAAGCGCTTCAATTCACCCAATGATGTGGTGGTGAAAAATGATGGTAGCATTTGGTTTACCGACCCATCCTATGGCATCCTTTTTGACTACGAGGGCGGCAAAGCAGAAAGTGAAATTGGCAAGTGCCAGGTTTACCGTATCGACGCTAAATCAGGCGAGATCACCATCGTAGCCGATGATTTTGAAAAGCCCAATGGCTTGGCTTTTTCAGCCGATGAAAGTGAGCTCTATATCGCCGACACCGGTGTCACGCATAAAGAGAATGGCCCCAAACATATTCGCCGATTTAAAGTCAAAGAAAACAAGCTCAGCGGCGGAGAAGTCTTCGCTGATTGTACCGCTGGATTATTTGATGGTTTCCGTCTGGATCAAGACGGCCGTATCTGGACTTCGGCCGCAGACGGCGTACATTGCTACCACCCCGATGGCACGCTCATCGGCAAAGTAAAAATTCCAGAACTTGTTTCCAACGTGTGCTGGGGTGGCGCCAAATTAAATCGCCTTTTCATTTGCGGCACCACCTCGCTTTATTCAATTTACCTTGCCATCAACGGCAAACGCTAAATCCTTGGGAACAAACACGGCCACGGCAATCGGCTTTTGTGCCGTCCTCACCTGGGCCTTTCTCGCACTGCTCACCACCTTGGCGGGCAACATTCCACCGTTTGAATTGGCCGCTATCACCTTTTTGATCGGCGGCTTAACGGGCGCTGCAACTTGGCCTTTGCGCCACGGGGCCATCGCCAATCTCAAACAGGGGTGGCATGTCTGGGCCTTGGGTGCGGGCGGTTTGTGCCTCTATCACTGCACGTATTTCTTCGCTTTACAATCAGCCCCACCTATCGAAGCCAGCCTCATCGCTTATCTTTGGCCGTTGTTGATCATTGTCTTCGCTGCATTCTTGCCAGATGAAAAAATAAAATCGCACCATATGATTGGTATCGCATTGGGCCTCATCGGCGCAATTCTCATCATCACCAATGGCTTCACCGTGGGCTTTGCCTCCGGCTTAAAACTGGGCCACTTCCTCGCCATGGCCTGCGCCGTCATTTGGGCGGCATATTCAGTGGCCTCGCAGCGCATGGGCAATGTGCCAACCGATGTGGTGGCCGGATTCTGCTTCATCACTTCTGTTGTGGCGACCGCATTGCACTTCGCGCTGGAGCCAACAGTCTTTCCCCAAACGACCATGCAATGGGCGGCAATCGTAGCGCTGGGCCTCTTGCCGCTAGGCATCGGCTTCTTCGCCTGGGACATTGGCATGAAGCGTGGCGATGTCATGGTGCTCGGCGCTTTGTCTTATGCCGCACCCCTGCTCTCAACGATGATCATGTTGATCGCGGGTTATGCCGCTTGGCATTGGTCAATCGCAGCAGTCTGCGTGCTGATTACGATTGGAGCACTGGTTTCAGCAAAAGACCTATTGTCACAAAAAACCTAAATCCAACGTCGAACGCGCTGGCGATAACCCTCATACTCCAAGCCAAATTTGTGTAACAGCACACGCTCTTCTGGTGCAATTTGAAACCGTTGTATGAAAAACACAAATACAAGCGGCCCAAGCAACAACCAGACATTTGCCAAGATGCATTCAAGGCCGATCAGCAATAATGCCATGCCCAGATACATCGGGTTGCGCGTGCGCGAGTAGATTCCGCCGGTTACCATATATTTGACAAGATCAATTTGTGTGGGGCTTGGAGACGTGTGCGCCGCCACCATCGTTCTAAAACCCGTCACCGCTACACCCACGCCCGCAATGCAAAAAGTTGATCCAACAACCAGCAACCAACCACCCGCCAAATCATTACCAAGCAAAAGATGGCCCAACCACATCAGCGCAGCAACAATCACCATCACCAAGGGCGGCGGAATTCTATGTTCAAGCCAGCCGATCACCACTGCCTAAACCAAGGCCCCATGGCAGTGCTTGTATTTTTTGCCAGAGCCACAGGGGCAATCATCATTGCGTGCAACGCGGCCCCATGTCTCAGGTTTCTTGGGGTTCAACTTCACCGCGCGCTTGGGTTTCTTGGCCGCAGTTTCCATGCGCATTTCGCCAACCACCAGTTGCTGGGTGCCAGCTTCATCTTGCCCGGTTGTGGCATCAATGTGATGCAGCTCCATCGGTGGCAATGGCGTTTCTTGTGGCAAAGCTCCCGCCTGATCATATTGCAGCTGCACGCGCATCAGCTGCCCCGTCACCGCCTCTTTCAAACGGCTCACCATGCTCTGAAACATGGTGAAGCCTTCCGTTTTATATTCGTTGAGTGGGTCACGTTGGCCATAGCCGCGCAAATGGATCACCTGCCGCAAATAATCATTGGCAATAATGTGGTCGCGCCACAATCTGTCGAGAGTTTGCAACAACACCGATTTTTCAATCTGCTGCGGCAGGTTCTGTTCGGGCATGGCCTTGTTCCACTCATCGCGTTTGGATACGTAGAATTCATCGGCCGCCTTGGCCACACGCTCGCGAATTTGCTCCTCGGCAATACCCTCTTCCTTGGCCCATTCATCAACCGGAAAATCAATCGCCACAGCTTCGCGCAAACGCTCGCGAAGGCCCGTTGCATCCCATTGCTCAGCATAAGCATTTTCAGGAATATGTTTGGTCACAAGATCAGAAACGACCTCGTGGCGCATATCGTCAACGGTTTCTGAAACTTCGATGCCTTTCATGATGCCAATACGCTGATCAAAAATCACTTTGCGCTGATCATTCATCACATTGTCGAATTTCAGCAGGTTTTTGCGAATATCAAAATTGCGCGCTTCCACTTTTTTCTGCGCGGTTTCCAGGGCCTTGTTGATCCAGGTTGAAACAATCGCTTCACCTTCTTTGAGGCCAAGCTTTTGCAGCATGCCGTCCAAGCGGTCCGTGCCGAAAATGCGCATCAGGTCATCTTGCAGCGAAAGATAAAACCGCGACCGGCCCGGATCACCTTGGCGCCCAGAGCGCCCACGCAACTGGTTATCAATGCGGCGGCTCTCATGGCGCTCAGTGCCAATTACAAACAAACCACCAGCGGCAATTACAATGCGCTTGTTGCTTTCAATCTCATCTTTGATCTTTTGAATGGCGTGTTCACGCTCAGGCCCCTCAGGCAGATGCGCCAGCTCTTGCTCAGTGCGCATATCCAGATTGCCACCCAGTTTAATATCAGTGCCACGGCCAGCCATGTTGGTGGCAATTGTCACAGCTCCAGGGGCACCAGCTTGCGCGATGATCTGCGCCTCTTGCTCATGATAGCGCGCATTCAAAACACTGTGCTTAATGCCTGCCGCCGTCATCGCATTGGAAAGCGTCTCAGATTTTTCAATCGAAACTGTGCCCACCAAAACCGGCTGCCCGCGCGATTGTGCGTCTTTTATCGTTTGGGTAATCGCATTGAATTTTTCGCGCTCTGTGCGGTAAACCTCATCATTCTCATCCAACCGCGCCACGGGCACGTTGGTTGGCACGTCTAAAACATCAAGCCCATAAATATCGATGAACTCATCCACCTCAGTCAAAGCTGTGCCTGTCATGCCCGCAAGTTTTTCATACATGCGGAAATAATTTTGGAATGTAATCGAGGCCATCGTCACATTTTCAGGCTGAACCTGCACATGCTCCTTGGCTTCAATGGCTTGATGCAACCCTTCGGAATAGCGCCGCCCCGGCATCATGCGGCCGGTAAATTCATCGATGATGACAACCTCATTGTCTTTCACGATATAATCTTTGTCCACCGTAAATAATTTATGCGCGCGCAAGGCATTTTGAATGTGATGGATAACCGTCACATTTTCGGCATCATAAAGATTGCCTTCTTTCAAAATGCCCGCTTCGCGCAGCAGCTGTTCAAGGTGTTCATTGCCCACTTCAGTCAGCGTCACCTGCCGCAACTTTTCATCCAGGTCATAGTCTGTTGCGGCAAGTTGCGGAATAAAGCGATCAAGCGTGTTATAGAGATCCGACTTGTCATCAACCGGGCCGGAAATAATAAGTGGTGTGCGCGCCTCATCCACCAAGATGGAATCCACCTCGTCCACAATCGCAAAATGGTGGCCGCGCTGTGTCATTTCTTCCAGATGATATTTCATGTTGTCGCGCAGATAATCAAAACCCAACTCGTTGTTGGTGCCGTAAGTAATATCACAGGCATAAGCCGCGCGGCGTTGGCTGTCGTCCAGCCCGTGCACAATCACCCCCGTGGTCATTCCGAGCGCTGAATAAACTTTGCCCATCCACGCTGCGTCGCGCTTGGCCAGATAGTCATTCACCGTCACCACATGAACGCCCTTGCCGGCAAGCGCGTTCAGATAGACTGGAAGCGTGGCAACCAGGGTTTTGCCCTCCCCGGTTTTCATTTCAGAAATGATGCCGGCGTTCAGCACCATGCCACCCACCAATTGCACATCAAAATGGCGAAGGGCCAAAGCGCGCTTGGACGCCTCTCGCACGGCGGCAAATGCCGACACCAACAATTCATCGAGTGTTTTGCCCGCGGCCAACTCGGCTTTGAACTGAACCGTAAGGTCTTTCAACTCCGAATCACTCAAGGCTGCATATTTGGCTTCCAGCGCGTTGATGGCGGGCACCCGCTTCTGGAACGGCACTAATTTACGACCATTTGTCGTCCCAAAAACTTTGGCGGCGAGATTACCCAATCCGAGCATGTGATTTGATCCTAGAAGGCTAAAGCCCTTAAATGTTAACTGATTTGGCCCGCATATAGCCCAGAGAAACGGCTTGTGGAAACCCAATCCTATAGAGGGCTCGAGATAGGCAGCCCGAAGGCCACTTTCAACCTGTTGCACTGCCGCAACAGCGGCCCGAAAAGGCATATTCTCGCCTTGTTTCAAGGCCAAAGCCTCAATATACGGTCGTTGTTACAGGGCCAGAGATGATGGGATACATGAAACACGTTCACTTTCTTTTGAAAACCGCCCTGCTTTCCAGCTTGATCACATTAAGCTTGGCCTCAGGTGTCGCGGCCCAAACTGCCACAAGTCCAGCCACGCTGGGCGGCGAAGATAAAACCGTGGCCACGGTGAACGGCTATGAAATTAAAACCTCAGAAGTGCGCATGGCTTTCGATGACGTCATCGGCCAGTTGCCGAACATGCCGGCAAAACTGCGCTTTCCTTTCGTGGTTGAATTCTTGATTGAGCGGCATTTGCTGGCCCAAGTTGCGGCCCAAGAAGGCATTGCCAACTCGGATGACTATAAGCGCCGCTTGGCTGCTTATCAGGCCAAAGCGCTGCGCGATTCTTACCTCACTGAAAAAATTGCGCCCACTGTAACTGAAGCCGAAATAAAAGTGGCTTACGAAAAAGAGGCGGCCAAGGTTCAACAAACAGAACGTATTCGCGCCCGCCATATTTTGGTGGCCACTGAGAAAGAAGCCAATGATATTGAGGCAAAGCTGAAAGCTGGCGGCAAGTTTGAAGATCTGGCCAAACAGTATAGTCTGGACGGATCCAAGGATTATGGTGGTGATTTAGGCTATTTCACTGCGCCAGAAATGGTGCCCGAATTTTCAAAAGCAGCATTTGCTCTCAAGGCAGGCGAAGTCTCGGCACCCATAAAAACCGATTACGGTTGGCATGTCATCCGCCTTGATGATCGCAAGATGGGTTCTGCCCAACCCTATGACCAAGTGAAAGAAGCCATCAGAAATGTTTTGGTGCGCGACAAGGTTCAGGCCAAATTGGCCTCGCTGCAAGGCACCGCCAAGGTTGAAATTCTTGATCCTGATTTAAAAAAGGCGCAAGCGGAAGCCAAGGCCCAGCATGATGCGGCGCCCAAACCGCAAGATAATGGTGCAGCGGCAGCCGTTCTGGGCCAGACGGAAGATGCCGGAAAAGGTGACCTTTCACTGCCAGACGCAAACACCGACCCAAAGAAGCAATAATATAATCGGAGGGAGCCTATGGCGCTTGTCGTTTCACCTTTGGCGCCAACCAGCACTCCCGCAATGCCAGAAATTGCGGGCGTGGCATTGGCAACCGCGGCAACGGGCATTCGCTATAAAAATCGCATGGATGTTTTGTTGGCCACACTGGCTGACGGAACCACCGTTGCGGGATGCTTGACAAAATCAAAATCGCCATCGGCCCCGGTTGATTGGTGCGCAAAAAATCTTAAAGCCGGCACGGCCCGCGCGCTCGTTGTGAATGCTGGAAACGCCAACGCTTTCACCGGTAAAAAAGGGGTTGCCACCGTGAAAGCCGTGGCCGCCGCCACTGCAAAAAAGCTGGGCTGCAAACAGGCCGAAATTTTTCAGGCTTCCACTGGTGTGATTGGAGAGCCGCTGAACCCCGCGCCCATCGTCAATGCAATGGCAACGTTAGTTGCTGAGGCCAAGCCCAACGCATGGGACATGGCCGCCAACGCCATCATGACCACCGATACTTTTGCAAAAATGGCAACGGCACAAATCAAAATCGGTGGCAAAACTGTTTCCATCAATGGCATCGCCAAAGGCTCTGGCATGATAGCGCCCGACATGGCCACCATGCTAGTCTTCATTTTCACCGATGCAAAAATCACGGCTAAAATCTTGCAAAAATCTCTAACCGCTGCGGTGAACCCCTCCTTCAACTGCATCACCGTCGATGGAGATACCTCAACGTCTGATACCGTTCTGCTTTTTGCCACAGGCAAAAGCGCCGCAGTAAAATCACCCCCTGAACGCAAACAATTTTCAAAAGCACTTGATGCTCTCTGCCTTGACCTTGCCTTGCAAGTGGCGCGAGATGGCGAAGGTGCCGAAAAGCTCATCGAAATCAAAATCACTGGTGCAGAAAATGATGCGGCCGCTCATAAGATTGGTATGACCATAGCCAATTCGCCCCTCGTCAAAACTGCCATAGCGGGTGAAGATGCAAATTGGGGTCGCATTGTAATGGCCATTGGAAAATCCGGCGAGAAAGCCATCCGTGATAAGCTAAAAATTAAAATTGGCGGCGTGCTGGTTGCAGCCAAGGGCATGAAAAACCCCACCTACCAAGAAGCCGACATTATGCCCCACATGAAGGGCCGCACCATAAAGATCGAAGCCGATATCGGCGTAGGCAAAGGCAAGGCAACGGTATGGACGTGCGATCTCACCCATCGCTACATCGACATCAACGGCTCCTATCGCAGTTAAATGAGATCACTTCTCGTATCGGCTGTTGCCCTGATTGATGCAGACGGTCGCGTTCTGATGGCCAAGCGTCCCGCAGGGAAAACACTGGCGGGATTGTGGGAATTTCCGGGTGGCAAAGTGGAACCTGGCGAAACACCCGAAGACGCATTGATCCGAGAGCTGAAAGAAGAGCTCGGCATCAATGTTGAACATTCTTGCCTTGCCCCACTCACCTTCGCCTCGCATACCTATTCAGATTTTCATTTGCTCATGCCTCTCTTCGTCTGCCGCCGCTGGAAGGGCATTCCGCAAGCGCTTGAAGGCCAGGAATTAAAATGGGTGTGGGCAAAAGACTTAACCTCCATGCCCATGCCACCGGCTGATTTACCGCTCATTCCCCATTTGCAGGAATTGCTTTAGATCAAATATACGCCATAGCCGCCATCATGCCGCTATTCATGTGATAAAGATGGTGGCAGTGGAAGGCCCAATTGCCTGGATTATCTGCATCAAACGCAACGCTTAC
>JANYHB010000005.1 GCA_025359265.1 Hyphomicrobiales bacterium | reverse complement strand
CGCGCAACATCTCCAAGCTTTGTTCGAGTGACAAGCCGAGAGGCTTTTCGCATAGCACATGCTTGCCTCTTGCGAAGGCGGCCAGCGCTATATCACGGTGGGTTTCTTGGGGGCTCGCGATCACAATGGCTTCAACTGCCGGGTCATTCACCAGCATGTGCCAATCGCCGGTTGATCTTTTAAATCCAAACTGGCGCGCTTTGTCCGCTGCACCCATTTCAGTTGTGGTGCAGATCACTTCCAGCGAAGGGCGCAAAGCCGTGTCAAAAATCGAAGCCACTGCGGCCATGGCCACAGCATGGGCCTTGCCCATATAACCGCCACCCACGACACCTATCCCGATGCTGCCCAGAGGATTGCTCCAATTGCCTGTTTTGATGCAAACCGTTAAACAGAGATTTGATAAGAGCGTCAAGTCAGAGGAAACAGAATTCGTGTCGCGGCTGGCCGGAAAAAAAAATTATGTCGTCATCGGTCGCGCCGGGCTGGATCTTTATGCCGACCCGCCAGGAACGCACATCGAAGAAGCCACGCACTTCACCGCGGCACTGGGTGGCTCGGCTGCAAACATCGCCGTGGCACTCACAAAACAGGGTTGCAAGGCAGCACTGATTTCCGCCGTCAGCCAAGATGCCGTGGGCCGCCACGTGCTCCGGCAACTTGAAACTTACAGCATTGATATACGCCACATCGCGCAAGTAAGCGGCGAACAACGCACGTCACTTGCGGTGGTGGAAACACGGGCTGAAAATTGCCAGTCAGTGATTTACCGGAATGGTGCTGCAGATTTCGAAGTTCAGAAGGATCAACTGTCTACGATCGCCTGGCGGGACTATGATGCGCTGATCTTCACCGGCACCAACCTCGCCAAGGAACCTTCGCGCGGTACGACACATGCCGCTATTTCGGCAGCGCATCAGGCAGGTCTTGCCGTTATTATGGACGTTGACCATCGCCCCTATTCCTGGGCCAACGCCGAAGAAGCGGCCAGCGCCTATCGGGCCGCGGCCGAACAGTGCGATATCATTATCGGCAATGATGAGGAATTTGCCGTCGTCGCGGCTGGCGGTGATGGGCTGGACATAGCGCGCGAACTGGCCACCAAACTGAGCAAGATCGTGGTCTATAAAATGGGGCCTAAGGGTGCCATCACCTTTACTGCTGGCGCGGAATTTGAAACGCCTATTTTCCAGGTAAAAGCATTGAAGCCCACAGGCGCTGGGGATGCTTTCATGGGTGGCTTCATCGCAGGCCTCGCGAATGGAGAAAGTATCCCTTCTGCCATGCGCCGAGGTGCTGCCACTGCCGCTATTGTCGTCACCCGTGTGGGCTGTGCGCCGGCCATGCCCACCACAGCCGAAGTTCTAAAATTCATCGAAGAGTATTGAAACGCCATGCACATCACGCCCTATCAAAACGCCAACAAGCCCATCATTGATGTTAACGATGCCCATGTGCCGTTGAACTATTTTAACATCGTCAAGCTCAAAAAAGGCCAGGCGTTCCAATACCAGGTGCCATGCTATGAAACTTCGGTCGTGCCCGCCACAGGCACAGTGGATGTGGAGATCGAAGGTGTCACATTCGAAGGGCTCGGCAACCGCGGCACAGATGTCTGGGACGGTGAGCCCGAAGGCGTTTACGTTCCAACGGGTGCCAAGGCCCAAATGGTGTGCGTTTCGGATGCGGCCGAAGTTTTCATCGCAGGTGCGCAGTATGACAAGGTGCTGGCGCCCTTTGAGGTGCGCGCGGCAGACATTGAGATGGTGCAGTATGGTTCGGATGAAACCAAGACACACCGCAAAATCAAACATATTTTGGGCGCGAAATACCGTGAAAAAGTGGGCCGCCTTCTGGTCTCGGAGCTGTTCACGGTTGGCGCAGGCGGCTGGTCGGGCTTCCCGCCGCATAAGCATGATACCGACAGGCTGCCGCTCGAAACCCGCCATGATGAAACCTATAATTTCCGCTTTCGCCCCAATCATGGCTTTGGCCTGCAACTGGTGCAGCGCGAAGATGACAAGCTGGGCGAAGCCTATCACATCGTCAATGGCTCAACGGTGATCCTCAAGCAGGGCTATCATCCTTGCGTTTCTGCGCCCGGCTATGAAATGTATTATTTCACCATCCTCGGCGGCCTCAGCCAGCGGCCACTCGTGCAGTTTTTCCAAGCCACGCATGCCTATCAGATTGAAACCATTCCCGGGATTAAAGATATGATCGCCAAGTTCAAATGACTGCGGCCACCCTCAAAGACGTGCTCACGCCAGCGCTGCAAGGGCGCTACGCCGTGGCAGGCCTTGTCGTATTGGGCTGGGAAGATGCGAGGGCTTATGTGCGGGCTGCAGAAGAATTAAATCTACCTGTTATCTTGCAAGCCGGCCCCGGTTGCCGCAAGCACACACCGGTTTCAATCCTTGGAAAGATGTTCCGTCATTTGGCGGATCAGGCCAAAGTGCCGGTGGTCTGTCATATCGACCATGCTAAAACCTTGGAGGAATGTGCGGACGGAATTGAAGCAGGATTTACCTCGGTGATGATTGATGGCTCCGCCTTGCCGATTTATGAAAACATCCGTCTCACCAAACAGGTTGTAGCACTTGCCCATTCACGCGGCATCTCGGTTGAGGGCGAAGTGGGCTATGTAGGCTACGTTAACGGCCAGCGCTCGGAGGTGACATCGCCTGCGGATGCCGCGCATTTTGAACGCGAAACAGGCATTGACGCGCTTGCAATTTCGGTGGGCAATGTGCATCTGCAAACCAAGAATGCGGCGATGCTCAACTTTGCG
>JANYHB010000013.1 GCA_025359265.1 Hyphomicrobiales bacterium | reverse complement strand
AAAACCCGCCGCTTCCAAGGCATTTTCAAGGTGGTCAAAAAAGCCGAATAGCTGCTCTTTCGTTGCGGGCTGTGTGCCTGGCATTTGCAAGCCAGAATTGACGATCGCGGGCAACTCACTTGTCGCCATGCCCAAACTGGTCGCCATGGGTTTGAACCATTCATAGCCCACCAACAAAACCGCTTGCGCAATGTTGAGCGAGGCATATGCCGGATTAACGGGCGCAGTGATGATCATGTCGGCCAAGGATACTTCGTCATTGGTTAAACCAATCCTCTCGCGGCCAAACAGGATGGCGATTTTCTCGCCGCGATTGATGCGCGTCTGCATATCAGCACCCGCTTGTTCTGGCGTCATCACGTCTTTCGTCATGCCGCGTGGCCGCGCCGTTGTGGCATAAACATAGTTGAAGGGCTGCAACGCCGCGACCAAAACTGGCACTATCTTTGCGGACTTCACCGTTTCAATGGCCCCCGAAGCCGCAGCTTCAGCCTTGGGCCTGTCCCAGCCTTCGCGTGGATCGACCAGAATCAAATCCATCAACCCGAAATTGGCCATGGCCCGCGCCGCCATGCCAATGTTTTCGCCCAGCTGCGGGTTCACCAACACCACCGTGGGTGCGGGGCCCTCATAACGCGCTTGCCTTTTGTCTGTGCCGGCCATTTTTCCAACCTGTTTGCCTCGCATAACAAGAAGCCCCTGCGCCGCAAAGCCGCAATTTCAGTTTCGCGCTTGACGGCGTCGCATTTCCAATTTATTCACCCTCAATAACCCGACTAATTTAGTCGGAATTAGGATCTCTGTGATGAAGTTGCTAATTCAGGTCATTTTATCTCTTACTTTTTCAAATCTGGCCCTGGCTGATGATATGCCAGTGGAATGGACGTTAAAGGGCACCAACTTTGAACCCCCGGTCCTCACTGTCGAAGCCAAAAGCACCTTCACTTTGAAGTTTATTAACACGAACGCCGCCCAGGCTGAATTGGAATGCAAGGGTCTCAAGATTGAAAAATCCGTGGTGGCCGGTGGCACGATTCTGGTTCGTGTGTTAAACCCGAAGCCCGGCACATATGATTGTGTGAATGAGCCACAAGAAGATGTGGCCAAAGGACAGATCGTAATAAAATAGATGCTCGCAACGCTTATCATCGTTTTTCGCGAAGTTTTTGAGGCGGGCCTTGCCATCGGCATTGTGGCCGCTGCGTTGGGCCATGCACCAAGGGCCTTGACCTACATCTGGGGCGGCGTTCTTGCCGGTGTTCTGGGCTCAATCATCGTGGCCACCTTCGCTGGCGGGCTGGCCAACCTTTTTGGCGGTTACGGCCAAGAAATGTTGAATGCCGCGATCCTCATTCTCGCCGTTTTTATGCTGGCTTGGCATACTTTGTGGATGGCGCGCAAAGGCCGCCAGATGGCACATGATTTTAAGGCCCTTGGCCAGCAAGCCGCCAGTGGCTCAAAGCCCATGATTGCTGTTGCAGTTGTCATCGCAACTTCAGTTCTGCGCGAGGGTGCAGAGGTTGTTTTGTTCCTCTATGGGGCAGCAGCCAGCAGCGGCGCCACTGCCCTGCAATCACTTTCAGGCGGTCTGATGGGCATCGTGCTGGGAGGCGCTGTATCTTACGTCACCTACAAAGGTATCGTGCGCATCCCCATGCGTTGGGTGTTTTCGGTTACCACCGCGCTGATCGCGGTACTGGCTGCCGGCATGGCGGCTCAGGCTGCGCATTTCCTGCAAGCCGCCGACGCTGTTGAGATATTGAGTGCTGAAGTTTGGGATTGGTCTTCGGCTTTGCCAGATAAGGGCTTGGCGGGAACCTTGCTCAAGGCGCTGATGGGATATAGCGACAGGCCTACACAATTGATGCTGGCCGCCTTTGTCGCCACGCTGGTGGCATTCATTCTCGCAAACTATTTGGCCAAGCCCAAATTTAAACCCAAAACTGTCACAGCCTGATCATTCTTTACTCGACAAGCTCCGCGCATTGCGCAGTTTGGGAAACATCAAAGACCAAAGCGCCGCAACTGCCACGGTTCCCACTCCCCCAATCACCACCGCTGGAACGGCACCAATCAGTGCCGCCACAAACCCGGCCCGCGCTTCACCCAGTTGGTTTGATGCCCCGATGAACACGTTGTTGACGGCATTCACGCGGCCGCGCACGTGATCAGGAATCCATAGCTGCATGAGAATTTCACGCACATAGACGCTGATCATGTCAAAGGCACCGTAAAGCACCAACATCAAGATCGACAGCCATGCCGTGGTTGAAAAACCAAACACCGTGATTGCGGCACCCGTCAACGCAATAGCGATGAACATCCACCATCCAGCGCGCTCTTTAATGCCAAATTTGGCCAACCACAGCCCCACGCCAATGGCCCCAATTCCGGGCGCGGCGCGCAACAGGCCATTGCCCACCGAACCAAGGTGCAGAATGTCGGAAGCATAAATCGGCATCAGGGCCACCGCTCCGCCCAGTAAAACGGCAAACATATCCAACGAGATGGCACCTAAAACGATGGGTTCGCTCAGCACAAACTTGAACCCCGCCATTACCGCGCCCAAACCTGTATCAGGGTTTTCATGATGGGTTTGTTTTACCTGGCCCATGGCAAAGACCAAAGTGGTTGCCGCCGCCATCAGGGCCAAAGCGATGCCATAAGTGGTGACCGAGCCGAAAAGCAAAAGCACGCCGCCCAAGGCTGGCCCCACCACTGAAGCTGATTGCCAAGTCATTGTGTTAAGTGAAACGCCATGCGCCAACTGTTGCGGCGTAAGCATATTGGGCAACAAGGATTGAGAGGCAGGATTACCAAATGCCGAGGCCACGCCAATCAACACCAAGCAAAAGTAAACCATCCATATGGCTTCAGCGCCCAAGATGGAAAATGTCAGCAAACCAATGGCCGCCACCGCCTCCAGCGCCATACAGGCGCCCAAAATGAGTTTGCGGTCATAGCGATCCGCCGCCAGGCCGGCTGGCACCACCAAAAGCAAGACGGGCAAAAATACCGCAAGCCCAATCCAAGCCAGGTAACTGGCCTTGTGCGTTACCGCCCAAACCTGCCAGCCCACCGCCGTTGTCATAATCTGCATGGCGAAATGATAGGCAATGCGGCTGGCAAAAAACCGTTGAAAGGCGCTGGATGTGAGCGCATTGGTGATGGATGAGTCTGCCGTCATCGCGCTGCCCTGCCACGGGTGTGGCGCGGTGTCAAAGCCAACAAAAATTTAGGGCGGAGGGCCAAGCGTGCCAGCGTGTTTTCATAGGCCCGGAACCCCCGCTCAACTTGCCAAATGAGGCTGCTCACTTTTCTCAGACACCAAAAAAAATTTGCATTAAAACTGGATATTTGCAGCCACCCATCCGCCCTGCTATAGCGCTCGCAAAAGTGATGAGAGGCAAATTATATGGATAAGATCAAAGTCGTAAATCCGGTTGTTGAACTCGATGGCGATGAGATGACGCGCATTATCTGGGATTTGATCAAGCAGAAACTGATTCTGCCTTATCTGGATATCGATTTGAAATATTATGATCTTGGCATGGAACACCGCGATGCCACGGACGACAAAGTCACTGTTGATGCCGCTCATGCCATCAAACAATATGGCGTGGGCGTGAAATGCGCCACCATCACGCCCGATGCGGCCCGCGTAAAAGAGTTTGGCCTGAAGCAGATGTGGAAATCACCCAACGGCACCATCCGCAACATTTTAGGTGGTGTAATTTTTCGTGAGCCAATCATTTGTGAAAACGTGCCGCGCCTCGTGCCGGGGTGGACCAAGCCCATCATCATTGGCCGACACGCTTATGGCGATCAATACCGCGCCACTGATTTCACTTTCCCCGGAAAGGGCACGCTGACGATGAAATTTGTGGGCGACGATGGCCAGGTGATTGAAAAGGAAGTGTTCAAAGCCCCCAGTGCGGGCATCGCTTTGGCGATGTATAATTTGGAGGATTCAATCACCGAGTTTGCCAGAGCTTCGCTGAATTATGGGTTGCAACGCAAACTGCCGGTTTACTTCTCTTCAAAAAATACCATTTTGAAAATCTATGACGGCCGCTTCAAAGATATTTTCCAAGCTGTCTTTGATACCGAGTTCAAAGCCGATTACGCAAACGCAGGCATAACCTATGAGCATCGCCTGATTGATGACATGGTGGCCTCAGCGATGAAATGGACGGGCGGTTATATCTGGGCTTGCAAAAATTATGATGGTGACGTGCAGTCAGACTTGGTTGCCCAGGGTTATGGTTCATTGGGCTTGATGACTTCTGTGTTGCTCACACCCGATGGCAAAACTGTTGAGGCCGAAGCGGCGCACGGCACGGTGACACGCCATTACCGTTTGCACCAGCAGGGCAAACCCACTTCCACCAACTCCACCGCATCAATTTTTGCTTGGACAGGTGGATTAAAGCACCGCGCCAAGCTGGACGACAATGCCAAATTGGCCACATTTGCGCAAACGCTTGAAAATGTCTGTGTACAGACGATTGAACAGGGCAAGATGACGAAAGACTTGGCTGTTCTGGTGGGTCCTGATCAAAAGTGGCTGACAACTGAGGGCTTTATCGAAGCGGTGGATAAAAACCTGCACTTGGCGATGGCTTGACAAAGCGGGTGCCCGGAAGCGCTGCTATGCCGCTTCGTGATCCACTATGTCGAGCAATCGCTCAGGATCGGTGGGTTTGGAAAACACCCCCAGCGCGCCACCCGCGCGCGCTTCATCCAGCAGTTGACCGTCGGAATATCCCGTCATGAAATAAACTTTTGCCGTGGGATTGAACTTTCTGATTTCCAAAAAGCTTTCAACACCATTCTTGACCGGCATCATCACATCAAAAAAGCCAACGTCAAACTCAAATGCCGCATAAGCGTCAATCGCTTCTTGGCCGTTATAGGCAATGATAACGCGGTGATTATCAGCCGAAAATAGTTCGGCGATAGACTCGGCGTTTTCAGCATCATCATCAACAACAAGTATGTTCAACTGCTTCATTTTTTATTCCTCAATGTGTTTCTAAATACTTTGCGTTTGCCTATGTCAGGCGGCGTCCACGTTAACTTGCTGATCAAGCGGCAGGCGAATAACAAAACTTGCACCTCTGCCGGGCTGTGATTTGATGACCAGGGTTCCACCGTGTTGCGCGGCGATTTGCTCTACAGCCGGCACGCCGAGGCCCGTGCCAAAGCTTTTGGTGGTGAACAGTGGTTCGCGAATTTTCTCAATTACACCTTCTTCTATTCCTGGGCCATTGTCGGCAACTTCAATTTCAGCATGGCGCCCCATCAGGCGCGTGGTCAAACGAATACAGGGTTCTTCGCGCTGGCTGGGAAGCGGCAGATCACCATTTCCCACCATGGCTTCCGACGCATTGGAAATAAGATTGGCAATGGCGCGCTGCAACCGGCTGGGATCAAACGGAATGTGGGCACCATCAAGCCCGAGGTAACACGACAGGTTAATACATCCCGCCAATCGCTTAGCCTCTTCCTCACACAATTTAGCCAGCCATTGATCAAGATCTTCGGATTTGCATTCAAGCTGTTTGGTGCGCGAAAAATCCAAAAGCTGCGTGATGATGGCATCGCAACGTGAAACACCGTTGTTGATGCGTTGCAACTGCGGCTCCAAGCCCAGATTTTTGCCCTTTATTTTACGCTCTACCAAAAACACCGAGGTTCGAACTGCACCAAGAGGGTTGCGCAACTCGTGGGCTATCGTGGCTGTCAGTTGCCCCATTTGCTCAAGCCGCCCTTTTTTAACCAGGGCATCTTGTGCGTCTTTCAGTTTTTGCATGCTGGTGGCAAGTTCGCGGTTGAGGCGCAAAATTTCTTCATTGATGCGCTTCAGTTCGGCGTTTTCTGAAATATCAACGATGCTTACAATGGAGGAACGGCTGGAATTCTTGCCTAGCTTCAACCACCCGGAACTGATCACCAAAACATAGTGTTGTTCGCCCGCCAAATCACGAAGGCTGCATTCGAAGCGGGTTGCATCCCCTGGAAAGCCCTTGGGGTTGCCCAAGGCCGCAGAAACTTGTGAGATGGTTAGGCCCTGCTCGGCTTTGACGAAATATGTACTGGTGATTGGATTGCTGAAACTGACGGAGCCATTTTCTTCAATCTGCAAAACCCCAACGGGAACGGTTTCAGCCAAGGCAAGATATTGATCTTCGCGCTTTTTGACCTCAGACAAACTGAAGTTGATTCCCACCACATAGGGCTCACCATCACGCGCGAGCATACGCACTTTACGATTGAGAACGGGCTGCTGCGTGCCATCGCGTGCGAGCGCCATTTCCTCAATTGATGAGATTGTGCCTGTTTCAAGCACCAGCTTGTCAGTGCGCACATAATCCTGTGCAATGTGGGATGGATAGATTTGCGCATCCGTTTTGCCGACAATATCATCCCCGCGCAGCTGAACGAGTTCATTATGTTTACGATTCGAATATACAAACCGGGCAGCCTTATCCTTCACGAAGATCGGTGTCGGCAGTGCATCCAGCATGCGCAGAAGAAATTCAGCTGAGATCTCCTGGCTGTTCTGTTCCATGCTCATGCGACCAGTTCCTCAACCCCGGCGATAGGGATGCGCATGGTGAAGCACGCACCAGCACCCAATGCCGAAGTCACGGCCAAGCTGCCGCCATGCTGCGCTAAAATCTGCTCAACAGCGGGCAGGCCCAGACCAGTACCAAAATTCTTGGTGGTGAACAGGGGCTCGCGGATGCGCAGTAAATCTTCGGGTGTAATGCCCGGCCCGTTGTCGGATACCAAAACCACAATGCTGTCGCCATCACGCATCGACGTGATGGTAATGGTGGGATCAAGAGTTGTATATTTTGCAGCCTCTTCCCCATTGCCAACCAACGCCTCGGAAGCATTGGAAATTAAATTCGCCACGGCACGCTGCATGCGCGCTGCGTCAAAGGCCACCGCCAAACCAGCCAGGCCCAGTTTGCAATTCAGCAGAACTGAAACCGGCAGTCTTTGCGCTTCTTCGGAAACTATCTTTTCCAGCCAAGCGTCAAAATCATCCTGATTTGCAATAACCTGGCGTGAACGTGAGAAATCCAACAGCTGCGTTATGGTATTGTCGCAGCGCGTAATGCCGCTGTTGATGCGTTGTAACTGGCTTTCAATTCCTAAATCCTTGCCGCGCGTTTTGCGTTCCAACAAAAAAGCCGAAGTGCGAACCGCGCCCAAGGGATTGCGTAATTCATGGGCAATTGTAGCAGTGAGTTGCCCCAACTGCTCAAGCCTGCCCTTTTTCAAAAGTTGATCTTGTGCGGCTTGCAAAGACTTCAGATTTTGATTCATTTCATTGTTCATCTGCGCCAAATTGTCGTTCACCTGGCTTAATTCCTTGGCCCCTTGCTCAGCATCAAGCCGCGCGGCAATTGCCGCTTTGCGCGACGCTTCAACCTCATCCAGTTGGCGCAAGGTGGAGCGGAACAGCGAAATGGAAGTGCCGACACTAAACAGCACGGCCAGCACGGCCAAGCCAAGTGTGCGGTAAGCCAGCGCGCTGGCATTTTCACGGTGCGCCTGGTTCAAGCTTTTCAGCCTGAACCTCACGTTATCCCAACCTTTGCTCAGCGTACCGCTCCACTTGAAGCCGGCTTCCGCAATTGCGTTGTTCACATTGCCCATCATCAGGTGGCTATCAGCCGCTTGGCCGAACAGCAGAACTTTGAAATAGCCAGAGTCGAAAGTTAACGTCGATGTCAAACGCAGTAAGTCCGAATAGGCTTGCGTATCTGAACTTTGGCTGCGCGCGCGCACCACAAGATCGTCGAGTTGTCTGGCGCTGAACTGCAAAACGGCCGCATTTGAGACTATTTCCGGAAATTTTTCGTTGGCGCGATCGGGCGTTTGCAGCGAAGCCGCCGTCAGTTCACTGATCTCCCCGAATGAGGCCAAAGCGCTGGGCATCACCGTGCTGGCCGCGGTGACCAAGGCCCGGCTTTCCATGTCCGCCAAGCTGTTTGCCATTGGCCCGGTGCCAATCGACTTCATCAGTGCCAATGATTTCTGTAAAATTTCTTGCGGGTCGGGTTGCGCCTTTGAAACGGCAACTTGCGCCAGCTTGAATTCTTTGCTCACTCCGGCAGAATCAGCCAGCTGCTCATCTGCTGGCGTAAAAGAAAATTCCTCGCGGTGGTCGTCGCCCTTATTTAATCGGTTGAGCATCAAATGGAAAACCTTGTCCATCAAGGCAATGCCATTGCTGGTAATTTCCGTTCCACGCAGTTGCTGGAAACCATCATTCACAACCACGAAAGAGATCCACAGCAGCGGCAGCAACAGCAACGCTACAATCCGCCCAAGACGAAAACCGGCGGCTTGCGATGCCAACATCTGAACCATATTTTCTCCAGCGAACCGCGGCCGCCAGGAGGCCGCGATGAAAATTCTGCAATGTGCTGCAACTGCTCAGTCAAGCCATCACCGCCAATATCAGTGACAATGGTAAATATCGGGCTAATGCAAAACGCGGCGACGTTTCATCATCTTGCAGCATCAAAGTGAAATTTCGCGCTGGTTCGGTCAGAATGACTTAAATCAATGCCTTTACGGCAACCAGAGCGTGTTCAGCTTTGGCGCCTTCGGGCCCACCGGCCTGCGCCATATCGGGCCTGCCGCCACCCCCCTTGCCGCCCATTGCCGCCGCCCCAGCTTTTACCAAGTCAATGGCGTTGTATTTGCTGATAAGGTCTGGCGTTACAGCTGCAACCACGGCCCCCTTGCCATCATCACTCACCGACACCAGCACCACGATGCCCGACCCGACAGCTTTTTTAGCGTCATCAGCCATGGGTTTAAGATCATTAGCAGCAACACCTTTCAACAATCGCACTATCACTTTAACGCCGTTGATTTCTTCAATATCAAGCGTTGCGCCAGAAGCACTTGCGCCACCCATCGCCAACTGGCGCTTGGCATCGCCCAGCTCGCGCTCCATCTTGCGGCGCTCATCCAGCAAAACATCAATGCGCGACAAAACATCTTGTGGTGCCACCTTTAAAGCTGAGGCTGCGGCCAATACCCGGCGATCTTGCTCGCCCAGATAGTTCCGCGCCGCTTCCCCAACCAAAGCTTCCATGCGGCGCACACCGGCAGAGGATGCAGTTTCAGCCACGATGCGAATAAGGCCAATGTCGCCAGTGCGGCCCACATGGGTGCCGCCGCACAGTTCAAGAGAGAAAATTTGGCGTTGCGGGTGCGCTTCATCGCGCCCCATGGAAACCACGCGCACTTCATCGCCATATTTTTCACCAAACAGCGCCATGGCCCCTTCAGCTATGGCCGCGTCAACCGACATCAACCGCGTGCTTACCGCATCGTTCTGCAAAACGACGCTATTGGCGATGGCTTCCACATTTGCCAATTCATCGGCGCTTAAGGCTCTTGAATGGGAAAAATCAAAACGCAAACGATTTGGCTCAACCAATGAACCTTTTTGCGCCACATGTGGGCCCAACACGCGCCGCAAACCTTCGTGCAACAAATGCGTGGCCGAATGATGCGCGCGATTGCCAAAACGCCGCTGATGATCCACTTCAAGTTCAACCGCTTGGCCCACGCGGAAAGATCCTTTCTCCACCGTGCCATTATGCACAAACACGTCACCCAAGCGCTTCTGGGTGTCTTTCACGCGGAACATTGCGCCATCAGCTCGGCGAATGATGCCGTGATCGCCCGTCTGCCCGCCGCTTTCTCCATAAAATGGTGTTTGGTTGACAAGGATGGCACCGGATTGTCCCTCAGATAATGTCGCGGCATCTTTGCCGTCATGCGTGAGGGCCATCACCTCGCCCTCAGCCCGTTCCGTATCATAGCCCAAAAATTCGGTTGGCCCCACACGCTCGCGAATTTCAAACCAAATCGTGTCGGTTTTTTCTTCGCCGGTGCCTTTCCATTTGGCTCGCGCATCAGCTTTCTGTTTGGCCATGGATTTGGCAAATGCCTCGCCATCAACGGCAATGTCGCGCGCTTTCAATGCATCTTGGGTGAGATCAAGCGGGAAGCCATAAGTGTCGTAGAGTTTGAATGCCGTCTCACCCGAGAACGTGTCGCCTTTTTTAAGGGCAGACGACTCGTCGGAAAGCAGCTTCATGCCGCGCACCAAGGTTGTGCGAAAGCGGGTCTCTTCCAACTTCAGCGTTTCTGTAATCATGGCTTGCGCCCGCGAAAGCTCAGGGTAAGCCGCGCCCATTTCGCGCACCAATGCTGGCACCAGCTTGAACATCAGCGGCTCTCTGGCTCCCAGCAATTCCGCGTGGCGCATGGCCCGGCGCATAATGCGGCGCAACACATAACCGCGGCCTTCGTTTGAAGGCATCACGCCATCAGCAATCAAAAAGGAGGTGGCCCGCAAGTGATCGGCAATCACCCGGTTGGAGGCTTTGGCCTCACCTTCAGCGGGCACGTTGGTTTGTTCGACAATGGCAGCGATGAGTGAGCGAAATAAATCGGTTTCATAGTTGTCATGCGTGCCCTGCAGCACGGCCGCCATGCGTTCCAGCCCCATGCCCGTATCAATGGATGGCTTGGGCAGGCTAACCCGCTGCTCTTTGCTGAGTTGTTCATATTGCATGAACACCAGGTTCCAAATCTCGATGAAGCGGTCACCGTCCTGTTCGGCTGAACCTGGCGGGCCGCCCCAAATTTTGTCGCCGTGGTCAAAGAAAATTTCCGAACACGGCCCGCACGGCCCGGTGTCGCCCATGGCCCAGAAGTTATCGGCAGTGGCAATGCGGATGATGCGGCTATCCGGCAAGCCGGCAATTTTCTTCCAGAGGTTAAAGGCATCATCATCACTGTGATAAACCGTGACGGAAAGCTTGTCCTTGGCCAGGCCATATTCCTTGGTGATCAACGACCAAGCCCATTCAATGGCATCAGGTTTGAAATAATCGCCAAACGAAAAATTGCCCAGCATTTCAAAAAACGTGTGGTGTCGCGCGGTGTAACCCACATTGTCCAAATCATTGTGTTTGCCGCCGGCCCGCACGCATTTTTGCGCTGATGTGGCGCGGGTGTAGGGGCGTTTCTCGGCCCCGGTGAACACGTTCTTGAACTGTACCATGCCGGAATTGGCAAACATCAGAGTGGGGTCATTGCGCGGAACCAGTGGCGAGGATGGCACAATCTCATGGCCGTGCTTTTTATAGAAATCTAAAAACGTGGAACGGATTTGCGCTAAGCCAGTCATGAATAAGCCTGATGTTAAATTTATGCCCTCTTAGAGCAACTTAGGCTGAAAATGAAAAGAAGTTTTGATTTGGTCAATCCGCGAAATCGAAAACTCATCGCATAATCCATTTAACCGAAATTTGGAAATCACCGTAAGGCATTTTGCGCTGGGAACACTTCAGCATGGAGATTTAGGTGAACAATTTTGATAAGCCAACATTTGCGGTTGCGGTTCTATTGGCGGCAACATTTTTCGGCGCAGAATCCGCAGTCGCAAAAGTGTATTCCATTCCCGGCACAGACGCTGTCGCAACGGTTAATGTTCCCGATGATTGGAAACCTTCTGAAATCACCCACGGCATTGAGATGAATTCACCCGATAGCGCTGTTTATGCGTCGGTTGAAGCGGTAAAGGCAGACAAAATCAGCGACGCTGTTGCTGAGAGCGTGAAGGTTTTGTCTGAACAAGGCTTGGTGTTGGATCAAGCCAGTCAAAGACGCATGACGTAGAGGCCCATGGCATGAAAATACACGTTTTTGATTACGATGCAAAAGACGATCATGGCCCTACCGAGTTTTCGATTGCTCTGATTGAAACCCGCGTGCCAGACAAATTCGTTATGTTTACGACAAAAGCTTCAAAGGACGCTCAGAAAGCCAATGACGCGGCAATGGCCGAGATTATGCAAAGCGTGCAGCTGACGAAGTAACACCCCCCGCAGCTAAAAAAACCGCCGGCCAACAGGGCCAGCGGCTTCCAGTCTAGCAGGGATGGTTGTGGGGCGAACCTGCTGTTTTGATCAACCCAGCCAGGGTTGAAACTTATCAAACCCAAAATGCCAAATCAGGCTTCACCGTCATCCTCTTTGATTGATCCATCGGTGATGCGAGCCGCAATAAGCCCGGCGTTGGCACGAATGGCCGCTTCAATCTTATTGGCCATATCTGGATGCTGCTTGAGGAAAATTTTAGCATTGTCGCGGCCCTGCCCGATGCGCTCTCCCTCATAGGAATACCAAGAGCCGGATTTTTCAACCACGCCAGCCGTCACGCCAAGGTCAACAAGTTCGCCAACTTTGGAAATGCCCTCGCCATACATAATATCGAATTCCACCATTTTGAAAGGTGGGGCCACTTTGTTTTTAACCACCTTCACACGCGTCTGGTTGCCAACAACTTCCTCACGGTCTTTGATGGCACCAATGCGGCGAATATCCAATCGCACCGATGCATAAAACTTCAAGGCATTGCCGCCCGTGGTGGTTTCAGGAGAACCAAACATCACACCAATCTTCATGCGGATTTGGTTGATAAAAATCACCATGCAATTGGATTTGGAAATAGAGCCCGTGAGTTTGCGCAACGCTTGGCTCATCAACCGCGCCTGCAAGCCGGGAAGGCTGTCGCCCATTTCACCCTCAAGCTCTGCCTTGGGTGTTAAAGCCGCAACAGAATCAATCACCAGAATTTCAATCGCACCCGAACGCACTAAAGTATCAGCAATTTCGAGGGCCTGCTCGCCCGTGTCTGGCTGCGAAATCAGCAAATCAGAAATATTCACACCCAGCTTCCTGGCATAAATCGGATCCATCGCATGTTCAGCGTCGACGAAAGCGCAAATGCCACCGCGCTTTTGGCTTTCAGCAATGGTTTGCAAAGCCAGCGTGGTTTTGCCCGATGATTCAGGCCCATAAATTTCAATCACCCGGCCACGTGGCAAACCGCCAATGCCAAGGGCAATATCAAGGCCAAGAGAGCCCGTTGAAATAGACTCAATCTCCAAAGCTTGGTTGGCCCCCAGCTTCATGATGGAGCCTTTGCCAAAGGCCCGTTCAATTTGGCTGAGCGCTGCCTCCAACGCTTTGCTCTTGTCGCTTCCCATATTCTCAACAACTTTCAGATTAGCTTGCCCCATTTGTGCTTCTCCTTATTACCTGATCTAAACTGCTCTGTGAACTAACCTGAGCCAAACATTATGTTCCGCCCATGTGCTGTTTATGTTCTATTTTGGTTCTCATTGCAAGAGGCAGATCAAAATATTATTTTATAATTGAAAATCAGTTACTTGATACCAATGCCTGTGAGACAATGCAGCCCCAGCGCGCAGAAGGTTGCAGACAACCGCCTGGCAACTTTTTTCACTTCCGCCTCACTATGATTCGGAAATTTGCGGCCGGGTTGCGTATTGGTGGGGCTCATCTGTGAAGTGGCCACCAATCTTGGGGAAAGATAATACGCAACCCGACCAACATGCACCCAATCGGCCACATGTTTGCAAACCGGGGAAATGAACACAACGCGCAACAAACTCTGAATTATGCAACTCAAATTACACTTCATCGGATAGAACGAAAAACTGCGCGAAACAAGCAAAAATTGCTATTGTTCTACTATACAACTATAAAGTGAAAAAATACAAGTTCCCACTCAATAAAGCAAAACAAATGCGTTCCGCGGATTTCCTCCGCAAGCCTGATGAGAATTCCTTCGGGCCCACGGATGTAACAGAGGCGATATGCATTTTTATACTGGATTATTTCGCCGACGAGCTGCGTGCCGCGCGCGTAGAGTTTTTCAAGTATTTGGTCAATGTCATCAACCGCGAACATAGCCCAAAGCGTTAACCGGCGAGTTCCGATGATCAGCGATGACAAGTGGCCTGAGAAAACGAGACAGCTCAAGGCGACTATGCCCGTCTGATGTTCGCATCATCGCATTTTCGACATGCTGATCGCCCAGGCCCGTCACGCGCCCGGCCCATTCTCCTTCGATCGCGGCCCGCCCCTCAAGCTCAAGACCGAGTTCTCGAAAAAATCAATCGTCGCTTCGAGGTCTTCGACGACAATTCCCACATTATCCATTCTCTTGAGCGCTAAGTCCGAGTCTCCAATTTCGTGTTTGTTGGCATTCAAACTGCGACGCAATGTTCCCGCATCCAATTAAATAATAAAAAAGCCGCCATGCACGTTGCTATCGCCCCAGCTCTGCCTTCACCTTTTCCACCAGCTGTTTCAGTGAAAACGGTTTCTGCAAGAAGCCAAAATCCGTGGGGAAATCCGGTGTCTTCTCAAATGCATCTTCGGCATAGCCAGACATGAAAATGAACTTCATCTTGTGCCCACGCTGGCGCAATTCTTTCAGCATGGTAGGCCCGTCCATTTCCGGCATCACCACGTCTGAGAGGATCAACTCAAAACCCTGCGCATCGCCTTCAACAACTTCAAGCCCAACTTCACCGGTGTTGGCTTCAACCACCGTATAGCCGCGCGAAGTGAGGGCCCGCGATGCGAAGGCGCGCACCGAGTCTTCATCTTCAACAATCAACACGCGCCCACGGCCAGAGAAGTCTTCACGCTTGGCTTCTGATTCAGCCGGTTTGGCAATTTCAACAGGTGCGGTTTCGGCGATGTGACGTGGCAAGACAATGCGAAATGTGGTGCCATGGCCCACTTCGCTATCACAATAAATAAAGCCACCCGATTGTTTCACAAATCCATAAACCATCGAAAGGCCAAGGCCGGTGCCTTTGCCCACCTCTTTGGTGGTGAAGAACGGATCCCATATTTTATCCACAATCGCCTTGGGAATGCCCTGCCCCGTGTCGGTGGATTGCACCACAACATACTCGCCAGCGGGCAGACCGTGGCCAAAATCATGTGATTGCTCAACCGAAACATTCGCTGTGGAAAGCACCAGCTTGCCGCCCTGCGGCATGGCATCGCGCGCGTTGGAGGCGAGATTTACAATGGCCTGCTCCAGCTGGTGAATATCCACCATCACCGGCCATAAATCGCGGCCATAGTTGATCGATAGATCCACTTTGTCTCCCACCACGCGTTTCAGCAACACGCCAAGATCAGCCATCGATTCTGAAAGGTCATACATTTTCGGCTGCATCGTCTGCTTGCGCGAGAAAGCCAGCAGATGCCGCACCAAGCCAGCCGCGCGATTGGCATTTTGTTTGATGCTCATCACATCTTGGAACGATGGATCCGTTGGCCGCATTTTGGTAAGCAACAAATCCGCAAAGCCAATGATGGGCGTGAGCATATTGTTGAAATCATGCGCCAAGCCAGATGAGAGTTGGCCAATGGCTTGCATCTTCTGGCTCTGCGCCAGTTGCGCTTCCATCAAGCGGCTTTCGGTTTTATCAATTGCAAAAATCACAAAGCGATCTTGGCCTGCAACTTTGCTGAAAGACAAATTGGCATTGCGTGGCTCCGCACCTTGAAAACCGCAATCAAATTGGAATGAGGGAGCAGATTCCGTCGCAGCATTCTGCCAAAATTTGCGGAAGCGCGTTGCGCCATCTGCATCCAGGGCTTCGGCAAACGAAGCGCCCCGCTTGAGGAGTGTTGAAAGCTCCAAAAACTGCCTATTGGCATTTTCCAAATTGCCTTCCACATCAAGTTCGGCATAGCCAATGGGAATGGAAGATATAAGATGCGCAAGGCCCGCAGATTGCTCCTGGCGCTCAACCGTTTCGTCACTGCCGCGCATCACCATGCAGCGCGATGGCAACGGGTGGCCGGCGCCATCAAAATCCGCCCGGTTCATCAAACTGAAAACCTCAACTTGCCCGTTTTTGGCTTTCAGAGGCAGTTTGAATCGGTCTACTCTCTGTCCGGCTGTGACCGGGGCCAAGGCTGATAAAACTTTTGAAGCCTCTTCGCCCAGTAACTGCTTCAACGTCAGTTTGCCTGATTGCACCTCGCCCAAATCAAAGCCCAGCCATGTGGCCAAAGTGGCATTCACATAGTCAACCTTGCCGGAAGGCAGAGCCGAGAAGAAACCCACCGGGGCTTGATCGAGATATGAAATAATAAATTGCAGGCGGCTGAATGCTTCCTCTTGATGGGCGCGATCACCGGTAATGTCGATCAAACGCCACAAGGTTTTGCCGCCCCGGGAATTGGATGCGAGGGGTGCCACGCAAAGGCGCAGCCACTTGGCTTCGTCGCGCCCTGCATGCGGGGCGGAACTGCCCGCCTGCACCCGCAAATCGCGAGCGCTGACAACACCGGCTTTAGCGGCCTGCCCCAGCTGATAAATGGGTTCGACAAAATCCGGATAGCCAGCATAGAGAACATCAAAACCTACCAGCCTTGAAACGCCTGCCTTGGAAGCCAACTGCATAAATGGCGCATTGGCATAAACGGCGCGGCCCTTGCCATCCAGCACCACAGCTGGGTCTCCCAAAGCATCGATCAGCGCGTTGCAAAACTGCTGCTCGGCTTCCGGGGTTGGTTTGAACCACAAATGCAGAATGCAGTTGAAAATCCACGCCAAACCAAAAAAGCTCAACCCCGCAACAAGGCCATTTAATATCTGCGCTGAAATGAGCATGCGGTCTTCAACGAAAGCAAAGTAGCCAACCAACAGGATAGCCGCACATAGAAATGATAAAGCAACGCGCCACAAAGCGCTTGTTGATTTTTCACCTATTGCTTGTCCAAACATGTCCCACCCCGAATCGCAGGTGAATATAGGCGAAACTGCGGCTGCCTACTTGCTTCTTCAGCCGTCGTTGAATATTCCTCCACCAGTGGTTGGTGTTGGCCGCGTTTCATGCTATTTAAGATGAATAATCAGGAGGCCAAGATGCAAGATTTTCAGCCCTATATTCCCTATCTCGCTTATGCGGGCGTGGCATTGGTTGCTTTGATTATTTTAATTTTCGTTCTGCGCGCGTTCAGCGGCCGCTCTCGCGGGCGCAAAGGCATGCGTTTGGGCATTGTTGAATACTGCGAAGTTGACCAAACACGCCGCCTGGTTTTGCTCAGGCGTGATGATGTGGAGCATCTGGTTTTGATCGGCGGCAATCAGGATATCGTGGTGGAGAACAACATCGGGATAAACCCGCGTGATTTGAATGCGCAATCACCCAATCAACCAAACCTTGATGCCGGTCTGGCCGATGATATTGTGCCCATTCGCCCCCCTCGCGCACCCGTTTTCGGGGCCGCCCGCCGCCCAGCTCTGCGCCCGGTCAGCAACACGCCCCATGATGATGATCCAAACACGGCATAGGATTATTTCTTCAGTTTAAGCGCCACAAATCGTGTATCTTGCGCATTCCCAGCATGCGCCACTAACATCAATACTGAATTCTTGCCATCCTTGTTGGCTTGCTCAACGGCTGTTGCAACATCCTGTGCATTGGTCACGGGCTTTCCGCCAGCTTCGGAAATGACGTCGCCGACGGCCAAACCTTTTTCGGCGGCATAACCGTCTTTGGCCACGTCTGAAATTATTGCCCCTTGTATTTTATCATCCAGTTTAAAAGTCTTGCGCGTTTCATCAGTCAAATCATTTATCGTCATGCCAAGCACTTGCAGATTGGCGGGCGCAGGTGCGTCCGGCTTCTTTGTATCGGCGGCGGCGGCCAGTTTTTCACCCTCTTCCAACCGCCCAAGAACCACTTTTAATGTTTGTTCCTTGCCATCGCGCAACACTTTAACTTCAATTTCTTTGCCCACTTCCGCTTGTGCCACAATGCGCCGCAAGGTGCGACTGTCATCAACCGCCCTGCCATCAAAACCAATGATGACATCTCCGGCCTTCACGCCAGCTTTTTCGGAAGGTCCGCCCGCCGTCACATCGGCAATCAATGCACCATGGGCCTTCTGCATACCAAGCCCTTCGGCGACATCAGGCGTCAGGGTTTGCAACTTAACGCCCAGCCAGCCGCGCCGCGTTTCGCCAAACTTGATCAGCTGGTCTGCAACACTTTTAACTTCGTTGGATGGCACTGAAAAACCAATGCCAACTGACCCGCCAGAGGGCGAGAAGATGGCGGTGTTCACGCCGATCACTTCACCGTTCAAATTGAACAGTGGGCCACCAGAATTGCCCTTGTTGATGGCAGCGTCAGTTTGGAAATAATCATCATAGGGGCCGGAATTAATGTCGCGCCCACGGGCTGAAACAATGCCCAAGGAAACCGAACCGCCTAATCCAAACGGATTGCCGATGGCCAAAGCCCACTGCCCAATGCGCGCCTTGTCACTATCGCCAAAAATCACGGCCGGCAAATCATGGTCTGGCTTCACGCGGATCACGGCAATGTCGGTTTTCGCGTCATGGCCCACCAATTCGGCCTTCAACAATGTGCCATCTTGCAAGTGCACGCGAATGTTCACAGCATCGGCAATGACATGATTATTGGTAACGATAATGCCTTTGCTGTCGATGATGAAGCCTGAACCCATGGCATTCACCAAACTGTCAGGCAATGGCGCGTCTTTGTTTTTGTCGGGATTTTTACCCGCGTCTTTGCCCGTATCTTTACCGGGGTCTTTGCCCGGGTCTTTGGGTGGCTCATCTTTGTTGCCTTGTTGTTGCTTGCGTTTCAAAAACTCATCAAAAAAATCTTTGAATGGGTTTTGATCGGAAGGGGCCGTCTGTTGTGGTGCATCAGCACTTTTTGATTGCACTGAAATTTCCACGACAGAAGGCAAAAGCTTTTCGGCAAGATCGGCAACATCAGGCAAAGCCTGCGCCAAGTTGGCAGCTTGCGCCGAAACCTGCACGGGTTGCCATGCAGCCACGGCCAAAGCCGCGACTGATATTAACACTCTTGCTTTCAACCGCATCGTTTCCTCCTAAGCCAACATTCTTGCCAGCCACACTATTGCAACACCAAGCGCCAAGGCAGCCACACCAACAATACGCAACTGCTCATCCGATAGTTTCGGCAGATCAGCCATCATGCGCTTCATGGCAAAAGGTGCAACTGCATAGATCAACCCTTCAAGCACAAAAACCAGGCCGACAGCTTGCACAATTGCGTGAGCCATCAACGCCGCTCATAAATTATTGTTTCAAAAGCGGCTGAATCTCTCTCGCCCTGCAAGTGTCTTTGGCGACTGATTTCCCTCCACTCTTGGGTGGTGAGCTCCGGCATGAACGTATCTCCCTCCACATCAGCCAATATGCGTGTAAGGTATATTTTGCCCGCAGAGGGTAGAAAAGCCGTCAACAGTTCTGCGCCGCCAATCACACAAATTTCAGCGGCTGCACCGGCCTTTACCAAAGCGTCTGCAAGACTGAAAACCACATCCGCCTCTTGCGCCACAAACCCGGCTTGGCGGCTAATCACAATGTTGTGCCTCCCCGGCAAAGCCTTTCTCGGCAGGCTCTCCCAGGTTTTGCGGCCCATGATGACAGGCTTGCCCAAAGTCACGGCTTTAAACTGCTTCAAATCAGAAGGCACCTGCCACGGCAATCCGCCACTTTTGCCAATCACGCCATTATTGGAAACTGCATAAACCAGCGAGATCATGTGTGAGTGGATGTCACGTAGGCGAGAAACACAAACGTTGCGTTCCAGGCCGTGTGGCACGCAATCGTCACCCAGATTGTGCCAAACCGCAAAAGCAAAAGCCCAAGGCCGATGCCTAAAAGAAACAGCATCGCAACACTGAAAAGCGATTCAGATCCCCCGTGCAACCCAGCCCATAAAAGCGCCGTGATGAAAACGGCCCCAACCCGCCCCAATGGCGTCTGCACGATGGCGGCAAACAACACACCACGAAATAACAATTCTTCAAATATCGGTGCGCCAATGACAATGCCGGGCACAGCCAATACAAACATCCGAGGACTGGTAATCATCTCCATGGTGGCTTGCTCAACAACACCTAGGTTTTTTTGCGCATCAATGCCAATGGCGGAGCCCAAAACGGCAAACAAGATATAACCCACCACCACAAAACTGAATATCAGAACGGCCCAACCCACACTGCTGATCCTGGGCCAATCGAAAGGAATTTTTCCCGCGCGGGCCGGCAATCCAAATTTAACCAGCGCCAGCACCAAAAAAGCGGCACACAAATTGGCCGGAAACACTGCCATGATAACGGCGCGAACCAAATCAGTCTGCACGGTTTTTGGCAAGGCCTCCAAGTTCAGGGTCCATTTGCCACTCTCCAACATTTGTTCATAGGCCAGCTTGGCACTTTCAATAAACCCGAAACCAAAAACCAGGCCTTGGAAAACCTGTAACAAAATAAACCACAACACCAACACCAGAATAGAAATGGTTACGCCGCGCCAGAACGATTGCATCGGCGCTTGCGAATAAAGCCAGGCACTGCGCGCTTTCTTGAAATCTTCACCCAACATTGTCACACCGCCACCGGAGCGGAAATGGCAGCATCGGGCGCATAGCCTTCAATGGCGAAGTCTTCAAAAACAAAATCCTCCAAACGCTCAGCTTTGCGTTTAATCACCAGCTTGGGCAGGGCGTGAGGTGTTCTCATCAGTTGCAGCCTGGCCTGTTCCAAATGATTACGATAGAGATGGGCATCGCCCAGTGAATGCACAAAATCACCCACACCCAGGCCCGTAACATGCGCGACCATATGTGTCAGCAGGGCATAGGACGCGATGTTGAATGGCACGCCCAGAAAAATATCGGCAGAGCGTTGATAGAGTTGGCACGAGAGTTTTCCCTCCGCCACATAAAATTGAAACAGACAATGGCACGGCGGCAGTGCCATCCTGTCAACATCTGATGGGTTCCATGCCGTCACCATCAAGCGGCGAGAATCCGGTTTGGTTTTGATCATTTCAACAACCTGCGCCAGCTGATCAATAGTGCTGCCATCGCGCGCCGGCCAGCTGCGCCATTGAGCGCCATAAACGGGGCCAAGGTCACCATTAGCATCAGCCCACTCATCCCAGATCGTCACTTTATTGTCGCGCAGATATTTCACATTCGTCTCACCACGAATGAACCAAAGCAACTCATAGATGATGGAGCGCAAATGCAGCTTCTTGGTTGTAACGAGTGGAAACCCCTGCGCCAAGTTAAACCGCATCTGGTGGCCAAAAACCGAAAGAGTGCCGGTGCCCGTGCGATCGGCTTTTTCAACGCCTTCGCGAAGCACAAGCGCCATGAGATCAAGGTATTGCTTCATAATGCAATCATAGAGGCGCACTTCGATTCCGCAAAAACAAAAGCGACGATGTTGTTCACACCGCCGCTCTCAAATTCAAACGCTGGAGAATTATCCCTTTAATTTGCCCATTGTTTTGGTGGCTTCAGCCAAAAGATAATATACCGTAACACGGTGTTTGGTTCTATCGGCTTTCATTTTCTCGCCAACAGCGCGCACAGCAGCGTCAGCGGTCTTGGCATCCAAGCCCAATTTCTTGGCTGCAAAACCATCTACAACGCGCTTTACTTCAGCTGAATCGGTCATTGAAACAAAACGCGAGTCATTGCCTTTCAGCGCTATCCCACAATATTTCACAATGGCCTCAACAGCGCTCTCATCAACGTGAGACGTGTATTTTTTAACGTCGGCAGAATAGTCTGACATGTATTTCCCCCATGCAGTATCTTAGCAACCGTTTTGGCTGCGCCGAAACCGTAGCATTGCAACGTGGGCAAGAAAAGGCATTATTTAAGCCCCGCAACCTTTAGCGCGCGTTGCCCTTCCTTTTGCCACTTTAAACGCTTATATTGTGATTGCTCGTCTCCGCAAGGGGGCAGACTATGGTGATAAACGGCTCGCGTAATAAGCCTATTGGACCCGGGGGCAGTACCCGGCGCCTCCACCAAAGCTGATTTTCTGAAATCGGCTTTGATGGGGGCGAAACAGGATCGACAAGGGTGTAAAGGCTGGTTTTTTGCCCGTGATGATTCCGACGTTATCGGGTTATTTTATAGTTGCAAATGACAACTATGCTCCGGTTGCTCTCGCTGCGTAAGCAGTGCGAAAAGCCGAAAACTAAGTCCTTGCGTTTAGCGATGTAAGGCGGGGTTCGCTGGCACCTGGCAACAGAAGCCAGCACTTTATGTTTGTCAAAGGCGGCAGAGCTTTGCTGCTGCTAAATCGGCTCACTTGTAGTAAGGCAACCGAATCGTGAATAATTGCTGAGAGATTCTGATGCCTGAAGACTTGATGCGCTATGATCAGCTAGCCCAAGCCGCGTTAAAAGGTGTGGTGCGAGAAGCCTTGCGCAAAGTCGAAAAAACCGGCTTGCCAGGTGAGCACCACTTTTTCATTCAGTTTAATACGCGTTATCCCGGCGTGTCGATCGGCGAGCGTTTGGCGCAAAAATATCCGCGTGAGATGACCGTGGTTCTGCAACATCAGTTTTTTAATCTTCAGGTTACAGAAGAACGGTTTCAAGTCGAATTGTCGTTTGACAACATTTCCGAAAAGCTGGTCATCCCCTTCGCATCGGTCAAAGGTTTTCTTGATCCCGCCGTTCAATTCGGATTGCAGTTTGAAGTTGCCCCCACCCCGGACGTTACCGTTTCTGAGACCAAAGACGAAGAAAAGCCAGAAATAAAAGGCCAATCCGATCTGAATCCCAAGCTTGAAGACGCGCGCAATGAGGATGAAGCAGCTGACGAAAAACCCAATGTTGTATCGCTCGATGCCTTCCGTAAGAAATAGCCTGCTCGCGGCCATATTATTGATTTCAATGTCGATGCCAGCAATCGCTGATCCAGATCCGGCTCACGAAGACTCACCCCTTGGCTCTTTCATCGCAACCAAGCTCACCCCTGACGAAAACATTTTCCATGTCTCTGCAAAGCGCTTGTTTGGGACGCAAAAAACCCCCGCGCATTTGCAAGCGCAGGCAATTGGCACCTATGCCTTGGGGTGCCTTGCAGGTGCGCAGCAACTGCCAATAACCGGTGATAACTGGCAGGTGATGCGCCTGTCGCGTAATCGCAATTGGGGAACGCCGCAGATCGTAAATTTCATCGAGCGCATCGCGGCCGAAGCCAAGGCCAAGGCCGGCTGGAACGGTTTTCTTGTTGGCGATATGGCCCAACCGCGCGGCGGCCCCATGCTCAGCGGCCACGCCAGTCACCAGATCGGCCTTGACGCAGATATTTGGTTCACCCCCATGCCCGATCATGTTTTGTCATCTGCCGAACGTGAAAATTTCGCGCCCCTCGAAATGGTGAAAGATCACGCTACATTGAACGCTGAAACGTGGAGCGAAAGCCGCGATAAGCTTATTCAAACTGTAGCGCAGGACCCGCAGGTGGCGCGTATTTTTGTGCATCCACCGATAAAAAAGGAACTCTGCCGCTGGTCTGGCGGTAAAGGCGCTTGGCTTGCCAAGGTGCGCCCGCTTTTTGGACATACCTTCCATTTTCACGTGCGCCTCAAATGCCCTGAAGGTATGGGGGCCTGCAAAGATCAGTGGGAGCCACACCCCGATGACGGCACCGGCTGCGGAAAGGAACTGGCCTACTGGTATTCTGATGCGCCATGGAAGGTTATCAAGCGCGATCCCAATGCCCCTAAACCCAAACCGCGCCCGCCCTTGACTCTTGCGGGCCTGCCTGCTCTATGCCGCGCCGTAGTTGCAGCGCCCTGACGGGATGAACCGCTTGCAAGGCCCCGCGGGCCGGTTGCCCACATGAGTCACACGCAATCCCCATCTGCGCCTTTGTCTAAAACCAATTTGAAGTTGGCCTTTGCCTCCATCGGCGTGGTTTTTGGCGATATCGGCACCAGCCCCATTTATACAATGCGCGAGGCGCTCAAGCCGGTTGTCGCCAATGGTGGCAATATGACGGGTGCAATCTATGGCGTGGTGTCGTTGCTCATCTGGGCGCTGATCCTGATTGTTACGATCAAATATGTTTTGATCATCATGCGCGCCGACAACCACGGCGAAGGCGGCATTTTATCCGAGGTTGTTTTAGTCGAAATTTTGTTGGGCAAAAAAGGCGGCATAATCCTTGGTCTCGGCATTATTGGCGCCGCATTCTTCTTCGGTGACGCAATGATTACCCCGGCCATTTCGGTGCTGTCAGCGGTTGAGGGCCTGGAGGTGATCAACGCAGATCTATTTACGCCCTATGTGGTGCCGCTTACGCTTGCAATCCTCATCATATTATTCTTTTTCCAATACAAGGGCACGGGCGGCATTGCGCGCTTTTTCGCACCGATCACTTTCATCTGGTTTATCGTGCTGGGCCTTATCGGCCTCATTCACATCGGCGATAATCTCACCATCTTCAATGCACTAAACCCGCTTTATGGCGCTCTTATGCTGTGGGATCAGCCCGGGCTGGCGCTTCTGGTTGTGGGTGGCGTTTTTCTGGCCGTCACCGGGGGCGAGGCGCTTTATGCAGACATGGGTCATTTTGGTAAGACACCCATCCGCCTTGCTTGGACGTTCGTGGTTTTTCCGGGGCTGGTCTTGAATTACTTGGGCCAAGGCGCTTTCATAATCGGTCATCCCAGTGCCATAACCAATCCATTCTTCCTCATGGCTCCGGCATGGAGTCTCGTGCCCGTGGTTCTCCTTTCGACGATGGTCACCGTCATTGCCAGCCAGGCGGTTATCACTGGTGCATATTCCATTGCTCAACAAGCGATTGCGTTGGGCCTTGTTCCACGCATGAATGTTGTTCACACATCTGAGACGGAAAGTGGGCAAATCTACGTGAGCCAAATTAACTGGATGGTGTTGTTTGGTGTCGTGCTCTTGGTCATCATCTTCAAAAGTTCCGATAGTTTGGCTTCAGCTTACGGCATCGCGGTAAATGCCGCCATGTTAGTCAATACGCTTCTTGGCGTTATCTATTTTTGGAAGGCTGAGAATGCACGGCGTTGGCTCTTCGTGGTGCCACTTGTGGCAATCGGCGTTGTTGAAATCATGTTCTTGTCTGCCAATGCATTGAAAATCGCCAATGGCGGGTATTTGCCCTTGTTGATCGGATTGACGGTGGTGAGCCTCATGCTGATATGGCGCCGCGGGCTGGGCCTCCTGAGCGCCAAGTTGCAAAAGGAATCCACCGAACTTTCAGGCTTGCTTGAAAGTTTAGAGCGCCGCCAGCCATCACGTGTGGCGGGCGCCGCGGTGTTCTTGCAGACTGATAATAAGTTTGCCCCTTCAGCTTTAATGCATAATTTGAAACACAACCGCGTGCTGCATGACAGGCTGGTATTCCTTGCCATCAAAACCGTTGAACAACCGCGCTGGCTTGAAGATCGGGTTTCGCTCCACCAGGGGCCCATGGGGGCTTGGATCGTGGAAGCCAAATTCGGCTATATGGAGCAGCCAGATGTGCAAGCCGCCCTGAGAGCCTGCGCCGAACATGGATTGGAGATTGATCCGCTGCAAGCGTCATACTTCCTAGGCCGCCGCCTCATCCGAATTTCGCCCCGATCAAAAATGCCCGTTTGGCAACAACGCATATTCATCATGCTGGCCAACCAATCGGCACGCGCCATAGATTTTTTTCGTATTCCGCCAGACCGTGTGGTGGAACTCGGCATGCAGATGAGTGTATAATTGGCATTGCTCCAGCCATTCTCAAAGCCCGGTCGATTTTGGCGAGGCAATCTTCATACCCATTCCAATCAATCGGACGGCGCGCTGCCCACCAACGAAGTGGTTCGAGCCTATAAAAACGCCGGCTACGATTTCTTGATGTTGTCGGAACATTTTATCGGCCACTTCAACTTCCCTATCAATGACACGCGGGCATTTCGTGGCAACAGCTTCACCACATTGATCGGCGTCGAACTTCATGCGCCTGAAACCAGTGCGGGCGAGTTGTGGCACATTGTAGCTGCCGGGCTACCGCTGGATTTTCAGCCCCCTCATGAAACGGAAACCGGGCCACAGCTTGCGATGCGGGCCCGCGCCGCCGGGGCTTTCATTGCCATCGCCCACCCCGCCTGGTCGCGCTATACCATCGAAGATGGCCGCGCCCTTCTTGCCTCAGCCCATGCGGTTGAAACCTACAATCACGGCTGTGCCATAGAAAATGATTTGGGTGACGGTTGGTATCTGCATGACCAACTTCTGAACGAAGGTGCAAAACTCACTGCAATCGCTACCGATGACGCTCATTTCAAGACCCCCGATCACTTCGGTGGCTGGGTGAACGTTAAGGCGCGAAGCCTTGATCCTGATGAAATTTTACAAGCCTTGAAAGCCGGTGATTTCTATTCCAGCCAAGGCCCTGAAATTTACGGCATAGCCTTGTCAGGCAAAGACATCACGATCACCTGTTCGCCTGTCGATACAATTACGGTGGTGTGCGGAAATTCACGCACCTGTGTGAAGACTGGGAAATCCATTACATCTGCCAAACTTGGATTGGTTCGACTGGAAACCGGCTGGCTTTTGAAAAATCCCAGTCCGTGGTTTCGCGTCACCGTGATTGACCAAGCAGGCAAGAAAGCCTGGAGCAACGCCTTTTGGTGGTCTGATGTCGATTCTTGAACCGTGTGCGCCATCGAAACTTGGTTTAATACGTTAACCCGGCTCTAACCATAAGCCCCTAATTCGTCTTGCAACATCGTTTGGGTTGCAATGGGTTGGGTTTTTAAAAATCGGCTTCGGAATGGGTTGCGGCTGGCGCTTATTGCTTTGGCAATGGCAGTCTTTGGCCTTTTCTCCGCAGCCTATGCGGCAACCTGCGGCCCCGCCACGTCGCCCGGCAATGCCAATCCCGACTGGCAAACGTTCTGCTGGATGGATATGAGCACTTACAACAACGCCACAGTGTTTGGCGGTGGCCAGAACTTTTCGATAACGCTTTCAGACGGCTCAATCTTTTCATTTACACTTTCTGGCAACTCTCCCAATGGCAGCTCTATCGTCGCTAAACCTTCTCCTGCGTGGAGCGGTGCGGCCACCGGAAATTCAGCTTTTTTGGGCATTCCAAATCTGCCAATCCTCTATACCGCAGCGGCAGGCACAGTTAATCTGACGCTTTCGAATGTCAAAGTCACACCTCCCAACGGGGTGGTTTCAACTGGCCAATTCAAACTGGTCGTGGCTGATGCGGAATCCACAAATAACGGTGAATCAGTTACCTTCACCACCAATGGTGGAAGTTGGACTTTGGTTGACCAAGTGCCTCCAACAACAGGGTCTACCTACCCCACTGCCGCTGGCATTGGCACAGCAACTTTTGGCGAAACCGGCGTAGCTGGCACTGTGGGTGCTTACATCGTGGGCAGTCTCAGCCCGACCACAGTCAATGTTCAACTTGTCGCCGGCGGTTTGCAGGGCGTTATGTTGGCCGTGCAATATTCAACTGTCTCAGTGAACAAGGTGTTGCCCAGTGGCCGCGCCAACGCCGCTGACCAATTCACCTATGGTGCACAAGCCACCAGCAACGGCACTGTCTTGTCATCGGCCACTTCAACCGGCGCCGCCAACGGGCCGTTTGGCGCGGCGGTCGCCACACTGTCTTCAGGAGTGGGCATTACCGTCAGTGAGCAAATGGCAGCGGGTAGCGTCAGCAAGTTGGCGCAATACACAACCAATTTAAATTGCACCAATGGCTTTGCCGGCTCACCCACGTCGTTGCCTTCCAATCAACCCGTCACCACCGTAAACTTCGGCTCTTCGGCATATGGAGACGCCGTCGCGTGCATATTCACCAACACGCCAAAGCCAGCAACAGTCGTGTTGCAGAAGATCACTGTGGGTGCCGTGGGCGGCCCGTTTAGCTTCACCTCAACAAATCTTGTGACCAACCCGGCTGCAATTACCACAACAGCCGCAGCCACGCCAACGCCATCCTCGCCAACCGCCAGCAACGCCACGGCCTTGAACACGGCAGTCACGATCACCGAAACCCTGGCGGCGGGTTTCACCGCAACAACAGCAAGCTGCACCGATGCCAATGCCGCCATCACCAGCAATCCCGCCAGCTTTGGCACTTTGGTGGGCAATGCCCTCACCATTCCTGCGGCAAATGTCGTAGCGGGGGCGCAGATTTCCTGCACGTTTACAAACACCGTGAACACCGCAACGGTTGCCGTTCAAAAAATTACCTTGGGCTCATCCGGTGGCCCATTCACCTTTGCAGCCACCAATCTTGCGTCCGTACCCCAGGCCATCACCACAGCCACGGTTGGCACGGCCTATCCGGCGGTGACAACGCCCGTGCCGGCCAATGCCACCGGTACGGCGGTCAACCTCACCGAAACTTTAGCCACCAACTTCTCTATTGTCTCAGCCAGTTGCTCAGACGCAAATGCAGCGCTATCGGGAAACCCCGGTGGCAGTTTTGGCACACTGGCGGGCAATACGCTGAATATCCCTGCCAGCTTCATCCGCGTCAAAGCCCAAATCAATTGCACTTTCACCAATATCGTCAACCCTGCCATACCCCTCGTTGCCATCCAGAAAATCACGACGGGCCTGGCGGGTGGCCCATTTACGTTTACTGCAACCAATCTTGCCGGAGCGCCGCCCGCCATAACCACCACGGCAGCTGGCACAGCAGCACCACCCGCAGTGAACAATAACTCGGTCACAGTCATCACCAATCCGGTAACTTTGACGGAAGCCGCCAATAGCAACTTTACCTTGACGACGGCCGCGTGCACCGACACCAATTCGGGCACAACTGGCAATCCAGCGAGTTTCGGCACCTTGGCGGGCAGCACGATCACCGTTCCCGTTGCCAACCTCAAACCCTTTGCCAAGATTGTTTGCACTTTCACCAATGCACCTAAACCCGCGATATTCAGCCTGCAAAAAATCACTTCTGGATCTTTTGGCGGTCCCTTTACTTTCACCGCGAGCAACTTGGCTTCTAACCCACCCAATATCTCTACGCTGGCGGCAGGCACGGCCACACCGGCGGCACCCGCGCCCATTCAGGTTACAACAGCGGGCACCCAGGTGCAGATCACCGAAGCCGCCAATGCCAGCTTCAACGCAACCTCAGCAACCTGCACCGATAACAATGCCGGCTTCACCGCCAACCCGGCAAGCTTCGGCAGCCTTGCCGGCGGCATTCTCACAGTGCCAGCAGCAAACGTGCGACCAGCGGCACAAATCAACTGCATCATCACCAACACGGCAAAGCCTGCCACGGTAGCCATTCAGAAAATTACCACCGGTGCCCCCGGCGGTGCCTTCAACTTTTCGGTGGCTAATCTTGCATCGGCACCCACTGCTATTACAACATCGGCAGTTGGCACCCCGGCCCCCGCCGCACCCACGGCCATTGCCGTAACCGCCCTGAATTCAACAGTGCAGATTTCCGAAGGCGCCAATGCTTATTTCACCATAACGGGCGCAACGTGTTCCGATGCCAATTCAGCTGTGACGGGTAACCCCGCAAGTTTTGGCACACTGACGGGCCAATTGATTGCCATTCCAGCGGCAAACATTTTGCCCGCAGCACAGATCACCTGCAAATTCACCAATGCGGGCAATGCGCCAACCATCAGTTTTCAAAAAGCCTTGGCCGCTTCGGGCCGCCTGGCAGCTGCCGATCAATTTCGCCTTACAGCAACTGGCACAGGCGCACCCGCTGCCGTTACCACAACCGGTGCGGCTGCTGCCATAACTTCAGCCGCAATGAGTTTCACGGCAACGGCAAGCACGGCTTATTCCTTGACTGAGGCGATGGCAGCGGGCTCGCCATCCCTCCTCACGGCTTACGCTCAAACGGTGGCCTGCACCAATGCCAATCCAACCGGATCCAATCTGTCGGGCCTCACCAGCATCCCAATCAATTTCACCATTCTGGCTGGGGATGCCGTCAGTTGCATCATCACCAATAACGCTACGCCAACACCCAATCTCGTAATCACCAAGTCTTCTGCCGCTGCTCCCACGCCCGTCGTCAAGGGTCAAACCATCACCTATACTTACGTCATCAGCAATACGGGCAATGTAACTGTAACCAATGTGCAAGTGAAAGACTTGCACGGCACACCTGCAGTTACCGTTCCACTCGGCGCGGGAGGAATTACCAGCGAAACATTGACAACACCGGGGCCCCTGGGTGCCGCCGCGTCCCAGCCCGACACGACAAGCGGGGATGGCATATGGTCCAAGCTTGCCCCCGGCGCCTCTGTCACTTTCACTTGGTCTCATGTCGTCACCCAAGCGGAAATTGATCACGGTTGAAAGCGCCGCAACGGCTCTTGTGAACGCGGTAAATTCAAGTTAGCACCGCGCAATGTTGCCCATCTCATCCACCCAAAACCCCACCATAAAACTTATTCGCTCTCTTGATGATAAAAAGGCGCGCCGTGAAGCGGGCCTCTTCGTGGTTGAAGGCATCGCCATGCTTGAGCGTGCCGAAGAATTGGGCTGGATTCCTGACTATTTGATTGTCACCAAGCCCCTGCACTTGTTTGACGCCATGAAGCCATTTATCGTCACTGAAAAACTGATGTCTGAATTGTCGGCGCAAAACAATCCGCATGATGTATTGGCGGCCTTCAGCCAGCGCTGGCAACCCCACCCCACCAAAGCAGGCAATTGGCTTGCACTTGAAGAAATTCGAGACCCCGGCAATTTGGGCACCATCATCCGCACGGCTGATGCCATAGCTGTTGCAGGCCTCATTCTGGTGGGAGATTGTTGCGATCCCTATGCTCCAGAATGCGTGCGCGCCACTACAGGTTCCATCTTTGGCATAACCCTCACCAAGATGCCCACCGCATCGTTTGTGGATTTCGCCAAAGCTTGGCCCGGCGATTCAGTCGCCACCCGCATGGACGCAAAGCAAGATTACCGCCGCGACTATATGGCGCCCACTTTGTTCGTGATGGGATCAGAGGCGCGAGGGCTTTCTGATTCTATTTCAAGTGCTTGCAATCAAAAAGTGAGAATTCCGATGAGGCACGGCGTGGAAAGTTTGAACGTGGCCACCGCCACCGCGTTGATGCTCTATCAAACCCTGAAATAACCCCGACAATCTGGCTCCCCACAGCTGAGTGCTTTGAGCCTTGATTAGCGCAACGCGCTGGGTGATCTTAAAGGCAACGGAGTGAATCAATGAAATCCCATGCAAAGGTTGTGGTGGTTGGTGGTGGCGTGATGGGCGTGGGGTTGCTCTATCATCTGGCGCTTGAGGGCTGGACGGATATTGCCCTTATTGAAAAGGGCGAACTCACCTCCGGCTCCACCTGGCATGCCGCAGGCCAGTGCCCGCATTTCAATGGCTCACTGAATATGACCAAGGTGCATGTGTATGGCACCCAGCTTTATCCCCAACTGGAAAAGCTCACGGGCCAAGCTGTCTCTTGGCATGGCTGTGGCGGGCTGCGCTTGGCTTGCTCCGATGAAGAAGTAAACTGGCTGAAATACGTCTATGGCATCTCGAAGCTTGCGGGGTACGAAGCCGAAATCATCGGCCCGTCTGAGATTGCGCAATACCATCCTTATCTCGATACCTTCGGCGTAAAGGCCGCGTTTCGCACGGTAACAGACGGACACGTGGCCCCTGCTGACATCACCAACGCCATGGCGGCGGGAGCGCGCCAGCTGGGCGCAGAAATCTATCGCCGCACGCAGGTGATGGATATCAAGCTGCTGCCTGGCGGTGAATGGCGCGTCTTCACCGACAATGGTCAAATCGATTGCGAGCATGTGGTCAATGCCGCAGGTTCGTATTGCGATGTGGTGGCGGGTTGGACGGGCCACATCGCCCCAATCGCCAACATGCTGCATCAATATGTGATCACTGAACCTTTGCAGGAACTCATCGATCTGAAGCAAGAGCTGCCAGTGGTGCGAGACCCCTATTCCCACGCCTATCTGCGCGAAGAAACCAATGGCATTCTCGTTGGCCCCTATGAAACGGCAACGGCGCATGTGTGTTGGGATGGCGGTCAACCGCGCTGGGATTATGAGAGCGAGTTGGAAGTCAACGAACTCGACCGCATCATGCCATGGCTGGAAAAGGCCACAGAACGCTTGCCGATTTTTGGTAAAGTCGGCGTCAAATCCATCATCTCGGGTGCCATCACCCACACGCCCGATGGGGTTTATCTTTCCGGCCCCGCGCATGGGCCAAAGAATTATTGGATGCATTGCGGTGCCTCGATCGGCATCTGCCAAGGCGGTGGCGCTGGCAAATATCTGGCGCAGTGGATGGTGCATGGCCAAGCCGAAATCAACATGCGCGAATTTGATCCGCGCCGCTTCGGCACTTGGGCCACAAAGGCTTACACAACGGAAGTCTCCATCGCCGACTATCACCACATGTATTATTGTTACAAACCCGGTGAACAACATCTGGTGGGCCGCGGGCTTCGCAAGTCTGGTTTATACGACACACTGAAGGCCGAGGGTGCGCAGTTCCAACAAGTCTTCGGTTGGGAGCGCGCACGTTGGTATGATAAATCTGGCAAAGGCGAGAATTTCTCGTATCGCCGCTCCAACCAATGGGATGCAGTTCGCGCCGAGGCTCTGGCGGTGCACGAGCGCGTGGGGCTGATGGATCTTTCCACCTTCTCGAAGTATGATGTGAAGGGCCCTGATGCCTATGCGTTCTTGGAGCGCATCTGTGCCAATAAAGTTCCCAACAGGGATGGCGGCATCATGCTGGGGCATTTGTTGACTGAGGATGGCTTTATTGAATCTGAAATGACCGTCACACGTCTGGGTGCAGATCATTTCTACGTCCTCTCCGCAGCCGTGGCCCAGCTGCATGATTTAGATCAACTGAACTGGCGCAAACATGCCAGTGAGAAACTCACCATAAGTGACATCACCGATGAATATGGTGTGCTGGTTCTGGCGGGCCCTCGCGCGCGCGATGTGCTGGCGCAGTGCACACAAAGTGATATTTCAAATGCTGTCTTCCGCTGGCTCACAGCGCAATTTGCAACCGTGGCTGGCGTGAAGGATGTGCGCTTGCTGCGCGTGAATTATGTGGGCGAACTGGGCTGGGAATTGCATGTGCCGATGCGGCAACTCAAAACCGTCTATGACGCGTTGATGAAAGCTGGCAATCCATTCGGCATCCAACTATTCGGTTCCTACGCGATGAACTCGCTGCGCATGGAAAAATCGTATCGCGGCTGGGGATCAGAACTCACCACCGAGATTGATTTGTTTGAAGCTTCCATGACCCGCTTTATAAGATCGGATAAAAGAGAATTTATTGGCAAGGCTGCCAGTCTGGTGCGCCAGCAAAGCGGGCCGCGGCAAACACTGGTGTATATAAGCGTGGACAATACGGATTCAGACTGCATGGGCAATGAACCGGTTTATCATGACGGCAAAATGGTTGGCGTCACCACTTCAGGCGGCTTCGGCCACGCGGTGTATGCATCTTTGGCCTTTGCTTATGTTGATCCAAAGCTCACGGGCATTGGCACTCAATTTGAAGTGATGGTATTGGGCGAAATGCGCCAGGCACGGATCATTCCTGAATCGGCGTGGGACTGCGCCAACGAACGCTTGAAGGCATGAGTCAAAGCCGTCAACGAACCCTGCGCGGCATCGTTCTGATGCTTTTTGCCATGTTGCTGTTTCCGTTTCTGGATGTGCTGGCCAAGAAGCTTGGTCAACAGGGACTGCCGGTATTTGAAGCCGTCTGGTCGCGCACGTTTCTGGGAAGCCTTCTCTGCATACCCTTGCTCGCCAGCCTGGAAGGATCGCCGGCCCTTATCCCACGCAATAATGTGTTGAATGCGGCACGCGGCCTTGCCATCGTGCTCACCACTTTTTTCTTTTTCTCAGCGATGAAATATCAAGGGGTAGCCGAAACACTTTCGATCTATTTTATTCAACCGATTTTAGTCACCGCACTGGCTCCGTTTTTCTTGCGCGAGAAAGTGGGGTGGCATCGTTGGGCGGCGGTCATTGGCGGATTTTTAGGGGTGATGGTAATCATCCGTCCGGGGGTTGTCGCTTTCAACCCCGGAACAGTTTTGGCTTTTGCATCGGGCCTGGCTGCTGCAGCTGTTGTGATCTTGTCGCGCAAATTGGCGGGCAACGGTTCGGCTCTGGCAAATACGCTCTATACCAGCCTCTATGGGGCGGTTCTGGCCAGCCTTGTCATGCTTTGGCAATGGCAAATGCCCAGCGCCGCGCAATGGGCCATGATGTTTGCCATCGCCATCATTGGCACCGGTTGCAACTTCCTCATTATCAAGGCTTTTGAATACTGCGAAGCATCCCTGTTGGCACCCTTCGGCTATGCCGAGATGATCAACGCCACGCTGGCGGGCTGGTATTTCTTTGGAGATTTCCCCGACGCATGGAGTTTCGTTGGCGTCGCCATTCTGGTTGCCAGTGCGCTTTATATTACCGGCCACGAACACGGTCGCGCGACCGTCGCCGAACCCGATCCCAGCCGACTCTGATAGAACCCCTTACATTGCTGACAGTTGTTCTTTAGGTTCAATCTTTTCCCAGTTGTCGCCGGCACCAACGATGCAACTCACACCTTCGGTGTTGGTTGATACCAGCGTGAATGTTCCCTTCTTTGAGACATAAAGCTCAACCATGGCTGCATTTCCGGCAAGGCCAGCACCCGTTTGCTGCTCACCGAATTTTGAATCCAGGATTGTGGCCAAGGCATCGTGTTTCGCACAAAATGTCTCTGCCAACGCCGGTGAACAACCAGCGCATAATGCCAAACCAAAAATCAACTCTTTGAAATACCGCATAACCTCTCCATTTCCGAAATTCGGAACGCCAGAGGGTTCAGTCACGTCTTCTCGGGCGAATCCGAAACTCGATCACATTCAAGTTCCTTCATTACTGCTCCAAAAATTATAACGAGGGGCAACTGAAACTGTGCGCTTCAAAAGTTAACAAAGTGCCTAATGCTGCAACTGCTGTTCGATGCGCTTGTCAGGCACAAACCAAAGCCCAGCCACTGCAAAAAGCAGGGCACCGGCAATCCACGGCGCATAAAAGGCCATTGGAATGGAAATCAAATAGCTTGCCAATGATATTTTTTCTTTGCGCCCTGCCCCCACCACGTGCGCAATCATCGAACTATCCCCCTGCGCCCGGATGATCGTTTTCTGCAGAAGCGTATAGGCCAGGGCACACATGAGAAGATCAACACAGTAAAAAACAACAGGCCAAGTGCTGAAGTGGTTTTCACCCATCCAGGCCGTCGAAAAAGGCATTAGCGAAAGCCAAAATAGAAGCAACAGATTGGCCCACAACATGCCGCCCGTTACATTTTTGACGGTATGGAGAAGATGATGATGGTTGTTCCAATAAATGCCCACGTTCATGAAACTCAAGACATAACTGAGAAACACCGGGGCCAACGCCGTAAGATCAGCCAACTCCGCGCCGTGCGGAACCTTCAATTCCAGCACCATGATTGTAATGATGATGGCAATGACGCCATCTGAAAATGCCTCAAGTCTGCCCTTGCCCATGGCGCCCCCTAAAATTGTTTTGGTAATCCTGCCTGCTTCTACACGCCGTTGGCGGTATGGCGCGAGGCGATTCCCACATCTACCACAAAATTTCTTTGCGTTATCGGACTGAACCAGATTTCGTGATCACCTCTTCCATTACGAACAAATACGCAGCCAGAAGCGCTCAATATCTTCACTAAATCGCGCTTCAAGTCTGCCAAGAGTAGCAATTCTCCATCATGCAATTGGCACTGGATCAGCTCCTAGTTACACAGTGCCACAAGAGAAACCGTTATAAGCTCCGTACACGGAAGATTTGGTTGGAGAGGGATCAAGCCGCCGCCGGAACAATCATTCTATCCAAGCTATGAGCAACAATATGTACTGGAATTTCAGTGAGTTGTATGCTCATCCTGTTAAGTTCGATGAGATCAGAAATCATCACCAACACTTTGGGACGAAGTTTTTCAAGCGACGGTGATTCGGCGACCAACCCGGGCACGTCATCACTAGACGCCACCCAAACTGCGGCATCTGCATCCCACTCGGCTTTAACAATTATAGAGTTCATGGCGGCAAGCATAACACGTCCCACTGCCATGGTCAAAATCACGCAGCTTGCGCCAATTCCGCATTGCCCACGCGCAGCTTCAGCAAATACCAAACTGCGGCAACCCCAACAGCCTTGGATAAAACTTCGGTCACAAACGCAGCCGGAGTCAAATAGCCAGCCAGATGCTGGAAGGCCAAAGTATCAACTGGCACAGCAAATAAGGCAGAAAGCAGAATGCGGCTTTGCAAGGGGCGCTTTGTAAAAGTGTAAACCGCCCAGTCTGTCATTTCAGAAAGCATAAAGGCAATCAAACTTGCGGCAGCCAATTCCGGCCCCGCGAAATACCAAACCGGAATGCCCGCAAGTGCCGTGGCCAACAAAACCTTGTGGCCGATTTCGCGCTGCGCATAATCGCGCAACACAAACACAAAGCCCACAATGATGTTGGCGAGATAAAGCGTGCCCATCCAGCTATTGGTGATCCACTGGGTTATACCTTCGATCAGATGTTCAGGAACGAACAGCTCATTCACCAAAATGATGAAAGCGATATAAGCGCCGACCGAAACAATGGTGCGCGTGAGCTTATTCATCAACCCACAATTTCCTTGGCCTTGAAATTTTGCTTGATTTCCTTCTTGGCGTTATCGAGGGAATCTGATCCGTGCACGGAGTTTTCGTCGATGGACTTGGCAAACGAGGCGCGAATTGTGCCAGCGGCAGCATCCTTCGGATTGGTGGCACCCATGATCTCACGGTATTTGGCAACGGCATTGTTGCCTTCGAGAACTTGGACCACGATTGGGCCGGATACCATGAACTTCACCAAGTCTTTAAAGAAGGGGCGTTTGGCATGAATGCCGTAAAACTTCTTGGCATCAGCCAACTTCCACTTCACCCGCTTCTGCGCCACAACGCGAAGACCAGCAGCTTCGATGATGGCGTTGATGGCGCCGGTGTGGTTGCCCTTCGTGGCGTCTGGCTTGATGATGGAGAAAGTGCGTTCGGTGGCCATGTTGTCCTCAGTGTTGGAATGGATTAAGCGCGCCTATAGCGGGGAGATGGCACAGGTGCAAGAGTGGGCTATTCTCATCTTGGGTGATCCGTCATCGCCCGCTTCAAGCGGGCGACCCATCGACGGCCCGCATGAAGCGGGCGATGACGGAAATTTGCTTGTTTCAATTTAGCTGCCCAAAGCGTTATGCAGTCCCCAACCAAAAGGATTCGTAGAGATGTCTGAACCAGCCGCCGCCAAACCCGCCCTGCCCGATCACCTCAGCACCGATCCGCGCAGCCCGCATTTCAACGCCGAAGTTCTGCAACATGGCATCGGCATCCGCTTCAACGGCGTGGAAAAAACCAATGTGGAGGAATACTGCATCTCAGAAGGCTGGGCCCGCCTCCCCACCGGCGGCAAAAGCAAAGACCGCTATGGTAACCCGATGACGGTAAAGGTGAGCGGGAAAGTGGAAGTGTTTTATAGGGAGGGGTGACAGATACAGAACTGAATTTTCGTCACCGGAATGCCATAGGATTTGGAGTAATATTTAATGCGCAGGCGTTGTAGTTCTTATTTCCTTTTTATGATTCACCTATTTTTGGCGCTATCTTCGTTGCTCTACGTCTCCTTCAGCAACCAGGCGGCTGGGCAAGCTATTGGATCAGGTTTGAACGGAGCGTGCATACCACATCAAGAGGCTGAAGGTCCTTGGGAATGCAAAGTTGATAAGCCTTATCTCGTCATATGTACTGCGGAGGAAACACACCGCTTTGAACAAGATTGGAATAGCTCCAGCAGTTCGGACAATATCACACAGCAGATAAAGTCGGAATATTTGAGGACGAATGATATTCTAAAGCTCTCGCGATGGCTGGCCTGTCATGGATACTTCATATATCTCAGTAGCCTGGGAAGCTGGATCAAAGGCGAGGATACAACTCTGAACTACCTCGCAATCGAGCGCGACCATAAGGGACTACTGCAGAATTTGAACGACCTGATTTTTTGGCGGGGGCCGGTCGAAATTGGAATAAGCTTGAATCGTTTCGGGCAAATTGAAAGAATACATTATCGCGCAAAGACCGATTGGCAAGAATAGAGCAACGTCGCCGCGCGGCGTCGCAATGACAGCACATCAAGCGCCCGGGTTGGGTGATTGCGCTGCAAAGCATCCAATTGACCGCTGCTAACCTACTCCCCCATCACCTCGCTCACCCGCACCGTGCTGCGCAGCGCCTTCTGCGGCATCTGATAAAACGCGGCCAGTGCCAGCGCCAGCACGAAGGCGGCCAGTGCGAACAACGGGCGGAAGGCGTTGTGGATGACGCCGCTGGCCACAATGTCTTTCAGCGTTGCGCCCGACAGTCCTTCCAGCGCCCCCAATTTGGGCAGTTGTGAAAACAGCACCGCGCCAAACAGTGCAACAATCAGAGCCCCACCCAGCATGCGAAAAAAGCCCATCACGCCAGTCACCGTTCCCATCTGATGTGGCTGCACGGCATTTTGAATGGCAACCGTGGTGATGGGGAACACCGTGCCAAGCCCAACACTGAGGCCCGCCATCAACACTTCCACCAGCCAGATGCTTACGCTTGTGGCCGACAAGACGGCGAGAAGGCCGAGGCCTGCCACTGAAAAAATCAACCCCACAGTGGCGGGCCGCTTGTAATGCGCCGAGCGCGCCATGAATTGCCCGGCGATGATTGCACCCACCACCGTGCCCGACATGAAGGGAATGAGGCTCAGGCCCGATTGGCTGGCGCTGAGGCCAAAGTTCAACTCCATATAGATTGGCAGATAGGCGGTTATCCCAATATAGGTGCCCATGATCAGCATGGCCGTGGCCGTGCCCATCGCCACCACCGGATTTTTCAGAATGTCGGAAGGGATGAAAGGTTCAGGCGCCACTTGCAGCCGCCAGACAAATCCGATCCATAGCAAAACAGAAACGGCGAGCAGGCCCAGAACCTCAATCGAAAGCCATGGATAATGGATGCCGCCCCAGCTCAGCGCCAACATGAGCGCAATGCTGGCCAAGGCCATCAGCGCCGCGCCAAGGATATCCAATTTATGCGGCCGCTCATGGCGCGGCAATTTTTTCAGCAGGTTGTTGGTCATCGCCAGCGCCACAAGGCCGATGGGCAGATTGATCCAGAAAATCAGCGACCAGTGCAAATGCTGCGCCATATATCCGCCCAGCAGCGGCCCGGATATGCTGGCGAGCATATAAACGCCTGCGATGTAAACCTGATAGCGCGAGCGCTCTTTCGGTGAAACGATATCGGCAATGATGGTCTGCGCCAGTGAGATCAACCCGCCACCGCCGAGGCCTTGCAAAGCGCGCGCGATGATCAGCAGCAGCAAGTTGGGTGCGGCTGCACAAGCCACCGAACCTATTACAAATACTGAAATTGCGAACATCAATGTCTTGCGCCGCCCGACAATGTCAGAAACTTTGCCGTAGAGAGGCGTCACCGCGGTGGAAAACAGCAAATAGGAAGTCACCACCCACGGCAGATATTCAGGATTGCCAAGACTGCGGCCAATGGTGGGAAGTGCGGTCACCACAATGGTTTGGTCAAGCGCTGCCAAAACCATAGCAACAATGACGCCAAAAATGATGCGGACAACTTCAGGATGGGAGAGCGGCGCTGGCGAGGCGTTTTGTTTCAAGGAATTCATGCTGCCCTCATGGGCTGCGCGGATTGACGTTGCAACAAATTTGATTTGCGTGGAACGCTGAACCGCTATGCCAATTTAATCCATACCGCGTTATCATGATAGGCACCACCGCCAGCCGGAGCGGGCTGGTCCGAACCTGTCAGCGTGTTAATGCCGCGTCCGCCCTCGTGCAATGCGTTGGGCCATAGGCCCTCGGCGATCAATACGCCGCGCCGTAACCCGTTGAGGGCCTTGGCGTGCAGCACCACTTCGCCACGCCTCGAACCCACGCGAACTTTTGCGCCATCGGCCAAACCCAGGGCCGCGAGATCTTCTGAATGGATCAACACCGTGGGCCGGCCCTCGCGCTTGCGGCTGGAAGGCGTTTCGTTGAAAGTGGAATTCAAGAAGGTACGGGCCGGAGATGTGGCGAGGCGGAAGGGATATTCAGCATTCGCTTGTTCATGCCCGGTATAATGCCCCGGCCATTCGGGCAGATTTTCAAACGGCCCTAAAGTGCCCATTCTCGACATGAATTTTGCTGCTGCCTGCCAATCTGCGCGGAAATGGAATTTACCATCAGCGTGGCCAAAACCGTTGATGCTGTGCGCCGTCTCAAAATCCGGCATGACATCAAACCAGTTCTGCGCATCCAGTTCATCAAGCCCTTTGCGGCCCGACGCTTCCAACAAATCGTCGACAAGCGCGTTGCCATTTTTCTCAAAGCTAACATGGGTGGCCCCCACACGCTTGGCCAATTCGCGGATCACAAAATCGTTGCTGCGGCACTCGCCTGGCGCTTCAATCAGTTTGCGCCCCCAAAGAATGTGGCTGTGGCCACCGCCTTGATAAATATCGTCATGCTCCAAGAATGTCGTCGCAGGCAAAAGCACATCGGCATATTTGGCGGTTTCGGTGATGAATTGCTCATGCACGCAAACAAACAAGTCCTCCCGCACAAAACCTTCACGCACGCGATTTTGATCCGGTGCTATCGAGAGCGGATTGGTGTTCTGGATCAGCATGGCTTTAACTTGTGGCCCGCCTTGCAAATCATGGGGATTGCCACACAACACTTCACCCACGCGAGCCTGGTCCATCACACGCTGGCCTTTGTTGGCATCCTTCGCTTCGAGCTGCGTCTTGTTCCACTTATAAATGCCGGAGTTGGAATGCAGTGCACCGCCGCCTTCATGCAACCAGGCACCTGTGATGGCGGGTATGCAGGAAACCGCGTGCATATTGGCAGCGCCATTGCGTGAACGGGCAAAGCCATAGCCGATGCGGAAGTAGGTGCGCGGTGTTTTTCCAACCAATTCCGCAAAGGCTTCGATTTCAGAAACCGGACAGCCACAAATCTCCGCCGCCCATAGTGGCGTTTTGTCGGCGAGATTGCCGCGCAATCCCTCAGGGTCATCCGTATACTGATTTAAATATTCCCAGTTGGCATGGCCGTCGCGGAACAGCACATGCATCACCGCACAGGCCAGCGCCCCATCGGTGCCCGGCTTGATCAATAGCTTGACGTCGGCCTGTTTCATCGTGCCGGTTTCATAAATATCCACGCAAGCCAGTTTTGCGCCGCGCTCTTTTTTGGCGATGGCAACATGCGTCATCACATTCACTTGTGTGTTAACCGGGTTGCCACCCCACACCACGATGAGATCAGACTTTTGCATCTCGCGCGGATCAACTCCTGCAATCTTGCCAGCGCCGGCATAAAATCCCACCCAGGAAAGAGCGATGCACACCGTGCCATACATCGAGGAATAGCCCTTGGTGTTCACCAACCGCTCGATGCCATCGCGCATGAGCAAGCCCATGGTGCCTGCATACCAATAGGGCCAAACACTTTCCGCGCCGTGAACTTTCTCAGCTTTCAAGAAGGCGGAAGCGGTTAAATCCAGCGCCTCATCCCAGCTGATACGCGCAAACTGCCCTGCCCCTTTTGGCCCCACGCGCTTCATGGGGTGGAGCAAGCGATCCGGGTGGTGCACACGCTCGGCATAGCGGGCAACTTTTTCACAGATCACGCCTTTAGTGTAAGTATTATCCTTGTCACCGCGCACGCGGCCGATGGTGCGCCCATCCAGCAGTTCCACCTCAAGCGCGCAGGCCGAAGGGCAATCATGCGGGCAAACCGATTTGCCGATTTTGATGTTGCGATCAGCCGGGGTGTGAATGTTCATGGGGTGAGTTTAACGGATAAGAAAAAAATTTGCATCCGATCAAAAGAGCTCTTGACTTTAATTCCTATCATAGCTATATCATCCGTTGATCGGCGATAGCCCGCAGGTCCTGCTGTTTGACATTGTTGATATTCATCGGCCCCGCGCCACCCTCATGCCCACGCGCACCCACCCCTCCAGCAAAAGCTTGCCCACTGCCTGCAAAGCGACGTGGAGGAAGTGATTGCAAACGACTTGGCAAATGGGCAGCAGGCTCCTACATTGGCGACAGGAGACTTCCAATGAAAATAAAAGCCATCGTGCACGATGCTGAAGAAGGCGGCTTCTGGGCGGAAGTACCGGCCATCCCCGGCTGCGCCACACAGGGCGAAACCATGGAAGAACTGCTCGTCAATTTGCGCGAAGCCATCCAAGGCTGCTTGGCCGTAGAGGTGGTGCCACCCCAAACCACAAAAACTCAGCGCGTGCTTGAAATAGCGGTGTGAAGGAAGTCTCGGCAAAAGCTTTTGCCAAGGCGATTGAGAAACATGGCTGGACACTGCTCCGCATATCCGGCAGCCATCACATCTATGGCAAGTCCGGGTCTATCAACCGAATCTCCCTTCCCATTCACGCAAACAGAGCACTAAAATCTGGCTTTCTGCGGCACCTCATGAAAATTGCGGAACTGCGGGAAGAGGATATTTGATAGAACTGAGCGACGCGAGTTGGGATTGGCTTGGAGGATTATCACTGATGGCAATCAAGCTTTCCCCGCTGTTTGCGGTTCATCCCGGCCTGTGGCTGCGTGAGGAAATTGTGGAGCCGCGTGGCCTGACGGTCGCAGAACTTGCCAAACATTTCGGCGTTTCACGCCAGGCCATGAGCAAGCTTCTCAATGGCCGCGTGGGCCTTTCGGCGGATATGGCCATTCGCTTCGAAAAGGCCTTTGGCTTGAGTGCGGAAACCCTGTGCCGCATGCAAACCTCGCATGATCTGGCCTTCGCGCGAAAGGGCGAGAAGAAGATTGTGGTGAAGGCTTTTGGGCGGGCGGCTTAAGATTAACTACATCGGCAAACCTGAACCTCTCCGCCTTGATCTTGCGGGCGCATGATCTCGCCGCATCAATCAGGAACATCGGGTGTTTTACAAAGTTCAAAAGGAAGAATTGATAGTATCGGCGTGCAGGTATCATTATTGAACCGCAAAGTCTACTGTAGTCAATGTTCCAACGTCTCCCATTGAACTGAGCAATGATCGATCCGCCCGAAATTAATGAACGCCCAGAGCAACTGCGACCGCCCATTACAAAGGGTAGCGGCACGACCAAAAGCGAGAGATATCTCGCGCAGCTAGCGGAAAAGTCATTCCTCAATCTTTGGTCATACCCTAGCCCCTATCGCAATCAAAAACAAAAAAATGCTGGAGATGGCAAGGAATTGTGTGACCTCCTTGTAGTGTGCGGAAAACATGTCATCATCTTTAGTGAAAAATCCATCGCCTGGCCGTCGGTTGAATTGGATATTGCATGGAGGAGATGGACTAGAAGTGCAATCCGAAAGGCCGCGAAACAGGCGAACGGAGCGCAACGGTGGATAACGGACTTTCCAAAACAAATATTTCTTGATCGCAAATGCTGGAACGCTTTTCCTCTGGATTTTCCAAATCATGATGAAAGAATAATCCATAAAATCGTTGTGGCCCGGGGTGCATCGACAGGATGCAGGAAGCATCGTCCAGGAAATTCTGGCAGCCTCATCATCAAGCCTTCAATTCAGGGAAGTGACCATTGGCCAAATGGTGCTGATAAACCTGAACCGTTTGCAATTGGCGACATAGATCCTGCTGGCCCTTTTGTGCACGTTTTCGATGAGGTAGCTTTAACCGCCGTGATGAATGAACTCGACACTATACGGGACTTTACCGAATATCTTGGAAAACGTTCCGACTTCATTCGTTCGGGACTGTTGCGAGAGGTGCAAGGAGAGGAGAATTTACTCGCCCATTATTTAACCAATATAAATGATTCCGGCGACCACGATTTCGTCGTTGATCCCAAACTGGTGCCGATAAGCATAGATTCTTCGTCATATTTGAAGTTGAAGGCAAACCCGCAGTATCTTGCAAAAAAACATGCGGACGAAATATCATACCTTTGGGATCGATTGATTGAGCAATTCACTGCCCACATGCTCGGTGGCACATCCATCGCCATCGATGAATTGGAATTTGACATTCGCAAAAACGAAATTGGTGTGAGGTATATGGCACTCCAAAGAAGATTTGCTCGCAGAAATCACGGTGAGGCCTTCAGGGGCGCAATGGAAATTGGCGCCACAAAAGATCGCTTTTTTCGTTTGGTCCTCGGACACGCGGATTCGAAGGAGAACGACACTGCGTTTTTCATCCTCACCTTTAAGTTCGTTGCCTGGATGGCAAGCAAGGGAGGATATGAACAATATCGCCGCAAACGTACGGAGCTTGCGATTATCTATGCGCAAGCAATTTTGATGAAATATCCTTACCTTGAAAGGGTGGTGGGAGTTTCCCTTGAGCCCCCAGGCCAAGAACACGGCTCGTCAGAGGATTTGGTTTATGTTGAACAGGACGATTGGACAGCTGACAACAGAAAGATAATCGACGACAACTGCAAATTATTGAGAATTTTCCAGGGATCTTTCAAAGTTACTCCTTGGAGCAGTCAAGAATACCCAGAAGTAAGGCAATTCATTTTGAGAGCGGCTCAACTCGCGCAGACGCAAGCGCAAAATCGAAAACAGCGGCGTGCGGAATCGGTTATGGCGCGGACGAAAAAATAACCACGCTAATTGCGCCTCGCCTCCCGCCTCTCCCCATGCTATTCCCCGCAGCATTCCAGGAACGTGACTTATGACCAAAACCACCCGCACCGAAACCGATACCTTTGGCCCCATTGAGGTTGATGCCTCGCGCTACTGGGGTGCGCAGGCGCAGCGGTCTTTGCAGAATTTCAAGAGTGGCTGGGAGAAGCAGCCGGCCTCGGTGGTGCGCGCTCTTGGCATTATCAAGCGCGCCGCGGCGGAAACCAATTTGGGGTTGGGACAATTAGACAAGAACCTCGCCGCCGCCATCATCAATGCCGCGCAGGAAGTGATTGAGGGCAAGCTCGATGCGCATTTCCCGCTGGCCGTGTGGCAGACGGGTTCTGGCACGCAATCCAACATGAATGCCAATGAGGTGATTTCCAACCGCGCCATTGAAATGCTGGGCGGGGTGATGGGTTCCAAAAAACCGGTGCACCCCAATGACCATGTGAACATGTCGCAATCATCGAACGACACTTATCCCACGGCCATGCACATTGCCTGCGCTGAGGAAATTCATCACCGCCTGCTGCCCGCGCTGCAACACTTGCGCAACGCGCTGAATGACAAGGCGCATCAGTTCGCCAAGATCATCAAGATCGGCCGCACCCACACGCAGGATGCAACGCCGGTAACTTTGGGCCAGGAATTTTCGGGTTATACCCAACAGGTGGACAATGGAATAGCTCGCATTGAGCAGACTTTGCCCATGCTGATGCAACTCGCCCAAGGCGGCACGGCGGTGGGCACGGGGTTGAATGCGCCCAAGGGCTTTGCCGAAAAAGTGGCGGAGCATATTGCCACTATCACCCGCCTGCCCTTCACCTCCGCGCCCAACAAGTTTGAGGCTTTGGCCGCCCATGATGCGATGGTGATGACCCATGGCGCCATCAACACTGTGGCGGCCTCCGTCTTCAAGATCGCCAATGACATTCGCTTCCTGGGTTCTGGCCCGCGCTCTGGTCTTGGTGAACTGCAATTGCCTGAAAATGAGCCAGGCTCTTCCATCATGCCAGGCAAGGTGAACCCCACGCAGTGCGAAGCGCTAACGCAGGTGTGCATTCAGATCTTCGGCAACAATGCGGCGATAACCTTTGCCGGATCGCAGGGGCATTTTGAGTTGAACGTGTTTAACCCGGTGATGGCTTATAATTTTTTGCAATCCGTGCAGTTGATGAGCGATGCGGCCAACAGCTTCACCGATCATTGCGTTGCAGGCATTGTGGCGCGTGAAGATAATATCAAGGCGAACGTCGATCGTTCACTGATGTTGGTGACGGCGCTGGCCCCCAAGTTCGGCTATGACAAGGCCGCCAAGATCGCCAAGACCGCCCACAAGAATGGCACAACTTTGCGCGAGGAAGCGTTGAAGGAAGGCATTTCTGCGGCAGACTTCGACGCCATCGTGCGGCCTGAAAACATGTTGGGGCCATCCTGATGGGGGAAGTGATCAATCTGCGCCAGGCCCGCAAGGCGAAAGCCCGCGTCGAGAGTGAAACCACGTCTGCGGGCAACCGCCTGAAATTTGGACGCCGCAAGGAAGACAAAGAATTGCTGCGCCTGCTTGATCAGCAAAACACAAAAAATCTGGATGGGCACAAGCGCGATGACTGAGCTGAAACGCTCTCTTACCATTGCCGGCCACCGCACGTCTTTGTCACTGGAACCTGAATTTTGGGACGCGCTCAAGAAAGCTGCTGGCGAAGATAAAAAATCTTTGGCCGCGTTGGTTGGGGAAATCGACCGAAGCCGCGAGGGGCGGAATTTATCGAGCGCGATCAGAGTTTGGGTGCTTTGGCGTTCACTTCGCGGGCACTAGCTGCAACAGCCTTCGCTTCTCATCTTTCACAATGGAAAGCCCGTAATTCACCGCCGCGTCCAGCGCTGCCTTGGCGCGGACTGCATCAATGGCGCGTTGCTGGGCAAACACTTTAAGCATTCGCTGCTGCAGGCGAAGTTCCGCGCGTTGGGCCTGGAAGGCGTCAAACTTCTGCTTGTCTGCTTGGGCCTGAAGGGCGGCATCAGCTTCAGCTTTCTTTTGCTCCTGGGCAATACGGTCCAACTCAGCCATGTCTTTGTTGATGATGGCCGTGCCTAATTTCGAAGCCAGCGAGGCGGCGTCAACCCGTTGCCGCATGGCACCGGGTGCTCCTTCATAGATAACCCGCATTTCTGGCAACTCGGCTTGCTGCTTGGCCGATAGCGTTATGATTGTGGATAGCATCGCACTCGGCAAATCCGCGGCAGGCTGCACAGCAAGCTTCAACTGCTCGGTTTCAATGGTGACTGGCGCAAAGGCGATGGCCCCCTCTTTTGCCTCCAGCAAGAATTTCATCGGCGGCGTTGCGATGCCTTGGCTGGAAGTCAAATCAGCAAAGGCCTTCTGGATTTCATCATTGCTCTTGGCCGCTTTAATCGTCGCATAAAATGGCTCAGGCGCCAAACCCACAATTTGCCCAGCACCAACGGTTAAGGTGCCCGCCCCTGAAATGGTGTTCAACATCGCCAAGGGCGAGCGTCCATTGCCGGCAAAGGTTCCATCCATTGTGGCCGCGCCGCGCGGCCCGAATGGTTTGTCACCACCCGAAAAAATTTGGGCCAACGCCAGTGGAGCGTGCAGCGAACCAGCCAAGGCAAAACTATTGCCTTCGGGTTTCAAAGTGCCGTCAATTTTGAGTTGACCTCCATCAGCATATCGTCCCATCACGCGGAAGCTGCGGCCCTTGGCATCCGAAGCATAGCCAATGATCGGCTCGCTTACCGACTGGCCAAAGAAATCCGCAATGCGGGTGGGCCGCAGCCAAATTTCTCCTGAAAGGCCAAACGGCCAACCGTTTTCAAAACTTGCATTAGGAAAAGCACCCACACCTGCCCATGGCGATGCGGCTGCCGCAACAGCATCAATCAGTTTCACTTGGCCTCCCGACACATCAAGCTTCAGGGCGCGCCCAGCACCGACCTCACCTGATCCTTCGATATTTTGCTCGCCAAACTTAAGAGCAAAGTTTTTTAACGCCAATCCAGCAGGCGTTGGCACTGCTTCCACCTTCAATGCAAGAGGGCCATTCCCCAACGTTGCCAAAGGAAAACCCAATGCTGCAAGCACGCCATCGCCATGCTCGGCATTCACTGCAAAAGTGCCGTCAAATCCCAGCTTGCCAAACTGCGGCCTGTAAGTTCCGGCAAAGCCAGCCGTGGCGCCTTGGCCTTGCACATCTATTGCGGTTTTATAGCCCTGCGCTTCATTGCCCGAAACCGTGACCGCGATTTGCCCATCACCGGTGCCCGAGCCTTTGGATTCGATGCCGATCAATCGCAAAATATCGTTTGCATCCGCCGAAGAAATGGTTCCGGAAAGCCCGCCTACAACCCCTGCTGCAACATTCAAATCCTGCACCGTGCCAGAACTCACTATTTTGTAGGGCCCGCTGCTGCCGCTGATACTATAATTTACCAACGGTTCTTTTGTGCCTGGCTTGACGTTTAATTCGGCGCGTATGTCGGTGCGCGCCAAAGAGCCTGCCCATTTTGGTTCCGGCCCCTGTGGCAATAATCCAAGCAAACGCATAAAACCGTGGGGCCTTGCAGCACCTAACACAAATTTTATATTGCCCGATGGCCCTTCTGGTGACATCAAAACCAAACCATTGCCCTTCACTTCGGCGCCCTCGACGGCGCCGATATCAAAGTTCTTCAGTTCGAACCCAGAAGCGTTGGAATTTATATTCACCCGCACCCTCTGCGCTTCCACGCCATTGATGGTAAGTGCACCAAACTCCAAGGCCAGACTTTTTTCCAAGCCGTTGCTGCTGGGCAAAAGCGAAAGCAGTTCTTGCTGCGTCGTAAGACTTGAAAGGCCGCCAGAAACGTAAGACGCTAAATCAAACTTATCTGCAGATAATTGCAAATGAACCGCGGGAATCTGCCCTTGCGTAACCGCAACCTCACCTTTGCCTAGAAGTCCATCCAACTCATATTGCAAGTTTTGAAAGCCAAAACGTTGCCCGCCCCAAGTTACATCGCTTTGGGCTTTAAGGCGACCGCGGGCCCCCGTCCATAACCGATCAACGCCATCTCTGCCTTCGGGCCAAAGCCACTTGGTGAAACTGCGCGCGTCGCTGGTTTCAAAACTCAAAGAACCCCCAAGCTCTGCTGCACCGGGGCCGGGGAAAACCAGTCCGCCAAATTTCATCCGCGAACGACCGGGCAAATCTGCAGTTAAATCTTGAATGCGAATGGCGCCTGAAGCGGCCGATGCCTTGAGATTTACATTCTCCAAATTTTGCCCAGAGGCGGTTAAAGCGCTTACGTCCAGTGTGGTGTTGAAATCGAGATTATCGGGAAATGTGGCCATGAGCTTGTTAGCCAATCCTAACAACCCACCGGCTTGCCAAAGGCGCATTGTCTGTTCACCGGCGAGCGTGTCCATGTCAATATGGGGAGAGGTTAAATGGATATCCAGCTTGGTGGCTCGCGATAAATCGAGCGCCGCGTCGCCTTCGATCAACGTGCCCGTGTCTTTGGGATCCGCCGCCGCGATGTGAATGGCGGATAGTTTGGCTTGATCGCCATCAATCTGAACCTTGGCCTGATAAAGCAAAGGCTTCAACGACCCATCCAAGCTCCTGCGTCCATCGGTGGTTTCGACGGGTTGAAGCGCGATACTGCCTGAATAAGAACTGCCATCGCCCTTCCCCTCAAAGCTGAGTGCAGGCAGTGAACCATCTTGTGGCGAGAGTCTAAAGGCAAATTGCACAGGTTGCGCCTTCTTGGCGGCTAACGTTGAAAATAAAATATCCAAAGCCACATCATTGGCAAGGCCAGTGCCTTTCATCCGCCATGGGCCATCAATCGATGGGGCGGAAACCACGCTGTAGATTTTTGATAGATCACGTGCAAAGCCATGGCGTTCATCACGAATTTTTAACACACCGTTGCTCACATGGATTTCGTCAAGCTGCACATCATTCAGCAGGCCCGTTGCCATCAAGGCTGTTTCGGGTGTGAGGTGCCAGTTACCATCTCCCTTGATATTGAGCGCCAAGTTCAACACCGGCTTTTCAACATCTATCCGCTCCACTCGGATTTGCCCCGACACGAGACTGGCCAAAGCCAGATGCACCGTAACCTTGGCGGCTTGCAACATCGGCCCTGATTCAAATCCCTGCGGGTTGGCTACACTGACGTCGCCAGCCTCAAGCCTTGGCCAGGGAAACAGCCGCACCGCAATCGGCCCATCAATGGCAACGGCGCGGCCAGACAAATTACGGCCATAAGCCTCTAACTTGTCGCGGTATCCGTTCCAATCAATGAGAAACGGTGCAGCCAAAGCCCCGCCGACCAGCAAGACAATCAACAGGCCTATATAGAGAACAGGTGATTTCCAAACGCTCATGGCGACAGAGAATAGGCGAAGGGGAAATGTGTGCAAGGGATCGCCAAAAAAAATCGGATCTGAAACTGAACCATAGCTGGCGAACAAACCGAACTTGTGCTTTAAATTGATGTGACGGGGAAATCGCACTAGGGGAGACCGGCCATGGCAAGGACATCTCACGTTTCGGGGGCGCAAGCGAACCCCCAGCAAAGCACTGCCAGCGCCGATATTGTTTGGCCACAAAAGACACGCGAGCTGCATAATTTTCACATGAACTCGACAGTCTGGAACGATTTCAAGTTCCGCGATGATGATATAGTCATCGCAACCTATGCAAAATCGGGCACAACCTGGACCCAACAGATTGTATCGCAGCTGATTTTCGACGGAGCAGAAGGGAAAAATGTCCACCAGATTTCGCCCTGGGTGGATCAACGGATTTTGCCGCCGCCTGCCCTTGCGGCGTTGGACACCCAGACGCATCGGCGCTTCGTCAAGACCCATCTGCCAGTTGACGCATTGGTGTTCTCGCCCAAGGCAAAATATATTTACATCGGTCGTGATGGACGCGATGCAGCGTGGAGCTATCACAACCATCATTTCAACACGACGGATGAATTTTTTACGTTGTACAACACCGGCGCGATACACGGTGCCGATCCTTTGGTGCGGGGCACAGACGATCCGCATGAGTTCTATAGGCAATGGTTCAATCGCGATGGCTTTCCCATTTGGCCTTATTGGCATCACATCCGCTCATGGTGGCAACTGCGCGATTTGCCAAATGTGGTGCTTGTTCACTTCAATGACATGAAGAAGGATCTTGAGGGAACTATAAAACGCATCGCTGAATTTCTCGAAATCAAAGTTGATCCAAAAATCTTGCCAGAGATCGTCAATCATTGTTCCTTTGACTATATGAAATCCCATGCGGCCGAAATGACTCCCCGCGGCGGAATGATGTGGAAGGGTGGCGCCACAACTTTCATCAACAAAGGCAGCAACGGTCGTTGGCGCGATAGTCTTTCGGCTGACGAGATCAAGGCCTATGAGGATAAGGCCATGGCAGAACTCGGCCCTGAATGTGCATCGTGGTTGGCCGGCGCACCCTTGAACTAGTTACGGCCCGGCATTTTTGCCGGGGTTCATCAAATTAAAGGGATCGAGCGCCAGCTTTATCTGGCGCATTACCGCAACACCTTCGCCATGCTCGCGGCGCAAATAATCGCGCTTACCCGAACCGATGCCATGTTCGCCCGTACATGTGCCACCTGCCGCAAGTGCGCGGTTGATCATTCGGTCATAAACCGCTTTCACGCGTTTTACTTCGTCCGCGTTTGCGGGGTCGCAGAACAGCACCACATGGAAATTGCCATCGCCGACATGGCCAATGATCGGGCCGTAAATATCATTGGCTGCCAAATCTTTCTGCGTTTCAACAACACATTCGGCCAGTTTTGAAATCGGCACGCACACGTCAGTGGCACTCGTTTCTTGCTTGCCGGGCTTCATCGCCTTGGTGGCCCAGAAAGCATCATGGCGCGCTTGCCAGAGTTTCAGCCGCTCTTCTTCTTGCGTAGCCCACTGGAAAGTGCCGCCACCATTGCCCGCCGCTATTTCGCCAAAGCGTGCAGCCTGCTCAGCCACTCCTGCCGTCGTGCCATGAAATTCGACAAACAGGGTGGGCGCAACCGTCATCGATAGTTTTGAATAGGCATTGATGGCTTTGACGTGTTCAGAGTCCACCAATTCAATGCGGGCAATGGGAATGCCCATTTGAATGGTCTCAATGGCAGTGCGGCAGCAGGCCTCGATCGAAGGAAACACGCAAACGCCAGCCGAGGCGGCTTCCGGAATGCCATGCAGCTTAAGCTGAACTTCGGTGATCACACCCAATGTGCCCTCAGCACCCACAAACAACCGCGTGAGATCATAACCCGAAGAAGATTTGCGCGCCCGCGTGCCCGTCTTGATCACGCGGCCATCGGCCAACACCACCGTCAGGCCCATCACATTCTCTCGCATGGTGCCATAGCGCACCGCATTGGTGCCGGAAGCGCGGGTGGAAGCCATGCCCCCAATCGTGGCATCAGCGCCGGGGTCAATCGGGAACATCAAGCCTTGGTCGCGCAAATGTGCGTTGATCGTCTTGCGTGTCACACCAGCCTCCACGCGGCAATCCTGATCCTCAGAGTTCACCTCGATTATGCGGTTCATTCCACTGAGATCAAGGCAAATGCCGCCCTTGGGCGCAGTGAAATGCCCTTCCAGGGAAGTACCGGCGCCGAAAGGAATGATCGGCACTTGCTCGTGGGCGCAGATTTTTACCAGAGCCTGAACTTCATCAGTGGCTTTCACGAAGGCCACCGCATCTGGCGGCGCGCCTTCATTCCATGTCAGATCTTTGCCGTGTTGTTCACGCACCGTCGGTGCTGTGGAAACCCTGTCGCCCAAAAGCACCTTCGCGGCGGCAATGGCGCGCTCTATATTGGCTTGGGATGATAGTGTATCCATGGGTTCGCGAAACTATCACAGGCGAAAAGTTTTACCATGACAAATGCCAAACCCTACATCGGGAAGTTACAGACGGTTGAAAGCCAATGGACCGATTACAACGGCCATCTCAACATGGCTTACTACGCCGTCATGTTTGATCGGGCCGCCGATGAAATGTTTGCTTCCCTCGGTCTGGGGCCAGACTATGTGAAAGCCACCAACAACAGCTTCTTCACATTGGAAACCCACACATCCTACGCCAATGAATTGCAGGCGGGAGAGCAGGTGCGCATTGAACAACAGCTGATCGGCAGCGATGCCAAGCGGGTGCACTATGTGCAGCAAATGTTTCGCGGTGAAAGTTCTTACCTCGCCTGTGTGCTGGAAGTCATGGTCAGCCACGTTGATTTGACGACTCACCGCACCTCGCCCTTTCCAGATGAGGTGCGCGCCCGCGTCGAAGCCTTGGCTGCACTGCACAAAACCTTGCCCCTGCCCCCACAGGTCGGTCACAAAATTGGACTGCCAGCCACAAAAGCGTGATTGCCCCGCAATCGTCACATTCTTGCAAAATTATGGAACTATTTCCGATGTAACGCGGTTTTAGAATAAAGTTCGTGAGAGGGAGATGCAATATGATCAACAATGGATTTGCTCACTTCGCCGAAGCCTTGGTGTTTGTCCACGGCCGTAGTGCCGCCGGGGAAGCCGCACGCCACGCCCTGCTCTGCGAGAAATCGGGAGACACGGAGACAGCCGCCTATTGGCGCAAACTGCAAACGGAACTGGCGGTAAAGTTAGAAAAGCAGGATTTGCCGCGCTGTGCCTAGGCCAATGAGCTAGTTGGAAATTTCTGCGCAAGTTCTTCGATTCTGGCAGCGAGCGCGGGCAATTTTGTTTGGACAAAATCCATCCACGAATTGGAAATCTTCTCTACTCGCTCCTCGTCACTTAGATTCTTCGCATCCTCATTTTTCATGAGTTCTGTTGCGTAAAGGGCAGTTTGTTTATCGCTTAAAGAACCACTCCGCCCCTGGAATAATTTTGGATCCTTGCTTGCCGCGTCGAAGAAATATTGACGTGTGCTTTCGGGCGCTGAACCAAGCAAAATTGAAAGTCGAACCCTGTAGGAATAATTTTGAGACTCAGTGAATTCAGACTTGACCTCAAAGACAAGGCTACGCCCTGTCTTGGTCCATATCTGTTTGTCGCAGTTGTTCAAGACCGGAAACTTAAGCCAAGATTTTGGAGCAAAGAGTAGTTTAGTACTGTATTGCCTATCTATTTCCCATTCTGGGTTCTCTCTTAGCTTTGGCTCAATTACTTCTAAAAGACCAAATGGTGAATTTGGCATTAACTTGAAGACAAAATCGAATGCGGCTTTGTGCCTTGCGTATACTTTCGCGGCCAACTCATTCAGTTCCATATCATCCACAATATGCCTCCTCAACATTTCCACGTACTGACGTAAAATCAAGATTATGGATTCCGAAGCTGTCGCCTCGATCCTACTTGCAAGTTTTCCGATTGTGTCGGCTATTACAGAATAGTCACATTTTTTCCAAAAAGAGTCGGAAGGTTCCTCACCTTCCGGAGTCAGGAATATGAGACGATGATCCCATCCGGGGTATTTCGCTTCAATCTTGCCACGATAATTTCTTAGTTGATCTTTTCCTTCTTTGGCCCAAATCTTGTTCTCAACCGCGACAAGGAGCTTCAGGGGCCGATGCTCTACTAAAATGTCAATATTGTCCAACTCACGATAAACAATGCTGTCATCCAGATCGGCGAGTATCAAATCCAACTCGCCAATGGGCCTGCCCTCATTTCGATATTCTCTCAGGAAACAGTGCAAAATCATCTGCAATGGCAAGGCGCCGAGTCCATGTGATGCCTGGGGGGACATCAGGTGGCCAAGAAAATTGGAATGTTTCAATTCGCCTTTCACTGCACCGATGGCCTCAAACAAATTGAATCGTCCGAATTTCTCGTCGATATTTCTGAAGTCCTCGTCTCCCAGCAGCGCCGCAAGTTCGTTTTTCATGTAAAACTACCACATTCTCATAAGACGTTGCAAAATGTAGTTGCACATGTCAATGCACGATCGTCACATTCAAAGTCCCGCAAGTGCTCCCAAGCGCTTAAGCATTCTGATGCGTCTGGCTTTGCATGGACCTCAACGTGTTATTGGATTCTATAACTCGGGCTTGAGAGCTCAGCCCGGACGGAGCTTGGCGAAACGCACACAGATTTCAATGTCAAAGCCCGCACCAGCCCCATAAAGCCTACATTGAATGCGTCATCGCAGCCACAACTGCATTTCAGATCCGTGTCGAAAGTATTGATGAAATGACTTTGCTGCAGACAACATTGCCGAATTCGGCGGACATAATGGCCAACATGGCTAGTTTTGAGCCTTCAAGAGATTGCTGCCGAAGCCCCTCAAAAGCAGGGGCATCTTCGCCTATATTGGGGCGGAGAGATTCGCCATGCCCATAGACCTTTCAGACTTCGACGACAGCCCCGCCCCGCCCAATCCCACCGGTTTGGCGGCGCGGGCTATGGCGCAGGCGGTTCCACCTTATTTGGATGGGTTGAACCCTGAGCAAAGAGAAGCGGTTCTCAGCACCGAAGGGCCGTTGCTGGTTCTGGCTGGCGCTGGCACGGGCAAGACCCGCGTTTTGACCACGCGTCTTGCTCACGTGCTTTCACAGCGCAAGGCTTGGCCTTCACAAATTCTCTGTGTCACTTTTACCAACAAGGCGGCGCGCGAAATGAAAGAGCGGATCGGCCACCTGATCGGCGGTGCGGTGGAAGGCATGGGTTGGCTTGGCACATTCCATGCCATCGGCGTGAAGCTGTTGCGCAACCATGCTGAGCTGGTGGGGTTGAAATCCGGCTTTTCCATTCTGGATGATGATGACCAGTTGCGCCTGCTCAAACAGCTTTTAAAAGCCGAAAGCATTGATGAAAAGCGCTGGCCTGCCCGCCAGCTTGCCAATTTGATTGACGGATGGAAAAACCGTGGCCTCACGCCGCAGCTGGTGCCTGCCGGTGAGGCGCATGGTTTTGCCAATGGCATGGCCGGAAAACTTTATGCAGAATATCAAGCGCGTTTGAAAGTGGTGAACGCGTGTGACTTTGGGGATTTGCTGCTGGAACCCTTGCGCCTGTTTCAACACAACGCCGATGTGTTGCAGCAATATCAACAGCGCTTCAAATACATGTTGGTGGACGAATATCAAGACACCAACACCGCGCAATATCTGTGGCTGAAGCTTCTCGCGCAGGGCCACAAAAATATCTGCTGCGTGGGCGATGATGACCAATCAATTTATGGTTGGCGGGGTGCTGAAGTTGAAAACATCCTGCGCTTCGAAAAAGACTTTCCGGGTGCAAAAATCATCCGATTAGAACGCAACTATCGCTCTACACCGCAAATCCTGGGCGCTGCTTCGGGCTTGATTGCCAAAAATGAATCACGCCTTGGCAAAACCTTGCACACCGACAGGGAAGCGGAAAGCCCCGTGGTTGTTCGTGGCCATTGGGATGGCGAAGAAGAAGCCCGCTGCATCAGCGATGACATCGAAAACCTGCAACGCAAAAAGACGGCGCTGAATGACATGGCCATTTTGGTGCGCGCCTCCTTCCAAATGCGCGCCTTTGAAGATCGATTTATTCGGGCAGGCGTGCCTTACCGCGTGATTGGCGGGCCGCGCTTTTATGAACGCGCCGAAATTCGCGATGCCTTGGCTTATCTCAAAATCGTCGCCTCTCCGGATAATGACCTGGCTTTTGAACGCATTATCAACACGCCCAAGCGCGGCATTGGTGATAGCTCGGTCAAAAAGATGTTTGATATCGCCCGTGCCAAACGCATACCCCTCTATATGGCCGCTGAGGCGATGAGTGTGGAAGCTGATCTTCCCGGCAAGGCCCGCACATCTTTGCGCCAGCTGTTTGAGAGCTTTGGGCGTTGGCGCCACAAGATCGACAGCATCCCCCACACCGAGTTGGCGGAAATTGTGTTGGATGAATCGGGCTACACTGCCATGTGGCAAGCTGATAAAAGCCCTGAGGCTGAAGGCCGTCTGGACAATCTAAAAGAACTTATCCGCTCAATGAGTGAATTTGAAAACCTGGGCGGCTTTCTTGAACATGTGGCCTTGGTGATGGACCGCGACCAGGGCAACGCCGAAGACCGCGTGAACATCATGACCATGCATTCCGCCAAGGGGCTGGAATTTGTGCAGGTGTTTCTGCCCGGCTGGGAAGAAGGCCTGTTTCCTTCGCAACGCAGCCTCGATGAAAAAGGCCGCAGTGGATTAGAGGAAGAACGTCGCCTGGCTTATGTGGGCATTACCCGCGCCAAGAAAAATCTCACGATCTCATTCGCGCAAAACCGCCAAGTGCATGGCTCATGGGGCTCAGCATTGCCATCGCGCTTCATTGATGAGTTGCCGGAAAAACACGTGGAAGTGGCGGCAATGTCCACCAGCTATGGCGGGCACGGCCTGGGCACTTTCGGTACCAGCCGCTTCGATGATGGCAAAGCCTTTGGCCAGGGTTCCTATTCGACACCGGGTTGGAAACGCGCTGAAGCCAACCGCGCGGCAGGCACAACCGCCCGCCATACCCCTAAATTCATCGAAGGCACACTGGCCGTGGATGGTGCAGCCCTATCGGCTTATATTATTGGCGAGCGGGTGTTCCACCAGAAATTCGGCTATGGCAACGTGATGGAGATTGAAGGCAACAAACTGACAGTGGATTTCGAGAAGGCGGGAGAAAAACGCGTGATCGACAGCTTTGTGGAGCGGGCGTGAAACACGAACGGCACCCTGCCATGGGGCCGCTGACACGTCGTCCCTGTAAATTAAACCGTCTCTAACGCGCCAAATCATGAATTCGCCACAAGTTTGGGGCAAGTTTGAGGCGTTAATTTTTTCTTGATTGTACAGCGTGAACGACTCACCGCGATCTGGTTTTTGCGTCAAATCTCAGGCGACGAAAGGAACTTAACGATGGAAAAAATCCCAACACCAACCGTGACTACGCCAACCCGTGATGAACAGGTTGGGCTTTTGGCGTTCCAAATCTGGGAACAAGAAGGCAAGCCGGAAGGCAAAGCCGAAGAACATTGGTTACTGGCTTGCACCATCATTGATGGAGAGGCAGCCGGTGCTGGCTCACAGGCTTTGCCAACTTGGCTTAACCGCAACCCTGATGCGGCAGCAACTGAAACCAAAATGGCCAAGCCTGAAACTGTTCAGGAGTTGAACCCGAAGAATCACCGGCGTTCAGCGGCTTAGTTATCGGGTTCGAATTAAAAAAATGCGGAGATCGTCTGATCTCCGCAATTCTGGTTATGCGGTTGCTGCCACAAATTTCATGGCAACGCCATTCATGCAATAGCGCAAGCCTGTGGGCTTTGGCCCGTCATCAAACACATGGCCCAAATGCCCCCCACAACGATGGCAGTGAACCTCGGTGCGCGTCATGAAAAACGTGTCGTCAGATTTGATGGCCACGGCATTGGGCAGATGGTCATAAAAGCTGGGCCAGCCGGTGCCGCTTTCAAATTTGGTGCCTGATTCAAAAACCGCCAGATTACAGCCTGCACAGTTGAACACACCCTTGCGATGTTCGCCTGCCAAAGGTGACGAATTAGGCCTTTCAGTGCCCTCGTGGCGCAACGTGTTATAAGCCTCAGGTGATAACATCGCCTTCCATTCAGCATCGGTTTTATTCACTTCAAAAACCTCAGCTGGTGCTGCCGCTTTGGCCATGCCGCCACCCAGGCCAAGTGCAGCCAGCGATAATCCCAAAAATTTTGATCCTTCTCTACGCGTCATAGGTCAAACTCCTCTTCAGCAGATCATATAGGAGTGGCTTGGGGGCAAAGCCATTCACACCCATTCAAACAATCGTGAGGCAAATTAATTTGCGATTAAACCCCCGCAACATGGCCCGAAACAGCGTCTCCAGCCGCAGGCTTCAACTTATAAAATGATGGCAGGGCCAACAACCCGCCAATGGCCACCACAATAAATGCCGCAGCAAAATCTTGCTGCCCAAGGGCAACTGCACCGCGCAGCCATTGCGAAGCTTCCAACACCACGGCGGCCAAAGCCACACCCATGGCGAGCGAAAGCTGCTGCGCAACACTGTATAGTCCGTTGGCTCGCCCAATCGCCACATTCGGTATATCGGCATAAGCTATGGTGTTGAGCGAGGTGAATTGCAAAGACCGCGCCAAACCGCCGATCAAGAGGATGGCATATATGACGATGAGAGGCGTATGGGTGGTGAAACCCGCCATAAATGCCATGACGGCGCATGAGAGAAAGCCATTCACCAGCAACAGTTGCCGGAAACCAAAACGTTTCAACAAGCCAGCCGCCACGAATTTCATCAGCAACGCGCCCAACGCCGAAACGCAAGTAATCAGGCCCGATTGCAACGGCGTTGCATGAAAGCAGAGTTGCAAAAGCAGCGGTAACAGAAATGGTATGGCCCCCGCTGCCACACGGTAAAAGAAACCGGCACTAACCGACACGCACAGGGTTTGAACGGATAGCAGCTGCAAATCCAGTATGGGATTAGCCGCCACGCGGGCATGGCGCACATAAGCCGCCACCATTACCAAACCCAAAAAGATCAAAGCGAGAGTTTGCGGCATGTTGAGAAGATCGCGCCCCATAACGGTGAAACCAAACACCGTGCAAGACAGGCCGACGCCGGAAAGAATAAAGCCTTTTACATCAAGCGGCGGAACCTGTGAGCCTTCATTTGTCGGCAGGTAAACAGTGGCCATGAATAGGCCAATCAGGCCAATCGGCAGGTTCATCCAGAATATCCAATGCCAGGTGAAATAGGTGGTGATGAAACCGCCAATCGGCGGCCCAACCAGCGGGCCAACCAGCGCTGGCACGGTGAGCCATGCCAACGCATTCACCAACTCCGCCCGCGGGATGGCGCGCAGCAAAATCGTGCGCCCAACTGGAACCATCATGGCCCCACCCAACCCTTGAACGCCACGCGCGGCCACCAGCCAAAACAGATTGGGGGCCAAGGCGCAGGCCAGGGATGACAAGGTGAAGACCGCAATCGCCCAACGAAACACATGCTTGGCCCCGAATTTATCAGCCACCCAGGCCGAAATGGGCAAAAACACGGTGAGGCTGAGAAGATAGGTGGTGAAAGCCAACTTTAACGCCACCGGATCAGTGCCCAAATCTTGCGCCATGGCGGGCAGCGATGTTGCAATCACCGTGGAATCCATATTTTCCATGAACAACGCAGAAGCCACAACGAGGGGCAGAATTCGGCTGGAAGAAACCATGAACGGCGGTGTAGCATGTTCAAATGCGCGCGCATCTGAATTTTCTGCAATGCCCTTAGACCAAAACGCCGCGCCAAATGTCGCAGAGGTGGAACAAACGCCTGCAAAACCACTTCAATGGCATGGCCACCTTTGACGAACCCATTATGCTGAATTATAAAGAAGGCCTGGGTCTATTCCGGCTCAGAGCCGCACTTCCGCGCCGGCTTGGCGCATAAAAATTGACATCATGCTCAACGCACTTTTTCGCTGGCTTGAACGCCGGGTGGATAGTTTTCCACTACACGCACCGCAAATGCCAGAGGCTTCCACCTGGGGCTTCATTCGTTTTTATGCACGGCCATTTTTGCCGCTGATCATAACGGGTCTGTTTCTGTCTGTGCTGATTGCCATCATCGAAGTGCGCGTCTTTGCCTTCGTGGGACGGTTGGTTGATATTCTCAGCAAGACTGATCCGGCAAATTTTTGGGGCGAACATAAATGGGAGATCCTGTTTTATGGGGCGCTGAGCATTGCCATTCAGCCCACCCTGTCTGCCTTGGGCGACTCGGTTGAAAATCAAGGCATGCGCGGCAACTTCGCCATGCGCACCCGCTGGCTGGCGCATCGTTATATTTTGCGTCAATCGATGGAGTTCTTTCACAACGAATTCGCCGGCCGGATTTCCACCAAGGTGATGCAGGCGGCCTTGGGCGTGCGCGATGTCGTGATGAAACTGACGCAGGTGATTTCATGGGTCGCTGTGTTTTTCTTGACTGCCATCGCTTCGTTCATTGCCAATGATTGGCGATTGGCCATTCCCATGGTGGTGTGGCTGGTGCTTTACGGTTTCACCATGCGCCATTTTGTGCCGCAGATGGGTAGGCTGTCGGAAAAGCAGGCCGACATGCGCTCGCTGGTAACGGGCCGCGTGGTTGATACCTATACCAACATGCCCACGGTAAAACTTTTCGCCCATGCCAGCCGCGAGGATGACTATGCCAAGGAAGGTATGGGCTGGATGCTGCAGTCAGTTTACGAATCCATGCGTGTGGCCACCAAAATGAACATCACTTTAAACACGCTGAATGGCGGCTTGCTTTCCGCCACAGCAGCAACGGCCATTTGGCTATGGAGCCGCGGTGCCATCACCGTGGGGGCTATCGCTTTCTCAGTGGGCTTGGTGTACCGCATGTTGGGCATGGCCCATTGGATGCTGTGGGAAATTGCCGGTCTGTTTGAAGATTTTGGCGTGGTGAAAGACGGCGTGGATGTGATCGCCCGGCAGCACGCCGTGGTGGATGTGCCCAACGCCAAGCCGTTGCAAGTGCCCCATGGAGAAATTGTTTTCAGTAATTTGCATTTCAATTACGGCAAACCGGTTGAAAACGGCTATGAAGTTATCGCTGGTTTGAACCTCACAATTAGGCCCGGCGAGAAAGTGGGGCTTGTCGGTCGTTCGGGTGCCGGCAAATCCACCATCGCAAATTTGCTGCTGCGCTTTTATGATATCGGTGCTGGCTCGGTTGCCATTGATCATCAAGATATTGCTGAGGTAACCCAAGAATCCCTGCGGGCGGCCATTGGTGTGGTGACGCAAGACACTTCCCTGCTCCATCGTTCCGTGCGTGATAACATTCGCTATGGCAAGCCCGATGCATCGCAAGCGGAGATTGACGACGCCGCAGCCCAAGCCCACGCCTCCGAATTCATTGCCAAGCTTGTTGATCCCAATGAAAGGCGCGGCATGGAAGCCCATGTGGGCGAGCGCGGCGTAAAACTTTCTGGCGGCCAACGCCAGCGCGTGGCCATCGCCCGGGTGTTGTTGAAAAATGCCCCCATTTTGATTTTGGATGAAGCAACTTCTGCGTTGGATTCGGAAGTGGAGGCCGCCATTCAGGAAAATCTCAATCAGCTGATGCAAGGCAAAACCGTAATCGCAGTGGCGCACCGCCTGTCTACCATCGCCGCCATGGACAGGCTCGTGGTGATGGACAAGGGCCGCGTGGTGGAAGAAGGCACCCACGCGCAACTGGTAAAGAAGCGCGGCGGCATTTATGCATCGCTCTGGGCGCGTCAATCCGGTGGCTTCCTCATTCCTGAGGATATCAAAAAGCTTCAGGCGGCGGAATAGTTCTATTCACACAGCTTGTAACCGCCGCGCCGCACTTCCAGATCAATATGGAAATGTTCTGCATGGGCGGCATTGGCCCCTGGCCCCAGCACGGTTGTGAATTCAGTGCAGGCCGAAGCGCGCAGATCACGCAAGAAAGCAAAGCTTGGTGATTGCACGTTGAGCGCATCCTTCACTTGAATCTGTGACTTGTTGGCAAGCTTTATATATTCAATATCAACTGCATTGCCGATGGCATGTTCACTCATTTTGCCGCCGGAATCGCCGTTGCGCCCGCGACAATTAAAGCCGGGCCCGGTTCCCATGGCCACGATCGGCGAACTCAGGCTTTGCTGGGCTAGCGGCTGCATCTTTCGGCCGACGAATTGCGAAAACTTCAGCGCAAAAGCGCAATTCAGAATGGGCTGGTCTGGCAGTTTGATCACGCCCAGGGCTGTGGCAAGGCTGTTGAGCCGCACCGGCGTGTCAACTTGGCAGGCAGGTGAATTATCGATCTGCGGCACCGGCGAAAAACTTGTGCCCGCCCCCACAAGAGCCGCAAAGCAAGCATTGGGTAAATCCGGCACCGGCCGTTCGGGCGGCAGGATCAATGGCACAGTCTCATGGCGAGGCAAAGGTTGTACTTGCGCGGCTGGCAGGGAGTTTGCCACGGGTTTATCGACAATGGGGGGAGCGATAGGGAGAAGAGAGGCGACGGCACGAAGGTTCAACGGTTTTTCTTTAGGCACCGGCACGCGCACATTTGGCTTGGCGATTATTTTTTTGGGCACGGGCGCTTCTGGTTTCGGCGGAGCGGTAATAAGCTCGTTACGAACAGGTTTGTGCTTGCGAATATATTTCGGTTTTGCTGTCGATGTTTTGCATTTTGAGGAATGAGCTTGCGCGCAAAGCTGCCGGTCGATGCGTTTTATGCCCTTCTGAATGTCTTGCAACAGCGTTGCGGCCTGCGCCGCGCCACCAATGAATATGCCGCAAATGGCAATGTTCAACAACACAACTAACGACACAAGTCTCATCGAAATATCATCTCACACATCAGGCTTGAAATGCAATGATGATGGCAGACAAAAAAACCAACTTACTAAGGCAATTATTTAACCGCCACGATGAAGAGCCGCGGAAAGCGCAACAGCACTTTTCCGTCCGCTTGAACAGGATAGTGCTTCGCCAGCACGTTTGCATATTGCGTTATGTAATCTTTATTCTCATCATCGGTCAGTGGTTCAAGAAACGGTCGCAACCCCGTGCCCTTCAGCCAATCTACAATCCCCGCGATACCGGGCAGCGGGTGGTTATAAATTGTGTGCCAAATATCAATGCGCTGGCACTGCGGCTTCAGCGCCGCATAATACTCGCTAGGCAACGCCAAAACATCGCGCGCCTTTGCCGCCTCGCGTAATTTATCAGCATACGGAGCATTTAGCGCCGCTTCGCGCATTGCAATATGAGAAGGCTCATTCAGATTGTCTGGCATCTGCACGGCCAGGGCCGCACCAGATTTCAATGCGCCCAGCAGCCGCTGCAAAACCTTCATATGCTCCGGCACCCACTGAAAAGTGGCATTTGAATAAAGCAAATCCACATCTTCTGGTGCCTGCCAGGCAGTTAAATCCGCTTCAACAAATTCAAGCTTGGGCAAATTCGCTCGCGCTGCCGTCAGCATGGCGGGTGAAAGGTCAACACCAACAATTTTCGCGTTTGGGAAAGCGGTTGCCAGCAGTGCCGTGGAATTGCCCGGACCACACCCTAAATCATAAATCAGCGCGGGTTCATGCAACGGCACGCGCGCCAACAACTCACCCGCCGCGCGGGTGCGCTCATCCGAAAATTTGAGATATTGTGCGGGCGACCAATCGGTCACTATGCCCAACTCGAGGTTACAATCACCCGTCCACCCAACCTCATGCGGTCATAAAGCCAAATCACATCTGCATTGAACATTGCAAAGCAACCGGCGGTGGATTTGGTCCCAATATGCTCTGGCACATCTGTGCCATGAATGCGGAAAGTGGTGTCGGCATTGTTTTTATAAAGATAGATCGCGCGTGCGCCCATTGGATTCTTCAGCCCGCCCGGCATGCCATTGATATATTGAATAAGCTCAGGCCGGCGCTTCAAATGATCTGGCGTTGGCGTCCACACTGGCCACTTTTCCAAGCGACCGATAACTGTCTCACCCGTCCAATCGCCATATTTTCCTGTGCCGATGCCAAAGCGAACGGCCCTGCCATTGGTGATCACAAGGTAAAGCCAGTGCCGGTAAGTGTTCACCACCACCGTGCCTGGCAAAGCAGGCGTGGGATAACTCACCACTTGGCGGCGAAAGGTATATTCCACTTTGTGGTCGTCATCATCGGCGACTGCAAACGGCTCACCCGGCAACATTTTGGCGTGGGAAGGCTGTGCAAAAACGGCAGCAAAACCGCTTGTGAGAATGGAGCGACGTGTGAGCACTTTAGAATGGGTTTGCATGCAGCACCCTCGCCTTATATTTTTACCGTATCAACTTCCAAGAACGCCTCCACTTCAGGCACCCATCGGTCACGCACAAAAGCAACGTGATCGGGATGATGATTGTAATAATCATAGGCCTTTTGGTTTTCAAACTCCATGGCAAAGCAAAAGCTGAACTCATTCTTCGACGACACTTGCCGCTGAACTTCAAAATTCTGCACACCCGGTATTGCAGCAAGAATGCCCGCTGCTTTCAGAAATGCCGCCTCAGCCGCGGAACCATCGGCATGTTTTAATCGAAACATTGCAGCGTGCCTGATCATGATTGCTACCTCGCAAACTTCTTGTATTTTATCCGCTTCGGCATCACCGAGTCTTCCCCCAGCCGGCGCTTCTTGTCTTCCTCGTAATCCTGGAAGTTGCCCTCAAACCATTCAACATGGCTATCTCCCTCAAAGGCCAGAATATGCGTGGCCAGACGGTCGAGGAACATGCGGTCATGGCTGATGATCACGGCGCAGCCAGCGAAATCTTCCAGCGCTTCTTCCAGGGCGGCAAGCGTTTCCGTGTCCAGATCATTGGTGGGCTCATCCAGCAGCAGAACATTGGCACCCGTTTTCAACATTTTGGCCAAATGCACTCGGTTGCGCTGCCCGCCGGAAAGCGTGCCCACGGGTTGTTGCTGGTCGGCACCCTTAAAGTTGAAGGCACCCGTATAAGCGCGGCTATTCATTTCGCGCTTGCCCAGATAAATCACTTCCGCCCCGCCTGAAATTTCTTGCCAAACGGATTTCTTGGCGTCCAATGCGTCGCGGCTTTGATCAACATAACCCAAATGAACTGTGGGGCTGACTTTGATCGAGCCGCTGTCGGGCGCTTCTTGGCCGGTAATCATGCGGAACAAAGTGGATTTGCCTGCACCATTTGGCCCGATAATGCCCACGATGCCGCCGGGCGGCAGACTGAAGGTGAGATTGTCGATCAACAGTCTGTCACCATAGGCTTTTGACAGGCCTTCAACCTCAATCACATTGTCACCCAAACGTTCACCGGGTGGAATGATAATTTGGGCTTCGTGAGATTTCACCCGTTCGTCGTTTTTCTTGATCAATTCATCGTACGAAGAAAGACGCGCCTTGCTTTTGGCTTGGCGGGCTTTGGGTGATTGCGAAATCCATTCTTGTTCGCGCGCAATAACTTTCATGCGCGCCGCATCTTCGCGCTGCTCTTGTGCAAAGCGTTTTGACTTGGCCTTCAGATAGGCGGTATAATTGCCTTCATAAGGAATGCCGCGGCCCCGGTCCAATTCCAATATCCAGCCCGTCACATTGTCCAGGAAATAACGATCATGGGTGACGATGAGAATGGCCCCCGGATAATCGCGTAAATGATGCTCCAGCCAATTCACTGATTCGGCATCCAGATGGTTGGTGGGCTCATCAAGCAAAATGAGATCAGGTTTGGAGAGCAGAAGTTTGGTAAGCGCCACGCGGCGTTTTTCACCACCAGAAAGATTTTCAATAGAAGCATCGCCCGGCGGGCAACGCAGCGCATCCATGGCCACTTCGACTTGCGATTCCAAATCCCACAAATTTTGTGCGTCAATCTGGTCTTGTAACACCGAGGCTTTCTCGGCATTCTCATCGTTATAATCCGCCATCAAAGCATTGTATTCATCAAGGATGGCTTTCTTCTTGGCCACCCCTTCCATCACGTTGCCCAGCACATCTTTGGTGGGGTCAAGCTGCGGCTCTTGTTCAAGATAGCCAACGGTAGCCCCCTCCGCCACCCAGGCTTCGCCATTGAATTCTTTATCGCGCCCCGCCATGATTTTGAGCAACGTGGATTTACCCGAGCCGTTAGGCCCTAAAATGCCAATTTTGGCATCCGGATAAAAAGACAAAAACACATTGTCGAGAACCTTCTTGCCCCCGGCATAGGACTTTGAAAGCCCTTCCATATGATAAATAAACTGCCGTGCCATGCTTCAGAATCCTGCTTCAAACGAGTGAGTTGAGGCGGGTTCTAAAGCGGAAGCACCAAGCTGTAAACCGTGCTTATTTAACGCTGTTTGTCTGACTTTGATCCTGCTTCACGCGCCAGAGCTTCACCAGCTTCCTGCAACAGGCGTCCGATCGAAACATGCGAAGTACGACGCTCATTCTCAATATTTGCTGCCATCATATCACGCAGCTGAATCATTTCAGATTGCAGATGATCAAACTTTTTTGTCAACGATGCATTGAATCGCGCTTCGGTGGCTTCAACTCTTTGGACAGCCAAATCTTTGGCATTTTGAGTGAGGGCGTTGGTTTCTTTGCGCAAATTGGAAAGATCATCGTGCAGGCTTGCCGAGGTTTTCTTTGACTGCTCCAAAAGGCTTTCATTGATGTCGAGAATTTCTGAACGCAACGAATTGCTGTTTTCCGAAAGCACTTTTCGCAATTCAAATTCCAGATCAGAATTACGCAGCTGCATATCACGCAATGCAGCTTGCAGCTGCTCTTCCCGCTCTTCACACAGCTTGATCAATTCTTCAAGGCGCGCTTCATTCAATTGCTGGCTGGGGCCAACCACAAGTTCGCGCAGTTTCATCAAGGCGGAATGCGCATCACTATCCATGGCATTCAAAGATAACGCAACTTGCTGCGTTGAAGCATTATCTGATTGCTCAGCCATCATATTTTTCGCTCTTGGAACGGGCGCACGAAATGCCACTTCTGAAGCCCCCACACGCTCACCATCTTTCGCCTTGCGGCGCTGCGCCGGCACGTGCGGGCTATTCGGTACGAGCAGAATGGTCATTTTATCAGGCTCCCTTATCCTCTGATTTCGAATTGAGCGATGTTGCCACTATATCAGAAATTAGTCTCAAATCATGCCCCACGATTAACTTATGGTTAATCTCTATTAACGCTTCACGACGAACCAAGTCCACCAAAAAAACACCGGCATATTTTACAATTTCACGTTTTATTCAATTTTTTCTGATACTTACCTTGTAATACGTCAACCGCCACCAAGGCCACCAGAATAAAATAGAACGTGCTTTTGGCCATTGGCTCCACAGTATAGCCGAAAAATTTGAGCTGTGCGATATGCCCGCCTTCAGCCATCAACATGGCCCCCACCAGAAGCAACACGAACAACCCCAACACCTCATACAGGCGGTTTTTCTCCAAAAACCGCGCGATGTAGTCAGACAGCCAAGCCATGAAGAACCCCGAAATAACAATCGCCAGTGCCATCACAGCAAAATTGCGCGTTAACGCGATGGACGAAAGCACCGTATCAAAAGAGAATACGATATTCATCACTAAGATCCAGAACAAGGCCATGGCAAAGCTGCGGTGTTTTCTCTTCGCACTTTTATTTTGAACATCTTCAACCGTGAGCAGGTGACGCGTTTCGCGCACCGCAGTTCTAATAAGAAAAATGCCGCCACCCAGAACAATCAAACTGTGGCCGTTGAACGTGCCCGACGCCACCGAAAAATCAAAACTAAACCACGGCGATTGCAAACCCGCGATAAGTTGCAGCACCACGAACAACAAGATTATCCGCAGCGCAATGGCGAGAACCATGCCCACCCGGCGTGTGAGAACCTGGGCATTTGGTTCAACGCGCTTGGCCTCAATCGAAATATATAGCAGATTGTCAAAGCCCAGCACCGTTTCAAGCGCTGTTAAAACCACCAAAGTGATTAAATTCTCGACTGTGAACACATCCGCCATTAGCGCAGCATCATAGACAATCTGCAGAACTTGGCAAAACTATTGAATGCGCAAAGCATCCTTGATGATTTTTTGCAAATCATCGCGGCGATAAGGCTTCATGATGATGAAGCCCTTTTTGAAACGCGGCTCATCTTGGTGAACCATCGCTCCTTTGGGATAGCCTGAAGTGTGCACCACTTTCAAATCAGGCCGCAAGGATTGAGCGGCTTGCGCCAGATCAAACCCATTCATGCCGCCGGGCATCACCACGTCAGAGAACATCAAATCAATTTCAGGTTCTTCCTGCAACACGGCCAGCGCCTGAAAGCCATCTCCGGCTTGAACCACGTCATAGCCAAAATCTTCAAGGAAGCCAGAGGCCACCGCGCGCACGGCTTCTTGGTCTTCAACCACCAAAATTTTTGTTTTGCGCGTTGGTAACACGACTGCTTCGACGATAGCCTCCGCTTTCGCACCATCGGCAACTTGCCCCACGCCTTTCTGCGGTAAATACATCTTCACCGACGTACCATGGCCAACTTCAGAGTAAACACTGATGTGTCCGCCAGATTGTTTGATGAAACCATAAACCATTGAAAGCCCAAGGCCCGTGCCCTGGCCTATCGGCTTTGTCGTAAAGAACGGTTGAAAGATGTTTTCCAAAACCTCAGGGGGCATGCCCGAACCGGTGTCTGAGACAGCAATCATCACATAAGGCCCAGGAATCACTTCCGGATGTTTCTGCGCATAGAAAGCGTCAAGCACGGTGGTTTGCGTTTCAATAGTTAAATTCCCGCTCTTGTCCATGGCATCGCGCGCATTGATGGCAAGATTGAGAATTGCGTTTTCCAGCAGTGAAGGGTCAATCAGGGCCTGCACTTGGCCCGCCACAGTCTGCACTTGCAGGCTGATATTTTCTCCAATTGCACGCGAAAGCAATGGCTCCATCGCCTTCACCAAGCCATTCACTTCCACATCGCATGGGGCCAGTTCCTGTTTGCGGGCCACGGCCAGCAGCTGCTTTGTAAGATCAGAGCCTTTTTGTGCCGCATCAATGGCTTCAGAAACACGCCGCGAAGATTTATCATCGGAGCCGAACTTGCCGTCCAGCAACTGCAAATTGCCGATGATCACGGTGAGCAAATTATTGAAGTCATGCGCCAGGCCGCCGGTAAGCTGGCCAATGGCTTCCATCTTTTGCGCCCTCTGCAAGCGCTCGTTCACAGCTTGGCTTTCAGAAAGATCAATGATTTGAACGAACAGTTGTTCGGTCTCGCCTGCTTCGTTTTTAATGAGAGCGGTTGATATGGCGCAGGTGATGGTGCGGCCTGCGCCCGTTTGCAAACGCAGCTCGCGCTGTAAGACGGGCACTTCGCCTGAGAGCAACTGCCGCATTCCCGCAAGGAAAGCTGGCTTGTCATCACGGTGCAAGAGCTCCTCAAAGCTCACTTGTCGGCTTTCCAGATCACTGCGTTGCAGCAAGCTTGCCAGCGATTGATTGGCCACTTCGATATGGCCGGAAGGAGAAACCACGGCAAAGCCGTGGGCCGCCGCGGCAAAAGCCGCTTTAAAGCGATGATCATTGCTGCTGGTTGCGGGAGCAACGGCCGGCGATTCCGCTATGTTTTCCAGCAGGCACACGGTCCGTTCCAAGCGGCCCTTATCGCCACGGTAAGCCGTCATGGATACCCGCACCAAAGCCAAAGTGCCATCCTTGCGGTGGATTTGAATTTGCCCGCCGCGATAGCTGCTGGTGGTAAGATATTTCGGATAAATCTCCGTCACCAGTTTACTGCGTGAATCCATAGGCAGAAATTCGCTGAATGAACGCCCCACGATATCCTTGGCGGAATAACCCAAACTCTCGCACCAAGCCGCATTCGCGGAAATCAAACGCCCAGAGCCGTCCATGCAATGCAGCATCATTGGCAAGTTGTTCAGCAGCTTTTCATAAACCCCGCCATTTTGGTCAGGGAAGAAAACCATGGTGGCTTCGGGGGCAGTCTTGCGCTCCACCTGCCATGTTGCTGGCGTTTCACGCGGGGCTTCCCAGCCCGTCAACCCGGCAATCGTCATAATTCTTCTCGCTCCAACAGTTTGGGGCAAGCATATTCGCTGCACAGTTAATGAGGTGTTGCCAACCCTGTTTTAAATCTGAAACCGGCGATCAAAAAGCGCCAAAAACGCCATAAACTTCAATAAATGGTTAAAAGGCGTGTGGCAAACCCCGCGCCTCGGCTGTCACCAAAGCCGACAACAGGCCTGCATCGTCTTTGGCATCGGGCAAAAAATGTTTGCTGATCTGGTGCTTTACGCTTGGCCCTTGCGTGCCCTGCGCCCGGGCCATGGCCAAGGCCGCACCCTCTGCTAATGCAACGGCACGCGCCAGTGCTTCAGCACCCGATGCAAACGTCAATACCGGCCCCTGCCCGGTGACACGGAAAAGGCCATTGCCATCACCATCAACCTGCACAACCGCCTTGCAGGCCACCAACCCAGCCGCAGCACCCACAGCATTGGCCACATCACAATGCGGCGTGAAAATCACTTCACAGTTCAGCCGTTTGGCAACTTCAGGATAATAAATTCGCACCGGCCCGCCAACGGCCACCAATGGCATTTGCGGGGAAAGCCGCACTGCAACATGGCCGACCCTGCCCTCCCCCTTTGCAACGCAATCCACCAAGGCGTTTTCAATGGAAAAGCCAAAAGCCTGATCCAGAATTATCCGCACGGTTTTATCCACAGCCGCATTCCAAACTTCGCCCGCAAGCTGTTGCAACGCTGCCTCATCAGCAAGTTTCATGGTGCGAAAGCGCCAGAGCAAGGCCGCGGCAAGGCGTGATGCTGCGCCGCTCCAATTGTTTTGCACGCCCAATACATGCGCCGCATCTGAAGGCGTAAAAGCACAAAACTGGATAAGCCCCTTTTTGCGCAAGCTGGCGACGGCCCGCGCCGCCGCGGTGCCAATGGCAACTTTGCGCAACGGCAGCGGTTTTGATGAAACCTGCATTAACACGTCGGATTCCTTTTGATTCAATGCCGCAGTGTGCAAGCCACTTCGTGCCCCAAAAGGCAGAACCAAAAATTTGCCCAATTGTGAGCCGCCCGTGGTTTCGGCAAGATCGGCCTGCAACATTTCAACCAAAGCTGGAAAGCGCTGAGCCAGAAGTGCGATGGGCAGCGCCCGTTCGGCCCCTAAGGTAATTTCACCTTGCGGGCCAAGGTGTACTTCGCTGTCGCCGCCAAGGCCAACGGTTTTGACATCGATGGCTTTCACCATGGTGCGCCAGCCGCCCACTTCGGCACCCTGCTCAGCCACCAACGGCCTACCGTCAAGCAACAGCCCCACGTCCGTCGTGGTTCCACCCATATCCGACATAATGAAATGATCGAGGCCTGAAAGCCATTGCGCACCCACCAAACTGGCCGCTGGCCCTGAAAGCACCGTCTCGATGGGCCGCGCGGCGACAATTTCAGCTTTGGCCAAGCTGCCGTCACCTTTCACGAACATCAAGGGGCAAGCCATATGATGCTGCGCCATGGCAACCTCAACCGCTTTTTTCAAATCTGCGATACGTGAAACCAGACGCGCATTCAAAACCGCAGTCTGCGCGCGGCGCGGCGCATCAAGTGCGCTGGCCAGATGATGCGACAACGTCACCGGTTTTGCAGCAGTCGCGGCCAAAGCCTCGCCCACGGCATTTTCATGCGCGGCATTGCGCACGGCGAAAGCTGCCACAACCGCAAAGGCCGAAACACCTTGCGCTGGCCCATCAATCCACGGCTTCAACGCGCCAAGATCAAGCTGCGTAACCTCAGCACCATTGTGGTCATGCCCGCCTGCAACGCGCAAAATCGGCATGGTTGGAAAAGCCTTGGCTAAGCCGCTGCGCTGTTCCATCGCCGCATCAAATCCCACCAGCACCAAGCCCACCGCCCCGCCGTGGCCCTCGACAACGGCGTTGGTAGCCAGTGTCGTGGAAACCGAAACCATTTGAACGCGAGACGGCACAAATCCCTGCACTTGCGCTGTTGCCGCAGCCATCGCCTCAACCACCCCTATCGACAGATCGCCCTTGGTGGTGACAGCTTTTGCGCTGGCCAAAATGCGGTGTTGGCCAAGATCAATCACCGCAGCATCCGTATAGGTGCCACCGGTATCAATGCCGATCACATAGCGGTTTTCATTCATGGCGGTTTACTGGCGTTTTATGGTGCACTTCGCAAGCGCAGAAATCTCAACCGTTCGCCAGCTGCTTCAAGTTGCGCTGCATATCGATAAGTGAGCCGCTCACCGCCGCCTCTTCAGCTCTAAACTTCAGCAACTGCAACTGCGCATTGATCTTTACACCAACGAATTCTGGCTGTGTGACATCAACCATCGTCGCCAGAAGATGCTTGGCTTCAGCCACAGCTTTAGAAATTTCAAGCCGCGACTGTTCTAATCCTGCAATGGCGCGCTCGGTTGAGCGGCGCAGTTGGTTCGCTTGCCATAGCGGCCCAAATCCTTCCACCCCGATGGCCCGCTGTTTCGCGGCTGAAGCCAACCTTTCATGCTCAAAGCGCCGTGGATCAATCACGCCCAATTTCATTGAAAAGCTGACTTTGCCACCAAATCCCTGATTGCTGGTGCTGGCCCCATTGGGCACACCATTGGTATATTCACTATACAATCCTTCAACGCCCACGTCGAAGTTTTCAGACGTGCGAATCTGGCTATCGAGTTGGTCAAGATCTTGTTCGGCACGTAAAAGATCAGCACCCAAAGCCAATGCTGGTTTATCACTGCCAAGAATGTTTCCAATGCGCCGCGAAGATTGCGACCGTGCGGCCTCTCCTTCGGCGTGCAATTGATCAATTGTGGTCAACAATGAAGTTGCTTTTTCGCTATTGATGTCTCCCCTGTTGAGATGGCTCTTGATGCTTTGCTTCAGCCGCACCAACTCCAACTTGGCATTATCGATAGCGTTGGCCTTGGCTGCAAAGCCAGCCGCAGTAATATTTTGTGGAGCCGTAAACACCAAGCGCTGCAAGCCTGTTTGCGCAATATATCTGCGGCATTCAACTTCCGCGCGTTCCGCCAGCAGATCAGCCCGGTGAAATTGCGAATAACTCAGCCCCAAAGATAATTCGGCTTTTCCATTATTGTCATAAGAGCCGCCAAGCAACGGTGACCGCAGAATATTGCCATTTGCCATCGCAGTTTCGCGCAGCGAGGTGCACCAGGAAGACTGTCCTTGCGCCTCCACTGGCGGTACGTGATCTGCAGCCGGAACAACTTTGGCACTGCCTAAAGCTGCTTCACCATCCGCAATAACGGTGCTTCGGAGCTGCGGCTTGAGTGCTGTCGGCGCTGGACTTGCCAAACCAACCGGTTGAATTTTAGGCTGCGGCACAGCAGTTGTTGTTGTTGGCGCGGCCTCAAACATGGAACGCACACTATCAAGCCGCGAAGCCTCGATTGTGCAGCCGCTCAAACCCACCAGCAAAACCAAACCGAATGCTGCGCCAGATCGGCTAAAATAAATAGAAGGGCGAATGTCCCGCATGAATAATCTCTTTGTTGACGGCTTCCGGATCCGTCAGCATGACCTCAACAAACGAGCCGCGGATCGGCTTGCCAAAAAATGGGTGAACAACATGCACTTCGCCGGGCACCACTTCGCCCACCACACCAGCGCGCCAGCAAATGATCATGGTCAAGCGACAGCTATAAAGTGTGGTGCCGCTCACATAGCGGCTGGAATTTGTGTAAGGCACAAACAACACGTCCACGGGCTCTTTGGTGGCGCGGCCATAGGTTGATGATTGCATCAATATGATTTGTGCTTGCAGTTGATCGTTCGATCGCATCAGCTCCGCCAGTGTCTGGGTGCTTGTTTCATAATCGCCACGCGCCGTATCCAGGACCGAACGGGCATCAAGCGCCTGCTTGGTGAATGACATGAGATCGGCCGTAGCAGCATTGAGCGGTGCCAATTTACTGCCGCTCTTCAAATAATTTTTTAGATCGCCAAGCATGTTGAGTGACTGTTCGATCAAAGCCTTTTCGTTTTGCAACTGATCAAGCTGCGTTTTCATGCCTTCAACGCGCTGGCCCGTTTCTAAGAGGCCAAGCACGCCGGATTCCAACGAGCGCTTCTCAATTAAATGTCGGGAATATAATTTCGCCAAATTTTTCTGCATGCCGCCATCAGCCAACTGGCGATCAAAGCTGCCCTGCACCTGCGATACGCGCCCGATATTGCGCGTTACCGAGCCGAGTTTGCGTTTGCGGTCAATAATTTCCTTGCCCACCGTGTCCCCGGCAAGAGACACTAAGGCTTGCGCATTCATCAAATTGGTAATGGCGTTTTTTTGGCGCTGCTGCGCCTCACCAATTTTTTGCTTGTTGCCATTGTAGGCAACTTCAAGGCCAACAATTTCGCGCGCTGTTTTATCAACAGCGGGCCTGCCCAGCGAGAGATGCTGCGGCATCGCCCAGCCATCTGACACCAGATAAAACCCGATCAACACGCCATAGAATGCAAATGAAATAAATAACGCGCCGAGCAGAAAAAAAGCCAATCGTTTGTAGGCTATCGACACCAGCTTCATGCCAAAATCTGATATGTAAACACTCCAATGTTTCTGGGGTGGAGCGCTGGCCACGGCAGGTTTTGCATCCGGGGGGGTATGCAAAGCCTCCGTGGCTTGATGAGGCAAATGCACAGGAGCTGCCTCGGATATGGAAACAGCAGCGCTGCTTTGTGGCAACGGGGCCGAAGCTGCATTTTCCTTTTCGCGTTCGTCTTTCAATTTAATTTTGTCGTGCCTGCGCTTATTTGGATCAAGGCCGAGAATGCGGATAAGCTGGCTTTCACGAACCGGCGCACCAATAACGCGCGCGACACCAGGAATGCGCAGATAGGCCCCCACAGTGCTCAAGCTGGCCACCACAACCAGCTTGTGATCATAATCAAGGCTGGCCAACAGCGGCAGAATCAATTTTGTCGCCAGAGATAAATCGCGCTGATCGACAATAATAACATCGCGGCGCACTTGGCGGGCGAGCTTCAGCCCGTCTTCCACGCCTGACGCATAGTCAATTTGCATCGTGCCTATATGCGGCGAAACCAAATCACAGATTTCATCTGCGGCCGGCCCGATATAGAGGATCCGGGGATTGGCCTTGGCTGCGGGCACCGGACTATGGTCGAGGATTTTGACCACTATGCCAACGCCAACCTTTCAAGCGCCTTTGTCCATAAAGATTTTCTCGCTGCAGCGCCACCGCCACCGCGGGTTTCCCAAGAGGTTGTGCCAAGCGTTACCAGTGCCAGGGGGGTGAGACACAAATACATCACTGGGAAAACGAAGGCCATCATCAGAAACCAAACACCATTGGTTCGGCCCTCTTCTGGCAATTTGTGTTTGTTAAATTCATAGGCAACGGCAAACACCGAAACGATGAGCGCGTGCAAAATCATCGGCATGATAAAGCCAAGGCGAATTACATGCACCGCCAACGTGACCGGATAGAAAATCAACAAAAGCTGCATGGAACAATAATGCAACAGCACCATGGGGTGAAACCGCCAGAGGTAGGGCATGGCGGTAAGAAAATCGACAATGTTGGAACGCCGCCAGCGCAATTGCTGTGAAATGTAGCCGGGCATGCGTGGTGGCGCTTTGGTAAAGCACCGCGCATGAAATGTGAGGCGCGTTTTATAGCCACGTTCCACCAGCTTGCGGGTGAGGAAACGGTCTTCGCCATATTTCACTTCATCGCCCAAAAAGCTGCGGCGTTCCACGTCATGGTCCACCGCCAAAAGAGCTGAGCGCTTATAAAGTGTAAGGCAACCTGAAAGGCACATCACATGGCTGAAGTGGTTCTCAAGATTTTTGAGGAAGTGATAGCCAACCCAATATTTCACAGTTTGCATGCGCGTCAGCCAAGTCTCGTTGGCATTGACCACAAACACACAGCCGCCGCAGGCATCAACGCCGGTGGAATACATGTGGCGCACAAGAACGCGCACCACGTTGGTATCCACAATCACATCTGAATCAACTGACATGATCAAATCACTATGTGTCACCAGAACGGCATCTTTAATGCCGAGACGTTTGCCCACATTCTTTTTGTTGCGGCGCAATTGCATCCATGGATATTTCGCCACCACTTGCAGCAAATAGTCATAGGTGCCGTCGGTCGATACATCGTCCACAAACACCACACGCAATTTATCTTTGGGGTAATCCAGCGCGTTGAAGGCATCAGCAGTGCGAAGAATGGTTTCGCCTTCGTTATAAACCGGCACAACGATGGCAACGGTGGGCCAAACGGGCGGGTCAATATCGTAATCTTTGGCCGTGCGCCCGTCATTCACGCGCAGAAACGAGCCAAATACATAGCGATTGGTGAAAACCACCAACACCAACGCCGCAAAAAGATACTCTAAATAACTGAACGCAAGCATTTACACACACACTTGCGAGACCCCCCGGCCTCGCCCACTCGCCCCCACATCTAATGGGCAATGATTGCGCTGCGGTTAATGATAAATGGTTGTAAACGGCTACAAATACATCCCTTAATTGTTTGAGAACACCTTAACCTTGCTGGGTTTTTAACCACAACTCTTCAGAATTCTTTCCGAACCCAGGGTTTAGTTGGGTGGTAACGCAAAAAATATTGCGGGGGAGTTATGAAATGAAGAGTGTCAACACCATGCCTGCCTCTGCGCCGGTATTTACCAATCCAACTCAGTCCGGCGTCCGCCTGGTTACTGAAGAACCTTGCGTGTTGCCTGATGCTGCAACCGCGCGCGTGGCCGTGATCGGCCTCGGTTATGTGGGCCTGCCCCTGACACTTGGCTTCGCCAAGGGCTCACGCTCGATTGGCTTTGACATTGATACAAAGAAGCTGGAGCAGCTGAAAAACGCTGTTGATTTCACTGGCGAAGTGACAAATGCCGACTTGCGAGACGGCGATGTGGAATACACTGCCGAGCCTGCGGCCCTTAAAGACGCTGATGTCATTATCGTCTGCGTGCCAACTCCTGTGAACAGCCACAACCGTCCAGATTATGGCCCCCTGTTGGCCGCATCGCGAACCATTGGTGCCCACATGAAGCGCGGCGCGGTGATCGTGTTTGAGTCAACGGTAGACCCCGGCACCACGGAAGATCGCTGCTTGCCGGTGATCGAGCAGGTTTCCGGCATGAAACATATTGTGGATTTTAACTTGGGCTATTCGCCAGAGCGCATTAACCCGGCTGACCACACACGCAAATTACCCGATATCAAGAAAATCGTTTCAGGCTCCACTCCGGCTTGTGCTGATTTCATGGAAGAGCTCTACAGCCGCGTGATCCGCGCCGGTCTTTTCAAGGCGACGTCAATCAAGGTTGCTGAAGCGGCCAAAATTTTGGAAAATACGCAGCGCGACGTAAACATCGCTTTGATGAATCAAATGATGATGTTGTTCGATAAAATGGGCATCCGCTCAACTGATGTGATTGCCGCTGCCAGCAGCAAGTGGAACTTCCACCACTATCGCCCCGGCATGGTGGGTGGCCACTGCATCGCGGTTGACCCTTACTTTCTGGTAGACGCAGGGCGCAGGCACGGCTTGGCGATGGAGCTGGTATCGGCCGCGCGTTCGGTGAATGAGCAAACCGCATATTTTCTGGTTGAAAAAATGGAAGCCTTGCTGCCAAATGCCAAGCATGGCTTGAACAAGAAAAAGGTTCTGGTTCTCGGTCGCGCCTTCAAGGAAGATTGCCCTGATACCCGCAATTCCAAAGCCTTCATCTTGATGGATGCTTTGTGGAACCGTGGTGCGGATGTTTATAATTTTGACCCAATTGCCTTCGATGACCATTTTGAGGGCGGGCGCGGTGCCAAACACATCGACGAGCCAAACCAAGCTGGCCCTTACGATGCGGTTATCGTGACGCTGGCCCACAAATGCTTCCGTGAACAGTTTGACGCGCCAACCTTGAAGGCCCTCGCCTGCAAAGGGGCTCCATTCATCGACATGCGCGGCAATTTCGAAAGCGAAGATGTGAAGGATCACTACGCTTATTGGCGGCCTTAAACTTATTCAATCCTTTCCTCACAGCATTAAGACAGCGCGTCTCTCAGACCCGCTGTCTTTACGCATTATAAAAACATCTGGCTTAGCCTAAAAAGCCGATGGGATGGGATTTACGCCATGCAAATTCGCAGTGCAGAGCTAATTGGCGCTTTAAGCCGCGCCCTTGATATTACCGAAGGCCAGCCACAGGGCCACTGCCACCGCGTGTGTTGGCTGGGCATGAAACTGGGCGAAGGCATCAATCTTTCGCGCGAAGAACTTTCTGATCTCTATTATGCCTTGCTGTTGAAAGATCTTGGTTGTTCCAGCAATGCCGCGCGCATTTGCCAACTCTATTTGGCCGATGATTTGAATTTCAAATCCGATTTCAAGAAAATAGATGGCTCGTTGTCTCAAGCGCTTCGATTTGTCCTCTCCCACACGGGCTTGGAAAAGGGCATGGCCGAAAGATTTCGCGCGATTGTGAATATCTTGCGCAATGGTGGAGAAATTTCGCGGGAATTAATTGAAGCGCGCTGCCACCGTGGTGCAGACATTGCCAGGCAAATGGGTTTTAGCAACCGCGTGGCCGATGCCATTCAAAACCTGGATGAGCATTGGGATGGCAGTGGCAAGCCCGAAGGTCTCCGCCGCCGCGATATTCCCGTGGCTTCACAAATTGCCTTGATGGCACAGGTGGCTGACATGTTTCACACCGCAGGAGGCCGTGCGGCCGCAACGCGTGAAGTGCTGGGCCGCAGCGGCACTTGGTTTGACACCGATCTCATCGACGTGTTCACCAATCTCGCAGAATGGGATGAATTCTGGGATCCGCTCACTGCGCCTGATCTTAGCACGCAAATTTTGGCGCTTGAGCCGCAGGAACACATCCGCCTGGCCGATGACGATTACCTTGACCGCGTGGCTAAAGGTTTTGCCATGGTGGTAGATTCCAAAGGCTCGTTTACCTCAGGCCATTCCAACCGCGTGGCGGTTTATGCCGATATGATTGCCGAGAAATTGGGCCTGGATGTCACCCACCGCCGCAGGCTCAGCCGCGCGGCCTTGCTTCACGACATCGGCAAACTGGGCATCAGCAACGGCATTTTGGATAAACCCGCAAAATTGACGGATGACGAATTTGCCACCATAAAAACCCATCCGATACTGTCGGCAAATATCTTGCGAAGTATTCCAGCACTTGCCGACATGGTGGAAGTTGCAGAAGGCCACCATGAAAGACTGGACGGGGCTGGATATCCCCACGGCCTGCGGGGTGACGAAATTGCGATGGACGTTCGCATTGTAAGTGTGGCGGATGTTTTTGACGCCCTGACAGCCGATCGGCCATATCGCAAAGCCATGTCAGTGGCCGATGCTTTGGCATTGATGCAAAAAGATGTCGGCGCATCGTTTGACGCGAGATGCTTTGACGCGCTTTCAGTGGCGTTAAAAGACATGCAACAACAGGCAGCCTGACAGAAACTGATTTTTGTAATGGAACTTTATCCCGTCAAGTGAGTTGAGAAAATGCACTCGTGCAAATTTAAAACAAAAAGGGCAATGAAATGGATCCTCAAGGAATTATTATCTGGCTGGTTATCGGCGCAATTGCGGGCTGGCTGGCAGGGAAAATTGTTAAGGGTGGCGGCTTTGGATTGGTCGGTGATATCATTGTTGGTATCATAGGTTCGGTTATCGGTGGGTGGATTTTTGGAAGCTACGTGGTGGCGCTGCCCGGTATAGCGGGCGCAATTATCGGCTCAACCATCGGCGCGGTTATTCTGCTGTTTGTTATCAGCCTGGTGCGCCGGGCCACCTAGAATTCCATGCATTTTTCAAATTGGCAGCTCTGCTGAGCTGCCAATTTTTTGTACTGCAATTGCGGAACTTTTTGGCGAAATTGGCGTTTTGAGAATGTTCAACTTACCACCTCAAAGGAGCCGATAATGAGTGCAGCATCAGACAAGATCGCCGGAACCGCCAACAAAGTTGCGGGTTCAGCAAAACAGGCCGTCGGCAAAGCCGTCGGTAACAAGAACCTGGAAGCCGAAGGCGCGGGCCAGAAAATCAGAGGCAATGTGCAAACAGCCGTTGGCAACGCCAAAGATAAAGTAAAAGGTGCCGTCGATAAGTTCTAAACCTATGCAAGTTCTAAACCTAAGCAAGTGTGTCTGAGACTGATTGCGCCCTCGCCCCGCGCAATCAGTTTTTTTATCTGTGACAAACAGCTTTCGCACTGAAGCCACCCCGTAAACCGGGGCGGAGGGCCACCGCGTTGGGCTGGCTCCTATTGCCTTAGCACGCGCACCAGTGCCCGACCCACGTTGGATTAGCACCACGGTTTTAATCCAGCTGTTGGACTTTGCCGTCGGGTTTTATTATTTGCTCACCGGTGTGATCAGTGTTGGCCTTGCCGGCTTGCCAATGTTCAACGCAGCGGTGTTTGCAACTTTGCTGTGGTTTTGGCACCTGCTGCACTATCGATCCGCAACGAAAAATCGGCCAACAGGGCTGAAATCCAGCGGCGGTGAGCCCCCAGTTAGTTATCCAAGAAACTCCGCAGCTTCCTGGACCTTGAAGGATGCTTCAGCTTCCTGAGCGCTTTGGCTTCAATCTGGCGAATGCGCTCACGTGTCACTGAGAACTGTTGGCCCACTTCTTCCAGAGTGTGATCTGTGTTCATGCCGATGCCGAAGCGCATGCGCAATACGCGCTCTTCACGCGGCGTCAAACTCGCCAACACCCGCGTTGTGGTTTCGCGCAGATTGGCTTGAATGGCGGCATCGATGGGCAGAATGGCGCCCTTGTCTTCGATGAAATCACCCAGGTGTGAATCTTCTTCATCGCCC
>JANYHB010000023.1 GCA_025359265.1 Hyphomicrobiales bacterium | reverse complement strand
TATTCGCTGGGAAAATCTCCTGAACTAACGTCCACGGATGGCAACTGGACGCTGAAACTGTCAGGCTTGGCTCCGGGTGCTTATACGGTTTCCGCGTCGGACGGCAACGGCACCGAAACCGCCTCCGCCGTGAAACCTCTGAAACTGGCCGTCGCCGAACCACCGCCACCCCCACCCCCACCGCCACCGCCAAAGCCTTTGACGGCACCAACATTGGATGAGGTAAAAGTGGAACCCGGTAAGCCCGTCACCATCTCCGGCACGTGGCCCGTCGGCGTGGCAACAGGCCTAAGCGTTGCTGTGAACGACAAGGTCGCGGTGTTAGGAAAAAATTACGAGTTGCTGACGGACACCAGCGGAAAATGGAAATTGCTTGGGTCTGGTAACTTGGCACCGGGCCAATATAATGTTGTTGTCACTGATACTGATGCGGCTGGCAAAACGATGCAGGCAACCGGCGCATTTGAAATTGCTGCGCCGCCGCCACCGCCCCCTCCAAAGGCTGTGCCACCCATTGCCCCCACCGTTGAAACTGCAATGTCTGATTCCGATCACCCGGTTGTAAAAGGCACGTGGCCTATTGCTGCAGGAAATACATTGCAGGTGGAGCTTGACGGGGTGATCCACACCTTGGGCAAAGACTTTGATCTGTTGTCAGACGCATCTGGCAAATGGCTGTTGAAACCTGCCAAGCCGGTTGTGAATGGTACGTATGATGTGGTGGCGAAGGTCACCGCTGCCGATGGCCAATCTTCACTCGATGCCAGCAAGAATGAATTGACTGTTGCCGTGGCACCGCCTGCGCCACCGCCTGCGCCAGAGCAACCCTATGATTGTGAAGGCACATTGGCCAAGATCGCTGCGGTCTTCCCCATCCGCTTTGAATTTGACCACGCTGATTTGGGTTCAAAATATCAGCAGGCTCTGGGCCAATACGCGGCCCTTCTCAATGACAAGCGCTGTTCAGCGCTAAAAATTCAGGTGGCCGGAAATGCCGACTACTTGGGCTCAGAAGCCTATAATTTGGGTTTGAGTGAAAATCGAGCCAAAACCGCTGTCGAAGCGTTGGTCGCCGCCAAAGTTGATTCTGGCCGCCTCACGACGATTGGCAACGGCACCAGCAAGCCGCTTGATCCGGCACATTCTGACGATGCACGCGCCAAAAACCGCCGTGTCGAATTTTCAGTTTTGAAATAGGGGCAAATCATGTTTGAATTTTGGAACTGGAACGACACTTCGATTTTGTGGCAGCAACATTGGTTCTGGCTTTTGATCGCATTTATTATGGGCTGCGTTGTAGGCTGGCGCTACGTAACTTGGAAACCAAGCTAGGTTAGGGGGATAATATGTCACACTATTTGTTTGAACTTGCAATCTTCATGTTGATCGCTTTTTTCCTAGGCTGTCTGTTCGGCTGGTTCCTGCGCAATGTTTTTGGCACGCATCCCCAGACAGTTGCCGCGGCAGCGCCCGCAGTGATAGCTGCTGCTCCCGTTGCGGTCGCAAAAGATGTGGCCGCGCCCGTGCTTGTGCGTCCAGCACCTATGCCAACAGCCCCCCGCCCAGCACCAATTCCTATTTCTGAACCGGTTGGTAGAATGGAACGCCCAAAAGGCTTGGCAGCGGCACGCGAAGGCAACGCCGACAATTTGCAACGCATCAGCGGCATTGGCCCAAAGAACGAGGCAATCTTGCATAATTTGGGCATTTTCCACTTTGACCAAATCTCAGCTTGGACATCAAAAGAGGTGGCTTGGGTTGATGATCACCTGCGTTTCAACGGGCGCATAATTCGTGAGGAATGGATTCGTCAGGCAAGCCTTCTGACCACGGGGAAGGAGGCCGAATTTATGAGCGAATTTGGCACCGGGGGGATGAAGGGCAAAGACGGGCAAACGCATTCCGGAAGCCAAACGCGCAAACGCTAATGTGCCCTTAGAGCAACAAAAGGCCCCAAACGATAAGGGGCCTCCTTAATCTGTATACGGATTAGTTGCTGGCACTTGTGGCAGGTGACGTGCTTGCCACGCTCACGTTTTGTGGCGTGCCCCGCTTCAAATCGGCTGTCATTGGCGCTACGGTGCTTGGCGCCAATCGTGAGCGATAAACGTGCAAATTCTGCATCACTTTTTGAACATACTGACGCGTTTCGTTAAACGGTATGCTCTCAACCCAATCCACGGGGTCAACCTGTCCGCCACGAGGATCACCATAATAAGCCACCCATTCTTGCGCACGCCTTGGACCGGCATTATAGGCCACCAAAGTCAGGATATAGGAGCCGTTCAGGTTGCCAACCAGATCGGCCAAATGCGCTGAACCCAATTGCACATTGTAGGACGCTTCCTTCAGGCGAGCGGCAGAATAGCCAACATGATACTGCCGCGCAATAATTCGCGCGGTGCCCGGCATTAATTGCATCAAACCCTGCGCGCCCACACTGCTGCCAGCGTTGGGATCGAATTCGCTTTCTTGCCGCGACAAAGCAAACACCAGTGCTTTTTCGACCGGCTTTCCCAAAGCGGCCCAGCTTGGCAATCCGTAAATGGGATAGGCCCAAGCCTCAATATCGTGGCCTTTCATTGATGCGGCCTTGGCGAATCGCAACGCCATTGTTGTGCCGCCTGCATCCTGCACAATCTCTGCCACGGCATTCAGGTCATCGCGCATTTGAAACCGTGTGGCCAAAGCCATCATAAATATCGGTAGCTGCGTCTTGGCGCCCACTTTCGATACGATACGCAAAGCCCGCACCACTTCATCTTGCTCAACGCGAGACTTGGCGGCAGCAGTGGAGGTGCCACCGGATACATTTTCGACTATCCTGCCACGTCCCAGCTCCTCGCGCGCCAACTGCCCATAATACAGGGTTGATTGGGTAGCCGCAGCTTGAAATGCCAGCCGAGCCGCCGCTACATTTTCACCCGCCTTGTGGGTTCGGCCAATCCAGTAGGACGCTCGCGCCCTGTCGGTTCCGTTTTGGGCCAATTTTTGTAGTTTGAGAAAATGCACCAAAGCTTGTTCCGGCTTGGACAAATAACGCAAAGCCACCCACCCGGCCAGAAATTCGCCATCGACAGCCAAATCGCCAGAGGCCAAGCCGTGGTTTCTGGCAATCTGGTAAGCGGCCTTCCAATGGGCGCTTTGCAACGGGCCAATTGACCTGCGCACGGTGGTACGCCGCTCTTCGAACCAAGCGGCCGCATCCCCCATGGTTGCTGCATCCGCTGGCACTGAAACCAGAATGCCGCGCGCCTTATCAAAATCTCCAAACTTGCGGTAGTAGCGTGCCAGAACATATTGCAGAGCAAGTTGGCTGCGCATGGTGGAAGGCAGAGCGGCATATTGTTTGTCGGCGCCCGACCTGAAATTGATTAGGCCTTGTGCCACACCTGCTGCTTTTTGGAATTCCCCGCTCAAATAATTGCGGGCCTGCCGGATAGCCGCATTGGCTTCTTGTGCATAAATCAACCGCGAGAAGCGATATTTATGATCGTCATTCGTCAGCTTTCCAGAAAACTCGTCGCGGATTTTCTGCTCTAGCGCGGCATCAACTTGGGGATCGCCCCAAGCTGCGCGCAATTTTTCTTTGCCCTGCGACACATCACCTTGCACATAGCTTTGGCGTGCCTGCACCAGCAACCCATAAGCTGTTAAGGCATTGCGATTTTGGAAATGTGCCGCGATAATCGGTGCCAATTCCTTATTGTCATAAAGTGCCTTTTCAGCGCGCTTCAATAGTGTTTCCGTCAGCGGCCAGTTTGGCGCTGCATCAAAGAACGCCATGATGCGGGCATAGCCAGCTTCAGGCCCATGGTCGCGCAAATACAAAAGTTCAACAAATTTGATGGCTGCTTGATCGCCTGATTGCTTGGCTAAATTGCCCGCTGCCGCAAAATCTCCGGCCAAGGCTTTGCGAACCGAGTCAGCCGCAAGATCAGACGGCATCGCCTGGGCCAGCTGCACAAATGTTGACGGTGCCAAACCAGCAACAGCAAACCCGGAAATGGATTGCAAAAAACGGCGACGCGACACAAACTTATTCATCAATAGTCAACCTCACAACAAACCCTGTGCTAAAACGGCGACTGGGGCAGGGATTGAAAGCCCCAGCTTGCTGTTCCAGCAGGGGCGGACTATGCTGCCCGCCTCTGGCAAGCGTTCAGCAATAACTGCTCTATGGTTTCCAGAATCTTACCAAAACGAGGTAATTGTGAAGTTCCAAGGTTCCATCCCGGCATTAATTACTCCTATGAAGAACGGTTCATTTGATGAAAGCGCTTTTCGAAAATTTGTGGGCTGGCAGCTGAAAGAGGGCAGCCACGGGCTGGTGCCGGTGGGAACAACGGGCGAGAGCCCCACGCTAACCCCTGAAGAACACAAAGCCATCGTGCGCATTTGCGTGGAAGAGGCCAAGGGCAAAGCCTTTGTAATAGCTGGCGCCGGTTCTAACAATACAGCAGAGGCTATCGAATATACGCATCACGCCAAAACGGCCGGCGCTGATGCGGCGCTCGTCGTGGTACCTTACTACAATCGGCCTACGCAAGAGGGCATCTATGCCCATTACGCCGCGATTGCCAAAGCCGTTGATATTCCAATCATCGTTTATAATGTTCCTGGTCGCACGGTGGCGAATATCAGTGTCGAAACTTTGGCGCGTCTTTCGCATGACTTCAAAAACATTGTCGGTGTGAAGGATGCAACGGCTGATCTCACCAGGCCCTCGCGCCAACGCCAGCTTTCGGGCACGTCGTTCATTCAGCTTTCGGGTGAAGATGGAACAGCGCTTGGCTTCAACGCGCACGGCGGGGTGGGCTGCATTTCTGTCACCGCCAATGTGGCCCCGCGCCTGTGTGCCCAGTTGCAGGTAGCAACCTTGAAGGGCGATTACGCCGATGCTTTGAAGCTGCAAGACAAGTTGATGCCACTCCATCATGCGTTGTTTGTGGAATCCAGCCCGGGGCCCGTAAAATACGCTGCCAGCCTGCTCGGTTTATGTGGCCCGGATGCACGGCTGCCATTGGTGCCGGTTGTTGAAAGCACCAAAGTGGCGGTGCGTGCGGCATTGGTTCATGCAGGCCTGTTGAACTGATATGTCTTCAAAGGCTGGCGGCGCAAAAGCGGCGCGCAAACAAGCCGGAATGCGCGTTGTGGCAGATAACCGCCGCGCCCGCTTTGATTATGAGTTGCTGCAAAATTTTGAAGCGGGAATTGAACTGAAAGGTTCCGAGGTAAAATCCCTGCGCGTTGGCCATATCAATTTGGCTGAAGCCTATGCTGCGATGAAAGGGGCGGAACTTTTCCTGTTTAATTCCAACGTTCCCGAATATCGTGAAGCTAACCGGTTCAACCATGAACCAAAACGCCCGCGCAAACTGTTGTTGCACGCCAAGGAAATTCAGCGCCTCGCCGTCGGCGTCTTGCGCGAGGGCCTAACTATTGTGCCGATCAAAATGTTTTTCAATCCACGCGGCCGGGTGAAAGTGGATATCGCTTTGGCGAAGGGCAAAAAGCTGGTGGATAAACGTGAAACCATCAAAGCCCGCGATTGGAACCGCGAGAAATCTCGCCTCTTGCGCGAGTCTTGAACGCATGATCTTGGTGGCATTAGGCAGCAATATCGCTGGCCCATGGGGCAGCCCGCGTGAAACTGTTTTGCAGGCACAACAGGAGTTGAACCATTTTCCACTGCGATTGCGGCAAGCCTCAAATCTATTCATCACCACACCCTTTGGCTTGCTCAACCAGCCGGATTTTGTCAACGCGGTTGCCGCAATCGAAACGGCACTGTCGCCCGCTGCCTTGCTGCGGAAGTTGCAATGGATTGAACGTCTCGCAGGGCGCAAACGTGGCCGCAAATGGGGCCCGCGCACCCTTGATCTTGACCTGTTGGATTACCATGGTCAAGTGTACCACCAAAAAGGACTGGTGCAGAAAGCTCTGGTTTTACCGCACCCTGGAATCGTTCATCGCTTATTCGTTTTGCAGCCCTTGCGAGAGGTTGCCCCTGAATGGAGACATCCCATCCTAAACCGAACGGCCCAAAATTTTATCAACGCACTCAAGCGTTAGCGCCAAATTAAAGCTTCTTGGTGAATCTCGACGGGTCAAAAGGTGAAGCCGTGGGTCGAGTTGAGTGCATAATTTTATCATTTGTATGTTGTGCTTCAATCGCACAAGCCGGGCAACCCAATCCAAAAGTCTTTTCAATTCTTGGAGCGATGGATTTATCACCCCCTGACATAAAACAACGCCTCCACCGTATCCCTCAAATCGCCACCGCCAACGATCAACCCACTCGCGCCGACGTGGTTTTTAAATCGAAATTGTTACCAGGCACCATCGTTGTCAAAACGGCAGAACGCAAACTTTATCTTATCGAATCAAATCAACGCGCCCTTTCGTGGAGCGTAGCCGTCGGCCGCGAAGGTTTCGCGTGGAAGGGCAGTAATAGTATCACGCGCATGGCACAGTGGCCAGATTGGCGGCCACCGCCAGAAATGATTCAGCGGGAAGCGGCAAACGGACATCTTATTCCGGATTTTGTTAAAGGCGGCCCTGGCAATCCATTGGGCTCACGCGCCCTCTATTTGGGTGAAAGCGCCTACCGCATCCACGGAACTGACAAACCGTGGACAATTGGCCAGGCCAGTTCTTCAGGTTGCATTCGCATGATGAATGCCGATGTGGAAGAACTTTACAGCCTCTCAAAAGTAGGCACCCGCGTCATTGTTGAATAAGAAATTCTCGCTTCAGCAAATACTTTCAAAATTTGTTCATCATAAACGCAACCTTAACCAAAACGTTGCAAGGTAATTTTTAGTTGGAGGAGTTCTCTCCTCAGTGTGTCAGTGTGTACTGGAGTTGAGTATGCGTAAATTTGTCCAAAGCGCCGTTGGCGCTGTATCGTTGAAATTGGTTATTGCAGGTTTTGCAGGCCTTTTGCTCTCTGGTTGTTCAGATAGTATTGAGCGTTTCAGCTCTAACTATAACAACCCTTCAGACGCGGACCCGGTTTATACCGCTTCAATCCCCAAAATCAGACCGAAATATACGGCACCAAGTTACCGCGCACCCCTGCAAAGCGCGGACGCGGGCGACAGCGCTGCGAACGCCATCGTGCAAAGTCCAATTGCTTCGGCACCCTTGGCCCGTCCGCCCGTTTATGATTACACAAAGTCTTATTCCAAAACCTACAAACCGCCGAAGTTTGCGGCCACTACCCCGGTTTTAGAGCGGCCAAAAGTTGCCGCCGCCGCACCAATTTATACAAAGCCGAAATACAAAGCTCCGATCATCCAGAATGAAGCAGACTCTGAAGTCATTGCTGATCAGGCACCAACTGCACCTGCTGCTAAACTCACGGCTCCAACGCCAAAGAAACAAATTCTGGCTCAAATTCCTGTGAAGAAGGCAAGCGTTCCGCTACAGGACGAAACCGCAGATGCTTCCGCTCATGTGCCCGTAACCGCCGTCAAAAAGGTCAATCAATATACTGTCGCCAAGGGCGACACCTTGTTCTCTCTCGGCCGCAAATTTGGCGTCTCGCCATTTGCAATCGCTGAGGCCAATGGCTTATCGAAGAACAAAGCTTTACCACGCGGCAAAACCCTATCCATTCCAATGAAAGCGGTGGTAGCGACAACCGAACCATCGGTGAAGGCTGCTGAAATAGCCAAGACCGACGGTGCCGAAACCGTGCTCAAAAAAGGCGCACTTGCGCTTCCCAAGCAAGCGCCCGCAGAAAAAGTTGCCGCTGCCGTCCCGGTGACAACAAAACCCCTTGCAACGGCACCTGCTGCCACAACACCTTCCGACGCGCAGCTTTCAATGCGCTGGCCCGCCCGTGGCAAAGTTATTTCTGGCTTCGGCAGCAAGCCGAATGGCATGAAGAACGAGGGCATCAATATTGCCATGCCTGAAGGCACCAACGTGCAAGCCGCGGAAGGTGGTGTTGTGGCCTATGCTGGCAATGAATTGAAAGGTTATGGCAATCTGGTTCTTGTGCGCCACCCAGGCGGATATGTAACAGCTTATGCCCACACGTCACAGATTTTGGTAAAAAAGGGAGACACCGTGAAGCGCGGCGATGTGATTGCAAAATCTGGCGCAACGGGCGCCGTACAAAGCCCGCAGCTCCACTTCGAAGTGCGCAAGGGCGCTACAGCCCTTGACCCAACAACTTTCTTGAACACAAACAGCGCTTCAAACTAATTAAAACCAAAGAGTCTCCTGCAAAGAAGCCCGGGTGAAAGCCCGGGTTTTTTTATCACTCAATACTTCCGCAACAGCCCTACAAGCCGCCCTTGAACCCGCACTCGGTCTGGCCCGAAAATGCGCGTTTCATATGCCGGATTGGCAGCTTCAAGTGCAATCGAAACACCCTTGCGACGCAAACGCTTCAGGGTGGCTTCTTCGTCATCCACCAAGGCCACGACAATGTCGCCATTATTGGCCACGTCGCCCTTGCGGATAACCACAGTGTCGCCTTCGAAAATTCCAGCTTCAATCATCGAGTCACCCTTCACCTCAAGAGCGAAATGTTCGCCTCCGCCCAACATCTCCGGCGGCACCAGGATATTCGCCGTGTGCTCCTGAATGGCAGAAATAGGCACACCAGCCGCGATGCGCCCCATCATGGGAATGGCGGTGGCGCGCGGAATGCCATCATTGGCAGCCGCCATCGGCTTGACTTTACCTAACGAGCCCTCAATTACGTTGGGAGTGAAGCCTTTTTTCACCAAGCTCGGCGTGTGGCTGTCTGGCAACTTGATCACTTCCAAAGCCCGCGCGCGGTTCGGCATGCGCTTCAAAAACCCGCGCTCTTCGAGAGCCACAATAAGCCGGTGCACACCAGACTTGGATTGCAAATCCAAAGCCGTTTTCATTTCTTCAAAGGAAGGCGGCACGCCTTCTTCTTTCAAGCGTTCATTGATAAACAGCAGCAGTTCAAGTTGTTTGCGGGTGAGCATGGGAAAAACTCCAGAATCAGAACAAATACAAAACGGCTATAACCGTTCCCTCAAAGTTCCGCAAGTGTTTCTGTTATGCCCCTTCTGGGAAGAGCAAAATCTCAACCAGATCTCCGGCTTTTACCTCAGGCGCAAAGGGTGGCCTAATCACCAGGCAGCCCGCATCGCGCATCACTCGCTGCATGGATGAGTCTTGTTTTGGAAACGGGGTCACGCTGCGTGCGCCATCTGCTGCATGGTGCAAGCTCGCGCGCAAATAATCCTGCCGCTGATCATTGGCAGGCAGGTCTAACGTAAGCCGCGCCAGCAACGGCTGTACCGGCAACTCCAGCCCCAGCATCTTTTCAATCAAGGGCTTTAAAAAGAGTTGCGCACAAACGAGAGCAGCGACCGGGTTACCAGGCAATCCTAACACGCGCAGCCTTGCTTGGGTGCCAAACATGAAAGGCTTGCCGGGGCGCATGGCAATTTTCCAAAAATAAATTTTCACGCCAGATTTTTTCAGAGCCTCCTGCACATAATCATGATCACCGACAGATGCGCCACCCGTTGTGATGAGGATATCCGCACGCTTTGCTTTCTTGATCGCAGCCATGGTGGCCCGCAAATCATCCCGTATAATGCCAAGGTCAAGAACTTCCGCACCGCAACTTCGGACAAACGCGCAAAGTGCTGGCCCATTTGAGGAGGTGATTTGGTCAGCCTGTGGCGGACTGCCCGGCATCACCAATTCATCACCAGTCGAGAACACCGCCACAAGCGGTTTCTTGCGCACACGAATGAGTGCCGCGTTGGCGGAAGCGGCAAGGCCAATGTCTCTGGCCCCTAGTCTTGTAGCCGGATATACCAGTTCGGCGCCTCTTTCGAAGTCTAAACCTTGGGCTCGGATGTTGCGGCCTTGTGAGGGTGATTCAAGCACCACAACGATATCATTCTCAACTTCGGTGTTTTCTTGAATAACCACTGTGTCAGCCCCGCGCGGCAAAGGCGCGCCTGTGAGAATGCGTATTGCGTTTCCAGCTTTGAGTGTGCCCTTGAATCCCCGCCCAGCAGCAGAGACACCTACCACCTGCAACCGCGCCGGAAGTTGTGCCAAATCCTCGTGCTGGACTGCATAGCCATCCATTGCCGAGGCAACAAAGGGCGGTTGATCGCGCCTGGCGACAATGGGCTTGGCCAGAATACGGCCCCAGGAATTGGCTAAAGCAACAGTTTCTATCGGGGTTAATCGCGCTGTAGCAAGAATGCGTGCCATAGCTTCTGAAACCGATAGCAGCGCCATTTCATTTGGCCTTGAACGGCCCAGATTTACCGCCGGTTTTTTCAACCAACCGTAAATCCGTGATAATAATGCCGCGATCGACCGCTTTAACCATATCATAGATCGCCAAGCAGGCCACGGAGCAAGCCGTGAGGGCTTCCATTTCCACACCGGTCTGGCCTTCAACTTTCACCACGGCTTCAACTTCGAGATGTTGAGCAGCCAGTGTGAAATCCAGCGTCACTTTCGTGATGGCCAAGGGATGGCAGAGAGGAATGAGATCAGACGTTTTTTTGGCCGCCAGAATGCCAGCGATGCGCGCAGTGGCCAACACATCGCCCTTTTTGGCTGCACCAGATTTGATGAGTTTCAATGTTGCAGCCTTCATCATCACACGAGCGCGGGCCACAGCAGTGCGATGGGTGACTGATTTCGCAGACACGTCCACCATATGGGCTTCGCCCTTAGCATTGAGGTGAGAGAGTGTTTTCATCTAGTCAAAATCGCTTTTGTTGCCGCGGCCACATCATTTTGCCGCATCAGGCTTTCACCAATGAGGAATGTGGATGCCCCAACTTTTGCCAAGCGCGCGAGGTCAGCTGGCGTAAAAAGCCCGCTCTCTGCAACAATCATGATGTCCTTGGGGATCATCGGCGCGAGTTTCTCGGTGGTTTCCAATTTTGTCTCAAACGTATGGAGATTGCGGTTGTTGATGCCAATCATCCGTACACGGAGCTTTAAGGCGCGGTGGAGTTCCGCTTCATCATGCACCTCAACTAATACATCCATGCCGAGTTCGATTGCCGTAGCCTCAAGCTCTGCGGCCAACGCATCGTCAATCATTGCCATGATCAGGAGAATACAATCAGCACCCCACGCCCGCGCTTCCAGCACCTGATAGGCGTCCAACATAAAGTCTTTTCGCAAACAGGGCAGGGCGCAAGCATTCCGCGCAGCACCCAAAAAGCTGGGGGAACCTTCAAAAGATGGCGCATCTGTTAAAACGGACAGGCAGGCAGCGCCGCCAATTTCATAGGCGAGCGCCAAAGCCGGTGGATCAAAATCGGCGCGGATCAAACCTTTCGATGGTGAAGCCTTTTTGATTTCGGCAATCAATCCATACTGGCCACGTGCCTGCCTTTCCTTAAGCGCGCGGTGAAACCCGCGCACCGGTGATGCCTCTGCCGCCAGGTCACCCATTGCTTGAACCGACATAGCATTTTTAGCAGCGGCCACTTCTTCGCGCTTATATGATGCAATCCTATCCAAAATGGTGGCCATCAGCTGTTTGAAACCTCAATTAGCCGAGCCAAGGCCTTTTTGGCCGTACCAGATCTCATTGCGTCTCTTGCCTGCGCCACAGCTGACTTTATATCGCCAGACTTGCCTGCGACAATCAATGCCGCCCCCGCCGTCATGGCTGCGGCGTCTGCGAAAGCTGATGGAACTCCATCAAGCACGCGGCGCAAAGCCTCGGCATTGTGCACAGACTCCCCACCCTTTAAATCTTCCAACTTTGAACGCCCAAGTCCAACGGCCTCCGGGGTGAGTTCGAAGGAACGAATTTCGCCATTCTTCAACTCAGCGATCCACGTTGTTCCCGTTGGCACAATCTCATCCATCCCGCCTTCACCATAACAAATCCAGCAGGCCTCGCTACCCAAGTTCTTCAGAACCTGGGCGAGGGGTTCAACCCAGCTCTTTGAAAACACGCCACTAACTTGCCGCTTTGCGCCCGCCGGGTTAGCCAGCGGCCCAAGCAGATTAAAAATGGTGCGAGTGCCAAGTTCAACCCGCGTCGGCCCCACATGCTTCATGGAGGAATGGTGCGCCGGCGCAAACATAAAGCCCAAACCCACTTCAGCAATGCACTGCGAAATTTTTTCGGGTGGAATATCGATCTTCACACCCAGGGCCATTAACACATCAGCAGCGCCAGATTTGGAGGAGAGCGCACGATTGCCATGCTTGGCCACTTTCAACCCAGCCCCTGCCGCAATAAAGGCCGCACAGGTTGAGATATTAAATGAACCTGAAGCATCCCCACCCGTGCCGACAATATCGATGGCACCCTCAGGGGCCACTACGCGCAACATCTTCTCGCGCATGATTTCCACAGCGCCGGTAATTTCATCCACTGTTTCGCCCCGCACCCGCAGCGCCATAAGCAAGCCAGCAATCTGTGACGGCGTGGCCTCGCCCGACATCATGATGTCAAAGGCCTCACGCGCTTCAGCACGGCTGAGGGCCTGCCCATTGGCGGCCTTGGCGATGAAGGGCTTGAGTTCAGCCATGCTTAACCTGTGCTGCCATCAAAAAATTCTTCAATATTTTGTGTCCGTGTTCTGAGGCAATACTTTCTGGATGAAACTGCACCCCATGAACATTCAGCGTCTTGTGCTGCAGCCCCATGATTAAACCATCTGTTTCAGCCGTAACTTCCAAGTCGGCCGGAAGCGTTGCGCGCTCAACAATCAGCGAATGATAACGCGTTGCTGCAAAGTCTTGGGGCAGGGCTGAAAACACGCCCTTGCTGCCGTGCTTCACCGCAGAAACCTTGCCATGCATCTGCGCGGGTGCGCGAATCACGTTGCCGCCGAAGGCTTCGCCAATGGCCTGCAACCCTAAGCAAACACCAAATATCGGAATTTTACCCGCTGCCTTTTTCACCAGGTCAACAATAATTCCCGCCTGCGAAGGCACCCCTGGGCCTGGTGAAATAACGATAGCCTCTGGCCGCGAAGACATTACTTGCCCCACCGATATTTTGTCATTGCGGTGCACTACAGTCTCGGCGCCCAGATCACCGAGATAATGATAAAGATTCCAGGTGAAGCTGTCATAGTTGTCGATGAGGATGATCATTGCCCCCTCCCGGCGCGGCCTGCAAAACGCACCGCCTCTTCAGCGGCACGAAATAGCGCCTTGGCCTTGTTAACACATTCCTGCAATTCACTTTCAGGAACGCTGTCTGCCACGACGCCAGCGCCAGCTTGCACATACATCTTGCCGTCTTTAACAATTGCTGTGCGCAACACAATGCAAGTATCCATCTCACCGTTGGCTCCGAAATATCCCACACAGCCACCGTAAATTCCGCGTTTGTGAACTTCCAATTCGTCGATAATTTCCATGGCGCGCACTTTGGGCGCGCCTGAAACCGTCCCCGCAGGAAAGCCAGCAACGAGTGCATCAACGATATCGTGCTTTATATTCAATTTGCCTTCAACGTTGGATACGATGTGCATTACTTGGCTATAGTATTCGAGAATGAACTTGTCAGTCACGCGAATGGAACCGATCTCTGCCACACGCCCCACATCATTGCGGCCGAGGTCCAACAGCATTAAATGTTCAGCGCGTTCTTTTGGGTCAGCCAATAACTCATCCGCTAAGGCTTTGTCTTCCGTAGGGGTTGCCCCGCGCCGCCTTGTGCCAGCAATCGGTCGTATGGAAACTTTGCCGTCACGCACGCGCACCAGAATTTCAGGCGAAGACCCCACCACCGCGAACGAGTCAAAATCCAGATAATATAAAAACGGCGAGGGGTTCACCCGCCGCAATGCCCGGTACAGCGCAAACGGCGGCAAACTAAATTCGCTTTCAAACCGTTGCGAAAGAACAACTTGGAAAATGTCACCAGCGGCAATGTGTTCCTTGGCCTTCAACACCATGGCCTTGTAGTCATCAGGTGGCGTGTTAGACAGTGTTGGCGCAACCGGCGGTGCCTGGTTGTCTCGCAAAGTCAAATCAATAGGTCTGTCAAGTGCATCCACCACATCCGCAACGCGTTCAGAGGCCCGTGCGTAAGCGGCGCGGGCGCTCACACTTGCATCAAAATAAACGGGCGCTGTAACCGTCACTTCGTCTTTCACACCATCAAATATCGCCATAACCGTGGGGCGGATCATCATGGCATCAGGCAGGCCCAGCACATTTGGGTTAGGCGTGGGCAAATTTTCCATAAACCGCACCATGTCATAGCCCAGATAACCGAACACACCTGCCGCCATGGGCGGGGCATCGTCTGGCAAATCAATTCGGCTTTCGGCCAGCAATGCACGCAGCGAAACCAGCGGGCTGGCCTCATTAACCACAAAGCCGGCCTTATCATCGGCAAGGGCTTTGCGATTGATTGATACTTTGCCGTCCACCACTTTCCAAATCAGATCGGGGTTCATGCCGATGATTGAATAGCGGCCGCGCACAGCGCCGCCCTCAACCGATTCCAGCAGGAACGAATAACGTGCATTGCGCGAAAGTTTGAGCATGGCGGAAACCGGCGTTTCCAAATCAGCCACCAGCCGGGTTGACAAAACCTGAGATTTGGTCGCCTGATAGGCGCGAGCAAAAGATTCATAATCAGGCAAGAGAGACATCAGTCTTACTCAACTGGAGGCGCATCGCCACCCGTATTCTGTTTCCACAGTGCATCATTAATTTTCACGCCAATCTGCTTTTTAAGACTGGCCACCAAACCGTTGCGCAAGTCTCCGTCAAAGGCAGACTTCATTTGCTGCCTCTGTTGTTCCAATTCCGGCACAGTGGCCATCAAACTTGGCAGCACAACTTTCACAACTTGCAGCACGCGGGCACTTTTGCCGTCTCCACCCGGTGCCGCAGCAAAACCTTGATCGCTGACTGAATAGGCAGCTGCCAGCGCCGCACCATCCACCTCAGCCGTTTGTTGATTGCGTTTCAGCCCAATCGCTGTTTTAAGCTGGGAACCGGATTCCTGCGCAGCTGCGTCAATCGTCTTGCCAGCTTTCAGGCCATCAACCACCTTCAAAGCCTTCTCGAGGGCTGCGGTTCTTATGCGCTGATTGGTAACATCTTGAACCACCTGATCTCGCACTAACGCCAGCGGCTTCAACGCAGATGGCACAACCGAGCGCACATCATACCACGTGTAGCCTTCAGAGCCGCCAATGGCATCATTTTCAACGCCAACGTCACTTGAGAAAATTGCTTTCAAAACATCGGGCTTTGCAACGGCAGCGAAGTCTTTGCCGTCTTGGCCTTGCGCTGCCGCAGAGATTGGCGGCAACACATTCAAGCTCAAGCTGAACTTTTTGGCGATGTCTTCAAACTTCATGCTCTGCGCGCGCGCATCTTCAACGTCGTTGTAAACTTGTTGCAACTGCAGCTTTGCCTTTTCCACTTGCAAACGCTGCGTCAGTTGATCTTTTACTTCCGGCAATGTGGGCTGTTTGGCTGGGCTGACCTTTTGAGCTTTGAGCAATGCAATGGCAAGCCCACCCTGAACCGGCTCGCTCACTTGGCCCTCAGCCAAGGCGAAGGCCGCTTCAGAAATTTTGGGATCAATGAAATCTTGTTTTAATTTATCGACCAACGTCACGTCAGCCTCTTTTAAGTTCATTTCGCCTGCAATTTTCAACATGTCTTCACCGCTGGCAATACGGTCCTTGGCCTTTTTGGCGGCGTCTAGTGAAGGAAACGTCAGCTGAATGATTGAACGCTTCTCCGGCGTAAAAAACTCTTTCTGATATTTGTCAAATCCGGTTTGAAGTTCTTCCGTTGAAATCGTCTGCGTTGCTGAAAGCGCCTTGGTGTCGACACTCAACAAAGCCGCCGTGCGATATTCCGGGGCGGTATAAGTGCTTGGAGATTTTTTATATTGCGCTTCCAAATCGGCATCAGTTGGCTTGCTCACATCGGCTTCTGTGGCAGAGAGGTCAAAATATTTCACATCACGGCTCTCGCCCTGATATTGGCTGATGGCCTGAGCAAATACTTTAGGCAAAGTCGCTTGTGCAGCAGCTGCATCAAGCACGGCATTTTCGGTGTGTGACCGCATCTGCATATCGAAATAAGCCGCTTGCGACATATTGTTATTTTGCAAAACACGATCAAATGCAATCCGGTCGAACTGGCCCTTGTTGTTTTGAAATGCCTTTTCGCCAGCCAGTTCGTTGGTGATGACTTGCGGCGAAACCGCCAGCTTCAATTTGCTGGCAGTGCCGGCAATTGCGGCTTGCGACACCATGCTATCCAAAACTTGCGCATCAATGCCAAACTTGTGCGCATCAGCCATGGAAATCGGTTGACCGGATTGTGCCGCAAAGGTTTTGATCTGGCGCTGTAAATCGCGGGTAAACTGATCTCCATTGATTGTGATGGCACCCACTTGGGCCAAGTCTTTCGGCCCCCAGCCAGTGAGAGACAGCGCGGACTCAAACGCCGATCCGGCAATGCCCGAAATGCCCCATACGCCGAATGCCAAGACGAGCAAGCCCAGCAAGATTTTGGCGGGCAAAGTTTTGGCAAGATTGCGCATGGATTCTAACATCGTAAGTCCTTCAAGTGAAAACAGGCCAAATCGCCTTTGAAAGGCTTATAGGGACGCTGATTTTCTCTCGCAAGTGCAGGTTGGCTTTGCTAGAGAGCCTCAAAACCAACAAAAAAGGACAATCACATGACGATCCGCCCCCTTGTTGCAGGCAACTGGAAGATGAACGGCACCACTGCTGCCTTGCGTGAGCCACGTTTGCTGGCCGGAATGCTGCGCGATGTGAAGCTGAAAACTGATATCATGATCTGCCCGCCGGCAACGCTCATTCGCCGCGTCAAGTCGGTAATGAAGGGATCGAAGGTTAGATTAGCCGGACAGGATTGCCATGCCGCTGCTTCAGGCGCACACACCGGCGATATATCGGCAGACATGCTAAAAGACGCAGGTTGCGTGGCGGTGATCGTGGGCCATTCAGAACGCCGCACCAACCATAAGGAAACCGACGCCATGGTGCAGGCGAAGGCGGCAGCGGCCCATAAAGCCGGATTAACCGCCATCATCTGCATCGGTGAAACGTTGGACGAGCGCAAGGGCGGTAAAACCTTGGGCGTGCTGAGCGATCAACTCAAAGGCTCGGTTCCGGCCGGTGCGACGGCCGCCAACAGCGTTATCGCCTATGAGCCCGTCTGGGCCATCGGCACGGGGTTGACCGCTACCGCCAAAGAAATCGAAGAAGCCCACGCCCATATCCGCGCCGAACTGGCCAAAGTCATGGGGGGCGAGGGGGCATCGACGCGCATTCTTTACGGCGGCTCCGTGAAGCCGAGCAACGCGGCAGAGTTGATGGGCGTGCCAAATGTTAATGGTGCGCTCGTGGGTGGGGCCTCACTAAAGGCCGTGGACTTTATTGGAATTATCAAGGCCTATTTGTAACGCCAATTTGCCGCCAGTCGCAAACTCGGATGAATAAATTTGTTTATCAGCTGGCTCTTTCGTCACCCGGAACCCCAGATTGATTTTCTATGCGTCAATGAACCCAGCAAGTCGGGAACAAATCTGAATGTTTAGCGTTGAATTTCAGCGTCGATTGGACGTAACCAGTAAAGGAGATGCGAAATGAATACATTTGAAACCGAATATGATTCTGCGAGGCCACTCGGCGAAACCCGCCCAGCGTTTACTGAGGATCAGAATGCGTTTACGCAAGACGATATCCCTCGTCGTCAAAATTACGTTCCATCTCACAACCCAAATGCTCCAGCGTTTGAGGCACTCGATATTGTCGCTGCCGGATTGGCTTCTGCGATGATGTTGGGACCATTAATCGCGACCACGGTGGGTTTCGGTGGTTAATGGCCGGCTTTCGAAAGTGGACGAAGAAGTAGGACTCAAACTTTACCCTGTTTCAGACTGCAGAAAAAATGTGGATGGCGCACTCTGAACAAATTTTTGATTTGGAGTTCGCCACCTCCCACGTTTTCCGAAACAAGCGTAGGACTCAATTCTCTTTATGATCGGTTGTCGAAATAAACGTCCTATCAGCTTGCGCTAATCTTTCAAACGCCAGAAAATCGTAATATCCGCAATTATCTTCCCCCGGAAAATCTTTGCACGGAAATGGTCGCGCTTCATAGATAGAGCAGCGCCGCGCCTGGGTATCAAAGAACTGGCAAATCTTGCCGAAGTGCGGGTCAGTTTTGCGTTTCATAATGCGCTTGTAACCATGGGCGGATTTGAAATATTTCTTCTCGGCTTTTTCCATGGGCAAATTAAAGTGCTTCGCAATGCGCGCAGCATCGCGGTTTTTCACTTCAATCACCGGATAAGAACAACAATATCCCGGGCACTTGAGGCAGTCATATTTCAATTTCTTGGGCATGGAACGATTCTCACTTGTTATACGCATGTGAGTTGCAGGGTTTTCACGGCTGCTTCAAGCCCTGCTGCTTGACCTGTTGGTATTTGCGGTTGGTATCCACGATTTCGCCCGCTAACCATTCACGAAAAGCGCGCATGGGGCCGCTCTCGCGTGAACCTTTTTTGCGAACCAGCCAATAGCCGCCATGGTCTTTCATCTCCTGTGAGAAGGGTTTCACCAACCATCCCTCCACCATGCTGCGCGTAAATAAAATCTGATCAGCCAGTGCAAAACCTTGGCCATTTTGCGCCGCCTCCAGGGCCAGTTGGCTTTGATAAACCGGGCCCCGATTGGCTTCCGATGTTTCCACGCCAGCAAAAGCCAACCAATCCGTCCACCATTGTTTTTTGTCTTCGTGCAGTAAATTTAACTTGGGCAAATCCTTGGGCGTAATGCCTTTGTGCTTTTCCAAATAGCCCGCAGAGCACACGGGGAACACCACACATTCAGTCAACTTCACGGCGTCCACATCTTCCCAATTGCCATAACCATAACGCAGGCCAAGATCGATATCCTGGGCATAAAAATCCACCAGATCATTGGATGAATCAACGAGCAGCTCAATATCAGGATGCAACTCATTAAATGCACCCAGCCTTGCAACCAGCCAATGCGAAGCCAAATTAGGTTGCACGGAAACTTTAAGCGACCGCACCTGCCCAACTGCTGCGGCCTCACGCGAGGCATCTGCTAACTGATCAAATAGTGGCGATAAGCGCCCGCCGAACTGGCGCCCTGCGTCGGTCAGCTCAACACCGCGCCCGGTGCGGATGAAGAGTTGCGTGCCCAGATAGTCTTCCAATTCGCGCATATGCCTGCTGATTGCGGCGTGCGTGACAAATAGCTCGGCTGCCGCGTCGGTAAAGCTTTCTGCGCGGGCGGCGGCTTCAAAGGCTTTCAGGCCATTAAGAGAGGGGAGTCGGCGTGCCATTGCTCGTCTCTATATCACAACCATGTAAGGTTTTGTTACAACTCATGTCACTTTTCGCAGTTTGAGTTCTCATTCGCACAAACTTAGATATGGAGCATCAAACGATGGAGCATGTCATGAACTGGACACTTTTAAACGTAGTATCAGATGTTTACACAGTGGCCTTGCTGCGCAACATGAAGCAGGAAAAAGCCCTGAAACACCACGATACCCGCCTCGGCAAATTGGTGAAGCTATTTTATCGTGGGTAATTCTCACAAATCCCTAAAGCCAACCACAAACGAAACAAGGCCTGACGGAAACGCAGGCCTTGTTTTTTCGCTTGACGCAGAACGTAAAGTGAACGTATTCTCTTGTGGACGAAATTCTCTTCTGCCGCCCATATGAGGAGAGAGCGGCTAAGAGCGGTTTGGTAACGGGAGACGAGTGATGGCAGGATCAGTAAATAAGGTAATTCTGGTGGGCAATCTGGGTAAAGACCCTGAGGTGCGCCACACCCAAGACGGCAAGCCCATTGTGAGTATTTCGATCGCCACATCTGAAAGTTGGCGCGATAAATCCTCTGGCGAGCGCAAAGAAAAAACCGAATGGCACCGTGTGGTGATCTTCAATGAAAACTTGGCCAAGGTGGCAGAGCAATATTTGAAGAAGGGTTCGACCGTTTATATCGAGGGCCAACTGCAAACCCGCAAATACACCGACAAAGATGGCGTGGAAAAATACTCAACCGAAGTGGTGCTACAAAACTTCCGTGGTGAACTCACCATGTTGGGCGGCAAACCGAACAGCGGTGACAGTGGCGGCGCATCTTATGGCGGAGGCGATGATTTCGGTGCATCCAGCCCCATGGAGAAGCCACGCAGCAGTTCGCCCAAACAAAGTTTCTCGCGTGATCTTGATGACGAGGTTCCGTTTTGATGATTGACCATCTGGGCATTCCGGTGAGCAAAATTGAAAAAGCCATTGTATTTTTTGACGCTGCATTGAAGCCCTTGGGCATCACCCGCTTGATGGATGTAACGGCAGAGATGACAGGCACTCATTCTGCTTGTGGTTACGGTCTTGATAATCGGCCCACTTTCTGGATCAGTGGCGGGAAAGCTGGCGAAGGCAACTGCCACGTGGCCTTCACTGCAACCCGTGCACAGGTGGATGCCTTTTACAAAGCAGCCTTGGCTGCGGGCGGCAAAGACAACGGCCCACCCGGCATCCGCGCCCATTACCACGCCAATTATTACGGTGCTTTCGTTTACGATCTGGATGGCAACAATATTGAGGCGGTATGCCACGCTCCAGCGTGATGCCGCTGGGCGACTTGCGCAATATCGGCAAGGCCATGCTTTTGGATTTTGAATTGCTGGGCATCAGAAGCGTTTCCCAATTGGCCACCCAGGATGCTGACAAACTCTATGCCAGGCTTTGCGTGATCACCGCCTCCCGGCACGACCCTTGTGTTCACGACACTTTTGCCGCCGCCATCCACCAAGCCAGAACCGGGGAAGCCCTGAATTGGTGGGCCTTTACAGCGCTGCGGAAAGAGCGACAAAAGGCCGGGACTTTTCCGCCAATTCTTTTGTGATCATTGCTGCGCGCAGTTGGCTTCTGGGCTATGGTGTTGAAAAGCGGAGGCTTGCATGAAATCTTTGACCCTGTTGCTCATTAGTTTGGCGCTTATCAACTCAGCCGCCAAAGCCGATGATGATCGCTCGTCTCCAGAAAGCCTTATCCGCTCACTCTACAGCGCTATCAACAATCATGAATATGCCCGGGCTTGGAGTTATTACGGCGATGCACCAGCCAAGGACTTTGCAACTTACCGCAAAGGCTTTGAAAACACCGAGCATGTTGACGTGCTTGTGGGCGAGGTATCTGGCGATGGGGCCGCCGGCTCAACTTTCTTCAATGTGCCCGTGGCCATTCGCGCCAAAGATGCCAAAGACACGGCAAGCTATTTCGCTGGTTGCTATGTGTTGCGCCAAGTCAATGCTGCCGCTCAAGAGCCACCCTACACACCGCTGCACATTGAAAGTGCTAAACTGAAACCGATTAAAAAGGACGACTTTTCGCGTTATTCGTTGCCAAAATGCGGTGATGCACCACCAGATGCAGGCGCCATTGCGGCAACGGTGGAGACCGCCAAGGCAAAATTTGTTTCCGAGACGAAGGGCGCTTGCGAAAAAGTGGCAGACACGTTGGCTGGCCTCAATGAACCCGAAGTCCATGTGATCAAATACAAACCGAAAGATGCTGCACCAGACCAGACCGACAACAAGGCCACACTCTTTGTCTTTTCATGCACCATGGCGGCCTATAACGAGTCCTTCGTGTTTTATCTCGACGCAGGCGCACTTGGCTTACAGCGACTGAGCTTCGCCGCACCGCAATTCAACTACACCTATTCCGATCAAGAAAATGCCAAGCTGAAATCGATGACGTTCAAGGGCTTTGCGGCGAGCACTGAACTGACCAACGCCGGATTTGACCCCGCCAGCCAGTCTATCAGCGAATTTGCCAAATGGCGCGGCGTGGCCGATGCCTCATCCAGCGGCACTTGGATATTTGACGACGGCGGGTTTTTGCTGAAAGACTACGATATTGACCCAACGTATGATGATCAGCACAACGCTGTGACCGTGGTGAAAAACGGTCGATTGATTGTAAAGTAACGGTGCTAAATCGCCAAATGGAAATGGTTACCGATGATGAACACTTTTGGAATGCGGTTTTCTTCAACGATTTTTGCTTTTGCAACGGCCGCTTGCAATACGGCCCAAGCCGACACGATGGGCGCTGCCGAACTCAGGAAACTGGCCCCCGGCACCTTTCATGTGAGTGTGGCGAACAAGGTCAAATTGACGGTGGTATTAAAGGCTAATGGTGCGGTTTCAGGCACCACCGACAAGGGCGACCATGATACCGGGCGCTGGAGCATCAGAGGCGACAAGTTTTGTGTGGTTTTTAAGCGCTGGCTCGACCATAAACTTCAATGCGAAAGCCTGATTGATGAAGGCTATCAATGGCGCGGTAGTGTATTCACCATAAAACGCTGATTTCATCAAACCAACGCAGTTTGACCAAGCCCTTTTGATTGCTCGCAAGGCCCGAAAAGTCTAAACTCCATCGTGTCCTAAACCCACCCGATTCTGATGATCGGATGGGAGCGTTTTGGGCACGGCAAAACGCAAGGTAACCAAGCTTCAGTGGCCAAAGACGAAAACGACAAGCAGGCGCTCCCGCCTGCCAATCCGAATGAAATTTCCCTGATCACCATCGAAGAGGAGATGAAAAAGTCTTACCTCGATTATGCGATGAGCGTGATTGTTTCTCGCGCACTGCCAGATGTGCGCGATGGCCTGAAACCAGTGCACCGCCGCATTCTTTATACGATGTATGAAAATGGCTTTACGCCTGATAAGCCATACAAAAAATCCGCACGTATTGTTGGCGATGTTATGGGTAAATATCACCCGCATGGCAACCTCGCTATCTACGATGCGCTTGTTCGAATGGCGCAGGATTTTTCACTTCGGCTGCCACTGGTTGATGGACAGGGCAACTTTGGCTCTATGGATGGCGATCCGCCGGCCGCAGATCGTTACACTGAAAGCAGGCTTGCCAAGGCGGCAATGCCAATGCTGGATGACCTCGACAAAGATACTGTTGATTTTAACGTCAACTATTCCAACGAATTTCAGGAACCTTCAGTTCTTCCTGCCGCCTTTCCCAACTTGCTGGTCAATGGTGCAGGCGGCATTGCCGTGGGCATGGCCACCAACATGGCCCCACATAATTTGGGCGAGGTGATCGATGCCACTTTGGCGGTAATGGACAATCCCGCCATCACCTTCGAAGAACTTTTGCCCATCATTCCGGGCCCAGACTTTCCGACGGGCGGCATCATTCTGGGGCGTGCCGGCATCAAAAGCGCTTTTGGTACAGGGCGCGGCTCCATTACCTTGCGCTCAAAAGTGGAAGTGCAAGAGATCCGCAAAGATCGCCACGCACTGGTTGTCACGGAAGTCCCCTATCAGGTGAACAAATCGACGATGGTGGAAAAAATCGCGGATTTGATCCGCGATAAGACCATTGAAGGCATTTCCGATATTCGCGATGAGAGCAGCCGTGAGGGTGTGCGCGTGGTGATCGAACTGCGCCGCGACGCAGAGGCTGATGTGGTGCTCAATCAACTTTGGCGTTTTTCGCAACTTCAAAGCACCTTCAGCGTCAACAACATTGCCCTCAACCGGGGACGGCCAGAGCAACTCACGCTGATTGACTTGCTCAAGGCATTCATCACTTTCCGCGAGGAGGTTGTGACCCGCCGCACCAAATTCCTGCTGCGCAAAGCCCGCGACAGGGCGCATGTGTTGGTTGGCCTTGCCATTGCCGTTGCCAATATTGATGAAATCATCAAATTGATCCGTGCCTCAAAAGACACGGGCGAGGCCCGCGCCGCATTGATGGCCCGCGCCTGGCCTGCAAAAATGCTTGAGCCTTTGATCATGCTCATCGCAGATCCGCGCCATACCCTGCGCGCCGACGGCACCTATCTTCTATCCGATGAGCAAGCCCGCGCCATTTTGGAGCTGCGCCTTGCGAGGCTTACCCAGTTGGGCTTGGATGAAATCTCCGAAGAATTGGAAAAACTGGCGCTTGAGATAAAAGACTGTCTTGCCATTCTGGCCAGCCGTGCCCGCGTGCAGACGATTATCAAGAATGAGCTCGAAGAAGTTAAAAGCAATTTTGCCACGCCGCGTCGCACCGCCATTGAAGAGAATGATGGCGAGGTGGAAGACGAGGACTTGATCCAGCGCGAAGACGTGGTGGTGACGGTTTCTCATGCAGGATATGTGAAGCGTGTTCCCTTATCCGCCTACCGCGCCCAAAAGCGCGGCGGCAAGGGCCGGGCTGGCGCGCAAGTGCGTGACGAGGATTTTATCACGAAGCTGTTTGTGGCCAATACTCACACGCCTATTCTGTTCTTCTCATCCAGAGGCACAGTCTATAAATTGAAAACCTGGCGGCTGCCCGTGGGTAATCCACAGGCGCGCGGCAAAGCCATGATCAATCTGCTGCCTTTAGAGCAGGGTGAGCGCATCACGACAATTATGCCAATGCCCGAGGACGAAGCCAGCTGGGCGCAACTTCAAATTATCTTTTCCACGAAGTCAGGCGACGTGCGCCGCAACGAATTGGCCGATTTCGAAAGCATCAATCGTAATGGCAAAATCGCCATGAAGCTGGAGGGAGAGGATGCCCTCGTGGGCGTTGAAACTTGTTCAGACGCAGATGACATCTTGCTCACCACCGCCAAAGGCCAGTGCATTCGCTTTGCCGCAACCGAAGTACGCGTTTTCCAAAGCCGTGGTTCAACCGGCGTACGCGGCATCCGTCTGGCCGAAGGTGATAAAATTATATCTCTGTCCATTCTGAAGCACATCGAAGCCACACCGGATGAGCGCTATGCCTTCATCAAAAAGTCACGCGCTGCGGTTGGCGAGGTCGAAGCCATCACCCCCGCCGATGAAGAAGTGGGATCAGAAACCTTTACGCTTTCGGCGGAACGCTATGCCGAAATGCAGGCCGCTGAACAGGTAATTCTGACAGTCTCAACCAATGGTTATGGTAAACGCACCTCCTCTTATGATTATCGGATTACCGGCCGTGGCGGCAAAGGCATTACGGCAATGGCGGTGAACCAGCGCAATGGCGAACTCGTTGCATCTTTTCCAGTAATAGAAAAAGATGAACTTATGCTGGTGACGGATGGCGGACAAGTCATCCGTTGCCCGGTGCATGATATTCGTTTGGCGGGCCGTTCCACCCAAGGCGTTATCATTATAAACACCGCTGCTGATGAACACGTGGTTTCAGTTGAGTGCGTTAGCGAAGGGCCGGTTGATCCAGACGACCAAACTGTAAACACAGCCGAGCCATAACTGTTGCAGCGCTGCAACACGCCCAGAAATAACTACGCTTGCAGTTATGTGGCGTTGGCCAATCTCGGAACCGCCCCATTTATGCCGTCTCGCCTGTTAAACTGTTATACAACCAACTAATTATGCCCCAGCTTCCTGATGGCGAGCGGGCAAGAGTGACCGGCAATGAAGGTAGTGACAAAGAGAAAGCTTGAGGCGCGGTTGCGCTTTCTTGTGCTTTTTCAGATTCTCACACTGGCGATGCCGCTTCACGCAACTGCCGAAGGGTTTTTTGGGGGGTTGTTTAATTTTTTTGGAGACGCACCTGAAATCCGTCTTCCACACCCAGATTTGCATTTACCTAAACTCGACATAACGCCTTTTTGGACAAACGACCTCAAGCAAGGCCGTGATGCCTACACCAAGCGTGACTACGATCGTGCACGAACAGCTTTTTTGCGTGCCTCTGAAGATGGCAATATGGTGGCCGACTGGTATCTCGGACATATGTACCGCTTGGGGCGCGGCGTGCCGGCCGATGCGGCCATTTCATTTTCATATTTTCAGCGTGTTGCAGATCAATTCAATCCAGATGAACAGGACCCATACCGCCTGCGCATTATGGTAGATGCCAAAATTCGTGTGGCTGATGATTTGCGTCTGGGCATTCCCACAGCAAAATTGAAAGCCAGCCCACAAGCTGCTGCCCGCACCTATTTGCAAATGGCGACGAACTATGGGCATCCCCGTGCATTCTACGGACTTGCAGTTATGTCGATTGAGGGCGACGGCATTACAGAAAACCCTCAGCAAGGCCTGAAATGGCTGAACGCTGCAATTCGCAAACATTCGGCTGAGGCAGCAGCCTATATGGGTGAGCTTTGTGCGAAGGGCGAAATTGTGCCGAAAGACGACACAAAGGCTCTAACCTGGTATTTGGTTGCAGCCCAGGCAGCCCGCCCGGATGAAAACCAAGAAATTAGAGAAAGGTTAAGCGAACTGAGATTTGCCGCAACAGAAGAAACACGCATAGAGGCTGAGGCGCGTGCCCGCGTGTGGAATGAGCAAAACCCCATGGATCAAGGACAATAGGCGGCCCTAACCCTTGAATTGTGGCCCACACACTGGCATCACAAAAGCATGAGCACGGAAGAACCCAAACCAGTACTTCGCATTGCAAGGTTTCCGCGCCTTCGGCGGTATTTTTTCACCGGCCTCGTGATCATTGCCCCAGCCGCAATTACGCTTTGGGCCACCCTGTGGTTTATTGAAAAGTTTGATAGTCTCGTCAAACCAATGTTCCCCAATGCCTATAATCCCGATACTTACTTGCCGTTCAAAATTCCAGGATTTGGCCTTATTGTCGCAATTCTGGTTATTACGCTCGTGGGCTTTCTTGCGGCGAACCTTGTTGGCCGCACCGTGCTGGCCCTTTGGGACAAATTGCTTAACTCAACGCCTGTCGTTCGCTCCCTCTACAAGGGTTCCAAACAGATCTTCGAAACTTTGTTTTCTGATCAGGGGGCATCATTCAGGCAAGTTTGCCTGGTTGAATGGCCGCGTAAGGGCATCTGGTCCTTAGCTTTCATTTCACGCGAAGTTGATAGCAGCGAGGTGGGCTTTCCGGCGGGGCGCAAAATGTTTGCCATATATATTTCAACCACTCCCAATCCAACCTCAGGTTATGTTTTCTTCGCCGATCATGAGGAGGTAAAAATACTCGACATCAGCGTGGAAGATGGCTTGAAATTGGTGATTTCCATGGGGCTGGTATTTCCCGATAAGCCATTACAGCAAGAACTGCAGAAGAGCCAAGCCAAGGGCATCAGCCGGAAGTCAAAAGCCTGATGGCAATATCGCGCTCAAACAAATAGAGCAGGTTTCGCAGAGCCTGGCCGCGCGCTGACGACAGCTGCGCATCACGCGCCAAAATAAGTTCGGCATCATCGCGGGCCGCTTGCAATAAGTCTCCATGAACAGCCAGATCCGCCAATTTGAATAATGGAATGCCAGATTGTGCCGTGCCCAACATTTCGCCAGCCCCACGCAATCGCAAGTCTTCCTCGGCGATGCGAAAGCCGTCTTCACATTGGCGCATAATGGAAAGCCGTTGTCTGGCCGTTTCGCCTAACGGTTCATGATAAAGCAAAATACAAGACGATTTTGTGTTGCCCCGACCCACGCGTCCTCGCAGTTGGTGCAGTTGTGAAAGGCCAAAACGCTCTGCATTTTCAATCACCATGATGTTGGCTTCCGGCACATCAACGCCAACTTCGATGACGGTTGTCGCTACCAAAACCGAAAGCGCGCCAGCTTTGAAGTTTGCCATCACCACATCTTTTTCCACCCCCTTCATGCGACCATGCACCAGCCCAACCTTGCCGGGAAAGTGCTGCGACAGATCCTCAAAGCGTGCTTGTGCCGCTGCCAAGTCAACTTTTTCGCTCTCCTCAACCAACGCACACACCCAATAAGCCCGGGTGCCTCCCGCAATGTTACGTGCCAGGCCCGCGACAACTTCAGCCATGCGGCTTGTGGGCATCACCCGCGTATCAATCGGCAATCGCCCGGCGGGCTTTTCAGTCAACTTTGAAACATCCATATCGCCGTATACCGTTAGGGCAAGTGTGCGCGGAATGGGCGTGGCCGTCATCACCAAAAGATCGGCCACTCCCTTCGCTTTGGATTGCAATGCCAAACGTTGGTGCACACCAAAACGGTGCTGCTCATCAATGACAACCAATGCCAAATCGCGAAAGGCAACACCCTCTTGAAAAAGCGCATGGGTTCCAATCAAAATATCAATCTCGCCTGAAGCCAAAGCGGCAAGAATGCCTTCGCGTACTTTTCCCTTCTCGCGCCCCGTCAACAGTGCCAATCGTATTGGTGTGTGGGCGACCAGTTTTGACAAGCCGTCCCAATGTTGCCGTGCCAAAATTTCCGTTGGGGCCATCAATGCGCCCTGTGCACCAAATTCAACACAGGCGGCCAGTGCCAATAAAGCCACGACGGTTTTTCCAGAACCAACATCACCTTGCAACAACCGCATCATCCGTTCGGGAGATTGCATGTCTGTGTGGATTTCGGCCAACGCCGTGCTCTGTGCATTGGTTAATTGATAGGGGAGATTGGCAATGATGGCTTCGCGAAGCCTGCCGTCCCCAGCCATACTTCTTCCTTTATCCTTTGTCATCCGAGAGCGAACCAGAACCAAAGCCAGTTGATTGGCCAGCAACTCATCAAATGCCAAGCGTTGTCGCAGTGGCGCATGCAAAGATGCAACCTCTGCCGCAGCGGGATGGTGCGCCGTGTGAAGGGCTTCCGAAAATGTTGGCCAGCCCTGCTTGGCTAACCATGCCTGATCTTGCCATTCCGGCAATTGGGGCAGCCACGCCAGCCCGTCAGAGGCAACACGCCGCATCACTTTATTGCTGATGCCGGCCGTGAGGGGGTAAACCGGCTCAATCTGTGGCATCTTGGCAAAATCATCTCCATTCAACACATAATCCGGATGGTTCATCTGGGCTTCATTGTTGAACCAACTAATCTCGCCCGATATGAAGCGCTTTTCTCCTTCAGGATAATGCCTTTGCATGTGCTCGGCGTGGGCGGCAAAAAACACCAAGGTCATTCGCCCCGTGTCATCGAATGCCTCCACCCGATAAGGTAGGCGCGAGCCGCGCGGCGGCATTTTGTGGCGACCGATGGTCACCTCCAGTGTGGCAACTCCTTGAATGGGAAGTTGCGAGATTGTGCATTGGAAGCGCCGATCAATCACACCTGTGGGCAGATGCAACAACGCATCCACCATGCGTGCGGGCCCTGCTTCTCCGCGCAACAGGTTTTGCAACAGTTTTCCTAGCTTCTCGCCAATGCCTTTCAGCCTGGTGAGTTCTATAAAAAGGGGGTTGAGAACATCTGGCCGCATTTGGGCAATTTAGCGTGTCTATTTCTTGCAGCGCAAGCGCGGCGCGTTTAAGAGGCGGCACATGTCCACTGGTCTTGAAGCCATCCGCAAACGCCTGTTATGGCGCGCCACTCATCGCGGCATCAAGGAAATGGATATGGTGGTCGGAGGCTTTGCTGCACAGAACTTGGAACGCATGTCCGCGTCAGAACTGGGCCAATTTGAGATTCTGCTCGAAATTCCAGATCAAGATTTATTGGCTTGGCTCACCAACCAAGAAACAGTTCCGCCAAACTTGGCAAGTCTAATGTTGAGCCAAATTTTGGCCCATAAGCCCGGGACGAAGGAATGACCTTGCTTTCCACCATTGAACAACACCTAAACCTTCCTGGCCACCATTTGCTTTCGAATTTGGTGGAAGGCCAAGCCGCGTTATTGTTGACTCAAATGGCTGTCCAGGCTGGTAAGCGCGGTTTGGTTCATATTTGCCGCGACGATGCCCACATGGCCTTGTTGGAAGAACAGCTCGCCTATTTTGCGCCAGATCTAAAACTAATCAGGTTTCCAGCGTGGGACTGCCTGCCTTATGACCGCATTTCGCCGTCTGCTGATATCCTGGCGCGAAGATTGGCCACCCTTGCCACGGTGCAGAAGGGCCTTGATCAGCACTTTCTTTTGTTGACCACGGTTAACGCCGTGTTGCAGCGCGTGTTGCCGCGCGATGTTATTGCAAAATCAACTTACGTGGCCAAGCCCGGCATGCGAATTAAGGGTGATGAACTTCAGCTGTTTCTGGCAGATAACGGCTATTCACGCGTTGGCACTGTGGTTGACAGTGGAGATTTTGCCATACGCGGTGGTTTGATTGATCTTTTTCCACCCGGCAGTGACCAACCCGTGAGACTCGATTTCTTCGGCGAGACCCTGGAAAGCATCCGCAGTTTTGATGCCAGGTCACAACGTTCCACTGACCAAATTAAAGAGCTGCGCCTGAACCTGGCCAGCGAAGTGGCCCTGAATACCGCATCAATCGGGCAATTCCGAACGGCTTATGCCCAGGCTTTCGGTGGGATGGATTTGAATGATCCGCTTTATGAAAGCATCACCAGTGGTCGCCGTTATCAAGGCATGGAGCATTGGGTGCCTTTATTTACGCCGAGGTTGGAAACTCTGTTTGACTATCTGCCCAATGCCGTCTGGTTTTTAGGAACCGAGGCGCAAGCCAGCATGACGGCGCGCCACGAGCAGGTGAGTGAATATTATGATGCACGGCGCGAGGCCTTGGCCAAACAAAGCTTCGGTGCCGCACCTTACAAGCCACTCCCCACAGATCGGTTATACTTGACGGCACGGGAATGGGCCACACTGACGGCAGATCAAACTTTATTCGAGCAATCAGCATTTTCCAGTCCTTCCGCCAACGCCATTGCTTGTAACGGCAAGCAGGGGCGAAGCTTTGCCGCTGAGCGCAGCGCCGGACAGGGCCTGATTTACGATGCCGTTCGTCAGCACACGGAAGATCTGCGAAAGGCCAGTGTGCGAACGCTGATCGCCTGTTGGTCAGACGGTTCAGCCGAACGCCTTGGCACCATTTTGCGTGATCATGAACTTGCACCATTGGTTACATTGCAGACTTGGGCAGACGCAACGAAACTGGAAACCACCGTTGCAGGCATCATCACCTTTCCGTTAGAACAAGGCTTTGAAGCCCCCGGCCTTGCGATCATTTCAGAGCAAGACATTCTGGGCGACAGATTGGTGCGCCGCGCCCGCAAAGCCAAGAAGGCGGCAGATTTTCTGTCAGAACTCTCAGCTCTCTCGCCCGGCGATTTGATGGTACATGTCGATCATGGCATTGGTCGCTTCGAAGGCTTGCGCACCATTGAAGTGCAAGGTGCGCCACATGATTGTTTGATGTTGGTCTATGCCGAAAATGCGCGGCTTTTTTTACCTGTTGAAAATCTCGAATTGCTTTCGCGTTATGGCGCAGAAGGAGATGGCGTTCAGCTGGACAGGTTGGGCGGCGGCGCATGGCAAGCCAAAAAATCGAAACTCAAACAACGCATCCGCGAAATTGCCGGCGATCTCATCAAAACCGCAGCGGCGCGTGAACTGCGGGCAGGCGACGTATTCAGCCCCGCCCAAGGTGCCTTTGACGAATTCTGCGCCCGTTTCCCCTATGAAGAAACCGAAGATCAACTCACCTCCATCGAGGCTGTGTTGGATGACATGCAATCCGGCAAACCGATGGACCGCCTGATCTGCGGCGATGTTGGCTTTGGTAAAACAGAAGTGGCGTTGAGGGCCGCCTTTGTTGCGGCATACAGTGGCAAGCAAGTGGCAGTGGTTGTGCCCACAACGCTGTTGTGCCGACAGCATTTCAAAACTTTTACCGAACGCTTTAAAGGATTGCCCTTGCGGATTGCCCAAGCCTCCCGTTTGGTGCCGCGAAAAGCCATGGAACTGGCCAAGACCGGCCTCGCGGATGGCAGCGTTGATATTATAATCGGCACCCACGCGCTTTTATCCAGTAGCATTAAGTTCCGTGATCTTGGCTTGATGATAATCGATGAAGAGCAGCACTTCGGCGTTAAGCATAAAGAGCGCCTGAAACAAATGCGCACCAATGTGCATGTGTTAACACTTTCAGCCACACCTATCCCGCGCACATTGCAGCTGGCACTCTCTGGTATTCGGGAAATGTCGCTGATCACCACGCCGCCGCTGGATCGTTTGGCTGTTCGCACTTACATTGCGCCGTTTGATCCGATCGTGGTGCGTGAACATTTGTTGCGCGAACATTTCCGCGGCGGCCAGAGTTTTTATGTGGTGCCGCGCATTGCTGATCTGGACGAAATTGCCGAATTCCTGCGTGAGATGGTGCCCGAAGTTAAATTCCGCACCGCGCATGGCCGCATGGCACCCACTGAACTTGAAGACATTATGACAGGTTTTTATGACCGCGCCTTCGATGTGTTGCTCTCCACCACCATCGTCGAATCGGGGCTTGATATTTCAACGGCCAACACACTTGTCATTCACCGTGCTGACATGTTTGGTCTGGCACAGCTTTATCAATTGAGGGGGCGCGTGGGCCGCTCTAAACAACGCGCTTATGCGCTGTTCACCACGCCCTCTGGAAAGCAACTGACGGCAACGGCGGAACGCAGATTGAAAGTGTTGCAGTCGCTCGATTCATTGGGTGCGGGTTTCAACCTGGCCAGCCATGATTTGGACATTCGTGGCGCCGGCAATTTGTTGGGCGAAGAACAACATGGCAATATCCGTGAGGTCGGCTTTGAGCTTTACCAACAAATGCTGGAAGAAGCCGTGGCCGCCATGCGGGAGGGCGGAGCTGAAGCCGAAGGTGAAGGCCAATGGTCGCCCACGATCAACATCGGCACCTCAGTGCTTATACCCGAAAGCTATGTTGAAGATTTGCAAGCGCGATTGGGTCTCTATCGCAGGCTCTCAGATTTCCGCGATCAGGCTGATCTCGATGCCTTTGCCGCCGAACTGCATGACCGCTTCGGCAAAAAGCCGGAGGAAGTTGATCACCTGCTGGATATCGTTTCAATCAAGCTTCTGTGTCGCAATGCCAATGTTGAAAAGGTGGATGCCGGGCCCAAGGGGGCCACAATCGTGTTCCGCAAGGGCTTATTCCCAAATCCCTCGGGCCTGGTGCAATGGATTTCAGGGCAGGGCACGCTGGCCAAACTGCGTACCGACATGAGCCTCGTATTATTGCGTGAATGGTCAAATGCGGCACAACGCCTTAAGGGCACACGGCTGTTGTTGCAAAATTTGGTGAAGCTGGCCGCCTAGGATTTCGCCGATACTTGGCGCAATGTTGCGGCTAATGCCTCTGGCTCCTGCGCACCGGACACACCGTATTTTTCGTCGATGATAAAGGTAGGAACACCCTGCACCCCGAGTTGATAGGACTTCTGCACTTCTTCCATCACGGCGCGTTTGTCGGTGTCTTGCGAAAGCAACAGTGAAATCTCCTTGCCATCCATCCCAACGGTGGTTGCAACTTCGGCAAGTACGCTATGATTGCCCACGTCTTTGCCGTCACGCCAATAAGCCACGAACAATGCCTCAACCACGGCTTCTTGCTGGCCAGCCTGTTTAGCCCAGCGGATCAGGCGGTGTGCGTCCAAAGTATTGGGCGTCCGCGTGATCTTTTCGAAGTGGTAGGGCACGCCATCTTTGGCGCCGGCTATTTCAAGCGGCGCGTGCATCGCCTGCAGATCACGATTGCCAAATTTGTCTCTGAGATATTTCTCACGGCTCAACCCTTCAGCCGGGATTGTTGGATCGAGAAAAAACGGCCGCCAAATGACTTCAGCCGAAACCTCAGGCACGAGAGCCAACGCCTTGTCCAAGCGTCGCTTTCCAAGAAAGCACCACGGGCAAATAACATCCGAAACCACTTCAATCTTCATTTGCCCTCATACCACAAAGTAGTTGTTTCAAACCCGGCCAAAGGCTGCTTGTCCGGCGGGTTGGAACCAATGCGCGACCAGCGGCCAACCCACTGGTCAACCGCATAAAGCGGCACCATATAAAAACCTGAAACCAAAAGCCTGTCTTCGGCCCGCACTGCGGCCTCAAACTCCGCCTGGTCTTTGGCTTGCAACATCACTTCAATGGCGTGGTCAATCGCTGGATCAGCAATGCCAGTGTAATTGCGCGTACCCTGAGCTTCGCGCCCATAGGAGCCGAAATACAATGTTTGCTCGTTGCCGGGCGACAGTGAATTGTATATCGTCATCGGGATCATGTCATAGTCATAAGTGGTTTGCAGTTGTTTGAAGGCTGTGTCGTCCACCCTCTTCACTTCAACCTTAACCCCGATGAGCAGCAGTGTGCGCTGATAATGCAGTGCGATCTTTTCTTGATCGAGATTTTGGATCGTTATTGTGAATGCCAAGGGCTGCCCTTTGTCATTCACCAACCCTGAATCTGAAACTTTCCATCCCGCCGCCGCCAACAGGTCAACCGTTTTCTTGAGTAATTTCCGGTCATGTCCAGAACCATCGGATACTGGCAGCTTATAGGTGCCGTCCAACATTTCAGGTCGCAGGCGCTTCGCCGCATCACCCAATACCGCAAGTTCCGCCACTTCCGCCTTTCTGCCCAAAGACGTCATCATGGAACCGGAATAATAGCCATAAATCCGCTTATCCAATCCAGCAAAGAGATTGGCATTGGCCCATTCGAAGTCAAAGGCGTAGCTCAAAGCTTCACGAACGCGAACATCCAAAAATATCGCACGGCGTGTGTTGAACCCAAATCCAAACGTGGGCGCAGGCAATTTTGCAATATAGGTTTCAAGCTTTACACTGCCATCTTTTGCGGCAGGAAAGTCGTAAGATGTTGACCAGAGAACGGGGTCACTTTCTTGGCGGAAATCCGCATCACCTTTTTTAAATGCCTCAAACGCTGAGTTGCCGTCTTTGTAATAATCAAATCGCAGCGTTTCAAAATTCCACACGCCTTTGTTGAGAGCCAGGTTTTTGCCCCAATAATTCGCATTCTTCTTGAATGTCACACTCTCGCCCGGCTTAACGTCACTAAACATGTAAGGTCCTGAGCCAATGATGAAATCAAGTGACGAGGCTTCAAAATCCTTGCCCAGCCACGCCCCTTTCGACAAAATCGGCATCAACGCGATAATCAAGGGAAGTTCCTGATCACCTTTTTCCTGATGAAAAGTTATGGTGTGATCGTCCACAATCTCCATTTTTGAAATCTTGGAATAGTTATTCTTGTAATTGGGCCGCCCATGGTCGCGTAGCGTTTCCAATGAGAATTTCACGTCTGCGGCGGTGACCGGCATACCATCAGAAAATTCTGCCTCGGTTCTGATTTTAAAAGTGAAGGTTTGGTGATCATTGGAAACATCAATGCTTTCGGCCAGCAAACCATAAAGCGAAAATGGCTCTGCGCCATTCCGCCCCATCAAACTCTCAAACACATAGGTTCGCGCACCCGTGGCCGCATTTCCCCTCACAATGAATGGATTAAGACTATCAAATGTGCCCACCAGTGCCTGCCGCAAAACCCCACCCTTCGGTGCAGCTGGATTGGCATAGGGCAGGGCCTCGAAGCCCTCTGCCAAAGCAGGCTCTCCGTGCATCGCGATGCCATTTTGGGGAGCCGCCCATGCCGTTGGCGCAAAGGCGCTGAAAAGGATGAAAAGACAAATCAGGCTTCGAATCTGAGTCATAGCATCGTAGTCTATACCTTCTAAAGCCTGGGCAAAAGGGAGAGCGACATGGCCAAAGTGACAGGATTATCAGGCAATGAAATTTATTGCATGGCACTGAAAGGCTTTAGCCCCGGTGAGCTTGTGGTGGGCAACAGTGTAAACTCCATGGGTTTTCTCGGTAACCTTGGGGCAGGGGTGCGCAACCTTTTAGGTGGCGAAGTGCCGCAAGTGACAGAGGCCATCACGGCCGGCCGCAGCAGTGCCTATAACCGCATGGTCAACGAAGCCAAAGGGGCCAAAGCCAATGGTGTTGTGGGCGTTACGAGTGAACTCCGTAATTTCCAGGGTTCCACCGAATTTCTTTTCGTCGGTTCTGGTGTTCACACGCAAGGCGGCGGCGGCTTCTTCACCAGTGCTGGCAGTGCCCAGGAACTCTTTTGCCACATGGACGCGGGCTACGAGCCTGTATCCCATGCGTTTGGCAATATCGCCTATTCAGTGGGTGTCGGGGGTGGTTTTCTGGGTGCGTTAAAGAGCCTGCAACGTGGTGAGATCGCCGAATATTCCAACATCTTCAACCACACCCGCCACCACGCGCTGGATCGGCTTGTGCAACAAGCCAAGACGGATCGCTGCAATGCAGTAGTGGGTATCAGGACGCATATCATGCCATGGATGGGGATTCATGAAATGCTGATGACGGGAACTGCCGCACGTCATGCAAGCCTGCCGCGCGATGCTGATGCCAGCCCTTACACCAGCGACCTGACAGGTGAAGAACTTTGGGCCATGACCAGTTTAGGCTTTGCTCCTGTTAAACTGGTGATGTCCACATCGATTTATTCACTGGGGTTTGTTGGTGGTTTTTTGGCAGCTTTCAAATCCTTCACCAAGGGCGAGGTGAATGAGTTGACCACGTTGATCCATGACGCGCGCGAAATGGCTGTGGAACGGATCAAACAGGAAGCCGACGGATTGGCTTGTGATGATGTTGTTGGTGTGAAAACCTATATTCAGGATTTGGGTTCAGGCCTGGTGGAATTCATGGCCATTGGCACTGCGATTAAAAAGTTCTCTGGCATTAAAACCGCCAGCGCTGCGTTGCCGGTTCACGCCATGGTAGGCGAGAAAGACACGTGGATCGATGGCAGCCTGGGAATGAACCTTGATCGTAACGAGACCAACAGTTGAAAATTCATTTTACCAAAATGTTTGAAAACTGCCAAGGGTCTTTCTTGTCTGGTGGCCCGCCGAACAGCCCGTCAAATCCCTTATGCGGGTTCCAATCGGTGTAATAGCCATTCACGGGGCCAAGATAGGGCATTTGCACTTCCAAGCAGCGCTCAAAATCCATCTCATCTGTCTCAACAATGCCCGCGCGGGGGTTTTCAATCGCCCACACAATGCCCGCCAAAACAGCTGAGGTAACTTGCAAGCCAGTGGCTGACTGATGCGGTGCCAGATGCCTCGCTTCCTCAATCGTCAACTCTGAACCAAACCAGTAGGCATTTTTTTTATGGCCATAGAGCAGAACGCCAAGCTTGTCTTCGCCCGTAACAATTTCTTCTGGCGACATGATGTGCTGGCTGATGGGATGGGTGCCACCGCGCCCGAACATTTCCTGCAGAGATAAAACCGCATCATTTGAGGGATGGTAAGCATAGTGGCAGGTGGGGCGGTAAGTAACTTCTTTGCCACGCCTCACTGTGTAAAAATCAGCAATGGATATGGCCTCGTTATGCGTTACCAAATAGCCATATTGTGGACCAATACCGGGCACCCAGCTGCGCACGCGCGTGTCTGCGCCAGGGCTTTCCAAAAAGATGGCGGCCTTGCACCCACGGCGATGTTTGCGGGCATTGGCCGGAAGTTTCTTTTCATGTGTTCCCCAGCCCAGTTCCGCAGGCTGTGTGCCTTCAGAAAGAAATCCTTCGACAGACCAGGTGTTAACAAAAGTGCCCAAAGGTTTGGGCCGCGAGGAAACCTGTGTGTCTCGCTCTGCTATGTGAATGCCCTTCACACCCAGCTTCTTGGCAAGCTTGCCCCATTCTTCGCGGTTTTTAGGCTTTGGATAACGCGCCTCAGTTTCGTGGATCAAATGCAGAAGCGCTTGCTTTACAAACCAAGACACCATGCCCGGGTTGGCGCCACAGCAGGAAATAGCTGTCACCCCTTTGCCCAAACGCTTTTTCCACTTCAACAAATTTTCACGCAGCACATAATTGGTGCGCAGCGCGTTATCCACTTTGCCGTTGTAATAAAATCCAGCCCAAGGCTCCACCACTGTGTCGATGTAAAGCGCATTCACCTCGCGGGCAAAACGCATCATGTCAACGCTATCTACATCGACCGATAAATTGATAATCAACGCCTGATGTGGTGAAGCGAGCAGGGGGCGCATGATGCCCTTATGGTTTTCGCGCGTCAGGGCTGCTTGGCGGAAATTCACGCCATATTGTTTGGCCAGGGATTTAAAAGAGTCGAGCGGCTCAACAATTGTGATCTGCGAAGGCTGGCAACCGATATGACGCAATATCAATGGCAAAGTGCCGCGTCCAATCGAGCCATAACCAATCAGCACAATTGGGCCCTTCCAAGATGCATGCATCGGCCATTTTTTTGCCATCTGTATAACTCCCACGGTGCAAGCGCTGCTCAGTATCAGAAAGTAGGGTTGCATCAAGAAATTTCTGGGCGGCGAATACTTTGTGCCAAGGGTGTGCGGGCATGCATCTGGTAATTGGTATGCCCAATCGCCATATTCACAGCCTGATTCGGAAAGTTGTGAAATGGCCAAAAAATCGCTGGAAAATAATTTATTCGGCAATTTGCCCGATAGTCCCAAACCGCCTCGCTCAGCCAAGTCCCGTGGTGAGGACAGTTACACTGCCGCAGATATTGAGGTGTTGGAGGGGCTAGAACCCGTGCGCCGCCGCCCCGGCATGTACATCGGCGGAACCGATGAAAAAGCTCTACACCATCTCTTCTCCGAAGTTATTGATAACGCGATGGATGAGGCCGTGGCCGGCCACGCAACGCGCATCGAAGTGAATTATACTGAAGATGGCTATCTCACCGTCGCCGACAACGGACGCGGAATGCCCGTTGATCCCCATCCGAAGTTCAAAGACAAATCGGCTCTGGAAGTGATCATGACCATGCTTCATGCACGCGGCAAATTTGATTCAGGGGCGTATGAAACTTCCGGTGGCTTGCATGGGGTGGGCGTTTCGGTGGTCAATGCGCTTTCAGAGCACATTATCGTAGAAGTGGCCCGTGGCGGCCAGCTTTACCGTCAAGAGTTCAGGCGCGGCAAACCTGCAGGCCAGCTGCTCGAACTGGGCAAAGTATCGGGCAGGCGCGGCACCACAGTGAAGTTCAAGCCCGACGAGCAAATTTTCGGCAAAGGCAATACAGCCTTTAACCCCATGCGCCTGTATAAAATGGCCCGCTCCAAATCCTATCTTTTTGGCGGTGTGGAGATTCGCTGGCACTGCGACAAATCCTTGATCAAAGGCCAAGACATACCCGAAGAAGCGGTGTTCCATTTTCCTGGTGGCCTCAAAGATTATTTGGAAGAACGCCTTGAGGGCAACACGCGCGTGGTTGATGAAATCTTCGCCGGGCGCGTGGAAAAGGAAGGCAGCCACGGCACCGTTGAATGGGCCATTGCCTGGTTCGGCGGCGATGACGGATTCATTTCGTCTTATTGCAACATCATTCCCACGCCTGAAGGTGGCACCCACGAAACTGGGTTCCGTTATGCGTTACTGCGGTCGCTGAAAGATTATGCCGAGTTGGCGGGCAACAAGCGCGCCGGGGTAATCACCGCGGATGATGTGATGGTGCAATCCGGCGCCATGCTTTCGATTTTTATCCGCGAACCAGAATTTCAAGGCCAAACAAAAGATAAACTCGCATCCATCGAGGCCACCAGAATTGTTGAGACGACGGTGCGCGACCATTTTGACCACTGGCTAACCGGCCACCCAGCCCAAGCCGACAAGTTGCTTGGATGGATTATCGACCGCGCCGAAGAAAGGGTACGGCGCCGACAAGAAAAAGAAGTGGGCCGCAAAACAGCGGTTCGTAAACTTCGCCTGCCCGGCAAACTTGCCGACTGTTCCGCTACGATGGCGGAAGGCTCTGAGTTGTTCATTGTTGAGGGGGACTCTGCCGGGGGGTCAGCCAAGCAGGCTCGCAATCGTGTCACGCAAGCGGTTTTGCCGTTGCGCGGCAAGATTCTCAACGTTGCAAGCGCTGGCAAGGACAAACTGTCGACCAATCAGCAGATTGGTGATCTTGTCCAAGCCATCGGCTGCGGCATGGGTGCTTCATATCGCGAGGAAGATTTGCGCTATGACAAGATCATCATCATGACAGACGCAGATGTGGACGGCGCACATATTGCATCGTTGTTGATGACATTCTTTTACCGTCAAATGCCCAAAATAATTGACCAAGGCCATCTTTACCTGGCCGTGCCTCCCCTCTACCGATTGACGCAAGGTGGTAAAACAGTCTACGCCCGCAATGAGGCTGACCGCGATGAGTTGCTGAAAACCATTGGTGGCCGAGGCAAAATTGAAGTGGGCCGCTTCAAGGGCCTTGGCGAAATGATGGCCGCCCAACTTAAGGAAACCACGATGGATCCCGCCCGCCGCACGCTTTTGCGCGTCAGCGTGGAGGAAGCCGCCCAAGCCGACACAGCCCGCTCGGTTGAGCAGTTAATGGGAAACAAACCAGAAGAACGCTTCAACTTTATAACGGCCCGGGCTGAATTTGTCTCGGCCTCATCACTCGATGTTTAAAGCAATCTTTTGACGAAATAAAAGAACTGCCTATATTAGGTCTATGGCAAAGCAACCTACCAAACGCGAAGACTCTGATACAGACGTCATCACGCGCACAAAAACCCAAACCAAAAAGCCCACACTCTACAAGGTGTTATTGCTCAATGACGACTATACCCCACAGGAATTTGTGGTTTATGTGTTGGAAAGTGTGTTTAATAAATCTCATGAAGATGCCACCACCATCATGTTGCATGTTCACACCAAAGGGGTTGGTGTTTGCGGCGTTTACACTTTTGAAGTGGCAGAAACCAAAATGTCGCAGGTTATGGACATGGCGGCAGAGAACGGCCATCCTCTGCAATGCACTATAGAGCCTGCATAAATTAATTGCCGTCTCAGGGTCTACTCAAGTTCCACTTTCTACCTATATAGTGCACGAACTAAGAAGGATGTAAGTCTGTGCCAACATTTTCTCGCAGCCTTGAAAAGGCCCTCCACCGCGCATTATCTCTGGCTGCCCAGCGCCGCCAGGAACTGGCAACGTTGGAACACTTGTTGCTGTCACTGACGGAAGATCAAGATGCACTTGAAGTAATGAAGGCTTGCGGAGTTGATGTAGAAGATCTTCGCGATAATCTTGAAGAATATATCGATAATGAATTGTCGAACTTGATCACCGACAATGTTGCAGAAGCCAAGCCTACAGCTTCTTTTCAGCGGGTTATTCAACGCGCTGTCATCCACGTTCAATCTTCAGGTCGTGAAGAGGTGACAGGTGCCAACGTGCTTGTTGCCATTTTCGCCGAACGTGAAAGCCATGCGGCTTATTTCCTGCAGGAACAAGATATGACCCGGTATGATGCGGTTAATTTCATTTCGCACGGCATTGCCAAAAAGGGCCAATCACAGAGCCGGGCCGTGCGTGGCACCGAGGATAACCGTGAAAGTTCGGGAGACGAACCAAGTGCTCCACAAAGCAAAGGTGGCAAACAGAAAGAATCAGCGTTGGATTCCTACTGCACAGACCTGAACAAGAAAGCCGGCGAAGGCAAAATAGATCCGCTCATCGGTCGTATGACGGAAGTGAACCGCACTATCCAAATTCTCTGCCGTCGCACCAAAAATAATCCGCTTTTTGTAGGCGATCCAGGCGTAGGTAAAACCGCCATCGCAGAGGGTTTGGCCCGCAAGATAATAAAGGGCGAAGTGCCCGCGGTGCTGAAGGATTGCACTATTTATTTGTTGGATATGGGTTCGCTTTTAGCCGGCACCCGCTATCGCGGCGATTTCGAGGAGCGTTTGAAAGCGGTGATGAAAGAAATTGAATCAAAGCCCGGTTCGATTTTGTTCATTGACGAAATTCATACGATAATTGGCGCAGGAGCCACATCGGGCGGCTCTATGGATGCTTCAAATCTGTTGAAGCCCGCTTTGGCCGCCGGCACTTTGCGTTGCATTGGTTCAACAACTTACAAGGAATATCGCCAGCATTTTGAGAAAGACCGCGCTCTCGTGCGTCGCTTCCAAAAAATTGACGTGAACGAGCCTTCGATTCCTGATGCCATAGCCATTTTGAAAGGCCTGAAGCCATATTACGAAGAATTCCACAAAGTTGAATTCACTGACGCCGCGGTGGAAAGTGCTGTGCAGCTTTCATCGCGATACATGGCAGACCGCAAATTGCCAGACAAAGCCATTGATGTGATCGATGAAACCGGTGCCTCTCAAATGCTGTTGCCCGAAGATCAGCGCAAAAAGATTATTGATGTCACCGATATTGAAGTTACCATCGCCACAATGGCCCGGATCCCGCCCAAAACTGTTTCGCGTGATGATGCCACTGTTTTGAAGAATTTGGATGCCGAGTTAAGGCGTTTGGTATTCGGCCAAGACAAAGCCATTGATCAACTCACCGCGGCAATCAAGTTGGCGCGTGCCGGTTTACGTGAACCAGAGAAGCCCATTGGCTCTTATCTCTTTTCTGGGCCTACAGGCGTTGGTAAAACTGAAGTGGCCAAACGCCTGGCAGAAGTGCTGGGTGTGAAGATGCTGCGCTTTGATATGTCAGAATATATGGAGCGCCACAGCGTCAGCCGGTTGATCGGCGCACCTCCGGGCTATGTGGGCTTTGACCAGGGCGGTCTGCTTACTGATGGTGTTGACCAAAGTCCATACTGTGTGCTTCTGCTTGATGAAATCGAAAAGGCCCATCCAGACCTGTTTAACATCCTGCTGCAAGTGATGGATCACGGCAAACTGACAGATAACAACGGCAAGCAAATTGATTTCCGTAATGTCGTTTTGATCATGACAACCAATGCCGGCGCCCAGGATTTGGCTAGATCAGCCATGGGCTTCACGCAGAACAAGCGCGAAGGCGATGATCAAGAAGCCATCGTAAAACTCTTTACACCTGAGTTCCGCAACCGCTTGGACGCCGTTGTATCCTTTAGCCATTTGCCCAAAGAAGTGGTGCGTAAAGTCGTCGAGAAATTTGTGCTGCAATTGGAAGCGCAGCTGGCTGAACGGCAAGTCAACATTGAGCTTTCCACCGAAGCAGCCGATTATTTGGCTGACAAGGGTTACGATCAACAAATGGGTGCGCGCCCACTGGCTCGCGTTATCCAGGAAGAAATCAAAAAACCCTTGGCCGAAGAATTGCTATTTGGCAAACTATCGGCTGGCGGAACGGTGCGCATCCTCTTGAAAGATGGCAAGTTGCTGTTTGCTTATCTCAGCCGGGAAGATGAAAAGGCCTTGCCCAAACCACCTGAACGCAAAGCCCTTCCAAGGTCACGGGTTGCGGTTAAGAAAGTCAAAAAGCCGACCAAGGTAAAATAGGGTCGTTGCAATGGCAACGTCTGGCGAGGGGTGAAAAATTTCAACCTTAAGTCAGCTCACTTCGAATGCGTTGTGCCATGACCGCCAAACCTGCATGATCTACCATCTTGCCGGTGTGCGGTTGTAGCGGAACGCCTTCCTTCATCGGTAAAATGTGGAAGTGCAGGTGGAACACCGTTTGGCCAGCGGCATGTTCATTATATTGGCGCAGCTGAAAGCCATCAGCAGCCATCGCTTTCACCGCGGCTTTGGCAACTTTCTGCACAACTGGCATCATATGCACGAACACTGTCGCGTCAGCGTCCAACAGCCCGCGAAACCTTTCTTTCGGGATCACCAGACAATGCCCGTCGACCTGCGGCATCACATCCATGAAGGCCAGCGAATGCTCATCCTCGTAAATTTTATGCGATGGGATTTCACCGCGCAAAATTTTGGCAAAGATATTATCAGGATCATAACTCATCGCTTGTCACTCACCCTCAACCTGCCGAAATGGCACATGCGCCGCAAGTTCTGCCTGGCCTTGCGCAATTGCCGCGCGTTCGTGCTCAAGATAATCCGCCACTGCGCGCGCAAGACCTGGGTGTGCGAGATGGTGGTAGCTAAGCGTTTTTACTGGCACATAACCACGCGCCAATTTATGTTCGCCTTGAGCGCCCGCTTCAATCACCTTGAGGCCGCGGGCAATCGCAAAATCAATCGCCTGGTAATAGCAGGTTTCAAAATGCAAGAACGGCAGCTGCTCAATGCAGCCCCAATTGCGCCCATAAAGCGTATCACCACCAATGAAATTGAGGGCCCCGGCAATGGGCCGCTTTCCGTGATAGGCAATCACCAACAAAATATGTTGGCGCATGGTATCATGCATCATTTCAAAAAACTTGCGCGTGAGATAGGGCTGGCCCCATTTGCGGTTACCTGTATCGAGGTAAAATTTCCAAAACGCGTCCCAATGGGCAGGCTCAATATCATGGCCTGTTAGCGCCCGAAAGGTGATTCCGGAATCACGCACTGCCTGGCGTTCCTTGCGCAAGTTTTTGCGCTTGGAGGAAGAAAGCCCTGACAAAAAATCATCGAAGGATTTATACCCCGCATTATGCCAGTGGAACTGGATGTCGTTTCGTTCCAACCACGCCTTTTTTTGAGTGTCCAGCAATGTTGCATCTTGGTCAGACACGAAGGTGATATGGGCTGATGAATAGCCGTCTTGTTCACACTGCGCCACAATCATTTCTGTAATTGCAACGCGCGCATTTGCATTGATGCCGCTGATTTTTGTGGCAACCACCGGCGAAAACGGCACAGACACCTGCAGCTTGGGATAATAGGCCCCACCAGCGCGTTCAAATGCGTCAGCCCAACCATGATCAAAAACATATTCACCCTGCGAATGCAGTTTCTTGTAACCTGGCGCCAAGCCCACAATTTTACCCGCCTGTTCCACCACAAAATGATGGCCTGCCCAGCCCGTCTTTTCAGTGGCTGATCCGGATTTTTCTAACGCCCACAAAAATGCGTGAGAAATAAAGGGATTGAAGTGTTGGGTTTCAGGATTGGCAACCTGGTCCCATTGCTGAGCCGAAACCTGGCTGAGCGATGAAAGCACTTTGCCGTTAAAATCTGAACTCATGTTGAAAGAAAGGTCTCAAAGGTAATTTGATCACACCAGCGCCGCGCCGCTGCAGCTTGGGCTGCATTTCGAATGGTCCAAGTTAAAATAGGGTGGCCCGCTTCGCGAAATTCTGTGATCGGTTGAAACGGCAGTTGCGTAAAATCGAAAGACACAAAATGCGGCCGGGTGAATGGCAAATGCGAAAAGCTGCGCATGGCCAAACGCTTGGCCACGGGCAATGATTCGTAATACGCGTCAATCACCCGATCAGCAGTAATGCCGCGCACAGTATTGGCGGCCTGCGCCGCAACGCGCGCCATTGGGGCAGGATCAAAAGACATAAGCGCAAAGGGGCCTTTGTAAGCCGAAAGCACTGCAATGGCGTGATCAGTGAGCGTGAAGTCATCATCCCACAGTGATTTTATTTCAATGACCAACGTGGTCCGGCCCGCCACTTGCTCTAACAATTCTGCCAAAGTTTGAATTTTGTCTTTACCCTGTTTATAATTCATGGCTTTAAGTTGGCGCGTGGCGAATTGTTTCACTTTACCTTGGCCATCAAGCACACGGTCAACCTCATCATCGTGAAAAACCACGGCCTGCCCATCGGCAGTAAGCTGGATGTCACATTCAATGGAATATCCCTGCGAAATCGCTGCCTCAAAGCTGCTTTCGCAATTCTCGACAAGGCCCAGCGCCTCGCGATGCAGTCCGCGGTGCGCAAGCGGTTTTGCCACCAACCAATCCAAGGCCCGCAGCTGTGGCGTAAACCTCAAATTCTAATCTCCGCAATTGCCTCAAGCTCAACTGCAACTCCCATTGGCAACGACGACACGCCAATGGATGAGCGAGCGTGTTTACCTGCCTCGCCAAACACGTCAGCCATTACGTCAGATGCACCGTTGATGACTTTGGGGATGTTGATAAAGGATGCATCACAATTTACAAAACCAACAAGCTTAACAATCCGCACGATGCGGTCTAGATCGCCGCCGCAAGCCTCAGACAGCTGCGACAGAATGTTGAGGGCACAAAGCCGTGCTGCAGCAACACCCATCTCCACGGTGATTGTCGTTCCTAGCTGTCCCACAAATTGCGGTTGACCAAGCAACAACGGTATTTGACCGGCCACAAACACCAGGTTGCCGCTGATCACCCAAGGCACATAATTTGCCACGGGCTTGGCCGCCGCAGGCAATTCCAAGCCCAGTTCACGCAGTTTTGCTGAAATCTTACCCAATGGTCACATCCGATATCGCAGTTTCATGACAATATATGCTAGGTTTGATTCAGGATTACAACGCATGAAGCATTTTCGGATTTCTGTTCTTTTTACGCTGGCCACCCTAATGGCGCTGTCACCCGCCAGGGCAGTGGAGTTGGCCACTTATCGCGCGCTTTACTTGTTTGAACCCGCGCGCATAGATCAAGCGACGCCAAGTAAGCCTGTGGACGGGCAACTGGCCTACGAGGTGGCTGGTTCAGAATGCGCAGGCTATACGATCGACTCCCGCTTCGCCAATCGCTTCAGTGATGGTGAACAAGGCAACCGGGTGATTGATTTGCAGTCGTCAACTTACGAATCAACTGATGGCCAGCAGCTTGAAGTGACGCAAAAACAGTTCGTCAATAAAGAACCGGCTGATGATAAGCGCATAAGCATTTCACGCCTGACGGCGGCCGAGGAGGGCAAAGGCGATATTAAAGGCAGCTCCACCAAAACGTTTAGGGTTGCAAGGGATGTATTGTTTCCCACTGCTCATCAAAAAAAGCTGTTAGCGCTGGCGCAGGCGGGGGCTACCCACGATGTCAGCAATCTTTACGATGGATCAGATGATGAAAAGCAATATCGTGTGGTAACATTTATTGGCAAACGTCGGCCTGCCGGCGCTGATGACATTGATCTGAAAAATCCGATCACGAAGGAATTGGAAAATCAAGCCTCTTGGCCATTTCAATTGGGCTATTACCCCCTTGATGACAAGCAGGCTGAAGTGCCGGAATTTCAGGCTAATTTCAACATGTATGAAAATGGGATTTCTACACATATGCTGTTTGATTACGGATCCTATTCGATGCAAGGGAATATCATGCGGCTTGAATTAACCAAACCTGATGCCTGCGATGCTTCATTGCCGAAGCACCAATCAACACTTGATCCAACGCCGCAGTAATGTTGGGCCTGGGCGCGGCAATTGTCGGAATTTTGGTGTTGTGGGCCTTGCGGCAAGCGGGGAAAATGTCGCCGCAACAATCGCGCCGCTTTGCCCGCCAGATTGGCGGTTATGGGTTGTGTGGAGGCGCGGCGCTCATGGCATTCCGCGGCAATTTTCTCATAGCCGTTCCTGCCTTCACACTGGGCGCTGGCCTTTTGGGTTTCAATGGAGTTGTCGATCAGTTTAAACCAAATGGTGCGTCGGGGCCCACAATGCCGGTGGACAGGCAGCAGGCCTATACCATCTTGGGTCTGAAGAGTGGTGCATCTGCCGATGAAATTAACGCCGCCTATAAACGCTTGCAGCGCGCCACGCACCCTGATGCGGGCGGCAGCAATTTTTTGGCGGCACAAATCAATGCAGCGCGTGACATTCTGTTGAAAGGCTAATCAACCCTGCGGCGCAATGGCCAAGCAAGACGCTCCGCCGCGCGAAATTTTGCTGCATAGTTTTTTTGCAGAGGCCGCACCAAAGCCCGCAAAACGAGCCCGGTAGATCACCTCTCCATCTTTTTCGGCCTGCATGGTGAAACCATGTTTGTTGGCCAGCAAGCTTAAAAGTTTGCCGCGCAGCGATGCAATGCGCGCGTCGGCCTGAGATTTATCCGGGTAAGCGCCCACTTGGATGTTCCAGCTATCCGTCATCGCATTCGCCAGAGAATGCGGCTGGTCATTTGCAGAAACGACGGCAAATGGCAACTTGTTGGGTGTGCTGTCGCTCGGCTCCAGCGTTGCGAGCAAAACCTTGGGTACCGCCTTGCTGGTGCTGGCCGTGGTCGCATCCACGGCGTCTGTTTCATCATTGTGAGTTGCATCAGCGGCAATTTTGGCAAGCGCCTTGCTATTCACGGTTTGGCTTTTTGCAGACGCGACAATTGGATTAATTACCCCGGCGGATGAGCCGGCTAATGCGGCTACGCTAATTCCGGCCTTGGCTTTTTCAAAATTATTCTCAAGCATCGACATCATGTACGTGCCGCGAGAACCGGATGACCTGGCACCAAGAACCACACCTACCAACCGTTTGTCATCACGTTTTGTGGAGGTGACCAAATTATATCCCGAGGCGGCAATATATCCGGTTTTTATTCCGTCAGTTCCTTCGAAGTGTTGCAACAGGCCATTATGGGTTTTAATGGTGTGTCCGCGGAATTGAAACGCAGTGATGCGAAAATAGGGGTAATACTGCGGAAAATCGCGCATCAAGCGCAAACCCAAGGTGGCCATATCGCGGGCCGTTGTATATTGGCCGGGGTTTGGCAGGCCGGAAGCATTGTTGAATGTTGAATGGCTCATCCCAATGGAATGCGCAACGCGCGTCATCCGCGCTGCGAAGTTTGCTTCAGTTCCACCAAGGTTTTCCGCAATCGCAGCCGCTGCATCATTGGCAGACTTTGTGACAAGGCCCTTGATGGCATCATCCACACTGATGGTGGAACCACCATTTAAATGCAGTTTTGTGGGCGGCATAGACGCAGCGCGTCCGGAAACGTGAAGCATGGTGTCGCGCGAAATGCGGCCAGCCTTCAAATCCTGAAAAAGAACGTAAAGCGTCATCATTTTTGTGAGTGAAGCAGGGTGACGCAAAGCGTCAGCGTGATCGGCAAACAAAACTTGACCAGTGCGCGCATCCACCGTCAGCGCGGCAAATTCTGGCCGTGCCATGGCTGCCCCACACATGATGACGCAGGCAAGAACGCCAAACACCATCTTGCCCACCAATTTCGATTTCAGCAAATTCAACCTCAAACTCCAATAATCGGCTTCGGGAAGTTTCAGTCCCTTTGCAATTTTCATAAGCTTTAGTGAACGAGCCATTACGATTGGGTAAACCGAACAGACTCGCCGCCCCCAAGACCTTTTATTAGCCCAAGGGAGACTTATGGTGCAATGCAAAAAATACCCTTGACATTATGTTGCAGTGCACATATCTGCTAGTTATTGAATTTTGAACCCATGAGGAGAATAACCATGTTTAAATCATTTGAAGAACTGCAGGCCATGAATAAAGACGGTGTTGAGGCCTTCACGGCTTCTAGCGTTGCTTTTACCAAGGGCTTCCAGGCTTATGCACAGGAAATGGCTGATTTCTCAAAGAAATCTTTCGAAAAAAGCGCTGCCGTGTGGCAGAATGCTGTAGCGGCTAAGTCGGTAGACAAGGCCGTTGAGGCCCAGCAAGTTTTTGCCAAAGACAGCTTTGAAACATCGGTTGCTGAGTTTACCAAGTTGGGTGAATTGGCTGCTGCGGCTGCGAAAAATGCCTTTAAGCCCTTTGAAGCAAGCTTCGCTGCTTTTGGTGTAAAAGCTCCACTTGCTTAACTCTCACCCGCGATTGCGGCGTGATCTTGATTACAAAAGCCCGCATTCTCTGCGGGCTTTCTATTTTTGATCAATCCGCCAGGCTAATTTCAACAGGCACATGGTCTGAAGGCTTGATATGGCCACGGGCATCGCGGTGAATTCGCGACGCCAGTAATCGATCTGCGGCTTGCGGCGATAACAAATGATGGTCTATTCTAATGCCATTGTTTTTCGGCCAGGCACCGGCTTGATAGTCCCAGAAACTATAGTGGCCCGTTTGGAACGGATTTTTTGCCCGGTAAGCCTCGGTCAATCCTAAATTCAAAATCTCTTGAAATGCCGCGCGTGATTGCGGCAACCATAATGCATCATGTACCCACTGCTCCGGTCGCTTCATATCGGCCATTGCAGGGATTATGTTGTAGTCACCCGCCAGCACAAAAGCCTCTTCATCCGGCAACATGGAAGCCACCTCGGTTTTCAAGCGCTTCATCCAGCCGAGTTTGTATTCATACTTCGGCCCCGGCGTTGGGTTACCATTGGGCAGATAGATTGAACCCACAGTAACTGGGCGGCCTTCACCAAAAACCGTACCCATGATGAACCGAGAATGCTCATCACTGTCGTCACCGGCCAAGCCGCGCTTGATATTCTCGATGCGCCCACGCGCCAGAAGGGCCACACCATTATAGGTTTTTTGGCCATGCACGGCACATGCGTAACCAAGCTCTTCGAAAGCCGCGCTCGGGAAATTTGCATTCTCACACTTGATTTCCTGCAGGCATAACACGTCGGGCTTTTCAGCCTTCACCCACTCGGTCACTTGCTCAAAATGGGCCTTGATGGAGTTCACGTTCCACGTGGCAATGCGCATGGCTTACAAAGAAAAGCTGGTACCACAGCCACATGAAGATTTGGCCAAGGGATTGGCAATGCGGAACGATTGGCCCATCAGGTCATCGACAAAATCAACTGTTGCACCAGCCATGTGGACGAGCGAGATGGAATCAACCAAAAGCGTTGCACCTTGCCGCGATACGGCAATGTCATCATCTTCGCGCGCATCTGAGAGAGAAAAATCATATTGGAAACCAGAACAGCCGCCGCCATTCACTGCCACCCGCAAACTGGCGGGTTGGGCCGATTTTGCGGCCAGTTCAATGATGCGCCGGGCGGCGCGGTCGGTAAGGCTGATTTGCACTTCATTCATGGGGCAGATGTTGGGTCTTCCCGCATAAAAGTCAATGGGGCAGGCCATGACCGATAAATTGGCCAGCTTTGCCTCGCACGCCAGCCAGTCGCTGGGCCGCGCGATTGCCGAGCCGCATGAAACCTTTCGTACTCCATTTGCCAGAGACCGCGACAGAATTATTCATGCCTCGGCTTTTCGCCGTTTGAAGCAAAAAACTCAGGTTTTCGTCGCTCACGAGGGGGATCATTTCCGCACCCGCCTCACCCATTCATTGGAAGTGTCACAAGTGTCGCGGGCGATGGCGCGCGCCTTGCATTTGGATGAAGATTTGGCAGAGGCGCTGGCATTGGCGCACGATTTGGGCCACACTCCCTTTGGCCACGCCGGTGAGCGCGAACTCGACAAACTGATGAAACCCTATGGGGGTTTTGATCACAATGCCCAAACGCTTCGCATAGTCACCAAGCTGGAACATAAATACGCCGCCTTCGATGGTCTCAACCTCACATGGGAAACCCTTGAGGGTTTGGTTAAACATAACGGGCCGCTGACTGACAAAGGGGGCCACGCTATTGGCCACTACGCAACAACAGGGCTGCCCGCCGCCATCATTGAATATACCGAAGCCCATGATTTGCGGCTTTCCACATTTGCCTCGGCAGAAGCACAAATTGCCGCTGTGTCTGACGACATCGCTTACAATGCCCACGACATTGATGACGGTTTACGCGCCAAACTATTCAATGTGATTGATCTGGGTGATGTGCCCCTTGCAGGCCAAGCCTTGGGACAAGTTCTCAAAGCCTATCCCAAACTGGAAACCCAACGCGTGATTCACGAAACCGTTCGTCGGCTTATTTCAGCCATGGTGAATGACGTGCTGGAACAGACGGGTCGCAGCATCAAATTCGCCAAACCGCATTCTTCTGAAGATGTGCGAATATTGGGCCGCGCATTGGTTTCCTTCAGCGCCCAAATGGCCGAAAACAACCGCGTGATGCAGAGCTTCCTGTCATCGCACATGTATCGTCACCCGCAAGTTCTGGAAAGCATGAACAAGGCGCAACGCATCATTCGCGATCTTTTCGAAGCTTATATGAATGATGTGAAGTTGTTGCCGCTGGAGTGGCGTGACGAGCATCCTAAAAGCGATACCAGGCACTATGCAAGACAAGTATGCGATTTCCTTGCGGGCATGACCGATAATTTTGCATTAGAGCAACATCGGCGGCTGTTTGACCTTGACCCGCTTTTTCGTTAGGTCAGGGCATGAAGGAAATCTTGTCTGTAAAATGAATATATTTGCATCATTTCAAATTGTGATCGAGAAAGCGGTTGCAAAACTTGTTGGTGACGGAAAACTGCCGCAGCACTTGGATACCTCCAAGCTCACCGTAGAACCGCCGCGTGACGCAACCCATGGCGATATTTCCACCAACGCTGCCATGGTGTTGGCTAAGCTAGCCGGCACAACCCCGCGTGCGTTGGCTGAATTGCTGGTGCCAATTCTGAAAGCCCACGCGGATGTCACGAGTGTTGCAATCGCGGGGCCAGGATTCATCAATATCACACTGCATCCCGCCATTTGGCCAAACGTTCTGAAAGACGCACTCATTGAAAAACACCGTTACGGCTCTTCAAAACTGGGCGCGGGTATAAAGGTCAATGTTGAATATGTCTCGGCCAACCCAACGGGGCCATTGCATGTGGGGCATTGTCGTGGGGCAGTTTTTGGGGATGCCCTGGCGGCGCTGCTGGCATTTGCTGGCTTTGCTGTGAGCAGGGAATATTATATCAATGATGCTGGTGCACAAGTTGATACTCTGGCGCAATCCGCCTTTCTGAGATACCGCGAAGCGCTGGGCCAAGATATTGGCGATATCCCGATTGGCTTATATCCTGGCGATTACCTCAAGCCAGTTGGTGAGGCTTTGGCAAAGGAATTCGGTGCTAGCCTGCTCAGCAAGGATGATTGGCTGGCCGTTGTGCGAGAAAAATCTGTCGCGATGATGATGACCATGATCAAGGATGATCTTGCCGCACTTGATATCAAGCACGAAGTTTTCTTTTCTGAAAAATCACTGCAAGATACGGGCGCTGTGGCACGCGCTCTGAAAAGTTTGGAAGAGCGCAACCTGGTTTATGTCGGCAAACTTGCCCCTCCCAAGGGTGAAGTGCCGATGGATTGGGAAGACCGCGATCAAACGCTTTTCCGCGCTTCTCAATTTGGCGACGACACCGACAGGCCCTTAAAAAAATCTGACGGTTCATTCACCTATTTCGCCTCCGATGTAGCCTATGCCAAAGATAAAATTGATCGCGGCTTCAAGCAGCTTGTGTATGTTTTAGGGGCAGACCACGGAGGCTATGTCAAACGCCTCAGCGCTATTGCCCAAGCCTTTGCTGGTGATGCGGTTGAGGTTGATTGCAAGCTGTGTCAGTTAGTCAAACTCTTCCGCAATGGCGAACCCGTGAAAATGTCAAAGCGGGCAGGGGAGTTTGTAACTCTGCGTGACTTGGTAAATGAGGTGGGAGCCGATGTGGTTCGCTTCATCATGCTGTACCGGAAAAATGAAGCGCCATTGGATTTTGATTTTGCCAAAGTAACCGAGCAGTCAAAGGACAACCCCGTATTTTATGTTCAATATGCGCACGCGCGTATATCCTCGGTGTTGCGCAACGCGCCCGCCAAGCTCAATGGCAAAGTTGATTTCTCAATCCTTCAAGATGTCGCGGAGATGGCCCTTATTCGCCGCGTGGCAGAGTTTCCGCGCTTGGTTGAAGCAGCGGCCACCGCGCATGAACCGCACCGCCTTTCGTTCTTTCTTTACGAGCTTGCAAGTGACTTCCATTCCCTGTGGAACCGTGGCAAAGAACTGCCTCAATTAAGGTTTATTGTTGAAGGTCATGATGATGTAACTTCAACCCGTCTCGCTTTTTTGACAGCGATTCGATATTGTTTGGCCAATGGCTTGAAGGTTTTAGGCGTTAGACCAGTTGAAGAAATGTAAGGTTGGAAGTTGAATGGACGACAATTCGGGCAACTCCTCTGATAAACGCAACTGGCGCGAAAGGCTAGGCATTGGCAAAACCACACTGGCCGCCGATATGCCAAAATTAGCGTCTGATTTCAAGCCGGTGGCGGTTGAATTTAGTATATCAGATAAGCCAGGAAACGTTAAGCCAGCACCACATGCCCCGGCCAAATCGGCCCCTATGGCGCCGCGTGCCAATCCTAAGCCGATCGTAAAAGCTGCAGCGGCGGCTGCGCCATCGTCGAGTCCGGCGCCGGTGCGCCCGATTCCGCCGCGCACGCCGCCCTTGGCCACCGATGCCCTGGCGAATAAACTGAAAGATCAGCGGGATGCTGCAGAGCGTTTGGCTTTGCAACGCGTTCAGGCGGCCAAAAATAAAGCCGAGGCTACGCTCGGCGCGGGTGGGGCCACGGCCAAGCCGAAGTTCAGTTTTGCTGATGATGCCGCATCCGCCGCAATTTCAACAACCGCAACGTCTCCGGCGCGGCCTGCAACCCAGCCCAGCTATGCGTCGCCAGCTTTACCCGCCCAACCGAGTTCTTTTGCACCCCAAATTCAGCCGCCGCGCCCGCAGTTGGGCGGCGGAGGATTTGGTTCTTCGCCAAATTTTACACCGCATGGGCAAGGCTTTGCACCGCAGTCCGGCTTTCCCCAACAGCCATTTCAACAGAACTATGGGTTTCAACAGCCGCCCGCTTATCGGCCGATTGACCCAAACACAGGTTATGCGCCGCCGCCAGCCCAACCCTATGTGCCGCCGCCTGTGCGTCAACCGTCATTGCAGCCCGGTCCGGCGCAACCTGCCCAGCGCCGCCCCCTTGCGCCAGCGCGCGGCCCAGCGCCCGAGGCTAGGGCACCATCTGCGCCGCGGGCCCCGCAGGTATCTTTGGGGCCTGCGATCAACCGATCAAGCGCTAATGATGACGTGTTCGAGCCATCACCAAATCGCGCCCAAGCCAGACGCGCCACCGCCAATGAATATCAACAAGCCTATCGCGATGAGCTTGGTTATGAAGATGATGCGCCGCGTTCGCGCGTATTGATCACTTTGCTCAGTTTCCTGGCCTTGGGCTTGCTTGTGGCATTTGCCGCCGTTTACGGCTACGCGCATTATTTCAAGAATCAAAAAGCCGCAACGGCAGCCAGTGCTGTGCCGGTTGTCTCGGCTCCGGCCACGCCTGCAAAAGTCACGCCGGATACCGCCAGCCAAGCGGGCCAAGCCGATGCTGCTAACAAGAAACAAATCTATGATCGCATTGAGGGTGACCATGAAGTTCCAGGCGGGGCCCTTAAATCGAGTGAGGAAAACCCCAATATCCAACCTGGCGCAGCCAAGGCCCTAACGCCTGCAGGCCAAACGCCTAAGGCAAGTGGCGGCACCGAGGGCACGCCCTTGCCCTTACCACCCCCGCCAGGGGGCGGCACCGGCCAGCAGGGTTCTTTAGCGCCTGACGATAAAACCGACGTAGCAAACATAACCCCAGCCGCCGAACAGAGTTCGGCGGCACTTTCATCCAACCCAGCCGCAACCGACTCGCTTGCTGCTCAGACCAGTGTTATCCCACCCAGTGGCCAACTTTCATTGCCTTTGCCGGATCCGCCCCCCTCCACGGCACCGCCGGACGCAAAACCAGCCGCCACCACGCCAGACGCTTTGAAACCGGCAACGGAAGCGATTGTTCCTGCTAAAACCACAGCAAATAAGCCAACACCTCTCGCAAGCGAGACTGTGCTTGACGGCCAACCGCCGACCACCGTCAAAAAACCCGACAAGCTTAAGAAGTTGGTATTGGGCAAATCGCTGGGCGCAAAACCATTGGTTCTGGTTCCTCCATCAAAACGCGTCGGAAAAAGTCAGGTCAAATTGGTCGACACTGCTGCTACCCCGCTGATCGTGTCGGGCGGGAACAGTCTATACGGAGACACCGTCACTACAAAGGCCAGCACGGTGCCGCCAAGATCTGCTGCCCCACTTGCTTCAACACCGGCCCCAAAGCTTGCCGCAGCCCCGGCCCCACAGTCCACCGCAGCGGGCAGTAGTTATGTGGCCCAACTCACGTCCTTTAATTCAAAAACTGAAGCCAACGCCGAATATCAAAAGTTAAGTGCCAAACACGGGGCGATTGTCAGCCGCTACGCCCCAATCATTACCCAAGCGCAGATTGCAGGATCGACGCGCTATAAGCTTAATCTAGGCCCCATGGCCACCAATCAAGCGGCTGCAAGCGTGTGCTCTGCGTTGATTTCGGCTGGAGAAAGAGATTGTGTGGTTCGCCGCCAATGATATAACCGCAGCGTAAGCGGGGGCTTTAATCAATTGAAATCGAATGCACTCATTCTGGGTTGCGCGTCTTTGAGCTTGTCAAGTAACGAAGCGCAATTTTTCGGCAAAGTAAATCCTTGGGGTTTGATACTCTTCAAGCGAAATTGTGAAACCGCAGATCAAATCACTGAACTCATTAAATCTTTCCGTGCTAGTGTGGGCCGCGCTGACGCACCCGTTTTTGTGGATCAAGAAGGCGGGCGTGTACAGCGCCTTGGCCCTCCCCATTGGCGGAAATACCCCGACGCCCGAGCCCTGGGGCAACTCTACAACATCAACCCGGGCTTAGCGTTGCGCACCGCGCGCAGCATCGGCAGGTTAATGGCGCAGGAATTGGCCAGCGCAGGTTTTACTGCAAGTTGTCTTCCGGTTTTAGATGTGCCGCAGCGGGGCGCTCATGATGTCATCGGCAACCGTGCCTACGACATGCTTCCTGAGCGCATAATAATTCTGGCGCAAGCCCATATGGCCGGCTTGATGGAAGGCGGCATTTTGCCGGTGATGAAACATATCCCCGGCCACGGCCGTGCCGGCGTTGACAGCCACCTCGCACTGCCAGTTGTAACGGCATCGAGACTGGATTTGGAGAGTGTCGACTTCGTACCCTTCACTGCGCTCGCAAGTTGCCCTATGGCGATGACGGCGCATGTGATTTTCTCAAACATCGATCCCGATCGTCCAGCCACATTATCTCGCAAAGTAGTGCGCAATGTGATCCGCCGTGTGATGGGGTTTAACGGGCTGCTTCTGACGGATGACCTTTCGATGAAAGCCCTCAGCGGATCACTCACGCAGAAGGCGGCTGATGCCTATGAGGCGGGTTGCGACATACTTCTGCATTGTAACGGCGTGATGGATGAGATGCAGGAAATAGCTGCCGCTGCCATTGAGATGAACACAAAAACAGCCCGCCGCGCCAAAGCCGCGTTGAAACTGAAACGCAAACCACAACCCTTTGATGAGAAACAGGCGCTAGGCGATCTCGAGGCTATCATGACCAGCCATCGCGCATTTTAGGATCTAGCTGATTCTGGGGATAAAAGCGCCTATGGTGTCGAATCTCAGGCTATAGTCTGCGAAACGCATGGCCCAAGATCAGGAAAGGAGCACAGGTGAACCAAACAACCTCAGACCACTGGACGCAGAGTTCGCTGCCCGAGCGCAATATCATTGCTGCCGAGGAATTAGTCGTTGATGTGGGTGGTTTTGAGGGCCCTCTTGATTTGCTGTTGGAATTGGCACGGGCCCATAAAATTGATTTGGCGCAAGTTTCTATCGTGGCGTTGGCTGACCAATATCTTGCCTTCATCGACCGGGCCAAAATTTTGCGCATTGACGTGGCCGGCGATTATCTCGTCATGGCCGCCTGGCTGGCTTATCTGAAATCACGGCTGTTGATTCCGCAACCCTCAGCAAATGTAGATTCCACGCCGCAAGATATGGCCGCGCGGCTGGCATTCCGCCTTCAGCGCTTACAATCCATGCGCGACAGTGTAGCCAAATTGATGAAGCGGCCGCTGCTCAACATTGATATTTTCGGGCGCGGAGAACCGCAGACTTTGGCAGTGGAAGTCACGCGCGAATATGCGGATAATCTTCTCGACTTGCTGAAGGCCTATGCCGAAAGACGCCAACGCAGAGTGGTGCGCCAAACCTATACAATCAAGCGGCAGCTCACTTGGTCAATCAAAGAAGCCCGCGAAGCCATTGAGCGACTGGTGGGGCAGATGGATGATTGGGGTACTTTTGATCATTGGCTTGGGCGCTTTTTGGCAACCAACGAAACCCGGAAATCAGTGCGCGCTTCCAGTTTCACGGCAAGCCTCGAACTCGCTCGTGATGGCCGCATAGAGCTGCGTCAAGACCAAGCCTTCAAACCAATCTATCTGCGTCGCCGCGCCGGTCAAAGCGTTAATGCTGGGGAACAAAAATGAGTGGATTGAAAGCCATGGTTGAAGACAGCGAAGATGAAAGCGGTGCGCTTGGCGGCAACAACGCTGTGATTGCAATGCACCCCGCAATGGACCGCGCACAATCATTGCGCATCATTGAAGCCATGTTGTTTGCGGCCAAAGAACCACTTGCGCTCGCAGCTTTTGCCGAATTTTTGCCGTCCGGCGTCGATGTTGTTGCGCTGTTGGAAGACTTGACCAACAACTATCGCAATCGCGGCGTCCACATCGTGCAAGTGGCTGGAAAATATGCGCTGCGAACCGCAATAGATTTGGGTGGCATACTGCGCCGTGAAAAAACCGAGCAAAAACGTTTAAGCAAGGCCGCACTCGAAACGCTGGCGATTGCAGCTTATCATCAACCCGTCACGCGCGCCGAAATTGAAGATATTCGCGGCGTTGCCATCTCGAAAGGCACGCTGGACAAACTATTGGAGATTGGCTGGGTGAAAATGCGTGGCCGTCGCAAAACTCCTGGTCGACCTGTAACCTATGGCACAACCGAGGAATTCCTGTCGCACTTCGGCCTGAATGAGCTGACTGATTTGCCCGGCTTGCAGGAATTGAAAGCCGCGGGTTTGCTTGATGCCAACATGCCGCCCGGCTTTGATGTGCCCTTGCCAAAACTGAGCGACGAACTTGCAGACGATGAAGAACCCCTGGATGGAACCGAGCAACTGCCTCTTGAAATGCATTTACCGGAACCTGAGGAACAATCCGAGTAAATCAGACAGGAAGTTGCGAAATTGTTTACCCTAACGATTCATCGTTAATGTGCGATTAGCCGTATTTACCATAGGAAAATCTAGCTTTTTTTCGCCGATTGAGGCATTGGTGACTTACAGAATTTGCGCTTGATCCCCCCTCTCCAGGGTCTCAAGCAACTCCAAACGGGACGGTTCTTTGCTTCAGCACCAGAGCGCCGTCCCACCAAAAGTTCAATTAGCCAATGGCAGGCAAAACTGGTGCACGTGTTGTGCGCCTTTGGCTTTCTAATGCCTTGAGGTCAGGTCCGCCGCATCTCCTGATTTCGAGGTTAAGCCGATCCGGGAATGAACCGAGTGGCCTCCTCGTTCTACAAAATCCCGGGTCGGCGCTTATTTCCAACTTCAACAAAAAAAGCGCCAGAAACTCAGCGCCTTTATTTGGCCTGCGATGATCACGGGCTTACTTGATCTTGGTTTCCTTGAATTCAACGTGCTTGCGAACCACCGGATCATATTTGCGGAACACCAACTTGTCGGTTTTGGTGCGTGAATTCTTTTTGGTCACATAAAAAAAGCCAGTGTCTTCTGAAGACGCCAACTTGATCTTGATCACATTGCCTTTAGCCATAACAAAACTCCGATTTTGCGTGGATAGACCCTAATCCGCCTGCAAAGTCAAGGTTCCGAGGATGAAACCTTCGTCTCTCCAAATCCATGAAGTCGCAAGGCCCATTGCAGTCCCACAATAGCCCCTTTAACCTTGGGCAACAGCCACAGGCACAGACCAGCAATCAATGGCAGCCAGAGGGCCAACTGGATACCGATGGGTGGCGACCATACCTTTTCCACAACCACCATCACGGGCACCACAATGTGCGCCACAATGATGATGGTAAAATAGGGCGGCGCATCATCAGCCTGATGATGCGAGAAATCCTCACCGCAATTGCGGCAGGCGGGGCTCACCCTTAAATAGCCAGAGAATAACCGTTGATGGCCACAATGAGGGCAGCGCAGATTAAAGCCGCGCCACATTGAGCGCCAAATTGACCGCTTCATCTTCTCCTGCCTTTACGCTTGGCCCGCGTCGCCACAGCGCTCTGTCGGCCTTCTGAAACCATTTCGAAACGCAAACCCCCGCGGATCGGAGCCACTTCCAAAAGTTTCACGTCTACTCGGTCACCCAGTTGAAAGGTCTCGGCAGTGCGTTCACCGCGCAGGCTATGGCTCACCTCATTGAAAACAAAATAATCGCGGCCCAAGCTCGAAACGGGCACAAAGCCATCAGCGCCAGTATCATCCAAAACCACAAACAATCCTGCACCCACTACGCCGGATATTTTACCCTTAAATATTGCACCGGTTTGCGGCTCAAGAAATGAGGCAATCAACCGATCTGTCGTCTCACGTTCGGCTAACATGGCGCGGCGTTCGGCCAGACCTATCATTTCAGCCGTCTCATCAAGTTGCGCCACATCCTCAGGTGACAGTCCGTCTGATCCCAGTTTCAAAGCCGAGATCAAAGCGCGGTGCACAACTAAATCGGCATAACGGCGGATGGGAGACGTGAAATGCGCATAGCGCTGCAATGACAAACCAAAATGGCCCAGGTTGTCGGGTGAATAAGCGGCTTGGGCTTGGGTGCGAAGCACAATGGAATGCACCAACTGCTCAAAATCCTTGCCCTTCACGGCCTGCAGCAACTTATTGAACTGCACCGGCTTAACCGCTTGGCCCACCGTCCATTCGTGGCTGATGGTTTTCAAGAAACTGGCCAGCGCCTTAAGCTTCTCTGGTGAGGGCTGCTCATGCACACGGTAGAGCAGGGGCGACTTGCGTTTTTCCAATTCTTCGGCCGCCGCCACGTTGGCTTGGATCATGAGCTCTTCAATCAGTCTATGCGCATCAAGGCGCGGGGGCACAACCACCTTTGCGACACTGCCCTTCTCATCAAGAATGATTTTGCGTTCTGGCAAATCCAACGCCAGTGGTGAGCGCTGGTCTTGCGCCTTTTTGAGAGTGCGATAAGCCGCCCACAACGGCTTCAGCACTTTTTCAAGCAAACGATCCGTCTTAAGCTCCTGCCGACCGTCAATCGCCGCTTGTGCATCTTCATATGAAAGCTTGGCATGCGAACGCATGATGCCTCGCGCAAAGCGTTGCGAAAGTTTATGACCGTGTCGATCAAACCGCATCACGCAAACCAGCGCCGGGCGTTTCTCTTCTTCACGCAACGAACACAGATCATTCGAAATCCGCTCAGGCAACATGGGAACAACCAGATCGGGGAAGTAAACCGAGTTGCCGCGGAACCGCGCTTCCCGGTCTAGCGCCGAAGCGGGCCGCACATAGGCTGACACGTCTGCAATCGCCACAATAACTTTGTGGCCCCCAGGATTGTCAGCCGCGTCGTCCGGTTCAGCAAACACGGCGTCATCATGATCGCGTGCATCCGCAGGATCTATGGTGATCAAAGGTACCGACGTGAAATCCTCGCGCCCTCGTTCATCAAATGGCTCAAGCTCTTTGGTCTCAGCCAAAACCTTTTCGGGAAAGCGGTTCGCAATCCCGTGTTGATTAATTGCGATCAATGAAATGTTGCGCGGATCATTCAAATCACCCAACAATTCGCGCACCTTGGCAGCCGGCAAGCCAAACCCATGCTCTCGGATAATTTCAAATGCGACCAGTTCGCCACTGGTTGCACCACCTTCATCGGCAGCCAAAACCTGATATTCCAATCGCGCTTTTTTCTCGACGGGAATAATCCTCGCACCCTTGCCTTTAATAAGCTTGAACACCCCTAACAGACGGCCACGCGTTGAGGCGGGCAGCACGCGCATCACTTTGGCTCTATGCCGATAGACGGGATGGTGCGGCAGGGCTTCAATCTTGGCCACCACACGGTCACCACGCTTTGGCGCTTTGCCTTCCGACGAAACCACCAACAACGGCACTGGCCAGGGCACGCCACCGTCATTAATAAAATTGCCGATAAGCTCCCCGTCTTTATCTTCGCCCGTAACCTCAATCACGCCAGTGGAAGGCAGAGAGTTCTTCGGCACCAAGCGCTTGCGTTTGGAAGCCACTTGCCCGGCGCCGGCCATATCCTTCAACAATTTCTTGAGAGCAATCTTTGCCTCACCTTGCAAACCAAAGGCTTTCGCAATTTCACGCTTGCTCACCACACCCGGGGACAGCGCGATGAAGCTCAAAACCTCTTCGGGCGAAGGAAAATTTCCCTTGCGTGGCTTGAATGCAGGAATCGGCTTACGCGGCACTGGCTTTTACGGCTATTTTTTTGACAGCTTTCTTTGCCACCTTTTTTGCAGGTTTTTTACGTGCAGCTTTCGTTGCAACTTTTTTGATTCCGGATTTCTTGCCCGTGGTCTCAGCCCGCTCGTTCACCAAGGCAATGCCTTCCTCCAACGTTAAGGCTTCAACCGTTTTATCCTTGGGCAGGGTGGCATTGATTTTTCCATACTTGGCATAGGCACCATATTTGCCCGAGAATAACTCAATCTTCCCACCATCCGGGTGGTCACCCAAAACTTTCAACGCGCCCGGACGCGCCCGGTTGGACGGTCCTTTCGCGCGCTTTTCGGCCAACAGGTCTACGGCACGGTTTAGACCAATGGTGAAAACCTCTTCGCGATCTTTTAAATTTACGTAAGTGCCATCATGCACGATGAAGGGTCCAAAGCGGCCAAAATTTGCCCTGATTGATGTATTTGTCTCAGGATGCAAGCCCACTTCACGCGGCAGCGAAAGCAGCTGCAACGCCTGTGCCAGTGTCACCTCAGCCGGATTGGTTCCACGTGGGATGGAGGCGCGCGTTGGCTTTTCATCTTCTACGGTTTCACCCAGCTGCAAATATGGCCCAAAACGACCCATGCGGCGTGTGATGTTGAATCCTGTCTCCGGATCTTTGCCCAATACAATGCCATCAGCCGGAACGGCATCAGCGGCATCTCCATTCATCGAAAGTTGGCGCGTGTAATTGCAGGCCGGATAATTGGTGCAACCAATGAAGCTGCCAAAGCGGCCCAGTTTCAGGGACTGTCTGCCATCTGCGCAGGAAGGGCACGCACGCGGATCACTACCGTCGGGTTTGGCCGGAAAAATATGTGGAGCGAGCAGATCATTCAGCGCGTCAATCACTTGTGTGATGCGCAAATCCTTCACTTCACCAAGGGCGGCGGTAAAATCCTTCCAAAATTGGCGCAGCACTTCCTTATAAGGCAAGTCACCATTGGAAATTTGATCCAGCTGCTCTTCCAGATTGGCAGTAAAATCATATTCCACATAGCGCTTGAAGAAACTTTCCAAAAAGGCCGTAACAACGCGGCCCTTATCATCAGGGATCAGGCGCTTTTTTTCGATACGCATATAACCGCGATCGGTCAGCGTTTTCAAAATGGAAACATAGGTTGAAGGGCGCCCTATACCCAGCTCTTCCAATTTCTTGATCAAAGAGGATTCTGAATAGCGCGGCGGCGGTTCGGTGAAGTGTTGCGTGGGCGCCATGGCCTTCACACCAGTGGCATCGCCGCGTGCCATGGCGGGCAAGCGCTTGGCGTCTTCATCCTCTTCATCGTCCAGATCTTCGTTGTAAGCGCGCAGGAACCCGTCAAACTTTACGACGGAGCCTGTTGCCCGAAATGCATATTGCTTCCCATCCGTTCCGCGCGCGCCAATGTCTGCCGCGGTACGTTCCAACTCAGCACTTTCCATTTGGCTGGCGACGGTGCGCTTCCAAATTAAATCATAAAGGGCCAATTGGTCAGCTTCCAAAACGCCGCGCACCTGATCTGGGTGGCGCATCAATTCAGTTGGTCGAATGGCTTCATGCGCCTCTTGGGCATTCTTGGCCTTTGCAGTATATTTGCGCGGCACCGAAGGCACATAAGGCTCTCCGAAATTCTTGAGAATTGCATTGCGAGCCGCAGCAATGGCTTCCGGTGCCATGTCCACACCATCGGTTCGCATATACGTGATCAGACCAACCGTCTCGCCATCAAGATCCACACCCTCATAAAGGCGTTGCGCAATCTGCATGGTGCGCGCTGATGAAAAACCCAACTTGCGTGAAGCTTCTTGCTGCAAAGTTGATGTGCGGAAAGGTGGAAAAGGGTGGCGCTTGCCGGGTTTGCTTTCGAGACTTTCGACAGTAAAGGATTGGCCCTTGAGGGCTGCCGCTATGGCTTGGGCCGCCGCTTGGTTGCCAATCCCAAGTTTGTCTAGACGCTTGCCATCGACACTGGTCAGTCCTGCCGTGAACTCAGCACCCCCAGCGGTGCTGAACGTTGCGTCAATCGTCCAATATTCTTGAGATTTGAAAGCTTCAATTTCCAGCTCACGGTCACAGATAATGCGCAAGGCAACAGATTGCACGCGACCTGCGGAACGCGAGCCAGGGAGTTTACGCCACAAAACCGGAGAAAGCGTAAAGCCAACCAGATAGTCCAGCGCACGCCGCGCCAAATAGGCGTCCACGAGCGCGGCATCAATTTCCCGCGGATGCGACATGGCGTCAAGTATCGACGACTTGGTGATGGCATTGAAGGCCACACGCTCAACCGTCTTGCCCTTCAGCGCACCCTTCCTTTTCAGCACTTCAAATACATGCCAGGAAATGGCTTCCCCTTCGCGGTCAGGGTCGGTTGCTAAAACCAGACGGTCAGAGCCTTTCAGCGCCGTAGCGATATCAGAAAGGCGCTTGGCGGATTTGCTGTCCACTTCCCACGCCATGGCAAAATCTTCATCGGGCTTAACCGATCCATCCTTGGCCGGCAAATCGCGAACATGGCCAAAAGACGCCAAGACAGTGAAATCCTTGCCGAGATATTTGTTGATTGTTTTCGCCTTGGAGGGCGATTCGACGACGACGACTGTCATTAACTCATCCAAACTTTAGGGCTTCACTTAGTGTGCAGAGGGCAGGATAGCAAGTTGTGAGCCCAGCCGACCGACGGTTGCAACCCAAGACGTATCAAAAGAACAATTAAATTCAACAGCTTAATTGAGTTTTTCTTATTTCAAGCCGCATTTCCTGGAATTTTGCGCCAATCAAAAATACTTTCAAATTCAACCATACACAATCTTAGGTACATTTAAATCTGTGTACACAATTTTATAGTGCATCCTCAATCTTTAGCAACGGCGGCGAATTATATGGCGGAGTTTGAGAAAGTTACCAAGGCCAAGGCGGGCCCCAAGCACGCTATTGATTTGGGCGGCAGACGACAAGCAGCGCAATACATCTCTGAAATGACGCTGGAGTTGAGAAACATCGCCAAGGCGCACGAACTGCTTTCCTTGCAGGGCTTGCTCGAAATTGCATACTATGAAGCGTTTACGGCTGCCACCCAAAACGAACTTTTTGACCACGAACGCGCCCAGATTGAAAAATTGAATCGTGCCACAGTTGGCTAAAGGCGCTGACGTTTGCTACCGATAGGCTCAGCATGCGCCACAACGCGCAAAACATTGCTATACTTATTCTTGAGCTGGCCCTCAAGCCTATCCAGTATGAAATGGATGATGTCAATTTTGGTTTGCGATGCAAACCTGCAGTGATAATGCAAATATAAATATCCGTCACTGTCCTGCCGTACCCGAAAATTGTGAATGTCTGACAGCGCCACTTCCTTGGTCGCAAGTTTGCGCAACGCAGCTTCAAGCTCACGGGTTTTTGATGCGCTAACCGCATGGCCCGCAATTTCCTGCATGGGCCGCGGCTCAATATGGCTGTCTACCTCGGCGTTGCCACCCAAGCCTTGGCGAATGGCCAATTCCAGCGCGCTTGCCTGCTTATGCGCATTATAAAGCGTGGTGGATCCGTCAAATTCAATGTCAAAGCTTATTGCCAGTTTTTCTGCGAGGTTTTGCACAATCAGATGATGGATGAAAAGGCCACGCTCTCGCGCAATCGCGTTCACTTTTTCATTCACACTTTCGTTGTCCAAGGCGACAGGGCGCAGAACCACGCCGATATCCGGGTTTCGCACCAGAGCCGAAATTTTTGATCCGATGCGACTTTCAATTGCAGCCAGTTGGATGGCTGTTAGACTGCGCGGCACATCGGCCACCAAAGAAATATATGCAATTTTGCCGGCCTGGCGAATGCGCAGTTGATCCACATGAAGAACGCCGTCCTCGCGTTCGGCAAAAGCCCTGATTTCTTGGGCTATGCCTTCAGGAGCACGGTCCAACAGCGTCCCAAATGCTTCCATGGCCAAGCGTCGCGCAATCCAAACTATTAAAATGGAAACCGCCAAAGCGGCAACTGAATCAGCCCATGGCAATCCCAGCGCTATGCCGCCTAATCCCAACAGCACCGCGACAGAGCCAAACATATCGGATTTGAAATGTGCAGCATCAGCAGCAAGGGCAGCACTGTCATGCTCTTTTGCGATGCCAGTCAAAACGGCGGCTCGATTGAAATCTACTGCAATAGCCAAAACGATCAAAGCTGGCGCCCACCATGTCAATTCGGGTGGCGGTGAATTGATCCAAAGTCGTTGTAAGGCGGTGGTTGCAATATAGAGGGCTGTAAGCGCCAGCAAACACGCCTCCAGCAGCGCCGCAACACTTTCAATCTTGGCATGGCCAAAGTGGTGATCATCGTCGGCGGGCACATCTGCCCAGCGCACCGCAAACCATGTGATGATTGTTGCACCAAAATCAATGAGACTATGTAACGCTTCCGACAGAACGCCGAGTGAGCCGGTAAGCAAAGCCACCACAAACTTTGCCGTGGCGAGTGCTGCGCTAACGCCCATTGAAACAGCGGCAGCCCGAGATTTAGGGTTTGAGGCTTTATTCATCGGAAAAACCTGCGTGGTGAAGAAATTGCATCTGCCCAACCTCTTGCCTCAACTTGGGGGCTAAGCGCAATGCTGTGACATGCTTGAAAATGCCAAGTCAGTGATTCTATCTGCGCAAAGGGCCAAACCAGGCGTTTGGACATTCAGCATTCTATTCCTGCTAGAATCTCTTACTCGCGCCTTCAATTCCGGCGTGCTGTCTATTCAGGCCTATGATATTTTGAAGGCTACGCAAAAAGTTGGGGTATTAGGTGCCCTTGTGTCTGCCACGGTTCTCTGCGTCACGCTGCTTTTGCCGTTTATTTTTGGCCGCCTGCGCCGCCGCTGGGCCTATACACTGGGTTGCTTGTTGTTGGTGGCCGGCAGTGCCGCCTTGGCCACTTTTACGTTGCCCGGCCAGGTTGCGGGCACCATGCTGCGCAACATTGGGGCATCAATCACCAACATCACCCTACAGCTTTATATTTTGGACTATATCAAGAAAGAAGATTTCACCACAAGTGAGCCGTTGCGCCTAGCTCTATCAACCGTAGCGTGGGTTGCCGGGCCGTTTAGCGGCGTTTGGCTATATGACCATTATGGCCACGCCGCCCCACAGATAGCTGCCATGGGTTCAGCGCTCACGTTACTCGGTGTCTTTTGGTATTTGCGCCTAAACGACAGGCAAACTCTGCCGCAGGGCAACATGCAACCGTTTAATCCGTTGGCAAATGTCACAAGGTTTGTGGCCCAACCGAGACTGCGCTTGGCATGGGCCATTGCTTTTGCCCGATCCTGTTTCTGGGGAACATTTTTTACCTATGGGCCATTGTTGATGATCGAAGGCGGCCTCAGCAAACAGTATGGCGGCGCCATTATCAGCATCAGTCAGCTGTTCTTATTGGCCGCATTCCTTTATGGCCCCTTGGCCAAGCGCCGCGGGCTTCGATCAGTGCTTGCGGTCTGCTTTGTTTTAATGGCCATGGCCAGCTTTCTCGCTGGCATTATCGGCACCAACGCGCCGCAACTTGCGGCAGTGTTATTGTTAATGGGGGCGCTGGCTGCGTCTGGCATCGATAGCGTGGGCGGCATTCCCTTTTTACGCGCCGTGCGCTTCCATGAACGCCAACGTATGGCTGCAGTTTATCGCACATTTATCGAAATGTCTGAGTTGCTGCCCTCGATCATCTATGCGATGGTTTTACGATATTATGACGTCTCCATCGTTTTTATACTGTTGGGATTGGGTGTGAGTTTAATGAGTGTTTTCGTCTGGCGCTATTTGCCGAAGTCTTTGTAGGATTGAATATGTCAAAACCCTTGCTGATTATCGGCAACAAGAATTATTCGAGTTGGTCGCTCAGGCCCTACATGGCTTTGAAACAAACAGGCATAGACTTCGATGAAAAACTCATCCGCTTTGGTGAGCCGCAGTTTTCGAAAGCCGTGCGGCGTTACTCAAAGGCCGGGCTTGTGCCAGTGCTGATTCACCAAGACAAGGTGATTTGGGATAGCCTTGCCATTTTGGAGTATATCGCCGAGACGTGGCCCGCAAAACAGCTGTGGCCGAAGAACCCCACTGCCAGAGCCATGGCACGCTCGATGTGCGCGGAAATGCACACTGGGTTTAAAGCCTTACGCAGTGCATGCCCGATGAACATCCGCAGGCCTGTAAAGCGATTGGCAGTGAATGAACTACTATTAAAGGACGTCGCCCGAATTGAAGCGCTATGGGCTGAATCCCGCAAACGATTTGGGGCGAAGGGAAATTTTCTATTCGGCAAATTTTCTAACGCCGACGCCATGTTTGCCCCCGTTGCTTCGCGCATTCAAACATACGAAATTCCGGTGGGCAAGGCCGCAAGGGCCTACGTCGCTTCGGTTTTAGATAGCGTGGCGTTTAGGTCATGGAAAGTTGCGGCTCTCAAGGAGCCTTGGATTTATCCCGAAGACGAAGTATAGGTTTGGGCTAGTTATCAGCGATGCACGCACCACCACCCCGTGCGACCGTAATGGCCAGCCCATTCGGCTGATAGTTGTGACGATCCCCCACCGAAGCGCTTGCGGCAATCAGCAATAACCTTGCTGAATTGCTTGGCACGTTCCGCACCGGTTGGCTCTTTCACTGCAGTTTTTGCCACTGCACCTTGGCTTGCCGCCACCGCCAGGATCAAGACCATCGCAATCAATGCAAGTTTATTCATGTTCATTATCGCCGCTCCAGTTAGAATCTAACTGCCGTATTCACCTGATTCTTACAACCCGCCCCCCGCTGGATCGCAACACTTCGCCCGCTAATTCCAGCTCGAGCAAAATGCCTTGTACTTCATCGGGGCTGCCGCCTGATTGTCGCACAAACTCATCCAGTTCCACCGCCGTGGGTGATAGAAGCTGGGCGACGCGCGCGCGCAAAGCCTGCGGCACGTCTTGCTTGAGCGGATAAACTGCCTCCGGTTCTTCGTGGAATTGCGACTCAAAGGCAAATCCGGCGGCGCTGATATCAGAGGCGCGCTGCAACAGGTTTGCACCGTCTTTGATCAAACCGTTGGTGCCTTCGCAGCGCGGATCAAGCGGAGAACCTGGTACAGCGAAAACCTCGCGCCCGGCTTCAGCGGCAAAACGCGCCGTGGTCAAAGACCCGGAACGCATGGCTGCTTCCACCACCACGGTGGCCTGGGCCAATCCCGCAATAATCCGGTTGCGCCGAGGGAAACTTTCAGCCTTGGGCACAATTCCGGGGGGCATTTCAGAAAGCAATAAACCGCCATCAGCAATTGCCGCCTGTAGCTTGGCATTCTCGGGTGGATAGTTATGATCAATGCCACCCGCAACCACTGCAATCGTGCCGGTGTTGATACTTGCTTCATGCGCCGCTGTATCAATGCCACGGGCCAAGCCAGATACGATCACAAAATCAGCCTGGCCCAACTCAGATGCAATCTGGCGCGTGAACCGCACTCCATTGGCAGAGGCGTTGCGCGCCCCGACAATTCCTATGACGCGCCGATGGGTCAGATCGAGCGCACCCTTCACACAAATGAGCGGTGGCGGAGCAGGGGCATGGCGCAGCAAATCTGGATATTCAGGCTCGCACAATGCCACATAGCGTGCGCCCAGGCGTGTGGCATTAATGAAATCCGTTTCGGCCTTTTCCAAATCATAAATTCGCATAACGCGGCCAGAGCCGCCACGCCGCGACATGTCTGGCAAAGCCTCAAGTGCTGCCGCCGCCGTGCCAAACCTCGCTATCAATGCCTTGAAGGTGATTGGCCCCACATTCTCGCATTGCGCAAGACGGTGCCACTGCAGACGTTCAGAGGCGGTGAGAACGGCCACTTTCATTTGGCCTTCGAGAACGAGGATTTTGGTTCTGTGCCCATCAACAGTCTTGCAATGTTGGCGCGGTGGGTGAAAAAAACCAGCATTGCCAACAGCAACACAAACCAAACTTGCGGCAAGCCAAGCCACAAACAAGCAATAACAGCCGCAAGACTAGCGCACAGTGCCGAAAGTGACGAAATGCGCGATGCCGCAAATACGATAATCCAAACGGCTAAAGCGGCCACTGCCAAAGGCCAACTCAAGGCGAATAACACACCGGCTGCCGTGGCGACCCCCTTGCCCCCCTTGAATCCCAACCAAAGCGGAAAAATGTGGCCGATCATAGCCGCCAAGCCGGTCAACATGGCTGCCGCATCTCCCAACAGCCACCGTGCAACGAAGACCGGCACCAAGCTTTTCAACACGTCGCAAAGCAATGTCAGCGCGGCGATAGACTTATTGCCGGTTCTCAAAACATTCGTGGCACCTATATTGCCAGAGCCAATCTTGCGAATGTCGCCCAGACCGGCCGCCCTTGCCAACAGCAAGCCAAACGGAATTGAGCCCGCCAAATACCCCGCCAAAATAGCTAAAAAATTCCAGACCATTTAACCAACGTAGGAGTAAACATTGCGGCCTGCAACCCAAGTTGCCATGGCGCGGCCCTCTAATGTACGTTGCTCAAACGGCGTATTCTTTGACCGCGAGCGCAGATTGGCAGGCTCAACCTTCCAGTTCGAATAAGGGTCTATCACCACAAAATCAGCTGGACAACCGGCTTTCAGTTGGCCTTGCGCCAAACCTAAAAGCCGTTGCGGCGTTTCGCTCAAAATCTGGGAAAGGCGCTCCAGGGTAATGTTTTTATTATGCGTCATAACCAGTGCGGCCGACAAAATTGTTTCTAAGCCAATAGCACCAAATGCGGCTTCCGCGAATGGCAACCGCTTTGTATCATCACTCTGCGGATCATGGCTTGATACAACAACATCGATCACGCCTTCAGCCAAACCGGCAACCAATGCACATCGATCCTCTTCACTGCGCAAGGGCGGCGAAACTTTGAAAAAAGTGCGATATGGTCCAACATCACTTTCGTTCAGGCTGAGGTGATTGATCGAAACACCGCAAGATACCCGCAATCCTTTATCCTTGGCGCGGCGCATGACTTCAACACTTTCTGCACATGAAATCTGTGCAGCGTGATAGCGGCAGCCCGTCATCTCAACCAATCGCAAATCGCGTTCCAGCAATATCACTTCCGATAGGCCGTAAGATCCAGAAAGGCCCAGACGCGACGCGCGCTCGCCCGCATTCATTACGCCGTTTGAGAAGCTTGGTTCTTCCACATGTTGAACCACCAGAATATCGTGGTCCCTCGCATACAACATGGCGCGACGCATAAGTGCGGCGTTGGCCACGGACTTGGTTCCATCGGTCACGGCCACAGCCCCAGCCTCTTTCATCAAACCCAGCTCAGCCATCAATTCACCAGCAGAACCCTTGGTGATGGCTCCCATCGGGGCCACACGCACGTCGGCGGTGTCTCTGGCACGGCGCAATATAAAATCGACCATCGCGGCATCGTCGATCACCGGCTTGGTGTTGGGCATTACGATTATGGTTGTAACGCCACCGGCCGCGGCAGCCTTGGAGGCAGAAGCCAACGTTTCTCGGTATTCGCTGCCCGGCTCGCCGGTGAACACGCGCATGTCTATGATGCCCGGCATAATGATATGACCGTTGCAATCGTAAACTTCCGCATCAGACACATTCGCTGCCGTAACAGCGCGGCCCGACGCAACAACGCGGTCACCCTCAATCAATAGTCCACCGTGGCCGTTGGGCAATACCGCGTTGAGAAAAGCCCGTTTCATGCCTGGCTCCGCATATTTCGAGACAATGCATCCAACACCGCCATGCGCACTGCAACGCCCATTTCAACTTGTTCCCGGATTACACTTTGCGCACCGTCGGCCACGGCTGAATCAATTTCCACGCCGCGATTCATCGGGCCAGGATGCATGACCAAAGCACCCGGCTTGGCCAATTTCAGTTTTTCTTCGGTGAGACCATAGAAGTGATAATATTCACGCTCTGAAGGCACAAAACTGCCGGCCATGCGCTCCACTTGCAAGCGCAGCATCATCACGACATCTGCATCTGCCAGCCCATCTTTCATGGTGCTAAAAACTTCCACGCCGAAATTCGCAATGTCCGACGGCAACAAATTACTGGGAGCTACCACACGCACGCGGGCCCCCATCTTGGTCAGCAGCGCAATGTTGGATCGCGCCACACGGCTGTGATAAACGTCACCGCAAATCGCCACTGTCAGGCCTTCCAGATTCTTCAAATGGCGGCGAATGGTCAAAGCATCCAGCAGGGCTTGCGTGGGATGTTCGTGCTGGCCGTCACCAGCGTTGATGACAGCACAAGACACTTTCTGCGACAGCAGTTCCACGGCACCCGACGACTGATGCCTCACCACCAGAAAATCTGGCTGCATGGCATTGATGGTCATGGCAGTATCAAGCACCGTTTCACCCTTGGATATAGACGATGACGAAACCGTCATATTCATCACGTCGGCACCCAGGCGCTTTCCGGCAATCTCGAATGAGCTTTGCGTGCGCGTGGAGTTTTCAAAAAATAAATTAACCTGCGTGGCGCCAGCCAAGATCATATGGCGTTTATCAGCGTTGCGATTCACTTCAGCGTAAGTTGCTGCCAAATTGAGCAAGGACTTAATTTCAGAAACGGAAAGATCAGTTACCGCCAGCAAATGCTGCGCTTTGAAGATCGGCGGACGTGTGTCGCTCTGGCTCATCAAAAGCGCGTGTTAGGCGAACTGTGCCGCAAGGGCAAGGGGCCAATGCAGAGCGTGTTTAACGGGCATCCAGCAAGCCCTGCAAAATGAAGGCCGCCGCCAGCTTATCCACATTCTTATCACGCTTGGCGCGAGATAAATCGGCTTCCAACATGGTGCGATTCACCGCTGCCGTGGAAAGTCGCTCATCCCAATAGATAATTGGCAATTGCGTGAGCTTGGTCAAATTGCGGGCAAAGGCCCTGGTGGATTGGCAACGCGGGCCCTCGCTGCCATCCATGTTGAGCGGCAATCCCAGAACCAGAAGGCCAATATCTTCCGTTGCGGCAAACTCCAACAGCGCTGTTGCATCAGCCTGAAACTTGCCACGCTCAATCGTAAAACGCGGCGTTGCGATTTGGCGCGTATAATCGGCCGTGGCAATGCCAATCGTGGTCGAGCCCAAATCCAACCCCATCAACCGCTTATGGGGGGCAAGTGCGGCGATGGCGGCATGGGCTTCACCCAAAAAATCATGCATGGCGTGCTGCCTAAACGCTTTCTGGCCCTTTCGCAAACCTGCAAGAACACCTAAGTATTTCTCATGGACAAATCACCAGCCAAAGAAGTCCGTCGTGTGGGCATGATCGTTGATCCGTTGCCGCCCGGACGCCTGCCAGATTTGCGGCCCTTGCCCGGGCGCTGGGCCAGGCTTGACCCGTTGAACACCGAACACCACGGCCCGTCGCTGTTCAAGCACAGCGCTGGCCACGACGAAATTTGGACTTATCTGTTTTCTGGGCCGTTTGCCGATCAGGCCACTTTCATTGAATGGCTGAAAATGCGTCAAGCCGAAAAGGATATCTGGTTTTACGCTTACGTAAAGCGTGAGACCGGCGAGGCCCTTGGCATGGGCGCTTTCATGCGTGCCGATGCAGCCAACGGCGTGATTGAAATCGGCAATATTTGGATGTCGCCCATCATGCAGCGTACACGCGAAAGCACCGAAGCCATTTACCTGATGATGCGTCATGCATTTGATGATCTTGGTATGCGCAGGCTGGAATGGAAGTGCAATGATTTGAATGCCCCTTCGCGCCGGGCTGCCGATCGCTTCGGCTTTCAATTTGAAGGCATCTTCCGCCAACATATGATCACCAAAGGCCAAAATCGCGATACAGCTTGGTATTCCATTATTGATAAAGATTGGCCCCGCATCAAGCAGGGTTTTGAAACCTGGCTGGCGGAAAGCAATTTTGATGAAAATGGCCAGGAGAAAGCCAAGTTGCGGGTGGCGTAAGCCTTTGCTAAACCGCGCGGCAACAAGGAATCCCCATGTCTGTTGATGATAAAACCGTGCGCCGCGTGGCCAAATTGGCCCGCATAAAAGTTGAAGAAAAAGATGTGCCACGTCTGGCCGCAGAGTTGAATGTCATTCTTGCTTTCGTTGAGCAACTGAATGAAGTGAATGTGGATGGCATAGCGCCCCTCACGTCTGTGGTGGCCGCCGAAATGAAGAAACGCAAAGATGTGGTGACAGACGGCCATTATGCCAAAGCCATCGTGGCCAACACCCAATCAGAAGATCAATTCTTTATCGTGCCGAGGGTTGTGGAGTAATGTCACTTACCAACTTCACAATTGCCGAAGCCAGCGCCAAGTTGCGCGCCAAGGAATTTTCCGCTCTTGAGTTGACCGAGGCATACCTCAAGGCCATCGAGAATGCCCGGTCGCTCAATGCCTACATTGTCACAACGCCAGAAAAGGCGCGAGACATGGCCAAAGTCTCTGATGCCAAATTGGCCAAGGGGCAAGGCGGTGCGTTGGAAGGTATTCCTCTTGGCATTAAAGACCTTTTCGCCACAAAAGGCGTTCATACGCAAGCCTGCAGCCACATTTTAGATGGCTTCAAACCAGGCTATGAATCCACCGTCACTCAAAACTTGTGGGATGCTGGCGCTGTGATGTTGGGCAAACTCAACATGGATGAATTTGCCATGGGCTCATCCAACGAGACAAGCTGCTATGGGCCCGTCAGCAACCCTTGGCGACGCAAGAATTCTAACACATCGCTTGTGCCCGGTGGCTCATCCGGTGGTTCGGCTTCAGCGGTTGCCGCTCACCTCTGTGCCGCCGCCACCGCCACGGACACGGGCGGCTCCATTCGCCAGCCAGCCGCCTTCACTGGCACAGTGGGCATCAAGCCAACTTATGGCCGCGTGTCCCGTTGGGGCACGGTGGCTTTCGCATCCTCCCTGGACCAAGCCGGCCCAATCGCACGTGATGTCAGAGACGCGGCCATTATGCTGAAAGCCATGGCAAGCGTTGACCCAAAAGACACAACGTCGATTAACCTGCCCATCCCCGATTACGAAGCCGCCATTGGCAAATCCATTAAGGGCCTGCGCGTTGGCATTCCGAAGGAATATCGCCCAAGCGGACTGTCGTCAGAAATTAACGCGCTTTGGGACAAGGGTGCAAAATGGCTTAAAGAGCAGGGCGCCGAGATTGTCGAGATTTCGCTGCCCCACACCAAATATGCTTTGCCTGCCTATTATATAGTAGCGCCTGCCGAAGCGTCCTCCAATCTCGCCCGCTATGATGGTGTGCGTTATGGTCTGCGCATAGCAGGCGATGACTTGATTGACACTTATGAAAAAACCCGCGCTGCTGGCTTTGGCCGGGAAGTGCAACGTCGCGTGCTGGTTGGCACTTATGTCCTGTCGGCTGGATATTATGACGCTTACTATGTGAAGGCGCAGAAAGTCCGTACACTGATCAAACGTGACTTTGACGACGCCTGGAACAAGGTGGACGTGGTGTTGACACCAGCAACACCTTCACCAGCCTTTGCGCCCGGCGAAATCACCGATCCGGTGGAGATGTATCTTAATGACATTTTCACCGTAACGGTCAACATGGCGGGCTTGCCTGGCATTGCCGTTCCCGCGGGCTTGTCAGAAAGCGGTTTGCCCTTGGGCCTTCAACTTATCGGCAAGCCCTTTGATGAAGAAACCCTGTTCCGCACAGCCTATGCCATTGAGCAAGCCGCGGGAAGGTTCACCGCGCCGCAATGGTGGTAAGATTTGCTTTTCTCATTTTGCTCGCGCTCAGTGCGATAGCGCAGGCCAAGCCTTTGTTGGTTGATGATGCGCAGTTCGCGGCCCTGCGAAACAATGTACAGCAAACTAACGGCGTCTTGCGCAAATGTGAAAAGGCAATTGCCAGTGACACGCATGCCGTTCTCGATTTCGCGCCCACGCCTCACTACTCAGCGCAAGGTGCCAATCCCGATGACGAGCAAGCCAAGGGGCTGACGGGTGATTTCCGCCGCGCCTATCAATTGGCTTTGTGCTTCCGCTTAAGCGCCAACACGGCCTATGCCCTGCAAGCGCAACACATAATCGACGCCTGGGCCAGCGCCATGAAGCACGCATCTAACCCACAAGGCCGTGCCGATATTAATTTCAACATTGCCCAACTCATTGTCGCTGCGTCTTGGGTTGAACATGCCAACGCCTGGGACGCCGTACCGTTTAAGAATTGGCTCAAGACAGTGATCAAACCGCTCAGCCTGAGTGCCGAGCCCAACAACCGGGGCAACTGGGGCAACCTGCAAGACATCAGCATTGCCGCCTTCATGAATGATGCGGCTGCCATTAACCAAGCGAGCGCGCGGTGGCGGGCATTGCTTATAACTGAAACTGCGGATGACGGCACCATGCCTCTGGAAATCTGCCGCAGCAATTCATCAAACCATTGCGACGGGCCAGATAAAGGTGTGAATGGGCTGGCCTATACGCATTTTGCGCTGTTACCAATTTTCCTGGGCGCACAAATTCTGCAGGGGCAGGGTGCCAGCCTCTCCGGTTCCAAAGAATTCAGGATTCTTGAAGGCGCATTCGACAAAGCCGCCGACTTCACTGCCAACCCGCTACATTTCCCATTTTACGCCTTGAACAAAGGCCAGCTGAACAAGCTTGATCGCTGCGCTTATTTTAAACTGGCATTGAAGTATTTCGAAAACGAAAATGCCCGCTCAGTCCTGAAATCCGGAATCTGCAAATCTGATATCTGGCAAATCCTAGTTTTGTTCTAAAGCCAGTTGAATCGGGTCTTTATGACGGCAGCTGAAAGCCATGCAATTTTTAGGGAGCGGCAATTGGGGCGAACCAGCGAGAGCCGAACTCTGTTTGATGGGTTTAGCCATAAATCCGCCCAGCAAACAAAGGGCCAGCACCACAGCCAAACCCGGTAACATTGCTCTTAACATACCATCCCCACATTTACCTGGTGGCACGGCCTGCGTTAATTCACAGACTGCCCAAGTCGAGAGCCGCATTAAGAACTGAACATGACAAAATGGTAACGTGAAGACGGTTAGCTGTGTATAACTTCACCACGCAGCCCAACGTAAGACTTTAGCACCAGGCCGCAGCATTAACCCAGCTTAACCAGTCTGAGATAGGGCTTCACGGCTTTCCAGCCCTGGGGGAATTTTTCCTTCGCAGCTTCATCTGAAACCGACGCGAGAATAATGGCGTCTTCACCTTGCTTCCAGTTCGCCGGAGTTGCCACTGATTTTGTCGCGGTCAGTTGCAGAGAATCAATAACCCGCAAAATTTCATCAAAATTGCGGCCCGTGCTCATCGGATAGGTGAGGATCAGCTTAATGCGTTTATCGGGGCCGATAATGAAAACACTGCGCACTGTAGAGTTATCCGCCGCAGTGCGGCTTTTGGCATTGCCCGAAGCATTGGGATGGATCATGCCATAAAGCTTGGCCACCGTCAGTTCAGTGTCACCAATCATCGGATAAGTCACGGCAGCACCCGTCACGTCCTTGATATCATTCTTCCAACGCAGATGATCATCAACGCTATCAACCGAAATACCAAGCATCTTGACGCCACGTTTATCAAACTCGGGCTTTTTAACCGCCATCGCGCCAAGTTCAGTGGTGCAAACCGGTGTGAAATCCTTGGGGTGAGAAACAATCATCGCCCAAGAGCCTTCTATATAGTCATGCAACCTGATGCGGCCCTCTGTCGTATCCGCTTCAAAATCCGGAGCAATATCACCGAGTTGTAAAGACATGCGCGCCTCCTGTGGTACAATAAGTTCCACTATACAGTCAAAATCGTTCGTAATAAAGAACAAATTTAGCTGCGAAACGAACTACTCACCTTAACCCCAGCGCGTCAGCATAAGCCGGCAAAATAATTCTATGGACTTCATCAGTTATTGCAAAAGACTCGTCCCAGTCCCAAACCGCCCAAGCCCAACCATGTTTTTCAGCCATTTGCCGCATAAGTTTGAGATAGGCTGCACCACTTTCTCGGCCCCGGGGCGCGTCTAGGCTGATGACACCAAACTCGCCCAAGAGAACGCGTTCAGACGGTATGCTATGAGCCTTGGCCCACGTTGCAACAGTTTCAAAAGGCGCTTCAATCTGTTGTAAATTTAACCGCGCGTTAAAATAATCCGCAAACAGAGTCTTGCTCTGCTCAGCCAATAAATTGCGTTCTGAGGGCTTCAGACCGGCCATTGCGATATTTCTCAATGCCGCTTTCAAACCGGATCGATAGAGGCCTGGCGGCGCAGGAAAAGACAAGCCATTAACAAATTTCTGTGGCCCATTGGACCAAGTGGCACCCTGGTGAGTGAAAATCATTGGTTCATAAGAATGAAAAGACCAAATTATATTGTCATCATTGAATTCCGCCGGATTGAGTTGTGCCAAGCCATCGGCACCGCCCCAACAACCGCCCTCCATAACGATTGTAATTTTTGGAGCAGCAGAGCGCACCGCATCGTGCAGCTGCTTTGCTAACTCCGGCCAGCGAGGTTTGGCACTTTCATTGCTTTCACAATCAAGGGTAGGCTCGTTCATCGGTTCAAACGCAATATCCGCGCCGTCTTCATCTGAAAAGGCGGCGGCCAACCCCTTCGCCAGAGCAGTGTATTCAGCAAAACTTGCAGATGAAACCAAATAGCTTTCAGTTCCAATTCTTCTACTCACACTTGTTGGCACCGCATGAAAATCCACTAAAACTTTCAGCTTCGCTGATTGCGCAAGTTTCACAACCTGTTTTACCCGGGCGTTCAGTTTCTCAATGGTTTCAGCAGAATGCGCATTCACATAGTCAGATGGATCGACAATAAGGCGGACGAAATCAAACTCGGCAGCTGAGATATTTGCAAACTTTTCGCTTAGGTCAGCTTCACGAGCTGTAACATCCAACGCAACATTCGCGCTCACACCACGGTGCAGTTCAATCACCTTGGCTTGCGCAGTGCTGTCACTGAAGCATGCGAAAACAAGATAAGCAGTGATCAATCTCAACATCATGGTGTCTCACTCAAGAGCGAATCTTCAGCCCCTTGGGATCATAGAATGGTTGCAATTGAACAATTGCTTTTTGCTTCTGCCATGCAATTTCAACTTCCCATGAGCCGCTTTCAAGCCAATCTCTGTTTACGCCCTCAAGGTTGCGCACATAGCCAAGAGCCAAAGATTTTCCCACCCGGTGCCCCCACGCACCTGACGTTGTTGAACCGACAATTACGCCGTTGCGACAAATCGGCTCTTCGTGATACATCAGCGGCGCTGACGCGGTGTCATCAACCAGCGCTAAACACACCATGCGCTTGGCCAGCTGAGGCAAAGCTTTTTGCTTCAACAAAGCTTCACGCCCAACAAAGCCGCCCAATTTTCCCCACGCACAGGTGAATGAAAGACCGGCCTCCAGAGGCGTCTCCTCATCGGAAATGTCGTGCCCCCAATGGCGATAAGCCTTTTCCATACGCGCATTATTCAGCGTGTGCATGCCTGCGGCCTTCAAGCCAAAGGCCGTGCCCGCACTTAATATCGTTTCCATAACATGCGCCGCAAATTCAGCTTCAACGTAAAGTTCCCAACCCAATTCGCCCACATAAGTAATGCGGCTGGCGCGAACTCTCGCATAGCCAATATCGATTAGCTGCGAAGTACCGAATGGAAAGGCTGCGTTGGAAAAATCAGTCCCCGAAAGCCTCTCTAAAAGTGCACGAGACTTCGGCCCCATGATCGAAAGCATCGGCAGGCCAGATGTAATATCCACCGCGATGCATTGGGCATTTTCGGGAATATGCCGCTTCAGCCAAGCCATATCCCGCGTTTGTGGCACAGCGCCTGTTACAACGAGAAAGCGATCTGGTGCCAACCGCGTGATGGTCAAGTCTGCCTCAATGCCACCGCGCTCATTCAACCAGTGCGTATAAATAATCCGCCCAACCGCCACATCCACATTGTTGCAGGAGATGCGGTTCAAAACCTTGCAAGCATCCCGGCCTATAACCTCAAACTTCGCAAATGAGGATTGATCAAAAAACACCACGTCATTTGCAAGCGCGTCAGCCTCCACTTGCGCCGCGGAAAACCAGTTTTGCCTGCCGTAGCTGTAGTCATATTCACGTTTCATCCCCGGCAGGGCGTACCAGTTGGGCCGTTCCCACCCATTAACTTCGCCAAACACTGCACCCAAATTATCAGTATACGGATGAAATGGCGAACGGCGCACCCCTCGCGCCGTTGCGGCCTGACGGTATGGCCAGTGCATGGCGTAGAGCAAGCCCAGCGTCTCGCTTACGCGGTCACGCACATACGTGTTGTTCGACTGAAAAGGATGAATGCGGCGAATATCAATGCCGTTCACATCCATGGGCGGATGGCCGTTTTTGATCCATTGCGATAACACTAAACCGGCACCACCTGAGGATTGAATGCCGATTGAGTTGAAGCCTGTAGCCATAAACAGATTTTTCACTTCTGGCGCTTCACCCAAATAATACCGATCATCCGGCGTGAAACTTTCAGGGCCGTTGAAGAACAGCTGAATGCCCGCCGTTTCCAACAGTGGCACGCGCGAAATGGCATTTGTCAGAATGGGTTCAAAATGCTCCATATCCTCAGGCAAAGTCACAAAGGCGTGTTCATCGTCAATGCCGCCACCGCCCCATGGTTTGGCCACGGGTTCAAATGCGCCAACCAAAAGCTTGCCTGCATCTTCTTTGTAGTAAGTGAATTCATCCGGAACGCGAACCACTGGCATATTGCGCGGCAGCTTTTCAATGGGCTCAGACACGATATAAAAATGTTCGCAGGCATGCAGCGGAATGCTTACACCAATGCTGCGCCCAAGTTCGCGGCTCCACATCCCCGTGGCCATCACAACCTTGTCAGCCATGATTGTGCCTTCGGCCGTTTCAACGCCAACGACTGAACCATCTTTGGTAAGAATGCGCGTAACCTTGCAATTTTCGAAAATCTTTGCACCGCGAGATCGCGCTCCTGCTGCCAAAGCTTGAGTCACATCAATCGGGTTCACTTGCCCATCCTTGGGCAGGAATACCCCGCCTCTCACGTCCTGCATATTATAGTGCGGAATGCGTTCTTTGATCTCGTCCACCGATAGCACGTCAACCGTCAAACCAAAATTTTTGGCCATCGATGCGCCGCGCAATAACTCCTCCATACGGCCCTCAGTAAGCGCCATGGAGATTGAACCGTTTTGTTTGAAGCCCGTGGCTTGGCCGGTTTCCTTCTCCAGCTTTTCAAAAAGTCCTGTGGTGTATTTGGCCAACTCCGTGAGGTTCCGCGATGCCCTGAGTTGGCCCACCAATCCCGCCGCATGCCAAGTTGTGCCAGAGGTGAGTTGTTTGCGTTCCAATAGCACAACATTGGTAATGCCAATTTGCGTCAAATGGTAAGCGATGGAACAGCCAACAACACCGCCGCCTACAATCACCACATCAACTTGCTTTGGAAGTGCTTTAGGCATCTTCAATCCTCATTTACGCTCACTCTAACAGGGTGCAGCGAAAACTTCAGCACCAGTCTTATTCACCTGTGATCCATAAAGCTTTCGCTTTGCGAGTGTAGCCAGGCTTTGCTATGATAGGCCACAAGAGGAATTTGAAACATGTATAAAGGTGACATACCCCCCATCGAGGCCCACCAGCGCCTCAAAGCAAATGCATCGGCGGTGCTGATCGATGTGCGCACCCAGGCTGAATGGACATTTGTAGGAGTGCCTGCGGTGGAACGATTGGTGCGTCTTGCCTGGCAGGTTTACCCCACGATGGATGTGAATGCGCGCTTTGTTGAAGAAGTTCAAAATATGGGCCTGCCCAAGGACGCAGAGATTTTCTGCATCTGCCGCTCTGGTGCGCGCTCAGCTTCCGCTGCAACTGCCTTGACCCAGGCTGGATTCAACAACTGCTGGAATGTGGCCCACGGGTTTGAAGGTGATAAAGACGCTGAAAACCACCGCGCCAATGCCAACGGCTGGAAAGCCGATGGCTTGCCTTGGGTACAAAGTTAAATTTCATGAAAAAGGGTAAATACACCAAGGTTCAAAGCCCTGAGGGCTGGGGCGTTTCAACCAAATTAATTCGCGGCGGCACCAAGCGCTCTGAACACGGTGAAACCTCGGAGGCCATTTATCTCACCTCAGGCTATGTCTATGACGATCCTGAAAGTGCTGAGGCGCGCTTTGCTGGTGAAGAAGACGGATATGTCTATGGCCGTTATGGCAACCCCACGGTTTCGATGCTGGAAGAGCGATTTCGCCTCTTGGTGGGTGCCGAGGCTGCTTATGCAGTTGCCTCTGGCATGGCAGCGGCGTGGGGCGCTTTGGCTTGCCAACTCAAGATGGGCGACCATATTGTGGCGTCCAAAGATTTGTTTGGCTCAAACTATCAAGTCATCACTAATATTTTGCCGCGCTTTGGCATCAGCTACACTTTGGTGGGTGGCAACAACGTTGTTGATTGGCGTGCGGCTATGCGGCCGGAAACCAAAGTAGTTTTTTTCGAAACCCCATCCAATCCGCTGTTGGAAGTGCTGGATATTGCGATGATTTGCGAGGTGGCACACAAAGGCGGTGCCAGAGTTATCGTCGATAATGCTTTCGCAACACCCATCTTGCAAAAGCCAATGCAACTGGGCGCTGACATCGTGTTTTATTCAAACACCAAACATACGGATGGGCAGGGCCGCGTTTTTGGTGGCATGGTGCTTTCGTCCAAAGAGTTTAAAGAGGATTTGCTTAAACCGTTTTTGCGCCACACTGGCCCAACCATGTCGCCCTTTAATGCGTGGGTTTTGTTGAAAGGCCTTGAAACCATGAAGTTGCGCGTGGAGGCTTCTTCGCACGCGGCGGCTTTGCTTGCCGAAGAACTGTCACGCCTGCCGCAAGTTGAGCGCGTTTATTATCCCCATCATGATAGCCACCCGCAAAAAGCCTTGGCCAAACAGCAAATGCGTATGGGTGGAACAATGGTATCGTTGGATATCAAAGGAGGCAAAGAACAGGCCTTCAATATCTTGCGCCGCTTGAAGATAATCGATATCTCCAACAACTTGGGCGATGCAAAATCCCTCATCACGCACCCCGCCACAACCACGCACAAGAATATTGGGCCAGAGGCACGAAAACTCATGGGTATAAAAGACGGCTGCTTGCGCCTTTCTGTGGGCTTGGAAGATGTGGAAGACCTGTTGGAAGATTTGAAGCAGGCGATGGCTGTGAACTCTTAGTCACATCGCCGCAAACCATTGCACCAGAAAGTTGAGGTCGTTAAATCGCCATTGCTTTAACTCGCCGGGATCTGATTTGTGAAAAATCTGTAAAGCAAAATGCAATCCACCAAAATAGTAGCCACCAAGACAATATAGGCGCCGGGGCTACTCAGCACTTTGAGTTCAATCAACACGCGCGAAAGCCCAAACGCCACCACCCACGCATCAAAGCTCATGCAAATGCGCCTGAAGGTTTCTGAATTCAGTCGCCGGATCGCGAATGAGCCAGCAGGAATGCCCACGACAACGCCAGCCACCAGCAACATCAATATGCTTTGGCTTTCTGTAATGAAAAGGCCCAGTTGGTAATAGACCAGCGCAGTGACAATCGATTCAACCGTGCGAACCAGTGCCAGTCCGGCACGAAACTCATTTTTTACAAGGCCCTGATTGTTAAACAATACGGCAAGCGGAGGGCCCGAAATCGTCGTAAGCGAATAGAGCAGGCCAAGCGCTGAGCCGAAGGGCACACCCACAAGCCAAGTCGCTTGAATGGGCCTGCGCCACCCTGCAGCCTGAATCAGGATCAGCGGGAGGATCAGCACATATGTAATCAGCTTGACGATGTTGGGCTGAACTGAGGTAAGCGCGGCAGCCCCAATGGCGATGCCCGGCAGCAGTCCAAGCAGTATGGGCAAAGTCCGGCGCCAAATGGCCGGAACATCGCGTCGATTAATGAAAAGGACATAGAGGTTGATGAACACCTCCATAATGACGATCGCAGGATTAAGAATACGATTGGTATAAAACACCAGAGCGAGCGGAACCGTAAGGGAGGAGAAGCCATAGCCAAGCGCACCATTCACAAAGGCCGCAAAGAGAGAAATCAAGATCAGGATGTAAGCAGCAGTATCAAATACGGGCATTACGGACTCCAGGTGAGAAGGTAAACGAACATTTGAGAGATTGGAATTTCCTGCAAGGCAAGCTGCCCTAAACTCTCCCGCTGAAAAGTTGGAGCATCAAGCAACCGCAGATTCGAGTTGCCGCTCTCCGCGCGCCGCCGTGCGGATGATCTTGCCGTTGGCGGTGAAATGAATTCCGCATTCGGATTTTTCTTTTCCCATCCAACGTCCCTCGCGTGGATTATCTGCCGAACCACTTTTCGATGTGCAGCTTTCAGGTGCACAGCCAATCGAATGATAACCGGCCAATTTCAACGGATGAGAAGGCAACTGATGTTTCACCATATACCCGTGAAGATCAAGCGCAGTGAAGGCGGCCAGGGGTTCAATTTTAATGCGCTTGTCATCAAAGCCAATGTGTTTCAACTCAGCCCGCGAAGCACCGTGAAAGCGTTTGCGTCCAGAGATCATCACGTCAAAGCTTTTGAACGCCTTTTCCATTGGCAAGGTCTTGCGGATATTGCAGCACCAATCTGGATTTGCGCGATGCAAGGTGCCCGCCGGATCATCACTTTCGAGATCAGCGATATTGGGTTGCACAACGCGAACATCGCGCAAGCCCAACTCACGCACTAACTGGTCGCGGTAGGCAATCGTTTCAGGAAAAAGCTTTAGTGTATCAAGAAAAATAACCGGTATTGTACGATCAACTTCGGCAAGCATATGCAACAATACTGAAGACTCGGCACCAAAAGATGAGAGCAGGGCGATGCGACCCTTGAAATCTCGCCCAAAGGCACGCACCAGTTCGCGCCCCTCCAGGCCCGCATAGGCCTCCAGAACTTCATTTTGATTAACCGGCATGCGGCTGCTCCTCCCACGCCACAAATCCTTCATGCCTGCTGGACCAAACTTCGGTTTCTTGCGCCGCACGAAACAGCCCGCGTTGATAAGCCAGCGACATTTGATGTGAAGCCGCTTGCCAATCCTGCAACGCGAACCGATCAGTTACGATGAACGAGTCAAAACCCACTTGCTTCATAAACTGCAGTTGGTCTGGCAGCACATTGCCTTCGGCCCGCAACTCACCACGATAGCCATTCAGGCGCAAAGCCCGCGCAATGGAATAACTACGCCCATCGCCGAAAGACGGAAACGCTAGTACGATCAGCGACAGATGGCCGAGATAAGGTTCAAGCTGCACGGCCTTGTCGGTGTTGAGAAGTCGCACACCAAATGATGCTGCATGGCCGGCAATCACATTCCAATCTTTTTGCAGCCGCGCCAAGCTAACAATCACATTGCCACTGTCGGGCAGCGCTGCATCATCGTCAACATTCACAAAAGTATCTGGCACAAACGCATTATTTTTAAGTAGTGGCATAAAGTGCCTCCTTAAAAGGCTTGGGGCCCAATCGACGATAGGTGGCCAGAAATTCTTCACCGGTGTTGCGCAGCTTCACATAGGTGTTCAAAATATTTTCAATGGCATCTGGCACTTCATGGGCAGCAAAACCGGGACCAAGAATGCCCCCGATGGAAGCATTTTCAGAAGATGAGCCACCCAATGTGATTTGATAGAATTCTTCACCCTTCTTATCCAACCCGAGAATGCCAATATGCCCCACATGATGATGGCCGCAGGCATTGATGCAGCCCGAGATATTGATCTTCAACGGCCCATAGTTTTCCTGTTGAGCAACATCCGAAAATTTGCGGCTGATCGCCTGCGCAATGGGAATTGAGCGTGCCGTTGCCAAGGCGCAATAGTCCAATCCGGGGCAGGCGATGATATCTCCCAACAAGCCATAATTTGCAGTGGCGAGATCATGGGCATTCAGCTTTTTCCAAACCGCAAATGCGTCTTCAAGCTTCACATGTGGCAAGACAATATTTTGCGCGTGCGAAACGCGCAGTTCATCAAACGAGTGATGCTCAGCCAAATCGGCCATGATGCGCATCTGTTCGGCACTCGCATCACCTGGAATACCACCTTCGGGTTTCAGGGAAATGTTGACGATGGTGTAACCGGCAACGTGGTGGGCTGCCAGATTATTTCTCGCCCAACGAGCAAATTCAGCATTGTCGCGCTTGGCCGCTTCAAACACAGGTGTAGCCTGCGAGGCTTTCTCAAATGTGGGAACCGCAAAATATTGCGCGATGCGCGCCAGCTCTGCTTCTTCCACTTGCGTCTGTTGTGCCGGGTGCCGCGCATACTCGGCTTCAACTTCCGCGCGGAAGTTTTCCGCGCCAAGCTCATGCACCAAAATTTTGATGCGGGCTTTATATTTATTGTCCCGCCGCCCAAAAAGATTATAGACCCGCATGATCGCTTCCATATAAGCAATCAGCTCATTCTGGGGCAGAAAGTCACGCACTGTAACGGCAATCATGGGCGTGCGCCCTTGGCCACCACCAACCATCACTTCCCAACCAATTTTGCCAGCATCGTTTTTATGCAAGCGCAGGCCAATATCATGCACTCTCACAGCCGCGCGATCATGCGGCGCACCGGTGATTGCAAACTTGAATTTGCGCGGCAGAAAAGAAAATTCTGGATGAAGTGAAGACCATTGCCTGATCAATTCCCCCACAGGCCGTGGATCTGCTAATTCGTCGGCGGCGGCACCTGCCCAATGATCAGAGGTAACATTGCGAATGCAGTTGCCAGAGGTTTGAATGGCGTGCATCTCAACATCAGCCAGCGCCTGCAGAATATCTGCTGTGTCTTCCAGCTTGATCCAATTATATTGGATGTTCTGGCGCGTGGTGAAATGGCCATAACCCTTGTCCCACTTCTCGGCAATCATCGCCAGCTGGCGCATTTGCTTGGAAGATAGCGTGCCATAGGGAATGGCCACGCGCAGCATATAGGCATGCAGCTGAAGATAAAGCCCATTCATCAGGCGCAGCGGGCGAAATTCATCTTCGCTCAATTCGCCGCTCAAGCGGCGGTTGGCTTGATCCCGAAATTGCGCCGTGCGCTCTTTCACAAATTTTGCATCAAACTCATCATACCGATACATGTTCTATCCCTCTACAGGTCGGAAAGCACCAGCTGTGCCATCAGCTTGCTTGCCAAGATCAAGCCGTACCGATGGGCCGAGGGTGCGAATGCGTTCGCGAATGTGATCGGCTCGAATCTTGCCGTCCACGCGTGTAGCCTCGAATAGATAGTGGCCCGTCACCAGATTGGCCAATACCGCCTCACTGGCGCGGGCTTCAAGTGCCGCCACCGCCAAAGGTTCTAAGGCCAATGTGGCCTCATCAATCTTCTCGCTCCATCCGCCAGATCGGGTGAGAAACACCACGTCACCATCCTTCAAGCGATTGGCGGTCATCACTTGGCCCTTTGCTTCGCTGCTCATGATGCGGCCCGCAAAATTGCATCGCTCAGTTCTTCGCCGTTTGGAAACAAGGCTTGCCCCGAATTCGCAACCGAAATGTGAACGATGTTGCCTGACACGCCAACCAACTGTTCAACCTGGTGGGCAAGCAAACGCACGGCATCGCGGCGCGCCATGTCCAAAACCGCGGCGGGCACATTGGCCGTATGAACGAGATAATCTGCTTCCATCAAAGCGCGGTGATCACGCAAGGTGAGCAAATCCAATTCTGCCGGAACCAGAATTGTTGAAACGCGCTGCTGCTTTGCCTGTGAATGATTAAACAAGGCATCGCCAAGAGCCAATTCATAAGCCACTTTATCATTGCTTTTCTCAGCCTCGGCAACCGATCCAAAAAAGAATTCCGCCCAGAATGCACGGCGCGGGCGGCCATGCGCCAGCTTTTCAGCCACCAGATCACGCAATGCCGCCGCCCGAAGCGCGATAGAGCCAAGATTCTGCGGCAAAAGCGCATCCACTTTGGCGCGAATGTTTTGCGCCAAAACCGGTGCCGCACCTTCAGTCCCTATCGCCACAACCACGGGGTCACGGTCTACAATCGCAGGTACGATAAATGTAGAGAGTGCGGCATCATCCACAGCATTGACCGGAATGCCAAGCGCCTTGGCATCGGCTGAAACCACCGCATTAAAATTCACATCTGCGCAAACCACCAAAGCCGCACCTTGCAAGTGCCCCACGTGATAGGTTTTAGCCTTCCACTGAACACGCGCAGTCGCTGCCAATTCCGCATGCAAAGCCTCAGCAATCACATCAATTCGCGCAGTCGTTTTAAGCAATAAACGCACCTTGCGCAAAGCTTCTTCACCGCCGCCAATCACAACGACACGGGCATTATTCAGATCATAGAATAGCGGAAAATACCGCATCTTGCACTCCGTTCGGACTAAGAACCGCTTCGTATCTTCACCAAACCACAGATTTTACTACAAAAACCTCAAGTAATGGCATAGAAAGACAGACACAAAGGTGTTTTGTTCTTTATTACGAACGCCAGTTCTATTTGAAGGACTTAAAAATGTCAAGCAGTCGCAGCACCAAAGCCTCAGCCAACAGCACCTCTGAAACGGCGGCTGATTTGGGCAAAACCATCCAACGATTGCGCAAGGCCTATAACTTGTCTTTGGGAGAACTGTCTGAGCAATCCGGCGTTGCCAAATCGATAATTTCGCAAATTGAGCGCAACGAAACCAACCCCACTTTGTCCACCGTCGTGCGCCTTTCTCGCGCTTTGGATACCACGGTCGATGAGGTGTTGCGCGGCGAACAGCAATCGCTGTTTATTGAACACCAGTCTAAATCCGGCATCCCCATGCTGGAAAGCCAAGACGGCCTGTGCAAATTGGCCATCGTTGGCCCTTTGAGTTTGGTTGATGTGTTCCAGTGGTATGATTTTCGTGCTCAAGCTCATGGTGTTCTGGAATCATCGCCCCATCCACCCGGAACGATTGAGCATCTTTACATTACCAGCGGAGAATTGGAAGTAACCACCGGCTCGGAAACCAAAATAGGCAAAACCGGAGAAGCGTTAAGGTTCCGCGCTGATGTACCGCACAAAATTGTGAATGTGGGCGCCGGGCCCGCACACGCCGTTATGGTGTTGGCTCTCAAACAGTTTGGAAACGGCAACGCGTAGAAATGTTCAAACGCCGAATGCCCCCATCCAAGAGTGCGTTCGCCGCGCAGGACTTGTTGTTTTGCCTGATCATTGCCACATGATTAGACTGCACGAAAGTTGGTTAAGCCCTTTGCGCGCAGAGTTTGAAGCACCCTACATGCAAGCCTTGCGTCAATTTTTAAAGATTGAGCGAGAGGCAGGCAAGCTGATCTATCCTCCTGCCAGCAAATGGTTTGCCGCGCTTGATCTCACACCTTTGCAAAAAACTCGCGTTGTCATCTTGGGCCAAGACCCTTATCACGGCGAGGGCCAAGCCCATGGACTTTGCTTCTCAGTACAAAAAGGTGTGCGCGCGCCGCCATCTCTGATCAACATCCACAATGAAATGAAATCCGACTTGGGCCTCAGGCCGCCACCGCATGGAAATCTGGAAAGTTGGGCAGAGCAAGGCGTGCTGCTCCTCAATTCAGTGCTTACCGTTGAAGCAGGCCACGCCGCGTCGCATAAAGGCCAGGGTTGGGAACAATTTACCGATGCAATCATCCGCTTGCTTAACTCCCAATCGCGACCGCTCGTATTTATCCTCTGGGGATCATACGCGCAAAAGAAAGCCGCATTTGTTGATCGCGGGCGCCATCTTGTAATTACCTCGGCGCATCCGTCGCCGCTCTCGGCGCACAACGGCTTTTTCGGATCCAAACCCTTCTCACGCACCAATGCTTTCTTGCGTGAACAAGCCCAAGTCGAGATAAATTGGCAGATTGTTTGATTATTGCTTGGGCAAAGCCAACGCGGGCAGGGGTAAAATTAAATTGGTCGCAGAACCACCGCCAGACGTCATGATCTGTGGCGTTTGGCCATTCCAATTCAACGCAGCCTTGGCCTGTAAATAAAGCACATACTTATCCGGGCCGCCAAACGGGGCCATTTGCGCCTCCAAGTTGGCTTTTAAGCCCGCACCCTCCAACTCCAACTTTTCCTTGTTCGCTTCGGCGTTTACTTTGGTGGATTGCGCCTGGCCGCGGGCTTGTTCAATGGCCGCATCAGCCGCACCTTTGGCTGTGGCAGCCACTTGTTGCGCTTCAAACTGCTTGGTGCGCAACTGGTTTTCAGCGGCTATCGCGCCATTCTTTGCCATTGTAGCCTCATCAATTGAACGCATGAAGTTTTCAGAAGGCTTGATGCTGGCAATTTGCAAACTATGCGCCGAGATCCCAAACAGGTTTTCTGCCGAAGTGGTAATATCCTTTTCCACTTGCGCCTGGATCACTTCACGGTTGATGTTCACATTCACCATATTTTGAACCGCAAACACGCGCGCCGTACGGTCATGCGTCACCGGTATAAGTTGTTCCTCAATGTCCGTGTTTCCAGCCCGCCCCACTTCATACATTACGTGATAGGCTTGTGTGGGGGAGATTGTGTAGTTGAAGTTTTCTTCAATCGAAACTCTTTGGTTATCCACGGTCAACACATCAAAGGCCGGAATATGCAGTGTTTGCAGGGTAATCCGCAATTTGTCGGCCTTGTCAATAAACGGCAGTTTGAAATGCAAACCGGGGCCCAACGGCTGGGTTTTTGGATAGATCACTGTGCCGAAACGCCGAACATTGCCAAGTTCTGTTTGGTCGATTGTGAAGAAGCAATCCGAAAGCGCCAAAGCAAGCAAAACAAAAATGAGCACCGGAAAAATCCACCGTCGTGGATCAATTTGCTTAATGACTGATGGGCCTAAGTTCAATGTTTGCATGTGATTCTCCTCAGTGCACAGCTTATTGCAATTGCGCCAGGCAATACAGTGCGGGCACCAGCGCAAAGGTCTTCAACTTGTGTTGAAGTTGTTCTACAATAAGCCGATGCAACCCTTCCGTATGATGCTGCTGATTGCGGCCTTTATGATGAACAGCGTGATCGCCCAATGCGAAGGCAACGCAACTGCATTTGATACTCTCGCTAAAAATGCAATTTTGATTGATGCCAAATCTGGTTTTGTGTTTTTTGAAAAAGACGCTGACACGGCAGTGCCTCCAGCTTCGATGAGCAAGCTCATGACGCAAGTGATTGTGTTTGATATGCTCAAACGCGGAGACTTGAGGCTCGATCAAGACGTTCTTGTCAGTGCAGATGCCGTTAAGCGCGGCGGAGCCGATGGTGGCAGTTCCACAATGTTTGCCTTGCCCAATTCCAAAGTCAGCGTTGATAATCTGTTGCACGCCGCCATTATTCAATCCGCGAATGATGCCTGCATTGCGCTTGCAGAAAGCATTGCGGGCACAGAGGCGGCCTTTGCCCAGCGCATGATGAGCAGAGCACAAGAACTCGGCCTTAAGAATTCAACTTTCGCGAATGCCAGCGGGCTGCCAGACCCCGGCCAGCGCATGAGCGTGCGTGATCTGTCGCTGCTGGCACGTTACATCATTCAAACCTATCCAGAGAATTACAAAATTTATTCGGAACCACAATTTACCTGGAGCAAGATCACCCAACAAAATCGCAATCCACTGTTGAAGGATTATTCCGGTGCAGACGGCATGAAAACGGGTTACACCAAAGAAGCAGGTTATGGACTGGTTGGCTCGGCAATGCGTGGCGGCAGACGGTTGATCATGGTCATTGCGGGTGTGGAGTCTTCGGAAAAGCGCCGGGCCGAAGCTCAAAAGCTGTTGGATTATGGGTTTAGCCAATTTCGCTCCATCAATCTTTTCGATGCTGGCGATGTGGTTGCAAAAGTGCGGGTGTGGGGCGGTGATGAACGCTGGGTAAACCTGTCTGTTCCGGAAATTTTTCGCGTGTCTCTGGCCCCGTTTGAACAAGAAAAGGCTGAACTTCGACTGAGTTATAAAGGCCCATTGATGGCCCCGGTAAAAGCCGGCGAAAACATCGGAACTTTAAAAGTGTATGTGGATGGCAAGCCCGTCGCGGAAACCCCGGTGCAAACTGCTGCGAGTGTCAGCGCCACGCCATCGATGTGGAAGAAGGCCGCAGACAGCACTTTAATCATGTTGTTTGGCGGCTGATGTTCATCACCTTTGAAGGCGGTGAAGGCACCGGCAAATCCACCCAGGTGAAACTGCTGGCAGAGCGGTTGCGGGCTGAAGGCAAAGTTGTGGTCACCACCCGCGAACCCGGTGGAACGCCAGACGCCGAGGCTCTGCGCAATCTGCTGGTGTCTGGCGATGTGGCCCGCTGGACGGCAAATGAAGAACTTCTATTAAATTTTGCCGCGCGCGGCTCACACGTGCGAAATGTTATCGTTCCCGCGTTAGTGGCCAACAAAATAGTGATCTGCGATCGGTTCGTAGACAGCAGCTACGTTTACCAATGTGTGGCCGGCAACGCACGCGAGTCTCTGTTCGCTGAGCTCGTCCGTGCTCTGGCTGGTGACACAACGCCCAAATTCACTTTCATCTTGGATATTGAAGCGCAACTTGCCATGAGCCGCGCCGCGTCGCGCAACGGCAATCAATCATCAGGCACGCGCGCTGATCGCTATGAACTCAAAGGCCCTGCCTTCCACCAAAAAGTGCGCCAGGGTTTTGCCGAACTCGCTAAGCGCCACCCAAATCGATGTCACCTCATAGATGCAAATGGCCCTGCCGAACAAGTGGCAGCGCGCATCTGGGCCAAGCTCAATGGTTGAAGCACACGAAGATAAGCGCGAAGTGCCGTGGCATCCACGCTATGCCAAAACCCTGATTGGCCAAGACACGGCGGCTGCACAATTTCGAAAAGCTCTGGCTTCGGGCAAACCCCATCACGCTTGGTTGCTGCATGGGCCAATGGGTATCGGCAAAGCGACATTCGCTTATCAAATGGGGGCAGCCGCAATGGGTGGTGATGCCAATCAAAACCGTCGCTGGATTGAGAGCCGCGCACACCCTGATCTGTTTGTTTTGGAACGCCAACTCAACGACGGCAAGCCGCGCAAGTTGAAGGCGGAAATCTCAGTTGAGGATGCGCGCAGCCTGTCTGGCTTTTTGGCCCGCACAGCCAGCGGCAGCTGGCGCGTGGTAATCATTGACGCGGCTGATGATTTGAACGCCGAAAGCGCCAATGCCCTTCTCAAATTGGTGGAAGAACCGCCGCCAAAGGTTTTAATGTTACTGATCAGCCACCAACCCGGAAAGTTATTGCGAACCCTCAGATCCCGCTGCATCCGGCTTGCTTTGGAGCGCTTGACGCAATCTGATTGCGCTCATGTAATCAACAGCTTGCCACCTGATGCAAATCCAAAAAAGGAGGAAACATTTCAAGCTGTCGCCAAATCTGGGGGCAGCCCGGGCCGGGCCTTGGCACTGCTCGGTTCACTCGGAGCCAATGCTTTCGGCACGTTTGCGCAACTCAGCAAACCCAAATCGTCGCAACTTCTGACCATTGCAAATCAGTTTTCGGGCCGTGGCGTGGGGCCGGAAGAGTTTTCAATTTTCACCGAAATGCTGCAAGACTGGGTGGCCACATTGGCCAAGGCACAAGCCAGCCCACATCTGGCTGCCGCACACGTTGCGCTGTCTGAACACACCCGCATCACCCAGGGCTTCAACCTAGACCGCAAATCCGCCGTTTTGTCACAGCTCGCCCTCGTCAATGATGCCTTGAAGGCTTCCTGAATTCGGGGCAATAGCTGCCTATGTCGAAGCAGCCATATCTCATCTCCACCGCGATTCCTTATGCCAACGGTGCACCTCATATCGGCCACGCCTATGAGCGTATTGCCACGGACGTGATGGCTCGTTTTGCAAGGTTGGATGGCAAGGATGTATTGTTCATCACTGGCATGGATGAGCATGGCCAAAAAATGCAGCAAACGGCAGCCCGTGAAGGCATCACTCCCCAACAGTTGGCAGATCGCACGGCGGCGCTGTTCGAAGAAATGGGCACGCAGTTGAATGCGCGCGCCGATGATATCATTCGCACCACATCACTGCGCCACCAAGCCGCGGCCTCTGAAATGTGGCAACGCATGGAGGCCAATGGCGATATTTATTTGGCCAAATATGCTGGCTGGTATTCGGTGCGAGATGAGGCTTACTACATCGAAGCCGACACCGAGGAACGCGATAGTAGACGCTTCGCGATTGCCACCGGCACACTGGTGGAATGGGTGGAAGAAGAGAATTATTTATTCCGCTTATCGGCCTATGAAAAGCCGCTTCTGGCATACTATGCTGCCAATCCACATTTTATTATGCCAGAGCAATTTCGTAATGAAACGCTGGCTTTTGTAAATCGCGGGTTGAAGGATTTTTCCGTCAGCCGCACCACTTTCGATTGGGGCATTCCGGTGCCCAACCATCCCCAGCATGTGATGTATGTTTGGGTGGATGCGCTCACCAACTATATCACTGCCACCGGCTTTCCCGATGCAACGTCGCCCAAGGCGCACTACTGGCCCGCCGCCGCCCATGTGATCGGCAAAGACATTTGGCGCTTTCATTGCATCTATTGGCCAGCCTTCCTGATGTCGGCCAAGCTGCCCTTGCCCAAACAGATTGCCGTTCATGGTTTCTTCTTCAACAAGGGGGAGAAAATGTCGAAATCCACGGGCAACGTCATTAGCCATGTGGATTTGATTGAACGCTATGGCTTGGACCAGGTCCGCTATTTCATGATGCGCGAAGTGCCATTTGGTTCCGATGGAAGTTTCACCCACGAAACAATTGTGGGCCGGATGAACGCTGATCTGGCCAACGATCTGGGCAATCTGGCGCAGCGCTCGTTGTCGATGGTCAATAAAAATTGCAACGCAACTGTTCCACCGTTCGGCCCGCTCAGTGACAACGACAAAGCCATGCTGGCTCAGGCCGATGCCATGTTGGCCGAAGTGCGCACCCATCATGCAGCCACCGCCATTTCAAAGGCCATGGATGTCATTTGGAAAACTGTGGCGGAAGCCAACCGCTATTTCGCTGGTGAAGCGCCCTGGGCGTTGAAGAAAACCGATCCTGATAAAATGGCAACGGTACTTTACGTCACCGCGGAAGTGCTGCGCATGATTGGATTGTTGGTTCAACCCTATATACCGCAATCAGCCGCCAAATTGTTGGACGCCTTGGCGGTGCCCGAAGCCGAGCGTGACTTCTCGCATTACGGAAAGCGCTTAACCCCCGGCACACCGCTGCCTGCGCCGCAACCCATCTTCCCCCGCTATGTTGAGGAAGCGCTAAAGGCATGAGAGAGCTGATTGTCGATAGCCATTGCCACTTGGATTACGACGGACTGGCTGATCAATTGCCTGCCGTTTTGGCACGTGCCAAAGAGCAGGACGTTGGCCTGATGCTTTCCATCAGCAGTCGCGTCAAGAACTTCCCGCGCCTGCTCGCTATCGCTGAAGCGCACGAAAATGTTTTCTGCACCGTAGGCACCCATCCCCATAACGCCCATGAAGAGCTTGATGTAACGGTGGCTGATCTGGTGAAACTTGCCGCACATCCCAAAGTGGTGGGCATAGGCGAAGCAGGGTTAGACTATCACTACGATCTAAGCCCCCGAGATGCCCAGATGCAGGGATTTGAGAACCACATCGCCGCCGCACGCGAAACCGGACTGCCACTCGTCATCCACACCCGCCAAGCTGAAGAAGACACGGCGCGGGTTTTGGAAGAAGAAATGGCCAAAGGGGCTTTCAAGGCTGTGCTGCACTGTTTTACGTCACAACAGTGGTTGGCAGAGAAGGGCATTGATTTAGGCCTTTGCGTTTCATTCTCCGGTATTCTCACTTACAAAAACGCCGAGGATTTGCGCACCACAGCCAAGGCCCTTCCAGTAGATCGATTGTTGGTGGAAACCGACGCGCCCTTTCTGGCCCCGGTGCCATTTCGCGGCAAAGACAATGAGCCTGGCTTTGTGGTGCATACCTTGGAGAAACTGGCAGCTCTGCGCGGCCTCAGCCGTGATGAAATGGCTTATCTCACATCGGCCAATTTCTTCCGGCTGTTTGACAAGGTGGGAGTGCCAGCCACTTTCCGCAAAGCCACATGACGTTGTCCTTGGCCATATTGGGCTGCGGCTCATCGGGTGGTGTGCCACGTGTGGGCAATGATTGGGGCGCCTGTGATCCCACCAATCCCAAAAATCGCAGGCGGCGCTGTTCCATCCTGGCATCACGCCAGGCAGCAGCAGGAACCACCAACGTCCTGGTTGACACTTCGCCCGACTTGCGTGAGCAAATGCTGTCGGCAAAAGTGCAACATCTCGATGCCCTTTGGTTTACGCACGATCACGCTGACCACACCCATGGGCTTGATGACATCCGGCCATTTTTTCTGATGAGCGGGAAGCCTGTGCCAACTTATGCGGATGCACATACCGTGCGCACATTAGAGAGTCGCTTTGCTTATTGTTTTGTTGGTTCCAACGACTATCCGGCCATCGCAGACTTGCACGAGATCACGCCGTATGAGCCTGTCGTGGCGCAGGGCGCTGGCGGCGTTATATCCGCACTGCCAATCCCGGTGCGCCATGGATCGATTGAGGCCCTCTGTTTTCGGTTCGGCAAGGCCGCTTACATGCCAGACGTCAACGGCTTGCCGAATGCCGCCAAAGCAGCGCTACACAGCCTGGATTTGTTGATCATTGACGCTCTGCGCATCAAAACCCATCCCAGCCATTATTCGCTGGCTGAGACGCTTGCAGTAATTGCCGAGCTTAAACCAAAGCGCAGCGTGATCACCAACCTGCACATCGATTTAGACTATGAAACCCTGCGCCGTGAGCTTCCACAAGGCGCCGAGCCAGCCTATGACGGCCTGGTGTTGGATGTGAGCGATGCTGGCTAAGCCATTCATGGGGCCAGATTATATTACCATGATCCCAGATCATTTATATTCCATAATATATATTATGCGAATGAAGGATAAGCATGTCTGATCCAACCAAGATGGATCCCCGCTCCATTGAAACCCTCAAATCAGTCATGGCCGCCTTACGCACGCCCAACACTGGCTGCCCGTGGGACTTAGAGCAATCCTTTGAAACGATTGCGCCATATACGATCGAGGAAGCCTACGAGGTGGCCGACGCCATTTCAAAGCGCGATATGGCATCGCTGAAAGACGAACTGGGCGATTTGTTGCTCCAGCCGGTCTATCACGCGCAAATTGCCGCCGAGTTTGGCATTTTCACTTTAGATGATGTGATCGAGGCCATCGTCACCAAAATGATCCGCCGGCATCCGCATGTGTTCGGCGATGAAGCCGCCCGTGCTGCGGGTGTGTCGGCGGGCTTTTGGGAGGCTAACAAGGCCAAAGAACGGCGCAGCGAGCCCAGACAAGGCGTTTTGGGCAACGTGCCCTTGGCGCTGCCAGGATTAACCCGTGCCGTGAAGCTGCAAGCCAAAGCGGCCAAAGTTGGCTTTGACTGGCCATCTGTCGACAATGTTTATGATAAAATCACCGAGGAAATTGCCGAGCTCCGCTCCGCCCCCGCTGAGAAGAAAGCCGAAGAATTTGGTGACGTGCTGTTCGCTCTGGCCAACGTGGCCCGCCATTTGGGCATTGACCCGGAGTCCGCACTGCGCAGCACCAATGAGAAATTTACCCGCCGCTTTGGCTTTATCGAATCCGAACTTGCCACACAGGGCCGCGAACCCGTCGATTCAAATTTAACAGAAATGGACGCCCTGTGGAATAAAGCCAAACTGGCTGAGCGATAGCGCCTAAATTAATCAATCAGGCTGACAACTTGCACGATTATCCGCGTGTGTTTCAAAATGAAACGGCAACACGGGAGAGAATTGAAATGAAGTTACGTCTAATGGGTATAATGGCCGCAGCATTGATGGTTGGAGCGGCCGCGCCTGCGCAAGCCGAAGTTAAAGAAACTTGGCGCTTGGGTGGCTTTTCGCACCCCGAAAGCGTGGATTTTGATTTGGCGCATGGCGTGTTTTATGTAAGCAGCATTAACGGCGGGCCACTGGATAAAGATGGCAATGGTTTTATTTCTAAAGTGTCTCGCGATGGCAAAATGATCACCCAACATTGGATCGATGGCCTTAACGGCCCCAAAGGCATTGTGATGCAGGGCACCAAAATGTGGGTTTCAGATATCGACCAGTTGGTGGAAATCGACACCAACAAGGGCGTTGTTACCCATAAATATGATGCGCCCGGCTCGGTATTTTTGAACGACACTGCGGTTGACGCTGAGGGCAATGTCTATGTAACCGACATCGCCAAATCCACAATTTGGAAGCTCAGCAAAGGCAAAATGGAACTTTGGTACAACACACCAGATAACCTGCACGTCAACGGCGCACGCGTGATCCGCGGCAACAAGTTGCTGGTCGCTGGCTGGGGCCGCGGCATGCATGATGACGGCACAACCGACACACTGGGCAATCTCTTCACCGTGGATCTCAAAACCAAAGCCTACAAAGACTTGGGTGATGGCCGCCCCGTCGGCAATATTGATGGGCTAGAGCGCGATTATCATGGTGGCTTCCTCGTCACCGATTTTAACAAAGGCAAACTCATCGACATAAAGCGCGATGGTTCGTTCAAAGTACTTCTGGATTTGAAGCCCGGCAGCGCAGATCTTGACGTGATGGAAAACGGCCACCAAGCCATCGTGCCACACATGCTGGAAAATGAAATCAGCGCCTATCATATTGATGATGCGGATTTAAAATAACCGCTGCTTCGGCGATAAAAAGGGGCGGGCGCAACCCTGCCCTTTTTTGTAAAGTCTAGCATGTCGACAGCGCGGATTCTATTGGGCCGCCGATGAATCCAATCTTTCTTCGCCCCTGTGGCCCACCGTCATATAAGACACAATGGCCACAATGGCGGCCAGAAAGATGGCGCTGGTGATGATGGTGCCAAGACCAAGGCCGCCGTATTCCTTAGGCTGCGAAAGCAAATCGCCAAATGAAGCGCCCAGCGGTCGCGTAAAAATATACACCAGCCAAAAGCCCAGGATAGGGTCGAGACCGAGATAAAAATAACCGATGCAAAGCGAGGCGATGATCAAGCCAAACAGCACGCCTGCGCTCAGATAGCCCAGATGAAATTGTTCGGCAACCAAATCCCCTGAAGCCGTGCCCAGTGCAAAAGTAAACAAAATGGCCAGCCAATAATAAGCCTCCCGTGAATTGGTGAAAATCGAGTGAATGGAAAGCGTTTTCTCCTTCACAAACCACGCCACAAACGTGGCAGTGAGTGCAATGGCGAAAATCACCGTGGTAGTTTGCAATTTGATGCCGAAATTATCCACCATGTTATCGGTGATCAAAGTGCCCACAATGCTGATCAGCACCACAGAAAGCCAATAAGCTGAGGGCACATAGCGTTTTTGGGCGAACTGAAACACCAGGGCGAAAGCCAAAACCCCTGCCATCACCAATGAGGTGCCGGTAAGGCCCAAACCCATTTTAACCGCAAGATAGTCGGCAGCCGTTTCCCCCATCGTCACTGCCATCAGCTTCACCAGCCAAAAATCTACCGTGACTTGTGGCACGCGGTTGAAGGATATGAGTGAGCCTGCTGTAGGCGTTGTCATTGTGGCCATCCTTAATTCACAGCCTTTGACGGATCAATCAGCGAAGCCAATAAAGCTTCAAGTTTCGCCTTCACTTTTGCCGCATCAGGCGTTTTCGATCGCAAGGCTTTTAACGCACCATCAGAACCGGCATCAACATTACTCCAGGCATCCTTATTCATCGGCCGCAGCGTCGGCTCTGCCTGATCCCACAAAGTTTCAAAATCAGTGATGCGCTTCTCTGCTGCAACCAAGTCGCCTTTTTCAACAATGGCCAAGGTATCTCTAACCACGGCCTGCATGGCGGATAGATCACCCAAAGCCGTTGGGCCCGCAACTGCGGGAGCAGAATTAAAAACACTCTCGAAAGCACTAAATCCTGCAACGGGAAGGGCTATCAAAAAAATTGCAAGTAAAAACTGTTTCATCTTATCCACCTCTGAAATCTCCGATTCTCAAAATTTTTTAACATCAAACTGCGGGCGCGAATATGGAATTGCTGTACCTTTTCTCGCTTTACAACTTTGTATAATTCGCTCTCAGAGGTGGTCACAACGCAGGTCGCTCCACGCCAGTTTCGCGCAATCACGAAGTTATGAGGCGAAGTGAATTTACAAGGTGGCCCAACATGGACCATGGATAACAGAAGATGTTTCGTTTAAAAATCGAAGTTAAAGGGAAGCCGCACATGGTCAAATTTTTTGAAAAATCGAAATCCAACCAATCGCCGCGTCGAACAGCGCTGAATTTGTTCACTGCCGCGCTGTTCTCAGCCGCCGCGATTGGCGTGCTGCATCCCACAACTGTCTTTGCCGAGGTTGCAGTAGTTATTCCCGCCCCTGTTCTCATGGAACCTGCTGACCCAGGTGCCAAGCTTGAAACCGCCGTCGTGGCCGGCGGTTGCTTCTGGGGCATGCAGGCGGTGTTTCAACATTTGAACGGCGTTAAAACGGCCGTCTCGGGCTATGCCGGGGGCGGCGCAGACACCGCTCAATATGAGGTGGTAAGCCAAGGAAACTCGGGCCATGCTGAATCGGTGAAGATCACATTTGATCCTGCGGTCATCAACTTCGGGACAATTCTGCAGGTTTATTTCTCGGTGGCACATAACCCGACAGAGCTGAATTTCCAAGGGCCAGATCACGGTTCGCAATATCGCTCGGCGGTCTTCCCGCAGTCTGCCGCGCAAAAGCAGGTGGCAGATTCCTATATCCAACAGCTGGGCAAAAGCGGCGCGTTCAAAGCCCCTATCGTTACTACTGTTGAAATGTCCAAACCCTTCTTCCCAGCCGAAGGTTATCATCAAAACTACGCAACGCTCCACCCGAAGGAGCCTTATATCTCAATCAATGACTTGCCCAAGGTTGAAAACCTGAAAGCGATGTTCCCGAAGCTTTATGCCACAAAACCCATGCTGGTTGGAGCTGCAGGTTAAGCGGATAGAACCGAACGCTCGATCACACGGCAACTCTCTATTTTGCATCGCCCGCCATACGCGATTGTCTGGCTTACGATGCAAAACCCAATGGTTTGCCTGATATAACCATGCCTAATGCATTGTTGCTTGATAACAAGTGCTTGCCGGCATACTAAGATGGGCAATGACCGACCACCTGGAAGCGCTTGCCGATGGCTCTGTTCCCGCACCCAAGCCAGCAGAAGATTTGGGCCGCGTAACGGAGCTCCATGAATTATGCATTCTTGATACCGGCAAGGACGAGCGCTTTGATAGAATTACCGCGCTAGTCTCAGAATTGCTTGAAGTGCCGATCGTGTTGGTATCACTGGTAGATGAATCACGCGAATGGTTTAAGTCTACAGTAGGAACTGAAATCGTCGAAATTGATCGCGCGCAAGGGTTTTGCGCTCATGGAATTTTGCAACCGGACGACAATACTTTTATGATAGAGGACGCCCTGACTGATCCGCGGTTTGCGACGCATCCTTTTGTTATCGGTGGTCCGAAACTGCGTTTCTATTGCGGCGCTCCCTTAATCACCAAAAGCGGCCAGAAAATGGGGATGCTCTGCGTCCACGATTTTAAACCTCGCCCTGATTTCGATGATCGAAAAAAAGCCATTCTCAAACAGTTTGCCCAAATCACGATGGACGAAATCAATTTTCATCGCACTGAATTTGAGCGTAACATTTTAATTGGCGAGCTCTCGCATCGCATCAAGAATTTCTATGCAATGATTGGCAGTATCGCCAGAACAACTGTAAAAAAAGACCAAACTGCGGCCGCCTATGTCGATGAATTCAACCACCGTCTCCTGGCCATGGCGGCAGCGCATGAAAAATTGTTGGATAAATCATGGGATGGGGCCAGTCTTTTGGATATCGTGCTGTCCGTTCTTGGCGCGCACCAAGCCACCCATCACAAAAGATTCATTTTCGATTTTCCAGATGTGCTCATAAGCCAAGAACACACCCAGGCTTTTGCCTTGTGCATTCATGAACTCTTGACCAACTCCATAAAATACGGGGCACTCAAACATGCTGACGGCCAGGTGTATTTTAGCTGTCGGCGAAAAGCGGAACCCGGATTATACCGGGATTTTTTCACCTGGCGCGAAACTGGCGGCGCCCCTGCTGAGACCCCCACCCACCGCGGATTTGGGCACCGCATGTTGGAAAGCACAATCAAAGGCCACGGCGGTGAAATACACTTCAAATGGCTATCAGAGGGGCTGATATGTGAATTTGAGTTGATCACGAAGCGTGAAAAAAAGTCAGCGGATTAAATTTAATGCTGTTCCTTTATTGCCGCTCCAAACTTCGCAGCGGCCTGCCCGGCGGCATTGCTGTCCAGCCGCAGCGTCAATTTCGTCCGCCCATCCTCATACACCTCGCGCGCGATAACTTCGCCGCGTTGATGCGCCCAGGCGAGGCCTTTGCCATCCGATGCCTCTAACGTGAGTTGATAAAGCGTGCTGGTTTTGGCGAGCTTCAGTTCGACAAGTTCAAGCAAGTGATCGATGCCGTCGCCTTCCAGGGAAGAGACCAACGCCACATCATCCTGTCGCTCGGCCTTGGCCAACAGGCCTGCCCTGTTTTCTGCATCCAAAAGATCAGCCTTGTTCCACACTTCGATGATATGGGTGCGGTTCTGATCCGATAAACCCAGATCACCCAGAATTTTTTCCACATCGTCGGCCTGCGCCCGCGTTTCAGCGTGGGATATATCGCGTACATGCAAGATAACATCCGCCGCCAACACCTCTTCAAGCGTGGCGCGGAATGAGACCACCAAGGTAGTGGGCAGTTCAGAAATAAAACCAACTGTATCTGAAACGATTACTTTACGCCCCGAAGCCAAGGTGATGTTGCGCATGGTGGGATCAAGCGTGGCAAACAGCAAATCCTTGGCCAACACATTGGCATTGGTCAGCTTGTTGAACAGCGTGCTCTTGCCAGCATTGGTATAACCCACCAGCGCGATGACGGGGTAAGGTATGCGCTCCCTGCCCTCACGGTGCAGTTTGCGGGTTTTGACGACCACTTCAAGCTCACCCTTGATTTTGGTGATGCGTTCTTCGATCAAACGTCGATCTGCTTCCAACTGGCTTTCACCGGGGCCGCCCAAAAAGCCAAAGCCGCCGCGCTGCCTTTCCAAATGCGTCCAGGAGCGCACAAGACGTGATCTTTGATATTGCAAATGCGCCAACTCAACTTGCAACATGCCTTCCTTGGTGGTGGCGCGTCTCCCAAAGATTTCGAGGATCAATCCCGTGCGATCCAACACCTTGCAGCTCCAGGCCGTTTCGAGATTGCGTTGCTGAATGGGGCTCAGCTGGGCATTGACGATCACCAGTTCGGCGGCGGTTTCTTTCACCTTGGCGGCGATCTCGGCAACTTTGCCGGTGCCAATGTAGGTGCCGGGTTTGGGAGCAACCAACGGTGCAATCAGCGCCAACTCAATTTCCAGATCAATGGCATCTGCCAGCCCCATCGCCTCGGCAAGTTTGGATTCAGCACTGCGGTCGAAAGCCGTTACAGCCTTGTTGGATTTGCGCTCCACATGCAGCACAATGGCGCGCGTGGCCTCTGGGCCCTCGCGCTGCAGATCAAAACCGGAAGTTTTCAATGGCCGTTCTGCTCGTCATCAAACAGGGTGATGGGAGCACCCGGCATGATGGTGGAAATGGCATGCTTATAAACCAGTTGCGAAACACCGTCGCGGCGCAGCAGCATAGAAAAATTATCAAACCAAGTAATAATGCCCTGCAGTTTCACGCCATTCACCAAAAATACCGTGACTGGAATTTTGCCTTTGCGCAAGTGATTGAGAAAAGTGTCTTGCAGGTTTTGTTGTTTTTCTTGGGCCATGACAGATCCGCTTCTTGTTTTTGTTGCACTGCAGATAAGTATTGAGACATAGCTGATTCAAGTGGTGTGCGCAAAACAATCACACCTCCTCTTCATCGTGTTCTTTCGTTGCAAGAGATAACGTCTTGATTTTACGATGTAATGCAGATCGCTCCATGCCGATAAATTGAGCGGTCTTGGAGATGTTCCCGCCAAAACGTGACATTTGTGCGGCAATATAGTCGCGCTCAAACACATCGCGGGCTTCGCGCAGCGGCATGGCGAGAAGGCCTTCCAGAGAGAAGCCAGAACCATCAGGTGCCGATTGCTCGGCTGTAAGGTGCTGTGCGCCCACCTCCTCGGCTCCGTCTCCAGACGACAGGATGAGCGCCCGTTCCACATGGTTGCGCAGTTCGCGTGCATTGCCTGGCCAAACGCGCGTTTGCAACGCCAGCATGGCTTCGCTGGAAAATCTCCGCAATGGTTGGCCTGACGCCGCAGAATATGAGCGTGCAAAAAATTCGACGAGTTCCGGAATGTCTTCTCGACGGTCCGTCAGCCCCGGCACATTGAGCGGCACCACGCCGAGGCGGTGATAAAGATCCTCGCGAAACAGTTGTGCCGCAATCATTGACGGCAAATCACGCGCGGTAGAAGTGATAATGCGTACGTCCACTTTCACTTTCTTGCCGCCGCCCAATCGCTGAAAGGTTTGATCCACTAATACCCGCAAAACCTTCGCTTGGGTTTCCAAGGGCATATCGCCTATTTCATCGATATAAAGTGTTCCGCCATGCGCCTCTTCCAACGCCCCAATGCGCAGCGCTTGGCCCGCTTGCGGTTCAACACCAAACAGCTCTTCTTCCATTCGTTCGGGTGCCATGGCTGCGGCTCCCAGCACCACAAAACCGCGGTCCACACGTTGCGACATGGCGTGAAGCGAACGTGCCGCCAATTCCTTGCCAGAGCCATTGGGTCCGGTGATCAACACCCGGCTGTTGAAAGGGGCAATCTTTTTAATCGATGCCCTTAAACTTCTCATCGCAGCACTTTGGCCCAGCAATTCCGCATCCAGCCCCGAGCGGCCCTTCAGTTCATCATTTTCGCGTCTTAGCCGCGACGTTTCCAGTGCCCGGCTGACAACCAATAATAAGCGATCAGAGTTAAAAGGTTTTTCGATATACTCATAAGCGCCGCGCTTGATGGCCGCCACTGCTGTTTCGATATTGCCATGGCCCGAAATGATAATAACTGGCAGCAAGGGATGCACATTCTTGATTTCGAGAAGTAAATCCAGACCGTCAAGTTTCGAGCCCTCCAACCAAATATCCAAAATAATCAATGACGGTTTGCGGGTGCCGAGCTCTGCCAAGGCCGCGTCCGAATTATGTGCCAGGCGCGTTTCATAGCCCTCATCTTGCAGAATTCCCGCCGTTAATTCGCGGATGTCCGCCTCATCGTCGATCACTAAAATATCGGCGGCCATTAGGCGTTCTCCAAAGCGATTTGCGGTTGCGGTGCAAATTCGAGGGTGACACAGGCTCCCTGCCCGCCTGGCGCATCTGAAAGCCGCAAGCGCCCGCCGTGTTCTTCCATAATGCGTTTGACGATGGCAAGGCCAAGCCCCGTGCCTTTTTCCCGCGTGGTCATGTAAGGCTCTGCCAAGCGATTGCGATTTTCGGTTGGCAAACCAATGCCATTGTCGCAGACCAAGAGAAAGGGAATATCCCGCGTGAGGCCCGTTTCAACAATAATGTGGCCGCGAGGCGTATTGGCTTCCCGTGCTTCTATCGCCTCACGCGCATTCTTTACCAGATTGGTGACAGCTTGCGTCATCAATCGCCGGTCAAAAGCAAAAATCGGAAGGCTGTTGTTCAATGCCAATTCAATATCAATCTCCGAAGCCGAAACGCGCTGAAGCACAGTAGCCTCACGCACCATGTCATTCAAATTGTTTGGCTCGGGAATGGCAGATGGCATGCGCGCAAAAGAAGAAAACTCATCGACAATGCGCCCCAAGTCACCCACTTGACGAATGATTGTGTCGGTACACTGCTCAAAAATGTGCCTGTCGGTTTGTATTTCCTTGAGATATTTGCGTTTCAATCGTTCCGCTGAAAGCTGAATTGGCGTAAGTGGATTTTTAATTTCATGCGCAATGCGCCTGGCAATATCAGACCAAGCCGAATTTCGCTGGGCCGAAACCAGTTGGCTGATGTCATCAAACGTCATCACATGGCCTGGCCTTGCACCTTCGCCCAATTCTGTGGTGATCCGCACGATGTAACTGGTTTCCTCATCACGTAATTTTAAGTCAATTTGCGCATCGGCCGATCCGGTGGGTCGTGCCAGCGCCGTTTGATACACTGCGGCAAATTCGGGCAGCACATCCGCCACATTGTGCCCCATTAATTCATAATCTTTTTTGCCCAAATGGGCCAGGGCTGAACGGTTTACCAAAGTGATCTGGTGATCAGGCCCGATGCCGATTATCCCAGCGCTCACCCCTTCAAGCATTGCCTCAGTAAAGCGCCGACGTTCGTCCAACTGTTCATTGGTGCTCACCAGTTCATCGCGGCTCTGCGCAATTTGATCAGTCATCAGATTGAACGTGTGTGAGAGCCTCTGTAAATCACCTGGCCCTTCAATCACTTTTACTTTGGCATTGAAATCGCCCCGCGCCACATCGCGTGATGCATCAAGCAATCGAACAATCGGTTTGACCAAACGATCGGAAAACCACATGCCTGTCCAAATTGCAGCCAGCAAAAAAATCAGAGCAACCAAAGCATAGACCAAGCCAAACGTAAGCTGCACACCAACGCGGTCTTTTTGCAAAGCATCATACTGCGCCTTTGCATCTCGCGTTTTTGTGAGTTGATCAATCACTGCGGGGGAAACAATGCGGTAAATATAAAGATAGTCATTGGGATAGCCTTGCAACTTCACCAGTGCCCGAATGAGATTGCCACCACGCCCCGGTGGCAAAAGCACCACATCGCCCTTATCGGCTTGTGCGATTGACTCCGCAGGCGGGGCTATAAAAGTGATTTTGTCATTGGCTGTAACATTGGCCTCAATTTGCTTGGTTTGATCGTTAAAAATAAACCCGGCCGCAAGGTTGCGCAAAGCCACATGGCGCCCAAGCCGTCGTAAAAACGTAGGCCTATCATCATTAAAATCTGGAAGCTGCTGGGCTAAATCCGTCGCTATGTTCGAGAGATCATTGCGCGTGGCTTCGGATGCGTTGGTTAAATAGGCATCCGCCACCGTCGAAGCAGTTTCAACAATTGCACGGGTTTGTGTTGAAAACCAATTATCCAGGCCGCGGTTGAGGGTTACCGCAGCGAAGGCCGCAACCAAGAGGGCTGGCACAACCGCAACAAGGCTGAAAAGCCCCACCAGGCGAATATGCAACCCCGCACCAGCAGTGCCTTGCCTGCGCTCCCAGAATAAATGGGCGATCTGGCCCACAATCATCGCCACCATCACAATCACCACCACGCCATTGGCAATCAACATATTGGAAATGTTTGCACTTGTGGGTTTGATAAAAGTGAGACCGGTGAGGAGCAGAAACGTTGCAAAACCAATGATGGTGCCTAACGACACAAGCGCGACCGCCATCCAGCCTGAAAGGCCTCGAATGCGTTTGGTAAGAGATGGATCATTGGGTTTTAGCATCGCGGGGCCAGTATGCCCCACACTGTGACATAATTTCAACAGTTACTGTGCCCGGAAAACCTCTTTGTTAGCCTGACATGAGACCTAAGAAAACCCACGCAAGGATTTGATTTGATGCTGTTTTATCTTCACACGCAGTGTATTGCGATTAATTCCCAAAACATCTGCTGCCTTCAATTGGTTGCCGCGTGTGGCTGAAAGCACGGCGCGCAGCAATGGTGGCTCAACCTCGTTCAACACGCGGTCATAAAGGCCATTGGGTGGAAGCTTGTCACCGAAGGAAGAGACATAGCTGCTGAAATGCTGTTCCATGAAGTCCAAAATCGTATCCGAAGATGGTGCTGCAGAATTATGGTTATGTCCGATTTGTGCCGAAGACCCTGCCAGCTCCGCCAAAACTGATGCAGCCCCAATCGTATCATCAATTTCCATGGCGATCAGGCGCTTCATCAAATTTTCAAGCTCGCGCACATTGCCCGGCCAACGATAGGTTTGCAGCTGTTCAAGGGCACCAGTTGAAATGTCTTTCACTGGCAAGCCATCTTTCACGGCGGCATTGAGGAAGTGCCGCGCCAGATCGGGAATGTCTTCGCTGCGTTCGCGCAAGGGGGGCAGGCGAAGCGGCACAACATTCAATCGAAAAAACAAGTCTTCGCGAAACTGCCCTTGCGTGATGAGTTGGCGCAAATCTCTATGCGTGGCCGCAACAATGCGCACATTGGCTTTGATGGGGGCGTTGCCTCCAACACTGGTAAATTCACCTTGCTGCAGCACGCGCAGCAAACGCGTTTGCGCTTCCAGCGGCATGTCACCAATTTCGTCGAGAAACAAGGTGCCGCCCTCGGCTTGCTCAAAGCGCCCTGCCACCCGTGCTGAAGCGCCGGTGAAAGCCCCTTTCTCGTGGCCAAACAACTCGCTTTCTATCAGCTCGCGGGGGATGGCCGCCATGTTGACGGCCACAAAAGGCCCCCGCCGGCGTTTGCCAAAATCATGCAATGCTTTGGCAACAAGTTCTTTGCCAGTACCACTTTCGCCAATGATCATCACCGTAAGCTCGGTCAAGGTGAGGCGGGCAATCACCCGGTAAATCTCCTGCATGGCCGAAGATCGCCCGATGATTGGCAGGCTTTCAGACATTTCTCTGGGCTTGGCAGGGCTTGGTTTGCTCACCTGTTCCAAAGCCTTGGCCACAGTTTGCAAAAGCGCACTTAAATCAAATGGCTTTGGCAGGTAATCATAGGCCCCAAGCTCGGTGGCGCGGATGGCAGTCATGATGGTGTTCTGCGCACTCATGACAATTACCGGCAGCTTCGGGCGGTTCTTTTTAATGCGCGGCAGCATGTCAAACGCATTCTCATCCGGCAGAACCACATCTGTTATCACGCAGTCACCCTGCCCCTCGGCCACCCAACGCCAAAGGGCGGTGGCAGTGGCCGTGGCCCGAACGCTATAACCCGCCCGGGTGAGGGCTTGCGTCAACACCGTGCGAATGGCGCTGTCGTCATCTGCCAATAAAATCGTTTTGGCACTCATGGGGCTTTCTCCAATCGCTTTTCGAGGGGAAGTAAAACGCGGAAGGTTGTGCCGCGCTCACGGTCTATGCATTCAACCATGCCGCCATGATCACGAACAATTTTCGCCACCAACGCCAGGCCCAGCCCCTTGCCTTGCACTTTGGATGAGATAAACGGATCGAATATATGTGGCCGCATGTCGGCAGGAACGCCTTCGCCTTCATCGTGGATGCACACTTCAAGCGGTAGCGAGATTCGTACGTTGCTGCCTGGCACACCCAGGCGCACACCGGGGCGAAAAGCTGTTGTCATCAGCAGTGTGCCGCCAAATTGTTCCATGGCCTCAACCGCGTTTTTGCACAAGTTGAGAAACACTTGCACCAGTTGATCGTGATTGCCACTCACTGCCGGCAAGGACGGGTCATACTCTTCGGCCAACACGATGTTATCATATTTGCTGGCAACAATCAGCTGCTTTACGCGTTCCAGCACCACGTGAATGTTGATTGATTTCCGCTCCAGCGGCCGCTCATCCGAGAACACTTCCATCTGGTCAACCAAAGTGCGGATGCGCTCTGTCTCATCACAAATCAAGCGGGCCAGGCTGCGATCCTGCTCGTTCAAGCTTGGCTCCAGCAATTGCGCGGCACCGCGAATACCCGAAAGCGGGTTTTTAATTTCATGGGCCAGCATCGATGCCATGCCTGAAACCGAGCGGGCAGCGCCCCGGTGCGAGAGTTGTAGATCAAACTTTTGCGCCATCGATTGTCGGATCACTGTTACCAACACGACGCCGGGCCGATCTGCAAGCCCTGTAGTTTGCAAATCAACAATGCGTTCACTGCCAAAGCGCGGTGTGCCAACGCTGATGGCATATTCATTCACTACGCCGCCTTCGTCGCGCACTTTGGTGATTGCTTCCATCGCTGGGCTGGAAAACGGAAAAAGTTCATCCACCGGATATTTTTGCAGCATCATGAAACTTGCTTGAAAAAAGTCTTCGGCGGCACTGTTTGCCAGCATGATGCGATCGTCTGCACCCACAATAAACAACGGATTGGGCATCGCCTCAACGATGGCGCGTGAAAGTTGCTCAAGCGAATTCACGCTGCCTCGCGCACGTCGGCAGCACGCGCAAATGCGGCAATAAGGCCGCCTCGCACTTTTGCATTGCTTGTTTCGGGCAGAAGCGTACTGCGCAAATGGGCTAAATCGCTTGCGCGCAAAAGACCGCGCTGCGCCATTCGCCACAGGGCCCAGCCCAAATGTTTGCGGAATGTTTTATTGCCAAGGGCATCGCCGTAGAGCGCCAATGTTGCCGTCAGCTGGTTGAGCAAGATTTCGCACTCCTCGGCCAGGGTGGGGGCCGCTTGGCCTGAGCCATTTTCGAGTTCGTTGGCAATCACTCCCGCCAGCCAGGGCCTGCCATAAGCACCCCGCCCGATCATAACCGCGTCAGCCCCGCAAGCCCCCAGCATGGCGCGCGCATCGGCCGCTGTTTCACAATCACCATTGGCCACAAGTGGAATTGTAATGGCATCACGCACCGCCTTGATGGCTCCCCAATCGGCGCGGCCCGTATAAAACTGGCAACGCGTTCGGCCATGAACAGTGATCATGGCAACACCCGCGGCCTGCGCGCGCCGCGCCAACTCTGGCGCATTAAGAGATTTCTCGTCCCAACCCAGACGCATTTTCAAAGTTACGGGCACACCACTGTTGCGAACCGTTGCATCAACCAGCGTGATGGCGTGGTCAATGTTGCGCATCAGTGCAGAACCTGAAAGCCCGCCAGTCACTTGCCTGGCGGGGCAGCCCATGTTGATGTCGATGATGTCAGCCCCCATGTCGCTGGCCAGTTTTGCACCCTCTGCCATCCAATGCGCTTCACGCCCCGCCAACTGCATCACGAAGGGATGAAGACCTTGCGCCCCTTGCGCGCGCCGTACCATATCACGACGCTGCCGCACCAATTCTTCAGAGGCCACCATTTCAGACACCACTAATCCAGCGCCCGTGGCGTGAGCGGCCAGGCGAAAGGGTTCATCCGTCACCCCAGACATGGGCGCCAGGAAGACTCGATTTCGCGTTTTGACTTTTCCTATATTTATGCCCACTATTTAAGCACCAATTAGACCCGTCCAATAATTAAGCAAATTACGCTGCGCTGCCATAAGGTCAAGACAATTCTGCAGGCGCTTTAATGGAAACTTGGCACAATTTCTCGACCCCGTTCCCAAGCCATTAGCTTTCGTCTATGGCCGAGTTATGAAGGTTGCAGCAGTCATCGTGGCGGCCGGCGCTGGTATTCGCGCTGGTGGAGAAAAGCCCAAACAATATCAATATGTAGGGGATAAAACGGTTCTGCGCTGGACATTGGAGGCCTTCACGTCGCACCCGCTCGTTTCACAGGTGATAACCGTCATTGGCCAAGGCCATCAATCCGAATATCAGGCGGCAAAACGAGGCATGTCGGTGGTTGAGGCTGTTGAAGGTGGCGCCACACGCCAAGAATCCTGCCGTATTGGTATCGAAGCGTGTGCGCCTTCGGCACCAGATTTTGTGCTGATCCATGATGGTGCCAGGCCCTTTGTTTCGCACGAGATGATTGACCGCGTGATTGACGCGCTGCACATCAATGCGGCGGTCATCCCGGTTATGCCTGTATCAGACACAATTAAATTCACGCAGAACGGCATTGTCCAACAAACCCTGGATCGTGCCTCACTGTTTTCTGCACAAACCCCGCAAGGCTTTCATTTCGAAAAAATTCGGGCCGCGCACACGGCGGCGGCCGCTACCAAGAACGCTGGTCTCACCGATGATGCTTCGGTTGCCGAAGCTTACGGCATGAAAGTATGCGTCGTTGCAGGCGAGCCTGCCAATCGCAAACTCACTACAATGCAAGATATTACCATCGCCAATCTTGAATGGAGTGCGAGGCAACTATCAGAAAGGCCAGATGTGCGCGTGGGGCAAGGGCTGGATTTCCATGTCTTTGCGGCCGGAAAATCGGTTTGGCTGTGCGGCGTTGAAATTCCTCACCACAAAAAACTGAAGGGTCATTCTGATGCTGATGTGGCGCTCCATGCGCTGACTGATGCTATCCTTGGCGCCATTGGTGAGGGCGATATCGGCACGCATTTTTCCCCCACTGATCCGCAGTGGAAAGGGGCACCGTCTGCAATTTTCCTGTCCAAGGCTTATTCACTACTGCGCGCGCTAAACGGCCAATTGGCAAATGTGGATATCACCATTCTCGCGGAGGAACCAAAAATCAGCCCACACTTATCGGCAATGAAAACCGCTCTGGCCAATCAACTGCAGCTTGATCCCAAACGCATTGCGATCAAAGCCACGACCACTGAAAAAATGGGTGCCATCGGCCGCAAGGAAGGCATGGCAGCGCACGCCGTCGTCACCGTTCGATTGCCGTTATGATAAAAGCGGCGGAACTTGTTGCCCTGCTTTTGACTAAAGGCCAGATAGTGGCAACAGCGGAAAGCTGCACCGGCGGCATGGTTGCTGCAAGCATTACCGACATTGCAGGTTCATCGGCGGTTTTTGATCGCGGGTTTGTGACGTATTCGAATGCCGCAAAATCCGAGATGCTCGGTGTGCCAAACAAATTGCTTGAAACCTTTGGTGCTGTCAGTGAGCAAGTGGCCATAAGCATGGCAGAGGGCGCCCTTACACACTCTGCGGCGAGCGTTGCCGTTTCCGTTACTGGAATTGCTGGCCCCACCGGCGGCAACGACACCAAACCGATTGGGTTGGTGCATTTTGCCGTGGCCCACAAGCGCGGGAAAGCCGTGGCTGACAAGCAGATTTTCAAGGGTGGCCGTGAAGAGGTGCGCGCCAAAGCGCGTGACCACGCACTTCAAATGTTGGGCAAAGCGCTCATGGGGTAAAGTGTGGCGCCACGCGCTTCAAAACATTCAAGCACGCGGGCCACGGCATGGTTCATCATGCTGGAGGCAGCAAACTGCAGAATTCTGCTTTTGAATTCATAGTCTATGGTGATGGAAACTTCGCTACGCGCCCCGTCTAAAGATTTGATCATCCATAATGCCCGCAAGTTCTTGATGGGCCCATCCTGCGAGGTGGCAACAACTGTTTTCGCGTTCTCGTCGGCTTCAACCTTGCTGGTGAAGCTTTCACGCAGGCCCAGTTTGTTTACGGCAACCTGCAAATCAGCGACAAAGCGCCTGATTCCGCCCTGCTCTTCCACCGCACCACGAATGGCTGAGCGCGTGCACAGCGGCAAAAACTCCTTGTAAGAGGCAACATCTGCCGCAATGGCAAAGGCTTGATGCAGGGTAAGAGCCACTGTGCGCTTGACTGAGATATGCGCCACTAGGCAGCCATCCGCGCCGCACGCAGCCGGGCAAAGTCTTCGCCCGCGTGATGTGAGGATCGGGTGAGCGGTGAAGATGACACCATCAGGAAGCCCTTGGAATATGCCGTCGTCTCATAGGCCTTAAATTCCTCCGGCGTCACGAAGCGATCAATCGCCGCGTGTTTGCGTGATGGCTGCAAATATTGGCCAATGGTGATGAAATCAATATTGGCCGAGCGCATATCATCCATCACCTGCATCACTTGCTCACGCGTTTCACCAAGGCCAACCATAATGCCGGATTTGGTGAACAGGTTTTTGTTCAGCTCTTTCACCTTTTGCAATAAACGCAGTGAATGGAAGTAACGCGCGCCCGGTCGAATTTTCAAATACAGCGCGGGCACTGTTTCCAAGTTGTGGTTGAACACATCAGGCCCTGCTTCAACCACACGCTCTAACGCTCCATCTTTCTTTAAAAAATCCGGCGTAAGAATTTCAATCGTCGTTGTGGGCGCGGCAGCGCGAATGGCTTTGATGGTGCTGACGAAATGTCCGGCCCCGCCGTCATCAAGATCATCGCGGTCAACCGATGTGATAACCACATGTGCCAACCCCATCTGCGCCACGGCACCACCCACGCGCTCGGGTTCGCCCCTGTCCAATGCATCAGGCAGGCCCGTTTTAACATTGCAGAAGGCGCACGCCCTCGTGCAAGTGTCACCCATGATCATGAAAGTGGCATGTTTCTTGGACCAACATTCACCGATGTTCGGGCAGCCTGCTTCTTCACACACTGTGACGAGTTTATTGTTGCGCACAATCTTTTGCGTTTCGGCATAGATCGGCGAACCAGGCGCTTTCACGCGAATCCAATCCGGCTTGCGCAGCAACGGTGTTTCAGGCCGATGCATTTTTTCCGGATGCCGGGGCCGCACCACCGTTTCTAAAACATTCACCATTTATCGGCCACGAATGAGGCGCAACACAAACAGCAGTACGATGGCACCCGCCGCCGAGACGACGAGGTTCCCAAAGAACCAACCGTGAAAAAATTCCGCAAGGTGAATGTCCAGCTTATCTGCAACAAAGAATCCAATCCATGAACCGATCAGCCCAATAATCAAATTCCAGATAAGCCCGCCGCGCCCACCCATAACGGTGTGGGCCAACCAACCGGCCAGAATGCCAATGAAAACCGTTCCCCAAAAGCCAACATTGCCCAATTCCATAACTGCTAACATGAGCGTTCCCCTAATGTAAAATGCGAGCGACGATCATGACAATCACCGCACCAATGGTTGCCGTGGCTATATCACGGCCATATTCATTGCGAATGCCCAAACTTACACCAGCTTTGTTGAGCACAAATGAGCCGACGAATGAGCCCAACACGCCGCTGATCAGATATTGCACAACCCCATAACCGCCCACAATCCAAGAGGCCAGCCAACCCGCCACCAGGCCCATGACAATGGCGATAATCAGATTTTTTTGATCCATCTACGCTCTCCCTTCCCGCCAGATATGGCCCACGAATCTTTGCATTTCAAGCTGTCACTGCTGGGAGAAGATCTTCATCAAATCGTCTTGGGAAGGGGTGGGCTGCAAACTGTCGTCGCTGCCAATTGCAAACATGTGCAACCCGCCCAAAAGCAACGCTCCAAAAACAATCGGTTTGGCGAAGCCGCCCACCAAAGCCCCCAGCAATAGACTTTTGAGGCTCTTGCCACGCCCCAGCCACATGGCAACAATCAGTGCACCAAATAGAGCCGAAGCAAAATCCAATGCGTCAAACATTCCGTCCATGGGCCGCATTTTGCGCCCGAACCATTACTCACATATGAATGACGCGACCATAAGCATCCAACACGCTTTCGTGCATCATTTCCGAAAGGGTGGGATGTGGAAACACCGTGTGCATCAAATCTTCCTCCGTCGTTTCCAAACCCATGGCAATAACGAAGCCTTGGATGAGTTCGGTCACTTCGGCCCCCACCATATGCGCACCCAGCAAGCGGCCCGTTTTGGCGTCAAAAATGGTTTTGATCAGCCCTTGATCTTCCCCCAATGCAATAGCCTTGCCATTTGCGAGGAAAGGGAAACGCCCCACTTTCACCTCATGGCCCGCAGCTTTGGCCTTGGCTTCGGTGAGGCCCACTGAGGCCACTTGCGGGTGGCAATAAGTGCAGCCAGGGATTTGCTCTTTCTTCATCGGATGAACCTCAAGGCCTTTGATCTTCTCGATGCAGATCACGCCCTCATGCTCAGCCTTGTGCGCCAACATCGGCGGGCCAGCCACATCCCCGATGGCATAAAGGCCAGCAACTGAGGTTCTGCCAAACCCATCTGCTACAATGCAGCCCTTGTCCGTCTTCATGCCCAACGCTTCAAGACCCAGGTTTTCGATATTGCCCACAACGCCGGTGGCGGCAATCACCCGGTCAACCGTGATGGTCTCGGCCTTGCCGCCCGCTTCGATGGTGGCTTTGACACTTTCCGAACCCTTCTCAAGTTTTGAGACTTTGGCTGAAATGCGGAACTTAATGCCTTGTTTCTCCAACTGTTTCTGGGCGATTTTGCTGATCTCAAAATCTTCCACAGGCATGATTTGATCCATGATTTCCACCACCGTCACATCCACACCCATGGCATTATAAAACGAGGCGAACTCAATGCCGATGGCACCCGAGCCCACCACCAGCAAAGACTTCGGCATATCCTTCGGCACCATGGCCTCAAAATAGCTCCACACCAGCTTGCCATCATGCTCCAATCCCGGCAGGGCGCGCGGCCGTGCACCGGTGGCGATGATGATGTGCTTGGCGGTGTAAGTGCCAGCGCCCAAAGTGCCCTTGGGCGGCGGGTTCTGCGGCAGCATCACCGGCTTGGTGGAAGCGCCCACCACAACTTCGCCCGGCTTGGTGATCTTGGCTTGCCCCCAAATCACTTGCACTTTGTTTTTCTTCAGCAAGCCTCCCACGCCCATGTTCAGCCGGCCTGACACATTGCGGCTGCGTTGCACAACGGCGGTGGGATCGAAACTCACATCTTTGGCGCTGAGACCATAATCCCCGGCGTGCTTCATGTAATGATAGATTTCGGCAGAGCGCAACAGAGCCTTGGTGGGGATGCAGCCCCAGTTGAGGCAAATGCCACCCAAATGTTCGCGCTCTACAATGGCGGTCTTGAAACCGAACTGCGCTGCACGGATCGCGGTTACATAACCTCCTGGGCCAGCGCCAATAATCAGAACGTCGAATGCTGTGTCAGCCATTTTCAAATCCCCAGAATTTTCTTCACGAGAGGCACCAAAGCCGTGCCGATGGCAATCGTATTCGCAGCGTCCAAATGCCCACCATCGCGCTCATCCCCAACGGCCACGGTGCCGGCATCAAAAAAATGCACACCCTGCTCTGCCGCCACGCGCGCATAATGAATTTTGAAGCGCTTGGATTCTGCAATCGCATGGCCCCAAAGTTCGTTGAACCATTCATCCTTGGTTTTCACCAAGGCTGGCGGCGAAACCACGAGCACTTGCGGTGTCGCATAGCCACGGCTGAAATCATGGTGCTTCACCAGCTTGATCAAACGCTCCATGCCCATGCTGGCATCAAAAGCCGTGCAGCGATTGGCATATTTGATGTCATTGGTGCCCAGCATGATGATCACAAGATCGAGCGGCTGATGCGTGGTCAGCAAAATCGGAAGCGCAACCGCGCCATTGCGATCTGCGGTGTTGGTCGGGTCAGGAAACACCGTGGTGCGCCCGTTCATGCCCTCTTCATAAACGCGGGCCTCGTTGTTCAGCCCCGCCGCTAAAACATTGGGCCAGCGCACCTCAAATGGATGGCGCAAATCAGTGGCGGCATCAACGCCCCAAGTGAGTGAATCTCCAAATGCGAGGATGTGTTTCATTTCCACGCCCTCACACCAACATCAACGCAGGTTCTTCGAGATAGAGCTTGATCGCGCCGAGGAATTGCGCACCCAAGGCACCATCAATGCAGCGATGATCAGTGGAGAGTGTCACACTCATCAACTGCTCAATCACCACAGCATTGCCCTTCACCACGGCGCGGCGTTCAGCGGCCCCCACCGCCAAAATGGATGATTGCGGCGGGTTGACGATGGCCGAGAAGTTCTTCACCCCCATCATGCCCATGTTGGAAACGCTGCATGAGCCGCCGGTATATTCTTCAGGCTTCAGCTTGCGGGCCTTGGCGCGGGCGGCATAATCTTTCATCTCCGAAGAAATCTGTGCGAGGCCTTTCAACTCAGCGCTGCGCACCACCGGTGTGATCAATCCGCCGGGGATGGAAACCGCCACGCCAATGTCGGCATGCTTGTGATGCACCATCGCTGAATCCGTCCAGGCCACATTGGCTTCCGGCACTTTCACCAGAGCCATGGCCATGGCCTTGATCACGAAATCATTGACCGAGATTTTCCACACGGGCTTGCCGTCTTTATCCTTCGGCGCTTGCAAATTGAGGCGCTCACGCAGGCCCAACAGGTTTTCCAGCGCCACATCCACCGTCACATAGAAATGCGGCACATGCTGCTTAGATTCCGTGAGGCGGCGGGCGATCACCTTGCGCATCGTTTCATGCGGCACAAGGGCATAGGAACCATCTGCGAAGGTTTTGAGAATTGATGCATCCGATGGTGCAATGGCAATGGCTTGCGGCGCGCCAGCACTCACCGGCGCAGGCGCAGCACCAAGCTTGGCGGCTTCCACATCCTTCACCACAATGCGGCCATGCGGGCCTGATCCGTGTACGGATGAAATGTCGATGCCTTTGTCGCGGGCCATGCGGCGCGCGAGCGGGGATGCGAATACGCGGCCGCCCGATGCACCTTGTGGCGCACCCGTCGAGGCCTGCAAAGGCGCAGGCACCTCAGGGTGAGATGAAGTGGATTTTCCCTCTTGCTGAGGTGCCGCCGCAGTCGGCCTCGAAGCGTTGGCGGCAACAAGCGTTGCATCGCTCAACTTTTCCCCCTCGGCCAAAATCACGGCGATCGGCGCATTCACCAACACATCATCCGTGCCCTCGGCCACAATGATCTTGCCAAGGGTGCCTTCATCGATGGCCTCAATTTCCATGGTGGCCTTGTCGGTTTCAATCTCGGCAAGAACATCGCCAGACTTCACCTTGTCGCCTTCCTGCTTCAGCCATTTGGCAAGTTTGCCCTTTTCCATGGTGGGCGAAAGAGCGGGCATGAGAACGGTGACGGGCATGATTGATTAGCCTTTGTTTGAGAGAACCGAGCTTTCGGCAGCGGCCTTGGCCAAATCTTCGACCAGGATTTTGCGGATCACTTCCAGATTATGGCCCTTGGTGGAATGGCCCATTTCTTCCATGGACGCGGCAACTTGTTGGGCCATGCCAGCCAGCACATGGCCCCAAATATCAGCTTTGCCGAAAGCCATCGAATGCAGAGACAGTGAAAGCTGCCCACCGCTGATCCACGCCCGCGCAATTTCGCCAGCACTTGCATCATGAAACACTTCATGCGGCGGCTGCAATTGATTGGGATGGGTTTCATGGGAATGATCATGGTGGTGATGGTCGTGGCCATGATCGTCATGGGCAGGCTTCTTAGACATAGAGAACTCCTTTCGCGGCGGCCACAACATCATCCACATTGGGCAGAGCCAGTTTTTCCAAATTGGTGGCATATGGCATGGGCACATCTTTGCCAGCCACGCGCGCCACGGGTGCGTCAAGATAATCAAATGCATGCGTCATGATTTCGGCAGCGATTTCGGAGGTTACCGAAAAGCGCGGATAACCCTCTTCCACACACACGCAACGATTGGTTTTTTGAATGCTCTTCACCACAGTTTCAATATCCATGGGCCTGATTGTGCGGAGGTCAATCACCTCAGCCTCAATGCCCTCGGCAGCCAGTTTTTCAGCCGCAGCCAGAGCGTAAGTCATGCCGATGCTGAATGATACGATAGTCACATGTCGGCCAGCCCGCGCCACCCGGGCTTTGCCGATGGGCACCACCCAATCATCAAGTTTCGGCACTTCAAATGTTTTGCCGTAGAGGATCTCATTTTCCAGAAAGATGATCGGGTTCGGGTCGCGGATGGCAGCCTTCATCAAGCCCTTGGCATCGGCGGCAGAATAAGGGGCGATCACTTTAAGGCCCGGAATTTGTGAATACCACGCCGTATAATCCTGCGAGTGCTGTGCACCAACGCGCGCCGCCGCACCATTGGGGCCACGAAACACAATCTGGCAGCCCATCTGGCCGCCTGACATATATAAAGTTTTGGCTGCTGAATTGATGATTTGATCAATGGCCTGCATGGCAAAATTGAAGGTCATGAATTCCACAATGGGCTTGAGGCCAGCAAACGCCGCGCCCACGGCAATGCCGGTGAAGCCGTGTTCAGTGATCGGCGTATCGCGCACCCGTTCTGGCCCGAACTCGTCCAACATGCCTTGGCTGATTTTATAGGCGCCCTGATATTCGCCAACTTCTTCGCCCATCAGGAACACATCTTTATCAGCGCGCATTTCTTCCGACATGGCGGAGCGGATGGCTTCGCGCACCGTCATGGAAACCATTTCCGTGCCAGCGGGAATTTCAGGCTCGGAGAGAGCCTCGCCCTTCGAGGTCGCCTGTGGCGGCACCTCAGGGTGAGGCAAAACTGTCGATGAACCAGACTTAACCTCATCCTGAGGTGCTCCGCGCAGCGGGGCCTCGAAGGCTGCGCCAGCACTCCGCGCGCCAATCACGGCAATGGGTGCATTGACCTTCACGCCCTCAGTTCCCGCGGGAATTAAAATCTCAGTCAACGGCCCCTCGTCAATGGCTTCCACTTCCATCGTGGCCTTATCGGTTTCAATCTCCGCCAAAACGTCGCCAGATTTAATCTGGTCTCCGACGTTTTTAAGCCATTTGGAAAGTTTGCCTTCTTCCATCGTAGGTGAAAGTGCGGGCATGAGAATGGTTGGCATGTGCTACTCCTCAAGCCACTTTGTAGATATCGGTCCAGAGTTCGGAATCCGCCGGCGGCGCATCGGCCATGGCGAAATCGGCAGCCGCCGTCACCACATCGCGAATATCGGTATCGATCTTTTTCAGGGCATCTTCGCTCACACGGTTGGCCTTCAGCAAACGGGCTTTCACCTGCTCGATCGGATCATGCTCTTCTCGCATTTTCTGCACTTCTTCTTTGCTGCGATATTTCGCCGGGTCAGACATCGAGTGGCCACGATAGCGATAGGTCATCATTTCCAGAATATAAGGGCCTTCGCCTGAACGACAGTGCTCCACGGCGCGATCGGCAGCTTCTTTCACGGCGCGCACGTCCATCCCGTCTACTTGCTCGGATGGAATGCCAAAAGCCTCACCACGTGCGCCAAGATGTTCCGCTTCCGCTGTTGAACGCGTGGCCGATGTGCCCATGGCGTAGCGGTTGTTCTCAATCACAAATATGCAGGGCAATTTCCAGATCGAGGCCATGTTGAAAGTCTCGTAAACCTGCCCCTGATTGGCCGCGCCATCGCCGAAATAGGTGAAAGACACATTTTTGTTGCCGCGATATTTATTGGCAAAAGCCAGCCCTGCCCCCAACGGCACCTGGGCCGCCACAATGCCGTGGCCGCCGAAGAAATTCTTTTCCTTGCTAAACATATGCATCGAGCCGCCTTTGCCCTTGGATAGCCCCCCTTGGCGGCCCGTAAGCTCGGCCATAACACCTTTCGGGTCCATCCCGCATGCCAGCATGTGGCCATGGTCGCGGTATGATGTGATGCGTTGGTCGCCTTCAATGGCCGCCATTTCAAGACCCACAACCACTGCTTCTTGGCCGATATAGAGATGGCAGAAGCCACCGATTTGCCCCATGCCATAAAGCTGGCCCGCCTTTTCTTCAAAGCGGCGGATGAGCAGCATGTCTTTATAGGCTTTAAGTTCTTCGTCAGCCGTGAAGCCGGAATTTGCCAGATCAGATTTCTTAGAAGATTTCTCAGGCTTTGGGCCCTTTTTGGCCATGTAAGCAGATTTGACCGCCATAATCGCTCCCGTGTTTTGCTAACCTTAGCACTAAACTATTGGGGCGATTAGAGAAAAGTAATATCAACTGAAATTCGGTTTATCTAACGGATTTCTCGCAAGATTCAGGGCTTGAGGAGAACAATAACATCGTTTGCCTTGCCCATGTTTAGATCACGTCGCGCCATTTCATCCACCAGATCCGCATCCATGGTTCCGGGTTGAACCATCTTGACTTTATCCTCAAGAACTTTGCGCTGGCGGGCCACGCCGTTAAAGTCTGCGCTCAGGTTTGCCAACTTGTGCGAAAGGCTGTCGCGGTATTGGTAACTGCGTACCCCATAGAAACCTTGCCAGCATAAATAACCCAGCAAAGCCAGGCAGGCCAAGCTGACCAAAAGCTCCATGCGGTGACGCAAAATCAGATACATCGCGCTATTACAGACAATCGCACTTAACAAACGATTAATGCCGCTAAACGCCATCCACCCCAACGGCACTTGATTTTTAACCAATATGCGCCGATCTAAGACGCATGTTGTCCTCCAGCCGATTTGTCGTGGCCGTCCACGTCATGAGCTTGCTTGCCCACTACGGCAAGAAGGGACCCGTGTGCTCTAGTGTGATCGCTGCAAGCGTCGACACCAACCCCGTGGTGATCCGCCGGCTGATGTCGCAACTGGAAAAAAGCAGTTTGGTGGGCTCAACATCAGGCCGCGCGGGTGGCTTTGTTTTAGGCCGACCAGCCCACGAGATTACGCTCTCTGAAATTTATCAAGCGGTAGAAGATGAACAAGTGTTTCGAACCCATCGCAGCATCGATAACCCCCATTGCGACGCGGCAAAGCAGATATTCCAGGCCTTGATGCCAAAACTGTGCGAAGCTTCAAGGGCGATGACAACGTCGCTGGCCAAAACCAAACTGAGCGAAGTCGTTCCCACGCCGCTGCAACAGCAGGCTGTTGCATAATTTCATTTTAGAATGGCAAACGCTCAAGCCTTTCAAACTTGAGCGCAAGTGTTGGCATCCCCTAAGCTGCTTATCCTTTGAGTATTGAACGGCCAGCATACAATGCTTGTGGGCCAAGTTCTTCTTCTATGCGCAGCAACTGATTATATTTCGCCAACCGGTCTGAGCGTGCGAGTGAACCCGTTTTGATCTGCCCGCAGTTGGTGGCCACGGCCAGATCTGCAATGGTGGAATCTTCGGTTTCCCCAGAACGGTGCGACATGACCGCTGTGTAGCCTGCCTTGTGCGCCATCTCCACCGCTTCTAAAGTTTCAGTCAGCGAGCCGATCTGGTTCACTTTCACCAGAATGGAATTGGCAGTGCCGCTCTTGATGCCGCGTGCCAGGCGCGCGGTGTTGGTCACGAACAGATCATCGCCCACCAACTGGGTTTTCATGCCAATCTTGTCAGTGATTTTTTTCCATCCTTCCCAATCATCTTCAGACAAGCCGTCTTCAATAGAGACGATCGGATAATCAGCCGCCAACTTGGCCAGATAATCCACTTGTTCATCTATGGAGCGTGTCTTGCCCTCGCCTTCATATACATATTTGCCGCCCTTGAAAAACTCGGTGGCAGCGCAATCCATCGCCAGATAAATATCCTTGCCGGCTTTATATCCCGCTTGCTCAATTGACTGCATAACGAAATCAAGGGCAGCGGTTGCCGATGGCAAGTTGGGCGCAAAGCCGCCTTCGTCGCCCACGTTGGTGTTATGCCCCGCTTTCTTCAACGCACTTTTCAACGTATGAAAAATTTCAGTTCCAGCGCGGAGTGCTTCTTTGAAACTATCAGCGCCCACCGGCATGATCATGAATTCTTGAAAGTCGATGGGGTTATCCGCGTGAACGCCGCCGTTGATAATGTTCATCATGGGCACCGGAAGCGTGCGCGCTGCCGCCCCGCCCACATACCGATAGAGTGGTAGTGCTGAAGACTCGGCGGCAGCCTTGGCCGCAGCCAAAGAAACACCCAAGATAGCATTCGCCCCAAGTCGCGCTTTGTTGGGCGTGCCATCAAGTGCAATCATCTCGCGGTCAATGGCCAATTGCTCCGTAGCATCCATATCGATGAGTTGATCAAAAATCTCGCCATTCACGGCGGCCACGGCTTTGGAAACGCCTTTGCCCATATAACGCTTCTTGTCGCCGTCGCGCAGTTCCACTGCTTCATGCGCGCCCGTGGAGGCACCTGAAGGAACCGCGGCACGGCCAAACGAGCCATCTTCCAGCATCACATCAACTTCAATGGTTGGATTGCCGCGGCTATCCAAAATCTCGCGGGCGTGAATGTCAAGAATGGCGCTCATCAAATGTCTCCAAAGGTTGATTTGGCAGCGCTTATGAGCAGCTTCGATGACGATTGCAAGAATTTTGAGTGGCGCACATCATTTAATGGCAACCCGGCGTACCGTCATCACTTTGTCGTAAGTTTCGATGTCCATACTTTCATGATAGCAAGGTCAATTGCAACACCCGGAGTAAGTGCCAAATGGATTATCTTCGATATGGACGAGAGAAACGTTATTGGGTCTTTAGCTCCACAATTCTCATCGCCTTGGCGTGCTCCATAGTCAGCTTCTTCCACCCGCAATGGGCTTTGCCTTTTGATGCCGTTGCGGTAGCGACAGCGGCGCTGGCCCTGCTGGGCCTGCATGACCTGCTGCAAACGCGGCATTCCATTTTGCGCAATTATCCGGTCATCGGACATATGCGCTTTCTCATGGAAACCATCCGGCCTGAACTGCGGCAATATTTCTTTGAAGCCGATACAGATGGCCGCCCATTCCCGCGAGAACGCCGTGCCATTGTTTATCAACGCGCCAAGAACCAATTGGATAAGCGCCCCTTCGGCACCCACAATGATGTTTATGCAGCCGGAGCAGAATGGATGTTGCATTCCATCGCTCCCGCACCGGTGGAACACACCGGGTTCCGGCTCACTGTCGGTGGCCCCGATTGCAAGCAACCTTACAACGCTTCAATTTTCAACATCTCGGCCATGAGTTACGGCGCGCTTTCAGCCAACGCCATTCGCGCTTTGAACAAGGGCGCAAGGCTCGGCGGCTTTGCGCACGATACCGGTGAGGGATCAGTCAGCCCCTATCACCGCGAAGCAGGCGGTGATCTGATTTGGGAAATCGGCTCTGGCTATTTCGGCTGCCGTAACCTGGATGGCAGTTTTTCACCCGAAAATTTTGCCGCAACAGCCGCTGACCCACAAATCAAAATGATCGAAATAAAGCTCAGCCAAGGTGCCAAACCCGGCCATGGCGGCGTTTTACCCGGCCCCAAAGTCACCGCCGAAATCGCCGCAATCAGAGGCGTGAATGTTGGCGTTGATTGCGTTTCACCGGCAGCCCACAGCGCCTTTTCCACGCCTCTTGAGTTGATCAAATTCATCGAACAGTTGCGCGGCCTGTGCGGTGCAAAGCCGGTGGGTTTCAAACTCTGTATCGGCCACCGCACTGAATTTTTTGCCATTGTCAAAGCCATGTTGCACACCGGGATCACGCCAGATTTCATCGTGATCGACGGCAAAGAAGGTGGCACGGGTGCTGCCCCTGCGGAATTCATCGATAACCTCGGCATGCCTATGCGTGATGGTTTGGCCTTCGTTCATATGGCATTGTTGGGTGCGGGCCTCCGCGATAAAATAAAGCTGGGCTGCGCCGGCAAAATCATCACGGGTTTTGACTTGGCGCGGGCTTTCGCCTTGGGTGCAGATTGGTGCAACGCCGCCCGTGGTTTCATGTTCGCCATTGGTTGCATACAGGCACAAAGCTGCCACACCGGCCACTGCCCCACGGGCGTTGCAACCCAAGACCCGCTGCGCCAACGCGCTATTGTGGTGGGAGACAAAGCCACACGCGTGGCCAATTTTCACCGCGAAACGGTGAAATCCCTGGCCGAACTTTTAGCTGCCGCAGGCTTGCGCACCCCAAAAGATTTGATGCCCCACCATATTCTGCGTCGCGGCGGCGCCGGCAAGGTAATGTCTCTCGGCAGCCAATTCGTCAGTGTACAGAGCAATGATCTGTTGCAGGGCAAAGTTCCGCAATCCTGGCAGAAGCCTTGGGATATGGCCCGCGCCGAAAAGTTCTGAATCCGCGCTCGCGTTAACGCGGAAATCTGCAACATTGACATTTTTTCGATGTTGCGGATAAATTCGACGGCACATTAAGATACCTTACTGTGGGATGTCACCTCATGCCCCAACTCGGGAAAATATTTTTCACAACGCTTGGCTTAAGTCTCGCCACTCTATTCGCCGCCGCAGGAATTCCGGGAACAGCAGCAGAGTGCAAGGAAGGCGCCTCGGATGAGAAGGCCCTCAGTGCTTGCACCGCCTATATCGATTCCGCGCAATACCAGGGTAAAGAATTGGCGGTGGGCTTCTACCGCAGGGCAATCGCCCATGGCAATTTTGCAGAAACGCCCCAGGCGCAAGCAGATATCAACAAAGCGATTGAGCTTGATCCAGAGAATGGCCAGTATTATTTTGTGCGTGCCAACATTCAGTGGGCCACGGGCTCTGCCGAGCGCGATGAAAAAGCCGCCCTTGCCGATTATGATAAAGCCATTGCGTTGATGCCAACCTCTTCCCTTTATTTTGGAAACCGCTGTTACGCCCTTTCTGCATTGCGCAAACCACAGCCTGAAAAGGCCAAGGTCGATTGCCGCAGGGCCGTGGAATTAGATCCCGACAACCAAGGGGCGGCGGCCTTGCTTGATCAGTTAGAGCAGAAACCGTAATTGGCCCGAAGTCTAGCGCATGTTTCCTGTGTGCCCCAGCGAGAAGCGCCCGGGTTGTGGCCACACCGTAAGACCATGCGGTTCAATGCCTACGTTGATCTTGGTCACGGCACCGCTGTCTGTATCCAACACATAGACCTGCCCGTCAAAGCGGCCAGAAAGCCACAGCTGTTTGCCATCCGCCGTCACATTGCCCATATCGGGGCTACCACCGCCGGGGATCAACCAGGTGCGCTCTACCTGTTTGGACGCAAAATCCAACACGGCAACACTGCCCGGTTTGCCCGCGCGGTCCGGCATGCGATTGGAACCACGGTTCGAGACATATATTTTGGTGCCGTCGCGGCTCGTTGTCAAACCATGCGCGCCAGGCCCGGTATGAACAAAACCGTTTTCTTTAAAGCTGCCGGCATCAATAAAATAAACCCCGTCATTCCACATGTCGGTCACAAAAAATGTCTTGCCATCCGGCGTCAGGCGCACATCCTGCGGCATTGAACCCAGCATAGACAGCGATAGCTGATCCAGCACCACGCCGTTCTTTATATCCACCTTCATCAGCTTGCCGCTGAATTCACAGGTGAACACCATGAAACTATAATCCGCCGCATAGTCACCATGATTGATGCCCTTGCAGTCCGGCGTTTCAATGGTGGATTTCAAGGCCATGGTTTGCGGATCGCGCAACTCAAGGCGGTGATAGGCCTCGGCCACAATAATGGCAGCAGAGCCATCGGGCATAAAATACATGTTGTAAGGATCATTCACCGGCACCGAGGGGCCCGCTTTGCCGGTGGCTGCATCAATCGGCGTCATTGAACCCTGTGTGGTCTGATTGGCATTGTTGGCCACCCACAACGTTTTCAAATCCCATGATGGAATAATGTGTTCCGGCCCGCGGCCCACCCTTATTGTTTGCACGATCTTTTGGGTGGCAACGTCAATCACACTCACAGTGTTGGAAGAATGGTTGGGAACGTAAACCCGTGGAGTAGCAGCCGCCACACTGGGAGAAAGCTTGTCGGCACCAATTTCGCTATAGATATTCAACGCCGTTGCAGCAGGTGCATCGCTGACAAGAGGTGCAGGCGTTACACCATCGCTACCAACACTTGCGGGCACTGCGGCGTTGTCCTCAGCCACCAAAGTTGCCGGGGCGGCAGCGCTGGCCGCCGTTAAAATGGCGCCGCTTGACCGACAACCACTGCGATCCGGCGCATGGGCAGCTTGCGTGGTGCCAACCATGGCAACAATCAAAGCCGCAGCCTCGAGGCTCATATGCAGACGTGATTTCATAAAACTATTTTTCGCCCCGAAATTTCTGAATTTCGGTTACCGTGCCAGCAACGATGCGGTCAACGCCTTTTTGGCCTAAAGCCGCAGATGAGCGCAGCGGGGAGCCACCATAAACACCGTTTGCGGGATTGGCCGAGGCTTTATCGGCAAGCTTGCCTTGCCGCACCATTTCCGGGGCGGTGGCTAATTCAAGTGATGTGTCGGCCAGTGCCGCATGCGTACCGATTTCCGCATCAGACATGCCCCCCTGTCGCAGCGCCTCAACATATTCATTCTGGGCAATTGCATAATACTGGCGAAGCCCAATGGCCTTGCCCTTGCCCCCCCATTCTTTGTTCAGGGCGCTTGCCGCACTCACCAGATCACTTTGATAGCCCCCATGATCGCCAATGAATACAATATGGGTGAAGCCGGCATGACGCAGGGAACGCCCTGTTTCTTCCAACACTTTTATAAACGTCGCGTCCGTCAGGCTGATAGTGCCCGGAAACTTCATATGCTCCGTGGGCGGATCAATTTGTCCCTCTGGCACATAAGCCATAATCGGGGCCACGAAAGTTTTCCCTAACCGTTCAGCGATAAGTTGCGAAAAAACTTTCACCCGCGCGTTGTGTTTGCCCAACGCCAGATGGGGGCCGCTCTGCTCGGTGCCGCCCACCGGAACGATCACCGTTGTGCTGCCGCCTGCAACCGCATCACGCAGTTCCGTCCAGGTTAAATTTTCAAGAAACACTTCAGCTTTTGCGGATAGTGTCGTTAAAATAAGCGCCACACCGATAAGAAATAATTTGAACATGGCTTATGATAGCAAGCAAACCCCTGCTCCACAAATCAACTGCTTGTAAGGCTGGCTTTATTTCATCGAGATTTGCAAGCCCTCGGCAATGATCATCTTTGCATCCTCAAAGCCTTCTCCCACGGCGGCCGTCATGGCGGCATCGGCATCCGCCTTGTTTTCAAGCGGGCCCATTTCCACGCGGTAAAGCGGGCCATTGACACCCACAGCTTTCACAATGCGCGTCGGCGCAAAAGCCTGCAGCTGTTGATAAGCCGAGTTGGCATTGTTTAAATCATGAAATACTCCGGCGCGCACAATATAAGAGGCTTTCGGCAGAATGGCCGGCGGCTCAAAAGCCACCTGTTGCACTTCAGCGGTTGCGACGGTTGCGGCTGCCGGCACCCTTTTCACACGGGGCAGCGCAGGCTCGTTCATTGCCATGGCCGTTGCAGGTGCCCGCGCTGAAACATCATTGGACATGGCCATAAGCTGCCCCATTGAAGCCCCTTGCTTCATCGCTTGGTTCATTGCCAGCATATGGCCCATGGAATCGCTGATGGGCGCCGGGCCGATCAACTTCACCCGAACTTGCGCCTTTCCCTTCATGCGGTAGCCAAGAACATCTGCAGCACGTTTTGAAAGGTCCATCACCCGCGTGCCCACAAACGGCCCACGATCATTCACGCGCACCACCACTTGGCGATTGTTTTCAAGATTGGTAACCAGTGCATAGGAAGGCAACGGCAACGTGGCATGGGCCGCTGTCAGCGTATTCATGTCAAACCACTCGCCGTTGGATGTGCGGCGCCGATGAAACGCTTCACCATACCAAGAGGCGGTGCCGGTTTTGTCATAACCTGGCTGTTCGCGCGGGTTAAACCAGCGACCCGCAACTTGATATGAGTTTCCCACGTGATATTCCCCGCCACCGAAGGGAATGGTGCCACCTTTATAATAGGGGCTGCCCTTCCCCGCAAACGGATCAGACGAAGCGCTGGCAAAGCCGTGGTGAAAGGAAGAACGAGATGCGTGATGCGCACAGCCAGCCAAAGTCAGAGTTGCAACCGAATAAACAATAATCTTTAAATGGGCAAGTCGCATGGAAAACTCCATAAAATTTTAGAGAGTTTTGCACCTGCAATGTAAACAAGCAGTCAAACAACGTGGTTAAGAAGTGGTGAGCCCATATTGACAACAGCAATGCAGTGGCCCTAATTTATCCGTGGTTATGAGGCAAGCGCTAGCGGGTTGATAATCGCCCCAGCTCCTATACGCCCCATCTTCACAGGCGTGGGAGAGCAGCGATAACCACGGGGCACGGTTGCAAGCGCTTTCAACGGCGTCTTGATCGGTGCGAGTGGGGCAAACTCCTCGCTTTATGTTGGTGATACTGGCCATATTGTCGGCAACACCAACTGTGGTGGCAGTGGCGCAACGCTGAACGGCAACTTTGTCATGCAAACCATGGCAAGATTGTTGGCAATGTCTTGGTAGCCTTTGGCCTAGACACCATCCAGATCGATAACACCACCATCGCCAGCCTCCACGCCACTGACTTTGTGTTTTTCTGATTCTCCCATAATTGAAGTGCGGAGAATAAATGCATAGGCACTCGTTATAATTGCGTTATCGGCGCTGGTAACGATTGCAACTGTCGCGGTTACATTAAATTCTTCACACCACAATTCAAATACTTAAGCTATCCTGATTAAACTGAGCCATATTTGGGTTTGACATTGCTTTTCAGCAATGCTGGTCTGCGTTTTCTAAGGGACTTCAAACAGGGTTGCGCATGACAATATTTGAGAAAGCCACGCAAGTGGGCGCTTGGATTAAGTGTTTCACGGCTTTTGCATTCTGTACAATAACCCTGAACGCTTTAACTGCCCAAGCTCAAACAGGTTCCATCAATAGTAAGCCCCCTGCCATAGAAATTCCGGGGCGGCCCGTTCCAAAACAACCGCCATCAATGCGTTTTGTGGTGGTCAGGCTTAATTTGTCTACCTGTGAGCCAAATTGTCCGCAATGGATTGCCGCCGAGGGGCGCATAGAAAATGACACGCCTGCCGCTTTGGCTCGGCTGTTGGCCAACCCGGCCTACCGCAAGCTGCCTCTGATATTGAACTCCGGCGGTGGCAAAATTTTTGCCGCCATGGAAATGGGCCGTATGATCCGCAAATATGGGATCAACACGTCGGTGGGCATGACGTCTTTCGTTTCCTGCAACCCCTTTGCAGTCAAAGATGGCAGCTGCAAACCCAGCGAAGACACCAAAACTTACCCAGCCTATGCCTTTGCTTACCGCGGTTATTGCTTTTCGGCCTGCCCTTTAATCTTGTTGGGCGGCGTGGTGCGCATTGTGGATAAAAATGCTTTGGTAGGCCTGCATGCGCCCTTGGATGAAAGCCATCCGTTTGTTGATCATTTCATGGTGAGTTGGCACATGGTGAATGGGAAAAAGGTTATCATCTCACGCAAATTCGTCAACCGCACTTACCTCAAGCCTAAAAAAGTAGTGGGCGTAACCGCCGAGCTGAAACAACGGTTATTGCCTTATTTCACCCAGATGGGTGCTTCACCCGCCATTATTGATGAAATGGGCAAGGCCGCGCCAGAAAAGATGAATGTCATCTCTTGGCAAAATGGCGCACGGGAAAAACTTGGCCTCGTCACCAGCAATGATCAGCTGCTGTCACTGTTCACCACCGCGGATCATTGCAAATCTTCTGGCGCGTTCAGCGACAACTGCATTTTCGCCAAGCAGCGCAAACCGCACATCGCCTTGCCGGTTGATAGACTTTAAAAGAGATCACCTCGCCTTTTTAGCTCCGGCGTCAACATGATGTTGGCTTGACGGTTCATTCAAGCGGGGCCTAATCTTTCGACTCCAACGATACTTACATCGTTCTCGCCGAGATCTATTTTGCTACAACCGGAACGTCGGTAATCGGAAACTTCGGCGGTACCTACGATATTGCCGGCAGCATTTTTTGGCGGCGCTCAGGGCATTTACACATCACTCACCGGTTCCAATACCATTAAGGTACAATTTTATTTATTCCAGAGTGGCGCCAACGTGCTGGTGGCCTTCGGCCCCGACACCATTCAGATCGACAACACCGCCAACGCCAGCCCTCACGCCACCGATTTTGTGTTTTTCTGATAATCCTCACCCAACAAAAAAGGCCGGTTCAACCCCGGCCTTTTTCGAACTAAAATTTCTTAAAAAGATTAAGCCGCTGCCTCTTCCTTCTTTTGTGAGGGGCCTGAATCTTTGCCCTTGGCCGAAACATCCCGGTCCACGAATTCAATCACGGCCACAGCAGCGTTGTCGCCCATGCGGAAGCCCGCTTTCATGATGCGCAGATAACCACCCTTGCGATCCTTGTAGCGCTTGGCGATCACGTCAAACAGCTTCTTGGCTTGTTCAATGTCGCGCATTTGCGCAATGGCCTGGCGGCGTGCATGCAGCCCGCCCTTCTTGCCCAGAGTCACCAGCTTTTCAACAATGGGGCGAAGATCCTTCGCCTTCGGCAGAGTGGTTACAATCTGCTCATGCTTGATCAACGATGCCGCCATATTCGCAAACATCGCCTTGCGATGCTCCGAGGTGCGGTTGAGTTGGCGGCCTTTAAAACCGTGACGCATGATAGTCTCCTAACCTTGTAAACTTAATAGTGGCTCTCGAGCTTTTTCGCCAGCTCGTCGATGTTTTCGGGCGGCCAGTTCTGCACTTCCATGCCAAGGTGCAAGCCCATTTGAGCCAGAACTTCCTTGATTTCGTTGAGAGACTTGCGGCCAAAGTTCGGCGTACGCAACATTTCGGCTTCCGATTTCTGGATCAAATCGCCGATGTAAACAATGTTGTCATTCTTGAGACAGTTGGCCGAGCGCACGGAAAGTTCCAGCTCGTCCACCTTTTTCAGCAGCGCCGCATTGAACGGCAGCTCTTGGCGAATCTCCTCCACCACATGGGCCGTGGGTTCGCTGAAGTTGATGAACACACTAATCTGGTCTTGCAAAATGCGTGCGGCATAAGCCACGGCATCTTCCGGAGACACAGCCCCGTTGGTCTCAACGGTCATGATCAATTTGTCATAGTCAAGGATCTGGCCTTCGCGGGTGTTTTCCACGCGATAGGAAACCCGGCGCACGGGCGAGTAAATCGAATCGACAGGGATCAACCCAATCGGCGCATCTTCTGCACGGTTGCGATCAGCCGGTACATAGCCCTTGCCATTGTTGATGGTAAATTCAATGCGCAGCTCTGCACCTTGATCAAGGGCACAGATCACATGATCGGGGTTCAGCACATGCACATCAGCTGATTGTTGAATGTCGCTGGCTTTCACAAGCCCAGGGCCAGTCTTCTTCAGCGTCAAACGCTTCGGGCCCTCAGCATGCATGGCAAAGGCAATTTCCTTGATGTTAAGGATCATATCCGTCACATCTTCGCGCACGCCTGCAATGGATGAAAACTCATGCAGCACGCCATCAATCTGGATGGACGATACCGCAGCGCCCTGCAGCGATGAAAGCAAGATGCGGCGCAAAGCATTGCCCAGCGTTGTGCCAAAGCCGCGTTCCAGCGGTTCAGCAACAATCGTTGCAACGCGCTTCTTATCCTTGCCAGATTGAATATCAATCTTGTTGGGGCGGATAAGTTCTTGCCAATTCTTTTGATTGACCTGCATGTTCATATTCCTGTCAGCCTCCGAGAGAGTTTTACCCCTCTCCAACTTCTATTTTTTGAATGACTAAACGCGGCGGCGCTTTGGTGGGCGGCAGCCATTATGCGGGATCGGGGTGATATCGCGTATTGAAGTCACCTGAAGACCACCGGCCTGCAATGCGCGCAATGCCGATTCCCGGCCAGAGCCTGGGCCAGTCACCTCCACTTCGACAGTGCGCATGCCATGCTCAATTGCGGCCCGCGCCACCTGTTCACCCGCCATTTGGGCGGCATAAGGCGTTGACTTGCGCGAACCCTTAAAACCCATTTTGCCAGCCGAAGCCCACACAATGGTGTTGCCTTGCACATCGGTGATGGTGATCATGGTATTGTTGAACGAGGCGTTCACATGCACCATGCCTGATGATACGTTCTTGCGCTCTTTTTTGCGCGGACGCGCAGCTTCTTTAGCCATATGAGGTGATCCTTATTTCTTCTTGCCGGCAATGGCCTTTGCGGGGCCTTTACGAGTACGCGCGTTGGTGTGAGTGCGCTGGCCGCGAACCGGCAGGCCCTTGCGGTGGCGAAGGCCCCGGTAGCAGCCCAAATCCGTCAAGCGCTTGATGTTCACGGCAATCTCACGGCGAAGATCGCCCTCAACCGTATAATCACGGTCAATAATTTCTCGGATCGCCAAAATTTCGGCATCCGTCAACTCATTGACACGTTTAGCGGCTGGAATCTTTACTTCGCCGCAGATAACCTTGGCGTTGTTTGGCCCAATGCCATTGATATAGCGCAGCGCGATTTCGACGCGCTTTGCCGTTGGAATGTTTACGCCTGCAATACGGGCCACCTTAATCTCCTCATAAAATCAATAGCTTCCACAGCTATCGATCAAAAACTCAAACCAAACTTGACGCGCCATTTGAAAGGCACAAGGCTGTGCCAAGAGAGAATGCCCTCTCGGCCAGCCTGATAGTTGGATTAGAAAGTGCGCCCGCCTTAGAGGGGATTCTCCACCCCGTCAACCGGAAAGCCCTGATTTTCTAACCCTTCACTTGATTGAGGATGGATGTCATTGCGCTCGTCACTTTCGCAATTTCAGCCATGCCGTCAATCACATGCAAATTGCCCTTCCGGTGGTAATAGGCCACCAGCGGGGCTGTCTGCCTGTTGTACACGCCCAAACGGTCGCGCACGGTCTTTTCATTATCGTCGGGGCGGCGGTTAAAAACGGTTCCGCTGCACACATCACACACGCCCGCCACTTTCGGCTTGGCTAATTCATCATGATAGCCCTGCCCGCACGTGGCACAAGAATAACGGCCAACAATGCGGCTGACCAAGGCTTCATCATCCACTTTCATTTCGATCACGGCGTTGAGTTTTTGGCCCTTGGAAGCCAGCATCTTGTCCAGCGCATCGGCTTGCGCAGGCGTGCGCGGAAAGCCGTCAAACACCACACCCTTTATAACATCGGGCTTGTCCAAACGCTCAGACACGATGCCAATGATCACATCGTCCGAAACCAGATCGCCGCGATCCATGATGGCTTTCGCTTTCACCCCGATGTCGGAACCCGCAACGATTGCACTGCGCAGCATGTCGCCCGTTGAGAGTTGCTTGTAACCCAGCTTGTCTTCCAGAATTTTGGCTTGCGTGCCCTTGCCGGCTCCCGGTGGCCCCAACAGTATCACATTCATTTACTGCGGCCCCGCAGGGAAGACTTCTTCATCAAGCGCTCATATTGCTGGCTCAGCAGATGGCCTTGAATTTGCGAAACGGTATCGAGTGTAACCGAGACAACAATCATCAGAGAAGTGCCCCCAAAATAAAACGGAATTCCGGAATAGCCCACAATCATTTCAGGGATAAGGCAGATGACCACAATATACGCCGCACCGATCACTGTAATGCGCGTCAAGACACGGTCAAGATATTCTGCGGTTTGCTCACCCGGGCGAATGCCAAGGATAAAGCCACCAGACTTCTTCAAGTTTTCTGCTGTCTCCTTGGGGTTGAACATGATGGAGGTATAGAAAAAACAAAAGAAAACAATCAGCAACGCATACAGCAAAAGGAACAGCGGCTTGCCGTGGCCCAGCAATGCCACGGCATAGTTAAACCACTCTGGGCCTTTGCCTGCCGAGAAATTTGCCACAGTGAGTGGCAGCAACAAAAGCGACGAGGCAAAAATCGGCGGAATAACGCCAGCGGTGTTGAGCTTCAGCGGCAAATGTGAACTTTCACCTTGGGTAATCTGCATGCCAATTTGGCGTTTGGGATATTGAATAAGCAGGCGGCGCTGGGCGCGCTCGAAGAACACAATGAAGGCCACAACCGCAATCGCCAAAACCAGAATAGCCATGATAACGAACGGTGACATTTGCCCCGTGCGGCCCAATTCCAGAAGCGCTGCCACACCGCTTGGCAAATTAGCCACGATGCCGGAGAATATAATGAGGGAAGTACCATTGCCAATGCCGCGCGCAGTGATTTGCTCACCCAGCCACATCAGAAACACCGTGCCACCCGTCAACGTAATCACTGTGGAAGCGACAAAAAATGGCCCGGGGTTCAACACCAGCCCCCCTCGCCCCATCAAACCAATGGCAATGCCATAAGCCTGGAGGGCAGCCAAAATAACCGTGCCGTAACGCGTATATTGATTGATTTTCTTGCGCCCGGTCTCGCCTTCTTTTTTCAGAGATTCCAGCGCTGGCGAAACCGTCGTCATCAATTGCATGATGATTGAGGCCGAAATGTAAGGCATGATATTCAGAGCAAAAATCGCCATGCGGCCCAATGCGCCGCCCGCCAGACCGTTCATCCAGCCTAAAATACCAGCCGAATTTGCATTGGCAAAATTGGCCAACTGTGCGGTGTCAATGCCGGGAATGGGAATGTAAGAACCCAGGCGGTAGATGATCAGCGCACCCAGTGTAAACCAAATGCGCTTTTGCAAATCCTGGTTTTTGCTCAGCGAACCGAAATTGATATTGGCTGCAAGTTGTTCAGCTGCTGATGCCATCGTGTTTCCTTTTCCCGAAGCTCACCATATGGGAAGTGAGCGGGGGGAGATCAACCTCAGTAAACTTTCTTGGGCACGGGTGCGGGGCGCAAAATCTTTACAGTGCCGCCGGCTTTTTCAACCGAGGCCACGGCACCCTTTGAGGCGTAAAACACTTCAAAGTTAAGCTTGGCTTTCACTTCTGCATTGCCAATCAAACGCACACCTTTGGCCAGCTTGGTGATCACGCCAGCGGCATACAGCATTTCCGCCGTAATCGCAGCTTTGCCATCAATCTTCCCGGCTTCCACAGCCGTCGCAATGCGTGAAAGTGATACTTCATTATATTCCACCACATTGGGCTTGTTAAAGCCGCGCTTTGGCAGGCGGCGATAAATGGGCATTTGGCCGCCTTCAAAGCCAGCCTTGGCGCCGCCCTTGCGCGCCGTCTGCCCCTTGCCACCGCGGCCAGCGGTTTTGCCAAGGCCTGAACCAATGCCCCGCCCCACCCGCTTCTTGGTGTGTTTCGCGCCGGGATTATCTGCGAGTTGATTGAGTTTCATGAGATAAATCCTTATTCAACAATGCGCACAATATGCGCAACCTTGGCAATCATCCCGCGCACTGAAGGCGTATCAACCAACACCGATTGTTTACGAATGCGGTTGAGGCCAAGGCCGATCAACGTCGCTTGTTGGTCTGCCGGCCGGCGATTGGCGCTGCCAATCTGCTCAAGCGTAACGGTCTTTGCTGCTGCTTTTGCCATGTTCAAATTCCTCAGTCTGCAACCACGTCAGCGGTGCGATTTTTCAACACTTCGCTGACCTTTTTGCCACGACGGGCAGCAACAGCGCGCGGCGAAGTCTGCATCTTCAACGCATCAAACGTGGCGCGAACCATGTTGTAGGGGTTGGATGAACCACGAGACTTCGCCACAACATCTGACATGCCAACGGCTTCAAACACGGCGCGCATTGGGCCACCAGCAATAACGCCGGTGCCCGGAGGAGCCGTGCGCAGTGTAACCTTGCCAGCACCCCAACGACCATCAATATCATGATGCAAGGTGCGGCCTTCACGCAGCGGCACGCGGATCAAACCGCGCTTGGCGGCTTCTGTGGCTTTGCGCACTGCTTCAGGCACTTCGCGGGCTTTGCCGTGGCCAAAGCCAACGCGGCCCTTTTGATCACCAACCACAACCAGAGCTGCAAAGCCAAAACGCTTACCGCCCTTCACCACTTTGGCGACGCGGTTGATATGCACCAGCTTGTCGATGAATTCGCTGTCGCGCTCTTCACCGCCCTTGTTATCGCGTTTGCCGCGTTCGGAACGTTCGTTAGCCATCTGCAAATTCCCTTAAAACTTCAGGCCAGCTGCACGTGCAGCTTCAGCCAAGGCCTTCACGCGGCCATGATAAATATAAGAACCGCGGTCAAACACCACTTCCTTCACGCCAGCTTTAACCGCACGTTCGGCCACAAGCTTGCCGATTTCGGTGGCGGCAGCCTTATTGGCGCCCGTCTTCTTGGCCGCGATGAAGCCTTCTTCAAGTGAAGAAGCTTGCGCCACCGTATGGCCCTTTATATCATCAATAATTTGCGCATAGATGTTCTTTGAAGAACGGAACACCGACAGGCGTGGACGGCCATTTTCGCGGGCCTTGAGCGTCTTGCGCACACGAACCTTGCGCAGGCCCATAGCATTTTTTGGAGTTGCCATTTGTCTGCTTCCTTACTTCTTCTTGCCTTCTTTGCGGTGGATGTATTCACCCGCATACTTGACACCCTTGCCCTTGTAAGGCTCTGGCCCACGGTATTCGCGGATTTCGGCAGCCACCTGGCCGACTTGTTGTTTATTGATGCCCGAGATCACAATTTCGGTAGGCTTGGTCACTTTGACTTCGATGCCAGCCGGAACGGCATAGTTCACATCGTGGCTATACCCCAAGTTCAGCTGAAGAACTTTGCCGTTCAGCGCCGCGCGGTAACCCACGCCGGTGATTTCAAGGGTTTTTGAATAGCCGTCGGTCACACCCTTCATCATGTTCGCCACCAACGTGCGAGACATGCCCCAAGCAGAGCGTGCCAGCTTGGTCTCGTTGATCGGGTCAACCTTGATGCCGCCCTCACCCATCTTCACCAGCACCTGCTCGTTCAAAATGGTTTTGAGTTCGCCCTTGGGGCCTTTTACGGATACAGTCTGGCCGCTCACATTGGCTGTTACGCCTGATGGAACGGAAACTGGTTTTTTACCAATACGAGACATCTATTTCGTCCTTAGAATATGGTGCACAACACTTCGCCACCCACGTTCTGGGCGCGTGCATCCGAGTCTGACATCACACCCTTGGGCGTGGACAGGATCGAAATACCTAGGCCGTTGAACACGGAAGGCAGAGTGTCAACCGACGCATAAACGCGGCGGCCGGGTTTAGACACGCGGGTCATCTCTTTGATAACCGGCGCGCCGTCGAAATATTTCAGTTCCACTTCGATTTCAGACTTGCCGTCTTTCTCGATGGTTGCAAAGCTGCGGATATAACCTTCCTTGGCCAACACTTCCAACACGCGCTCACGCAGCTTGGAAGGCGGAATTGCCACTTTGGATTTGTTCCGCATCTGGGCGTTACGAATACGTGCCAGCATGTCGGAGATTGGATCATTCACGATTGTCATTGGTTTATCCCCCTTACCAGCTGGACTTGACCATACCAGGGATCAATCCTTGGTTGGCCATCTCGCGAAGCGCTATACGGGAAAGTTTTACCTTGCGGTAGAAAGAGCGTGGACGCCCCGTCAATTCGCAACGATTGCGGATACGAACCTTGGCCGAGTTGCGCGGCATTTCGGCAAGCTTCAATGAAGCGGTAAAACGCTCTTCCATCGGCGTGTCTTTCTTCATCACAATCGCTTTCAACTTGGCGCGCTTGGCGGCCATGTTTTTAGAAAGCTTGCGACGCTTGTCGTTGCGGTTGATAGAGCTGGTTTTTGCCATACCTTAAGTCCTTTTCTTACGCGGCTTGCTTTTTCGGCGCAGCACTGCGACGGAAGGGGAAGTTAAATGCATCAAGAAGTGCCAGCGCCTCTGCGTCGGTCTTGGCGGTTGTGCAAACCACAATATCCATGCCCCAGATGCGGTCGATCTTGTCATAATCAATTTCCGGAAAAATCAAATGTTCCTTGATGCCCATGGCATAGTTGCCATTGCCATCGAACGAACGCTCTGAAAGGCCGCGGAAGTCTCGTACGCGTGGCAAAGCCACGGTGATAAGACGGTCCAAGAATTCATACATGCGGGTTTTGCGCATGGTAACTTTGGCGCCAATGGCCAGATTCTCACGAATTTTGAATTGCGCGATGGCATTGCGGCTTTTGGTGATCACCACCTTTTGGCCGGCGATCTTTTGCAAATCAGCCGCGGCAACCTGCACCAGTTTTGAATCCTGGGTGGCTTCACCGATGCCCATGTTCAGCACCACTTTGGTGATGCGTGGCACCTGCATAACGTTCTTGTAGCCAAATTGCTCAATCATCTTCGGACGAATGACTGTCAGGTATTCAGTTTGCAAACGCGCCACATAATCCTTTGGCATGCCCGCATTGGCATCGGCCACTGCGGCATCACTGGATTCACCCTTCTTGGCACCTTTAGGGGCCTTGGCGGGCTTGGGCGCCACTTTAGTATCTTTCTCAGCCATTGATAACTTCTCCACTGCGCTTGGCAACGCGGGCTTTTTTGCCGCCGTCAAGCGTCTTAAAACCAACGCGCGATGGCTTGCCCGTTTTCGGGTCACGCAACTGCACGTTGGAAATATGTATCGGCATGTTCTTGTTGATAATGCCGCCTTCATTGGCGCCCTGCGCCTTGGTATGGCGTTTGGCAACATTGATGCCTGAAACCACAACGCGGTTTTCAGCAACCATCACCTGCAGCACATCGCCCTGTTTGCCTTTGTCTTTGCCGGCAATGACAATAACTTTGTCACCTTTTTTAATCTTGGCAGCCACTACAGCACCTCCGGCGCAAGCGAAATGATCTTCATTTGGTTCTTGCCGCGCAGCTCACGGGGCACTGGCCCGAAGATGCGTGTGCCTACAGGCTCCCCCTGCGCATTGATCAGCACGGCCGCGTTCTTGTCGAAGCGGATGGATGAACCATCAGCGCGGCGAATGTCTTTCGCCAGGCGAACGACAACAGCCTTCATGACGGAACCCTTTTTCACACGGCCGCGTGGAATGGCTTCTTTCACCGACACAACGATAATGTCACCGATGGTGGCATAGCGGCGTTTTGAACCGCCCAGCACCTTGATGCACTGAACGCGTCGTGCACCAGAGTTATCGGCAACTTCAAGATTGGTTTCTTGTTGGATCATGGTGTGCCCAGTCTCTTATGCTTTGGACGCATCAACTTTAGCAATCAGCGCCCAGCGCTTCAGCTTAGATGATGGTCGGGTTTCTTCGATGCGAACAATTTCACCAATCTTGGCTTCGTTCTTCTCATCATGAGCGTGATATTTCTTGGACAGGCGCACGGTCTTTTTGAAAACCGGATGCAAAAGGCGGCGTTCCACCTTCACCACAATGGTCTTGTCGTTTTTATCAGAGACCACCACACCTTGAACAATGCGTTTCGGCATTTCTTAAACTCCTACTTCGCTAAACGTTGGGCGGATTGCACCGTTTTCAAACGGGCAATGTCACGGCGCAATTCACGGATACGCGAAGGCTTTTCCAGTTGGCCAGAAGCCCGTTGAAAGCGCAGGTTGAGCTGCTCTTTACGAAGCTTCAGAATTTCGTCTTTCACTTGGTCCTTGGAGAGGCCCTTGGCATCAGCCATTTTCATGATCTGTCCTCTTCCTTATTCGCCAAGCCGCGCCACAAAACGCGTTTTGATTGGTAATTTTGCGGCAGCCAGTGCCAGTGCCTGTTCGGCGATGGCGCGGCTGATGCCGTCCACCTCAAACAACACCCGGCCCGGCTTCACCCGCGCCGCCCAATATTCCGTTGAGCCCTTGCCAGAACCCATGCGCACTTCGGCTGGCTTCTTGGAAACCGGAACGTCGGGAAACATGCGAATCCAAACCCGGCCAGCACGTTTCATGCCACGCGCCAAAGCGCGGCGTGCAGCTTCGATCTGGCGCGCCGTAATGCGGTCTGGCTCCAAAGCCTTCAAACCAAAAGAGCCAAAGTCCAGCGTGTTGCAGCTGGTGGCCTTGCCATGGATGCGGCCCTTGTGGGCTTTGCGATATTTTGTCTTTTTAGGTTGCAGCATAATTGATCTCTATCAAGCGTTAGCGGGTTCGCGCTCACGGCGCGGGCCACGGTTATGATCACCACCACCGCCGGTTTCATTGGCGAGACGGTCTTGCGCCATCGGATCATGCTCAAGGATTTCGCCCTTGAAGATCCAAACTTTGACGCCATTGGTTCCGTAAGCGGTGTGGGCAGTGGCCACACCATAATCAATGTTGGCGCGCAGTGTGTGCAATGGCACACGGCCTTCGCGGTACCACTCAACGCGGGCAATTTCGGCACCACCCAATCGGCCTGAGCAGGTGATCTTGATGCCCTCGGCACCAAGGCGCTGGGCTGATTGCACGGCGCGCTTCATGGCGCGGCGGAAAGCCACGCGGCGTTCCAGCTGCTGGGCAATGTTGTCGGCCACCAAAGTTGCATCAACTTCAGGCTTGCGCACTTCAACAATGTTCAAGTGAACTTCCGAAGCGGTCATTGTGCCAACCATCTTCTTCAACTTTTCAATATCAGCGCCTTTTTTGCCGATCACCACACCCGGGCGGGCAGAGTAAATCGTAACACGGCACTTCTTGTGGGGGCGTTCAATCACCACGCGTGAAACACCGGCCTGTTTCAATTCCTTGGTAAGATAAGCGCGGATCTTCACGTCTTCATGCAACAGATTGCCAAAGTCGCGGCTGTTGGCAAACCAGCGTGAATCCCATGTGCGGTTGATGCCGAGGCGAAAACCGATTGGATTGATCTTTTGACCCATTATGCGGCCTCTTTATTTTGACGCACAATAATCGTCAGTTCACTGAAGAATTTTGCCAGATGGCCCACACGGCCGCGTGAGTCTGGCGACCAACGCTTCATCACCAAATTCTTGCCAACCCAAGCTTCCGCCACCATCAATTCATTGATGTCAAGTGAATGGTTGTTTTCGGCATTGGCGATCGCACTTTCCAAGGTCTTTTTGACATCCTTGGCAATGCGGCGGCGTGAGAAGGTCAAATGGGCCAAAGCCTTGGCCACCTTCATGCCACGAATTTCGGTGGCCACTTCGTTCAGTTTGCGTGGGCTGATGCGGATTGAGCGGGTAACCGCCTTGGCCTCATTGTCCTTTTGCGCGCGTGGGGTTTTTGCCTTGCTCATGATTATTTCGCCGCGGCTTTCTTGTCAGAAGCAGAGTGGGCCTTAAACGTGCGGGTAGGAGCGAACTCACCCAGCTTATGGCCCACCATTTCTTCCGAAACGTGAACGGGGATGAACTTGTTGCCGTTGTGCACCTGAAAAGTCAGGCCCACAAAGGTTGGCAAAATTGTTGAGCGGCGGCTCCAAGTTTTAATCGCATGGTTGCGATTGCCATTGGCGGCGGCGGCCTTTTTAATCAAATACCCATCAACAAACGGGCCTTTCCAAACTGAGCGTGTCATAAGCCTATTCCTTACTGCGCTTTCTTCCGATCATGGCGCGAGCGCACGATCATCTTTGTTGTTCTCTTGTTCACGCGGGTTTTATAACCCTTCGTAGGCTTGCCCCAAGGGGTTGCCCAATGCTTGCCGCCGTTGGTGCGGCCACCGTTGGGATGGTCAACCGGGTTGCGCGCAATACCGCGTGAAACCGGACGCCGGCCCATCCAACGGGCGCGACCGGCTTTGCCGATCACTTCGTTAATATGGTCTTGGTTTGAAACAGCCCCAACCGAAGCCATGCAATTGGCCGGCACCAAACGGGTTTCACCAGATTTCAACCGGATGATCACATTGCCACCATCACGGCCAGCAACCATGGCGTAAGTGCCAGCGGCACGTGACAGTGAACCACCAGCGCCCGGCTTGGTTTCAACATTGTGCACCACCGTGCCAACCGGAACGGAACCCACTTCCATGGCATTGCCCGGCTTCACGTCAACCAGCTTGCCAGAGATAACAGCGTCACCTACGGCCAAACGTTGTGGCGCCAAAATGTAAGATAGAGTGCCGTCTTCATATTTGATCAAGGCGATAAAGCTGGTGCGGTTTGGATCATATTCCAAACGCTCAACTTTTGCCACCATGTCATGCTTGGCGCGCTTGAAATCGATGAGGCGATAAGCCGTCTTGTGGCCCCCGCCCTTGCGGCGCGAGGTGATGCGGCCCGTATTGCCGCGTCCGCCATGCTCATGTTGGCCGTCGATCAGGGTTTTGACGGGCTTGCCCTTGAACAGATGGCTGCGATCCACCTGAATAAGGTGGCGGCGGCCGGCGCTTGTTGGATTAAATGTTTTCAGTGCCATGTTAAACTCACAGTCCCGTCGTCACATCAAGACGCTCGCCATCGGCCAACGTCACATAGGCTTTTTTATGGTCAGACAGCAGCGCCTTGCGGCCTTTGAAAACCCGCAGCTTGCCTTTGCGAACCAGCGTGTTCACCGCTTTCACCTTCACGCTGAACAGGCCTTCAATGGCGGCCTTGATCTGCGGCTTGGTGGCGCGCAGGGCCACGTTGAACACATGGGTGTTCGTGTTGGCAATCAACGTGCTTTTTTCGGTGATGGCTGGGCTTTTGATAATGGCGTAATAATGTTCTTTGCTCATTTAAATCGAGCCTCCAATGCAACTACGGCAGCTTTGGTGAGAACCAGGTTCTTGCGGCGCAGAATGTCATAAACATTGATGCCCTGCACCGGCAGCACATCGATATTGAAAACATTGCGCGCCGCCTTGGCAAAAGCGTCATTCACGGTTGCGCCGTCAATAATCAAGGCATTCACCAAGCCGAGTTTTTCAAAAAGGGCTTTCACATCTTTGGTCTTGGCGGCTTTCATTTCCGCTTTGTCCAAGATGATCAATTCCGAAGATTTTACCTTGGACGAAATGGCAAAACGCAAACCAAGGGCGCGCACCTTCTTGTTCAATGACGTTTCATGAGAACGAAACCGCGGACCAAAGGCCTTGCCGCCACCGACGAAAATACCAGCCTTGCGTGAACCGTGTCGGGCCGTACCGCCACCCTTCTGGTTGCCCAGCTTGTGTGTGGTGCGGTTAATTTCACCGCGGCTCTTGGCCTGGTGCGTGCCCTGCTGGCGCTTGGCCAACTGCCACTGCACAACGCGGTGGATAATATCCACGCGTGGCTCAAGTCCGAAGATCGCATCAGAAACATCAACTGTGCCAGCAGCGCCTGCTTCGAGTGTTTTTACATCAAGTTTCATGGTTCAAATCACCCTTGTACCGCTGCCGTGAAGCCGCCCGGCTTTGGTGCACCTTCCGGAAGCTTGCGCTTCACGGCATCACGCACCGTTACCCAGCCGCCCTCAGAACCCGGAACCGAACCCTTAACCAAAATCAGCCCGCGCTCCTTGTCGGTGCGCACCACAAAAATGTTTAAAGTGGTCACCGTTTCATCACCCAGATGGCCAGGCATTTTCTTGTTTTTGAAAACCTTGCCCGGGCTTTGGCGGTTACCCGTCGAACCAATGGAACGATGCGAGACTGAAACACCATGCGTGGCACGAAGCCCGCGGAAGTTCCACCGCTTGATGCCGCCCTGAAAACCTTTACCCTTGGACGTGCCGGTCACATCCACATATTGGCCCACCACAAAATGGTCAGCATGAACTTCAGCGCCAACCGGCATCGTCATGTCTTCCGACACGCGAAATTCCTGCAAGCGGCGCTTGGGCTCAACCGAAGCCTTGGCGAATACGCCACGCGCGGCTTTGGTGAGGTTTTTCACCTTCGGCGTGCCAGAGCCCAATTGCACAGCCGTATAGCCATGCTTGTCTTTGGTCTTGTGACCAACGACGTGAACGTTATCAACCTTCAACACGGTCACAGGAACAGCTGCTCCCTCTTCCGTGTAAATCCGGGTCATGCCCAGTTTTTTTGCGATGATGCCAGAACGCATCGTCTTCTCCTCAACAGCTCTCAGAGCTTGATTTCAATGTCAACGCCGGAAGCCAGATCAAGCTTCATCAGCGCATCAATGGTTTGTGGCGTTGGATCAACAATATCCAAAAGGCGCCGATGCGTGCGCATTTCAAACTGTTCACGGCTCTTCTTGTCCACGTGGGGTGAGCGGTTCACGGTGAACTTCTCAATGCGCGTTGGCAAGGGAACGGGCCCGCGAATGGCAGCACCGGTGCGTTTCGCCGTATTCACAATCTCCTTCGTGGAGTTGTCGAGAATGCGGTGATCAAAAGCCTTCAGGCGAATGCGAATGTTTTGGCGTTGCATGGTTGCCTCTTATTCCGCAATCTTGGCCACAACGCCGGCACCCACGGTGCGGCCGCCTTCGCGGATGGCGAAGCGCAGCTTTTCTTCCATGGCGATGGGCGTGATCAGCTCAACGTCAAAGGCAACGTTATCGCCAGGCATCACCATTTCC
>JANYHB010000010.1 GCA_025359265.1 Hyphomicrobiales bacterium | reverse complement strand
GAAGTGTTCACCCGCTATTTGGCCAAAGAACTTGGGCCACGGGGCATTAGCGCCAACACCTTGGCCCCTGGTGCGATTGCCACTGATTTTGGCGGTGGCAGCACGCGCGACAATCCGCAGGTGAATGCCGGCATCGCCGCGCAAACCGCCTTGGGCCGCGTGGGGCTGCCTGATGACATCGGGGCCTTGGCGGCGGCGATGTTGAGCGATGATTTTCGCTGGGTGAACGGCCAGCGCATCGAAGCCTCGGGTGGCTTCTTCCTTTAGCTCACGGTTTGGCCGTTGGGGCAGATCCCAGGGTTGCCACTTGCTTCATTTGGGCATCGCGAATGAGATCGCGCACCAGATCTGAGGCATTGGAAAAGCGCCCGGTGGCGACTTGTTGGTCGATCCATTCGCGCATTTTATCAGGCAAGGAAATGTTCATTGTAGCCATGCCGAATATGTAGCATATCCGTCAAACTTTGGCAATCTTTGCCAAACGGCCAAATATATGAAGAAAATTTGGATGCGCCTGTTCTTCTGCTATAAGTTTTGTATTTCAACAACTTAGCGCCGAATAAAAAGCCAAATATGGCTGATTTTCCGCCACACTACCCACATGCGAGCTTGTGCCGCGTTAGTCTACGCAATGGTGCGTTGCAGCATGAGCGTGGCACTGCCGTTCCTGTCTATGTTGCAATGCAGCAATAACACCGCACGAGATGGCCTTCTCAGCGTGCAAAGTGCTTTTGATCTGAAGGCACGCTGCCATGCAGGGCTAAGAAGGTTTTGGCGCAGCACCGGCTTGGCTTGGGATAACTGATCATCATCAGAAATACCGCGCCAGAGGCGAGACGCTCAAATCCGCTCGCCAGTGAAAATCCACCGCTCGCGCCGCTCGCCTTTACGAAGCACGGAGACTTTGACCTCAGCTCTGCTGCGTTCATGATTGAGCAGTTTTATAAGCTCATCAACGCCGCGCGTGGGATGATCATCAAGGGCAATGATCAAATCGCCGGATTTGATATCAGCGCGTTGCGCCGGGCCATCTTTGGTGACAGCCAGGACACGGACACCTGATTTCTGTTCCACCTGGGCAAACCGGGCCACATGGCGCGGAATTTCAGTTGAAGCACCTTCAAGGCCCAAACTGGCCCGGCGCACTTTTCCATAACGCAGAACTTGGGTGAGCACATCCAGCGCCGTGTTGGCCGACACTGAAAAACAAATGCCTTGCGCCCCTGGAATGACTGCCGTGTTGATGCCGATGACGCGGCCTTGCGCGTCCACCAACGGACCGCCCGAATTGCCCGGATTAAGCGCCGCGTCGGTTTGAATGATGTCGTCTTAGTTGGGTGCTGTGGAAAAGTGTTTCAAGTGGGCAGATAGCGCAGCCATTTGCGTTGTACAGCCGCACTCACATCGATATCTTGACTGTTCGCATAGATCAGCAACATGCCCAGCACATTTGCCACTTCATCGGCGAGCTTTTCGCGGAGAGCAACAGCACTGTCATCCGTCCTAGCCCGGCCCGTCAGCCGCAAATGAGCTTGGGGCATTTCGCCAACCTCTTCACTGACTTTGGCCAGAAACCAAAGCTCATCGCGCTTTATTTTGAAGTTTGAAGCATAGTTATCAGACACCTGCAGGAAGTCATCTTGAAGGGCTTTGAGCGCTTGATCATGCTTGGGCATTATACACCTACAGCGTTTCAAGCTCATCAATGAAACTGGAGATAACGGATAGGCCCTTTTGCCAGAAGGCGGGGTTGGTGGCGTCAAGGCCGAAAGGTTTCAGCAATTGCGAGTGGTGCTTGGTGCCTCCGGCCTTGAGCATTTCGAAGTATTTTTCCTGGAAGCCCTTTTCGCTTTCCCGATATCTTGCATAAAGCGAATTCACCAGGCAATCGCCAAAGGCATAAGCGTAAACATAAAACGGCGAGTGGATGAAATGCGGGATGTATGTCCAGAAATTTTCATAGCCTGGGCCGAATTCAATTGAATCGCCCAAGCTTTCTTTTTGCACATCCATCCAGAAACCACAGAGTTGTTCAGGCGTGAGTTCACCTTCACGGCGGGCCGCGTGAACTTTGCGTTCGAAGGTATAAAACGCGATTTGGCGCACCACCGTGTTGATCATGTCTTCAGTTTTGCCAGCCAGCAGAATTTTGCGCTTTTTCTTATCAGTCGTGGCGGCCAGCAGAGATTGGAAGGTGAGCATTTCACCAAACACGGATGCGGTTTCCGCCAGCGTTAAAGGTGTTGAGGCCATCAGCGCGCCCTGTTTTGCGGCCAGCACTTGATGCACGCCGTGGCCCAGCTCATGCGCCAGCGTCATCACATCGCGGGTTTTGCCCATGTAGTTGAGCAGCACATAAGGATGGGCGGAAGGCACCGTGGGATGCGCGAAAGCGCCCGGCGCCTTGCCGGTGCGCACCGGTGCATCAATCCAGTTTTTATCGAAAAAGTTTTTGGCGATGGCGGCCATCTCTGGTGAAAACGCGCCATAGGCTTTGAGCACGGTGCTTTGCGCTTCAGCCCACGGAATTTCGCGCGTGTCTTCCGATGGCAGTGGCGCATTGCGATCCCAGTGCATCAGCTTGTCTTTGCCCAGCCACTTGGCTTTCATCTTGTAATAACGATGCGAAAGTTTGGGATAGGCCTCTTGCACGGCGGCCACGAGTGCATCCACCACTTCAGGTTCCACGCGGTTGGACAAGTGGCGCGCGGCCGCAATGTCTTTGAAGCCACGCCACTTGTCGGAAATTTCTTTGTCTTTGGCCAGCGTATTGGTGATGAGGGTGAAAAGTTTTATGTTGGCGCCGAAAGTTTTGGCCAGAGCGGCGGAACCCGCTTGGCGTTTCTTTTCATCCGGGTTCTGCATGAGATTAAGCGTGGGCTCCAAGGTGAGCTCTTCACCACCAACATCAAAGCGCAGGCCGGCCATCGTCTCATCAAACAAGCGGTTGAAAGCCCCATAACCGGTTTGCGATTTTTCAAGAAACAGTTGTTCGATTTTATCGTCTAGTTGATAAGGCTTTTCAGCGCGCAAATTATCGAGCCATGGTTGGTAATGTGCCAGGGCCGGCGTTTTGAGTGCCGTGGTTAAATCTGCCTCAGCAATGCGGTTAAGCTCAAGTTCGAAAAACAAAAGTTGTGTCGAGATGTCGGTGATCTTGTCATTCACATCACCATAAAATTTTGAACGCGCACTGTCGGTTGTGTCACCCACATAATAGAGTTGAGCATAGGAACCTACGCGGCCCAACAGATCAGAAAGATTTTCATAAGCGGCAATGGCGGTTGCCAGGGATGCGCCACCATAGTTGCCGAGTTTGCCCTGATGGGCTTTGGCAAATTCCGCCGCTTGAATTTCAGCTTTTGCCAAATCATTTTTAAACGCGGCAGAATCAGGTGCTGCGTAAAGATCGGCAAGGTTCCATTCCGGCAAATTTTTCAGGGCGTGGCTGTTTGACATCATTTCTCTCTAATTTCTTAAGATATGGACGTGTTCGGCATATAATTCAACAAATCGAAGCCATATGAGATTTTCTCAGCTGGATTATGTGTGCCTAAATCGACTGGGTTGTTAAGCTGGCCTTTACCACTGTGGTGCATTCTGTGCGCAATCAACGCCCGAAAAAGCCAGCGCGGAGCCAACCGCGAGAAAACTTTGAGGGGTTTCAAACCAGTGAGTGAAACAGCATACATGTCTAGTCGCGTATTGATTGTTGAAGACGAACCGGCGCAGCGCCGCATTCTTGAAGAAATGGTGAAGCGCTTTGGTTTTGAAGTGATCACCGCTGAAAATGGCCAGAAGGCGCTTGATTTGATATCGGGCTCCATCGGTTCATCAATCAATCTGGCGATATTGGATTTGATGATGCCGGGCATGGGCGGATTGGAATTTCTGGAAAAACTGGAAAGCCTGCGTGGCGATTTGCCGGTGATTGTGCAAACCTCGCAAGGTTCCATCGAAACCGTTATCAAAGCCATGCGCGCCGGTGCCGATGATTTTGTGGTGAAGCCGGTATCGCCAGAGCGCTTACGGGTTTCCATCCAAAATCTTTTGAAGGTGAATGCGCTGACCGAGGAAGTGAAGCGCCTGAATAAAAAAGTTTCTGGCGAATTAACTTTTGATGATCTGGTGGCGTCATCACCCGCCATGGCCAATGTTTTGCGCTTGGGCAGGCGTGGCGCGCAATCCAACATTCCCATGCTGATCGAAGGCGAATCTGGTGTGGGGAAGGAGATGATTGCCCGCGCCATTCAGGGTGAAAGCGAGCGCTCCGGCAAAGCTTTTGTGGCGGTGAATTGCGGGGCCATACCCCAGCACCTGGTTGAGTCCACTTTGTTTGGCCATGAGAAGGGTTCCTTCACCGGCGCGGCGAGCAAACATCTGGGCAAGTTTCTTGAGGCTGACGGTGGCACATTGTTCCTGGATGAAGTGGCTGAGCTGCCGCTTGATGCACAAGTAAAACTGCTGCGCGCCATTCAGGAAGGTGAGATCGACCCGGTGGGTTCGCGCAAGCCGGTGAAAGTTAACATCCGGCTGATTTCCGCCACCAACAAGAACATGATTGAAATGGTGAAGCAGGGGCAATTTCGCGAAGACTTGTATTACCGCCTGAATGTGTTTCCGGTGATGGTGCCTGCCCTGCGCGATCGCCGTGACGATATTCCAGCCCTCACCAACCATTTCATCACCAAGCTGTCAGCCGAAGAAGGCCGCAAGGTGCACGCCATTGCGCCGCGCGCGTTGGAAATGTTGAAGCTTTATGCCTGGCCCGGTAATGTGCGGCAGATTGAAAACACCATTTTCCGCGCCATTGTTTTGTGTGAGACGGAAACTCTGGACGTGGTTGATTTCCCGCAAATTGCGGCATTGGTTGAAGGCTATGATGTGCTGATACCTGCGGCACCTGTTATGCCGGTGAAAAAAGTTGAGCCTGCCCGCGCCGGCCAGGTGAGCGATGGCAATGCCTTAGGGGTTACAATCGTGACCGATGGCGGGCACATTCGCACCTTGGAAGAAGTGGAAGCCGACATGATTAAGCTGGCGATGCACCGCTACCGTGGGCAAATGTCTGAAGTGGCGCGCAAACTGGGCATTGGCCGATCAACGCTCTATCGCAAGATGCGTGACCTGGGATTGGAAGAAGCTGTGGGTTAAGGATGCGCCACAGTATTTTGGATGAATTATGCTTTTTCATTGAAACGCCACAAACCGAAGTCTATTATATTCAAATCCAATTGTAACTCCGGTGACCTTTTAAAATGTTGAAGCTTGCGCCCAAGCTGTTGTTTGGCCTTTCCATTGTGGCCCTAGGGGCACCTTATGCCCATGCTGGCCAGAAAGACCCTAATTTCTTTGATCTGCTTTTTGGAGCCCGTCGCCACCAAAATCAGCAAACATTCGCGCCTCCCTCACAGCCGCAATCACCCTGGTGGGAAAAATCGCAGCGCGTGGATCAGGGCCCACCCGTACAAAAGCTCAGTCGCAAAAAGCGGGCCGTAATTGCGGCGACCGCCGTAATTGCGGCGGCCGATGAAACGGCTGACCCAGAATTCCAATTGCCAGGGCTTGGCATGGGCAACGTGAATTATATGCCACCCGTGGTGGCCCCGGTGTTTGATCCGACTTTCGCCAGCCTGCCGGCCCAAGGCCCCGAAGCTGAGGCCATTCGCACTGTGTTGGCAGATCGCAACACGCCGATCAGGGCTGTTGAGGCCGAACGCAAAGCGATTACGGCGTTTTACAAAGCCAATGGCTTTAAACCCATGTGGGTGGATTCTGGGCATCTGAACAGCAAGGCGGCTGAAGTGATGAAGGTTTTGGCCGCCGCAGCCGATGATGGCCTATTGGCGAAAAATTACTTGCCAGAAGTGTTGCCGGCTTTTGCCGATGCTGATGCCGCAATAGGCAATGATGCCGCAAAACAGGCGCGCCTTGATGTGGGATTGACGCTTGCGGCTTTGCGTTTCGCACGGCACATATCAGGCGGGCAGTTCGACCCGAACCGTTTATCCCTTTACAACGACATCAAGCCAGACCCGGTGAATGCTGATGAGGCCTTGAAGCTTCTGGCCAGCTCAGAAATTCCGGCCAGCTATTTGCAAAGCCTTGCCCCCAAGCATCCGCAATATGCTGTGTTGAAAGCTGAGCTGGGCAAACTGAATGCAGGAGCCAATGTCGCGGTTGTGCCGGTGGCCGCAGGGCCAACAGTCAAGGCCGGCAAAACCGATGCGCGCATACCAGCCGTGCGGGCCCGTTTGGAAGCCTTGGGTTATGCCGGAAAATCCACCACGCCGATTGGTGATGAGCAAAAGCTGGACCAGGATTTAGCCATTGGGTTGATGGCCTTGCAAACCGCCAATAAGTTGAAGCCTTCCGGCGTGCTTGATGGCGCCACCGTTAAACTGTTGAACCGCGATGAAACCGGTGAGCGGCGCGGGAAACTTATTTCCAACCTGGAACGCCTGCGTTGGCTGCCTAAAAATTTGGGCGAGCGTTATGTGTTTGTGAATCAGGCCTCCTACACGGTGAATGTGTTGGACAAGGGCCAAGTGGCTTGGCACAGCAAAGTGATTGTGGGCCAGCCGACGAAACAGACTTATTCTTTCAACGACCAAATTTCGCAAGTGGTGTTCAATCCGAAATGGGGCGTTCCCGTCTCGATCATCATCAATGAATATGGCCCGAAGATGCGCCGGGATCCGGGCTATCTGGACCGCAATGGCTTTATTGTTGTCAATCTGAAAGGCGAGGAGATTGGCTCTAGCGCGGTTAATTGGTATAATATCAGCGCCACGCCTAATTTTGGTGTGCAGCAGCTGGCCGGTGGCGGCAATGCTTTAGGCGAACTGAAGTTCCTGTTCCCCAACGCGCATGACATTTACATGCATGATACGCCCACCAAAAACCTGTTTAACGACACGGTGCGCGCGTTTAGCCACGGCTGCGTTCGGGTGCAAAATCCGCGCGAATTTGCGCAGGTTTTGCTGGGCTGGAACAAGGAACAAGTGGTGAAGGGCTTGGCGATTTCAGACACCCATTCCGTGCAATTGCCACAAAAAGTGCCGGTTTATCTCACCTATTTCACCGCCTGGGCCGACGATGCGGGCAAGTTGCAATTTTATGACGACATTTACGGCCGCGACGCCGCTGTAGCCAAGGCATTGGCCTATGATCCCGCAGCAAAAGTGAAAGATATCAATAGCTTGGCAGCTGGAAGCATTGTCGGCGGCATTACCCAAAACTGATCGTAATTGGTATTATTTTGATCCGGGCTGGCGGATTAAGCTCACATTAAGTATCTCATGCAAAGTTGTTAAGCATGAGGACGCCTTATGGCAGCCTCATTCTTGTTCGATGTGCCATTTTCGTGTAAGGTTAAGCATTACTGCCTGACGGAAATAAAAGTGGATGGGCTTTCCGCCCGGTGTGAGTTGCGTATGATTGAAAAATTAAAAGCGTTGGGACAACATCGAACATTGCCATATCGCCTGAAGAAAATATTGGCTGCTTGCGCGGTTTCTGCTGCATTTGCTGTTGGTGGGCTGGGGCCAGTCATCGCGGGTGGGGAAACGCGCTCAATTTCCCTCTATCATATGCACACAGGCGAGAGCCTTTCGGTGACGTACATGAAAGATGGCCGCTATGTTCCCTCGGCCATGAAGCAAATCAACTATCTGTTGCGCGATTGGCGCCGCGACAAAACCATCACCATTGATCCACGCACCATTGATTTGGTGTGGGAGCTGCATGAAGATTTAGGGTCACATGCGCCGGTACACATTGTCTGTGGCTATCGCTCTGCACAAACCAACGCGCTGCTTCACCGCATGGGCCGCCACGTGGCCAAGGAAAGCCAGCACATTCAAGGCCGGGCCATCGATTTCTATCTGACCGACGTTCCCACTGTGAAAATTCGAAACGTGGCTTTGGTGCACCAGCGCGGCGGTGTGGGTTATTATCGCTCAGCGGGCGGGCCCACGGGCTTCCTGCATGTTGATTCCGGCCATGTGCGCCATTGGGGGCCTTATATTTCGTCATCCCAGATGGCGCAGATTTTCCGCGATGGCCGAAAATATGTCGGCCGCCATATGAACGGCGGAGGAAGTTTTGCGCCTGATACGCAAGTGGCTTCAGCTGATGAAAACAGCCGCCAAGCGCCACGCGGTTTTCTCAGCAAGCTTTTGGGACTGGGTAAAAAAGAGCCGGTTGTTGTAGCCCCGGCGCCAACGCAGGTGGCCGAGGTTGCGCCAGACGCGAATTACAAAAAATCATCGCAGGCTGATTTGGCAGATTTAACGGCTGACGCGTCCACCACGCCGGTTAAGCCCAAGGCGCTGACGGCCAGCATGGTTTCACAATCACAAATGGCTTCGTTGGGTGATCTTTCGCAAGATGCAGCAACCGCGCCCAAGTTGAAGCTGGTGCCCCAGCAAGTGGCGGCCGCGGATGCAGCCGATGAAGCCGATAGCGCAGATGCCAGCGACACCCAGGTGAATAAGGGCCGCACGGTGCCCAAGCCACGCGTGAAGCCCGTTGAGGTGATGTTAATGGCTGCTGCCAACATGAAGCCAGCCCCGCAGATGATCCGCATCAATGCCGCTTCAGCCCCGCCCCCCAGCCAAACCGGGCGCGACAAGCCTTCACCCGTGGCTGATAGCCTTGGCACGTTGATGGAGGCCGTGGCCTCGGATGATGTTCCCGTGCAGAGCACCAAAAGCAAAAGCCTTGCCGTTGATTTGAAAAATGGCACCGCCAAGGGTGCGGGCGTGATCCGCCCCATGATTGCCTCTGTTGGTGGCGACATCAACTGGTGGCCACAACTGTTCTTGCGCAATGAAGCCGCCGTGCGCCGCGATGGCCAGCCGCCGCTGATTGGCACGCTTGATCAAGACGCTTTGCCAAAGGCGGCCAGCATCAACAATGTGGGTGGCGGCTCATCCGCCTATGCTGCCGATCTTTCTGATGTGCAGCACTCTGCTGAAGGCAAGGGTGACTTGGTGAGCAACGAGGAAGACAAGGTTGACCTTGGGTTTGACTTGGCAAAGGTTGCCGGCAAGACCGCGAAGAATTAGCGGAGCCGATCAGGCTGCCGCCGCATCACACATGCGGTTCCTGGTTTTCGATCAGTTTGATTTCGTCTTTCACCGCTTGCAGATGGGGATTGATGGCAAGGGCGTCTTTTAACGACACAATCGCTTCATCGCTTTTATTCTGCGCATGCAAGATCATGCCTTTGCCAACCAATGCGCCAAAATTGCGCGGCTCAAGTTGCAGCGCCTTTTCAATATCAATCATCGCGGCATCATAGCGTTTCAACACATAATAAAGCGCGGCGCGGCGGTTCCACGCTTCAGCGAACGTGGGATAGGTTTCCACCAGCTGCGACAACATCTGCTCAGCCGGATCAAAATCGCCCGCGGTGATGGCGGCCGAGGATTGCAGCAACAAAACCGCAGCGGTTGGTGAGGCATGATGCGACCAGATTTCCCACACCTCTTGCTCAATCTTGGAGACATCCAAATGCGGCGCGGGGTTATGCAGCTGGCCCAGCAACGAATCGAGCTTTTGCTGGCGGGTGAGTTCCGGCTTTTTGGGGGCCACTTCAATTGTGGTTGTGGCGGCAGCTTGCGGCCAGGCGGGTGCGGGCAATAACACAAGGGCTAGGAGGACAAGGCCAAATCTCATGCCTGCATTGTAAGCCTTGCGGCGGCTTTGCGAAACAAAAAACCGCGCCTGACTTTGCGGGCCAGACGCGGCATTGATTCTTTACGGCGGCGAATTAGCCTTGCCGAGCCTTGAAACGCGGATTGGTTTTATTGATAATGTAAACCCGGCCTTTGCGGCGGATGAGCTTGTTATCACGGTGGCGCTTGGCCAGTGATTTCAGTGAATTACGAACCTTCATGGTGTTTTTCCATAAGAAATGGGGCATGAAGCCCCTTTGAATGCGATTTCGAATAGGCGAAGGCTTTGCGCCTGTCAACCCGTGTTATAAACAGCTTTACATGATGGCCACCGCAGATTTTTGGATAACCTTGGCCTATTTTACAGGCGGGCTTTTGCTGATGGTGCAAATGTACCGTGTGGAGCGCCGCCCGCCCAATTTGAATTCACCGCGCCTGGTTCCCACCACTTTGTTATTGTTGCTTGGCCTTTTAGTGGTGTTGGGGGCGGGCGCGCATTTGTTGGGCTATTTTGGCATTCATCCGCCGCAGGAAAAATTCTAGCCTTTCAACAGAGCCTCAACCTCATGCAAATAAGGCATTGATGGTGCTGTGCCCATGCGCGTGACGGAAAGGCCAGCCGTCGCGCTGCCAAAACGCGCGGCGTCTTCAGCGGTTGCACCGCGTGCGAGGGCTGCGGCAAAACCGCCGTTGAATGCATCTCCCGCTCCTGTGGTATCCACCACTTTGCCCGCATTGAAAATGGGAATGTGGACCGATTTGCCCTGCCCGTGCAGCAATGAACCTTGGCCGCCCAAAGTGATGAGCGCGGTGCCCACACCTTTGGCCAACAACACAGCTGCGGCCTGGCGAGCGGAGGCCACGTCTGTCACTGCAATGCCAGTGAGCAAGCTGGCTTCGCTTTCATTGGGCGTGCAATAATCACACAGCGCATAAATGCCGTCTTCCAACGTGGCAGCCGGAGCGGGATTGAAAATGGTTGTCACACCATTTTCTTTGGCTAGTTTGAGCGAGGCGAATGCTGCGGCCACGGGCGTTTCAAGCTGCACCATAAACACGGCGGAATTGGTTATCGCATCCCGTGCGGCATGCACATCGGCGAGGCCCACCTGCCCGGCGGCCCCGGGCACCACGATGATGGCATTGGCACCCGTGCCTTCTTGCACATAAATATAGGCGGCACCCGTGGAGTGGTTTTCATCCTGCGGGATGTGGGTGGCGATGCCTTCTTTTTTATACATGGCCAAGGCCGTATCGCCAAAGGTGTCTTTGCCCACGCGCGAAATGAAGGTGACTTTGGCACCGGCGCGAGCGGCAGCAACCGCTTGGTTGGAACCTTTGCCGCCGGGGCCAAGCGCGAACTTGGAACCAATCAATGTTTCACCCATTTCAGGCTGGCGCGCGGCCATGAACATCAGGTCTGCTGCATAGATACCGAGAATGGCAACACCTTGTTTGGCCATGATCAGAACTTTTGATCTGGCGAGATCACGCCCATTTTAAAAATGAAGCAGCCGTAAAAACGCCGTTCATGGGTTTGGATGATAGCGAAAGACTTCTTGGCTTTTTCATAAAAGGCGAAACGCTCAACGCCGACAAGCTTGAACTTCCCGCCCTCAGCTGCGTCAATTTCCTGTTGCACTTCCTGGTGGATCGGCAACACGTCATGGGGTTTGCCCACCACTTCCATGCGGGCTGCGGCGTCATCCACGAACGTATCCAACGGAAACTGCGAAAGCACGGCGCGCACCACGGTGGCCATGTCTGCATCAATGCGCAGCAGGCGGCCGAATGCGCTTTGCAAGGCAATGCTATCAGCGGGGAAGTTGGTATCGCAGATCACAAGTTCGTCGCCGTGGCCCATTTGGCGCAGGGCATAAAGGACATCGGCGTTGAGCAAGGGGTGGACGGCTTTGAGCATTTTTGTTTCCTCCGGCGCGAACTTTATTCAGCCTTCATGTAATTTGCAAACTGATATAGGACTGTAGAATCGATCAGGAGGACGCGCCGTGAAAATTGAAGCCATCAAGATTGGGGCCAATGTGCCCAAAGAAGTGAACGTGATTGTTGAGGTGCCTGCTGGTGGTGAGCCGATTAAATATGAGATGGACAAAGAAGCCGGCACTTTGGTGGTTGACCGCTTTCTCTATACCTCCATGCGCTACCCCGGAAATTATGGGTTTATTCCGCACACTTTATCTGGAGATGGCGACCCGATTGACGTTTTAATTGCCAATCAACGCGCCATTATTCCGGGCGCTGTTGTGGCTTGCAAACCGGTGGGCGTTCTCAAAATGCAGGATGAGGCGGGTGGCGATGAAAAGGTGATTGCCGTGCCCGTGCCGCGCCTGACGCGGCGCTATGAGAATGTGCACAACTATCTCGACCTGCCGGATATCACAGTGATGCAGATTGAACATTTTTTCACCCACTACAAAGACTTGGAGCCTGGCAAATGGGTGAAGGTTCTCGGTTGGGGCAACGCCATTGAGGCCGAAAATTTGATCCTGGAGGCTATTGAGCGCCACAAGAACCATAAATAGTGAGAATCACAGCGTTAACCATAGTTAATTCTTTATTAACGCCCTGTGCCAATGTAGGATGAACCCAGATGGGCGTTAGTAACGTGATGGGTTTGTCATGCGTAAAATTGGATTGTTGGGTTTGGTATTATGTGCAGCCTCGCCGGCCTTGGCGGAAGTGAATGGGCTGACGATTACGTGCGATCAATATGCCACGGCGATTGCCGATGAAGCCACCAAGGCAACTCTGCAACGCGCCGGTGACCGCGAGACTTCAGGGCCTGGCAAGGTTTTGATCATCGCTGCGGGCAACAAGTTTTTCATTCCCGCAAAGCAGGTTGATGACCGAAGCCTGGCTCCTGCTTCCGCGTGGCAGCGCATGCGCGATTGGAACTCAGCCTATGGCGATGCCTTCTGGCGTTGCAGGCATTCCGATGACGTTACCCTGCCGCGTCGGCGGGAATGACGGGTTGGGTTTCTCAATGGGCCCGGGAAATACAGAATACCACGGCTTCAGTGAGCGCGTCTTTCCATTCACTATCGGGGAAAATGGCCAAGGCGTCACAGGCCATGGAGCCATAGTGCCTGGCGCGTTCATTGGTATCTGACAAGGCTTTGTGTTTTACCATGAGTTTTGTGGCGTAAGACAAATCATCAGTGGTTTGCTCGCCCTGCTCCATCACGCGCTTCCAGAAGCCGCGCTCTTTTTCGCCGCCCCGGCGGAAAGCCAAAACCACGGGCAAGGTGATTTTGCGTTCGCGGAAATCGTCGCCCACGGATTTGCCCAAATCTGCCTGCTTGCCGGAATAATCCAAAGCATCATCGACCAATTGAAAGGCAATGCCGAGATTGCGGCCATAAGATTCCAACGCATCTTGTTCTTTGCGCGGGCGGCCTGCTATCACCGCGCCCACTTTCGCCGCCGCTTGAAATAGGGCTGCGGTTTTGGCGCCCACAACTTTCAGATATGAGTCTTCAGTTGTGGCGGTGTCTTGGCTGACTGAGAGTTGCAAGACTTCGCCTTCGGCAATGGTGCAAGCGGCATCAGAGAGAATGCGCAAACAATCGAGCGAGCCGGTTTCCACCATCATCTTGAACGCTTGGCCGAGCAGATAGTCGCCCACCAACACCGAGGCTTGATTGCCCCAGATAATGCGCGCGGCTTGCTTGCCACGGCGCAGATCACTTTCATCCACCACATCATCATGCAGCAGCGTTGCCGTGTGCATGAACTCCACCGACATGGCCAATTTCAGGTGATGCAACCCCGAATAGCCACACATCCGCGCGGCGGCCACAGTGAGCATGGGGCGAATGCGCTTGCCGCCTGAATTGATCAGATGGCCTGCCAGTTCCGGGATCAATTCCACATGGCTTTGGGCTTTTTCAAGGATGAAATCATTGACCAAAGCCATATCTGCATGGGTGAGCTTGACCAACTGATCAAGGCTGGCTTTTGGTTTGTCAGTTCCACTGTCAAAGGCAATGACAACGCCCATGTTAACCTCTTTTTTACCACTAGAGCAGGCTTGGGGCCCAGATCGAAGGTGGCGCTTTGCCGCTGGTCATGCAACCGGCACTCCAGTAACGTTTGCGTAACCATAAATGTTTAGGTTTTCAACCAATGGAATTGGCCGCGCAATCTGAAACGACCCCACCGCCTCGCATGTCCACTGCTGCAGCAGTGCCGCATTCGATGACTGATGACGCCTTTCTGGGCGGCAAGCTGCAAATATTGCAACCCGAAAAGGGCTACCGGGCCGGCATTGACGCGGTGTTTTTGGCTGCCACCATCCCCGTAAAAGAGGGTGAAACGATTTTTGAAGCCGGCATTGGCGGCGGGGTTGCCTCGCTGTGCATTTTGGCGCGCAATCCCTTGGTGCATGTGACGGGGATTGAAGCCAGCACGCGCTATGCCGTGTTGTGCGAACAAAATGCCAAGCGCAATAATTTCTCCAATTCGGTGCGCGTGGTTCATGCCGACGTGAAAGAGGCCATGCGGCGCGATTTGGCCGGCATGCCAGTGCATGGCTCATTTGCCCACGCTTTTGCCAATCCACCGTTTTTTGATGAAGCCAAGGTGACGGCCTCGCCGAGCCTGCTGAAAGCCCAGGCCCATGCCTTTGGGCCAGACGATCTTGAGCAATGGATCAAACTGTTGCACGCCATGGTGACGCTGCGCGGCAGTGTGACGATTGTGCACCGCGCTGAAACGCTGGGCAAGTTGCTTGCTGCGATGGAGCCCCGCTTTGGTGATATTCGAGTGGCGCCTTTATATGCGCGCGATGGCAAGGCCGCCTCTCGCGTGGTGGTGCAGGGCCTGAAAGGCAGCCGCGCCCCTTTGCAGTTGTTGCCCGGTTTGGTTTTGCACAATGACGACAACAGCTTCACCGCCGACGCCGAAGCGATTTTGCGCGATGGCGCAACCTGGCGTTTGCGCTAAAAACTTTCTCCAAATGATTCATTGAACCACGCTGCCCCGTGGCGCGACCTCCAAGGCCGATCAAAACTGTACCTCTCTTCTTAACGCGACCGCGATCAGCACGGAACCATGCGCTGACCAAAGCGTTAGAAACCAGCTCGACTTTTTGGTTGTGGCGCTTGGTTTTTGACACCTGAGGAGAATACATATGAAAGCTCTCACCTGGCATGGCAGCGGAAAGATTCAATGCGATACAGTGCCCGACCCGGCCATTGAAGAACCCCAAGATATTGTTGTGAAGGTCACTTCCTGTGCAATTTGCGGATCTGATTTACACCTCATGGGTGGCTTCATTCCCCATATGGAGAAAGGTGACATTCTGGGCCATGAATGCATGGGCGAAGTCGTCGAAAAGGGCAGTGCCGTCAAAAATCTGAAGATCGGTGACCGTGTTGTGGTGCCGTTCAATATAGCCTGTGGTAAATGTCGCATGTGTAAGAACGAACTGTATGCCTGCTGCGAACGGGCAAACCGCAAGAAGGAATTGCAAGTTGAAGCCTATGGTTATGCGCTGGCCGGGGCGTTTGGTTTTGGCCACAGTGCGGGCGGCTATTCGGGCGGGCAAGCGGAATATGTTAGAGTGCCTTTCGCCGATGTTGGCCCACTTAAGATCGACAACGACCTAAGCGACGAAGAGGTGCTCTTTCTTTCCGATATTTTTCCAACTGGTTACATGGCAGCGGAAAATTGTGATATTCAGACCGGACAAACGATTGCCGTGTTTGGTTGTGGCCCTGTGGCGCAATTTGCGATCAAATCGGCCTTTTTGTTAGGCGCCAAATCCGTTATTGCGATTGATACCGTGCCCGAGCGCTTGCGCATGGCCAAGAAGAACGGTGCCACCACCGTCGATTTCGATAAGGGTAAAGTTCGAGAACAGATTCGTGAATTAACCGACGGAAAAGGGCCTGATGCGGTTATCGACGCGGTTGGACTGGAAAGCCATGGAGCACAAGGAACAATGGAAAGGGTTGCGTCTGCCGTTAAGGAGACACTTACGAGTTCTGAACGGACGTATTCGTTGAATGAGGCGATCCTGGCGTGTCGGCCAGCGGGGATCGTTTCAGTTCCGGGTGTTTATGGAGGTAACGTGGGCCCAGTGGCGATGGGCGCCTTTATGAACAAGTGTTTGACCATGAAGACGGGGCAAACTTCTGTCAGGAAATATATGCCAAAGCTTTTGAAAATGGTGGAAGATAAAAAGATCGATCTCACTTCTGTGATTACTCATCGTTCGAAAAAATTGGAAGAAGGACCAGAACTTTACAAAACTTTCAGAGACAAAGCGGATGGTTGCGTAAAAGTTGTCATCCATCCCTGATTGAGCGGCAGAGGCGGTTTTACCGAACGCACTGCCGGCTGACATCCATCCCCGCCGCGGGCCGCGATGCGCGTGGGCTTGATGTGCCATACCGCAGCGCCTATCTGTGAAGCATGTTCAAACGCTTCAAGCGCCTGTTCGGCAAATCCAACCCAATGGTGAATGTTATTCGGCTTGAAGGTGTTATCGCTTCGGGCCGCAGCCTGTCGGCATCGTTGAATGCCAAGGGGCTGGAGCCGGTGCTGGTGAAAGCCTTTCGCAAAAAGCCAGCCGCCGTTGCGCTGGCCATCAATTGCCCGGGTGGCTCTCCGGTGCAATCGGCGCTGATTGCCTCGCGTATTCGCGCCCTGGCGCTGGAAAACAAGGTTCCGGTTTATGCTTTCTGCGAGGATGTTGCCGCTTCGGGCGGCTATTGGCTGGCGTGTGCTGCCGATGAAATTTATGCTGACCAGAATTCGATCATTGGCTCAATCGGGGTGATCTCTGGCGGGTTCGGCTTTCCCAAGGCGCTTTCCAAGCTGGGGGTGGAGCGGCGCATTTATACATCGGGCCTATCCAAAAGCACCAATGACCCGTTCAAGCCAGAAAGCCCCAAGGATGTGGCCAAGTTGAAGGTGATGTTGGGCGATATCCACGAGAGTTTCAAGGCCGAGGTGCGCGTGAGGCGGGCCGGAAAGTTGCAGGCCAAAGAGACAGCACTTTTTGACGGCAGCTTCTGGACGGGGCAAAAGGCGCTATCGTTAGGCTTGATTGATAACCTGGGCCACCTCAGGCAAGTTTTGCAAGCCAAGTTCGGCGACAAGGTTGAGATCAATGACATCAAAGAATCCCGTGGCTTTGGGGCGCGGCTGTTTGGCATGAAGGCGCGCCATGGTTTGGCCACAGAGTTTGTTGAACTAGGCTTGACGGCGCTGGACGAGCGCGGCTTGTGGAGCCGCTATGGCTTGTGATAGATTGTTTGCATAAGGAGATCACGATGGGTCTTTTACGGAATATGTTGATGATGGCGGTGGGTTATTTGGCATTGAAAACGCTGAAACGCGCCATTGAAAATGTTGAGGCGCAGAAGGTTAAAGTGAAGGCCAAGGCCGATCATTTCGCGGCCCAGATGCCGAAACTCAAACTTGACCCGGTGACTGGCGTTTACAAGCCAGAGGTGTGAGCGACGTTGAAAAGCGATTGCACCAGGTTTATGGTGCAGCTTCGCCTTCTGAACTTTCCCAAACTTATGATGAGTGGGCAGCATCTTATGATGAAGACATGCTGCAAACGGGATATGCCCATCCGGCCATTATTTGCGGTTTGCTTTCGCGTTATGTGACGGACTTGGCTGCCCACGTGCTGGACGCAGGTGTTGGCACGGGCAGTGTGGGGCAGTTATTGCACACGCTGGGATTTTCCAATTTGCACGGTCTTGATATGTCGGAAGGCATGTTGGCCAAGGCGCGCGCGCGGGGCATTTACAGGGGCCTGCACCGTGGCGTTTTGGGTGCGGCGCTGGACTTCAATTCCGCCACGTTTGCAGCGATTGTGAGCACGGGAACCTTCACCACCGGACATGCGCCAGCTGCAGCTTTCACCGAACTGGCACGCATTTTACGGCCCGGTGGCCATTTGATTTTCACCGTTGGCGAGATGCTGTGGCGTGCCGGTGGGTTTGGCGCGGCGGTGGAGAAACTGGTTGCGCATGGCGTGTTGCTGCCCGTCTGGCAATCACCACCCTATCACCCCATGCCGCATTCCAAAACGGAAAGCCATTTTACCACCTTGGCGTTGGTTTATCAGCGGGCTTGACCCTTCGGCCCTGTGACTCTAAGCGGCTTTCATGGCTCTGCAACCCGGCAAATCTTTCCAAGACCTGATCCTGACGCTGCATAATTATTGGAGCGACAAGGGGTGCGTTATTTTGCAGCCTTATGACATGGAAGTGGGCGCCGGCACGTTCCACCCCGCCACCACATTGCGCTCGGTTGGCCCGCGGCCGTGGCGGGCAGCTTATGTGCAGCCTTCGCGGCGCCCCAAGGATGGGCGCTATGGCGAGAACCCCAACCGCTTGCAGCATTATTATCAATACCAAGTGATCATGAAGCCATCGCCGCCGGATTTGCAGGAGATGTATTTGGGCTCGCTCAAAGCCATTGGCCTTGACCCGATGCTGCATGACATTCGCTTTGCCGAAGATGATTGGGAAAGCCCCACCCTGGGTGCCGCTGGCCTTGGCTGGGAAGTGTGGTGCGATGGGATGGAAGTTTCACAGTTCACTTATTTCCAACAGATGGGCGGCATGGAGTGCAACCCGGTTTCAGGCGAGTTGAGTTACGGCCTCGAACGCCTGGCCATGTATGTGCAAGATGTGGACAATGTTTATGATTTGAATTTCAACGGCCGTGATGGGCTTGATAAAATTTCTTACGGTGATGTGTTCCTGCAGGCTGAGCAAGAATACTCGCGCTATAATTTTGAAGAGGCCGATACGGCGGCGTTGTTTTCCCGCTTTGCTGAATGTGAAAAAGAATGCCAAGCGCTTTTGGCCAAAAACCTTGATGGCAACAAACCCACTTTGGCCCTGCCCGCTTACGATCAATGTATCAAAGCCTCGCACACCTTCAACTTGCTTGATGCGCGCGGGGTGATTTCAGTGACGGAACGGCAGGCTTACATTGCCCGCGTGCGTGAACTGGCCAAGGCCTGTTGCGTGGCGTGGAGCAACACCGCGGGGGGCCGCGCCTAATGTCAGAACTTCTCATTGAACTTTTCTCCGAAGAAATTCCCGCCCGCATGCAAGGCAAAGCGGCGGAGGATTTGCGCAGCCTGATCACCAATGGACTGGTGGCAGCGGGGCTGACTTATGAAGGTGCCAGGCAACATGCAACACCGCGCCGTTTGGTGCTTTCGGTTGAAGGCCTTGGCGAGAAAGCCAAAGACACGGTGGAAGAACGCAAAGGCCCACGGGTGGATGCACCACAAGCGGCCATTGATGGGTTTTTGAAATCGACCGGTTTGGCGCTGGAGCAGCTGAACACGCAGGACGACAAGAAGGGGCAATTTTATACGGCCACCATCAAACGCGCGGGCCGCACCACCACAGATGTTGTGGCGGAATTGCTGCCCAAAGTGATCCGCGAATTTCCATGGCCGAAATCGATGCGCTGGGGCTCTGGCAGCCTGCGCTGGGTGCGGCCGCTGCATTCGATCATCTGCACATTTGATGGCGCGGTTGTGCCTTTGGAAGTGGATGGCATCAAGAGCAGCAATGTGACACGCGGGCATCGCTTTCTCTCGGTGGGCGAAATCAGCGTGAAGCGCTTTGAGGATTATGATGCCGCCCTGCACAAACGCCATGTGATGGTGGATGAACAGGCGCGGCTTCAGGCCATTCGCCATGATGCGAAAAACCTGGCTATGGCACAAGGCTTGGAACTGATTGAAGATGAGGCCTTGCTGAAAGAGGTTTCCGGCCTGGTGGAGTGGCCTGTGGTTTTGATGGGCGAATTTGATGAGCGCTATCTCAGCGTGCCGCCAGAGGTGATCATCACCACCATCAAGAATAATCAGAAATGTTTCAACTTGCGTGGCCCAGGTGGCAAGCTGGCGAATAAATATATTCTCGTCAGCAACCAGATTGCCGTGGATGGCGGCAAAGAAATTATTCGCGGCAACAATAAAGTGATTGCGGCGCGGCTGAGTGACGCCAAGTTTTTCTGGGACCAAGACCGCAAGGTGAAGCTGGAAGATTTATTGCCGAAGCTGGATGCAATCACCTTCCATGCCAAGCTGGGTTCGCAGGGCGAGCGGGTGAAGCGCATTGAGGCGCTGGCCGGAGAAATTGCGAAGACGATTGGGGCTGACGTCGCCAAGGCGCAACTCGCGGCGAAACTCTGCAAGGCCGATCTGGTGAGCGGCATGGTGGGCGAGTTCCCTGAATTGCAAGGGCTGATGGGCCGCTATATCGCGCTGGAACAGGGTGTGGACGCCGAAGTGGCCGATGCCATTCGCGATCATTATAAGCCGCAAGGGCCGAGCGATACGATTCCGGTTTCGAAAGTTGGGCAGGCTGTGGCGCTGGCGGATAAGCTGGATACGCTGGTGGGTTTCTGGGCCATTGGTGAAACGCCGACGGGTTCGAAGGATCCTTATGCGCTGCGGAGAGCGGCACTGGGTGTGATCCGCATGATCATCGAGAACAAGACAAAACTTGGATTGATGAGCACAGTTTCCAGCGCCGATTCAAAGCTGACTTTTGAACTCTCTCGGATTACGGGAATGGTTGATTGGCATGGCAAGCAAGTCAACCAACAACACGTTGACCTCCTCGCCTTCTTCGCCGATCGCCTGAAGGTTTATCTCAAAGACCAGGGTGCCCGACATGATCTGATTGATGCGGTGTTTGCGCTGGGCGGGCAGGATGATTTGTTGATGGTCACGCGCCGCGTTGCAGCGCTGTCCAACTTCCTTGCCACTGATGACGGCAAGAATCTTCTCGCTGGCGTGAAGCGCGCGTCCAACATTCTGAAGATTGAAGAGAAGAAAGACAACAAGGTCTATCGTGGCGATGTGAATCCCGGCCAGTTGATCAAGGGTGAAGAAAAATCTTTGCACTCCGCCATCAGCCAAGCCTCGGCGCTTGCGCGCAAGGCGGTGGAAGCCGAGGATTTCGAAGGTGCCATGAAAGCCATCGCCAAGCTGCGCGTGCCGGTAGATGAATTCTTTGAAGGTGTGACGGTGAACGACAAAGACGCCACCTTCCGTGAAAATCGCCTGCGCTTGCTTAACCGCATCCGCGAGGCTGTGGCGGAGGTTGCGGATTTTTCTAAGATTGAGGGATAACCCCAACCGGCGGCGCAATATATCCGGCTTTGATCAGTGGCTTTTCGAGCAGCGCATAAGCCGTGACTGACAATATCGCCAGCTGCCACGCGTAAAATCCGGACAAGAAATGCACCACCAAATTATCGCCTGCATCATCAGGAAAATCGCGCCACGTAAAACTCGACAGCGCCAACACTTCTGCGATCATGGCAAGCCAAATCCACGCTTTGCCGCCAAACGCCAAGCGCCCACAGAGCAAAAGAAAAATCGGATTGGCAAAAGCGCCGAACTGCAAAATTGACCAGCCAAAGATCAGGCCCACCGCAGCAATCAACGCACCCGGCGCATAAGCATAACCCGGCGAGGCAAAACTGGCCGCAGGCAAAGCCAGCGACGCCACCCACAGCACAAACGCAATGCTGGCAACAAGGCGACGCGTGAATTTCAGCGCATAAGGCATGGTGGCGAACTTATGAATCAATTAAATAGTTGGCAATGAGTCTTTCCAAGCCACCGCCTAAGCCAAACTACACTCATGAGCGCGCCTCTGGGCACAGCGTCATTTGCGGCGTGGATGAAGCAGGCCGAGGCCCGTGGGCAGGGCCTGTGTGTGCGGCCGCGGTGATATTGAACCCCCGCAATATACCAAAAGGTTTAAACGACTCCAAAAAATTGACTGAGGCCACCCGCGAGAAGTTATATCCCCTCATCATGGCGGCGGCTGAGGTGGGCGTGGGCCTGGTTTCAGCGGCAGAAATAGATGAAATCAACATTCTGCAAGCCACTTATCTGGCCATGAACCGCGCGGTGGCGGCGCTGGCGGCAAAGCCCACGCTGGCCTTGATTGACGGCAATCGGGGCCCCACACTGTTTTGTGCCACGCAGATGATTATTGGCGGGGACGGGAAATCTGTTTCAATCGCTGCCGCCTCAATCATTGCCAAGGTGACGCGTGACCGCCTGATGGTGCAGATGCACGCAGTTTATTCGGCTTATGGTTTTGCCACGCACAAAGGTTATGGCACCGCCGCCCATGCCGCCGCATTGGCACAACATGGTCCGTGTACGGAGCATCGCAGAAGCTTTGCGCCAATTCGAACACTTATCAATCCAGCGGGTGGGTTTGATAGAGCCGTATTTTGATGCCGCCATGCAGAATGGCATCAGATGGCTTTTGAAACGGCAAGCCCGTGGCCTTGGCAAGGCTTGCATCATTGGTGATGAGGCCAACGCGCCAGCCTGAAAAGCCCTCCCGCAGAACCTGGCCGAAGCTTGCGTAAAGGCTGCCGAGCTTTTTCGCGTCGCCAATGCGTTGGCCATAGGGCGGATTGCAGATGACCAGACCGGGCTGGCCTGCGGGGCGCGTCAAGGCACTGATGGATTGCAGCGTGAATTGCGCATTTTCATTGACGCCTGCGCGTGTGGCGTTGGCTGTTGCCGCTTTGATGGCACCTGCATCACGGTCAAAACCTCGGAAAATAAACTGCGTTTCACCCGGAGGCTGCGCTTTGAGTTGTTGCCATTGTTCGGCGTTGAAACTTGGCAATTTCTCAAACGCAAACTCACGCGAGCGGCCCGGCAAAAGACCGCGCGCCATTTCGGCGGCTTCCAAAATGAAAGTGCCAGAGCCACACATGGGATCAACCACCGGCTCTAGCCCACGATAGCCGCACTGGCGCAGGATAAGTGCCGCCATCGTCTCACGCATGGGGGCCTTCGCCATGGCCAATTTCAAACCGCGTTTGTGCAGCAACACGCCGGATGTATCAATGCTCAACGTGCAAATGTTGCGCTCAATGCGGGCCATTACTTCCAGCGGCGCACGATCACTCAAGGGTGCGCCGAACTCTTCGCGCAAGGCCGTTTCGATACGCTGGCACACAGCACCGGAATGATAAAGACGCGAAGCCTTGCAGGACGCTGTGACTTTCAGTGCCAAATTCTTCGGCAGCCAGCGGCCCCACTCAAACTTGCGCGCCCGCTTGTCCAGTTCCGACATATGTGAGGCCGGGAAACTGCCGATGCGGGCAAGAACCGCATTTGCGCCGCGCAAAGTGAGATTGGCGCGCCACACATCAGGCCAGTTGCCGTTTATCAAAACGCCACCCGTGATTTGGCTTTGCACGGCAAAACCCTTCTCACGCGCTTCCTCCGCCAAGGCATTTTCCAGGCCCGGCGCGCAGGTGAGCAACAATTCAAACGTTTCTTGAGGCATCGAATTATTGCAGTGACTTGGCGATCCAGCGCGTCATCGCACGCGGAGCAAAACGCGTGGATTGCGCAAGCAGCTTGTTATGCAGGCCAGAGACAACGAAGGCCTGATTGCGCTGCAAAGCCGCCAGCCCGTCAGCCACCACTTTTTCCGGCTTGCCCGCCATTTTGGCGAGGCGAATAGTGCTGATCTTGGCGGCCGTGAAAATATCGGTTTGGGTGGGGCCCGGACAAAGGCAAGATACGCGGATGCCCCAAGGCTTCACTTCATCATGCAATGCTTCAGAAAACGACAGGATGAAAGCTTTGGTGGCATAATAAACCGCCATGCGCGGCCCGGCCTGAAACGCGGCCGTGGAAGCCACATTGAGAATACCGCCAGAACCTCGCGTTTTCATTTCCGGCAAAACGGCGTGGCACAATTGCACCAATGCCGCGCAGTTGAGATCAATCATCTCTTGCTGTCTGGCCATGTCCAAATCAGCGAATAAGCCATGGAGCGTGAAACCCGCATTGTTGATGAGGGTGGTGACGCTGATCTTATGGGCTGCCAGTTTCTTCATCAATATGGCAACGGCACCGGGTGCAGAAAGATCCGCCGCCGCAACCACCACCGTTATGGCGTGGGCTTTGCGCAATTCTGCGGCAAGCTCTTCCAGTTTGTCTTTGCGTCGGGCCACCAAAACCAAATTCTGCTTCTGCTCGGCCAAGCGCTTGGCGAAAACAACGCCCAAACCTGCCGAAGCGCCCGTGATGAGAGCAGCGTCCATATTCGTCTCCAATTAGCGAAAGCTATCCTAGGCCTTTCGGCTTGTCGCCGCCATAGGCCCAATCCAACAGTTGCACGGTGTGCAGCACGTGTGCAGCTCCGTTGCCACTGAGCTGCGTGATGCAACCGATATTGCCGGTGGCTATTACCTCGGCTTTCAAAGTTGCGAGTGTTGCAAGTTTTTGCTGCCGCAGCTGGCCCGAAATTTCCGGCTGCATGATATTATAAATGCCCGCAGAACCGCAGCACAGATGTGCCTCTTGTGGCTCCACAACGTCGAATCCCGCGCGGCGCAAAAGCTCTTGGGGCAGGGATTTTACCTGCTGGCCGTGTTGTAATGAACAGGCAGAATGATAAGCGATGCGCCCGGCGCCCTGCCCCAATGGCAAAAATTGCCCAGCCAGAAATTCGGTTATGTCTTTGGCTTTGGCGCTTATCACTTTCGCCCTGTCAGCATAATTCGCATCCGTGCGGAACATGAATCCGTAATCCTTGATCGTGGTGCCGCAGCCTGATGCGGTGATAATAACCGCGTCAACATTTTCATCAGTCCACTGATCAATCGAGCGGCGGGCGCGCGCCATGGCATCGCGCTCTTTGCCCAAGTGGTGCGTGAGAGAACCGCAGCACACTTCGCCTTTTGCAACCACAACCTCAAAGCCGAGGCGATTGAGCAAGCGAATGGTGGCGGCATTGATTTCCGGATCAAGCACGCTTTGCACACAGCCTTGCAGCAAGGCGAGGCGACCTTTAATTGCGCCCTGCGCCGGATAGATGCCGGGGCCCCCAAAATGAGCGGGGGGCGGCACCGATGAAGGGGCAAGATCAAGTGCCGCCCTTAGGCGGCCCGTGGTGAATGGCGTTGCATATTTTGCCATGCGCGAGCCTATCAGTGCCAACCGGAACAACTTGGGGCGCGGCATGATGTAGGCCAAAAAGTTTCGCAGCAGGCGCTCAAACAGCGGGCGCTTGTATGTATCTTCAATGTGCTGGCGGGCATGATCGACCAGATGCATATAATTCACGCCGGATGGGCAAGTTGTCATGCACGAGAGGCACGAGAGACATCGATCAATGTGTTTCACCGTCTCGGCTGTGGCGGGCTTGCCCTGCTCCAACATTTCTTTCATCAAATAAATGCGCCCGCGCGGGCTGTCATTTTCATCACCCAGCAAAACATAGGTGGGGCATGTGGCTGTGCAGAAGCCGCAGTGCACGCATTTGCGCAGCACGGCGTTGGAGGACGCGAGTTTTGGATCGGCGAGTTGCTCTGCTGTGAAAGCGGTTTGCATCAGATGCCTTTATACATGCGGCCGGGATTGAACAGGCCTTTCGGATCAAAGGCCAGTTTGACGCGCGATGAAAGGGCACGAAGCCCTGCTGGCTGCGGTTGGAATACTTCCAACGTTTCACGGGTTGCCGGGTTGGCGCGAAACACCATCGCATGGCCATGCTTCAAATGTTTGCGCACATCGCGCTGGGGTTCCACCGCAAGCCAGACCAGACCCCCGGCCCAATCACAGAAATAATCGACATCGCCAAGGCTGGCAAGAAAACGAGGTGCATCTGTTGGCGGCAGTGACACACGCCAGATCGCCTTGCGCTGGTGTTTCCATAGCGCCGCTGCATCGCGCAAGCCGGCCCAGAGCAAGCGCGATTGCACTTCGGGCAGCAATTCGCTTTTGATGGTTATCGCCTTCACCACCATCTCGCGGCGGTAAGCCACAGACGCCGCTATGCCTTCAAGGCGCAGATAGAAGCCCTGGCGCGGCACAAAGGCGGCAGCGGAAACCTCGGCGCTGGTTTGCAGCGCGAGCGCCATCAACGCCACGGCTTGCGGCAGGTCTTTACATTTTACGTGCAGCGTCTCTTCCGTTTCGGGCGCCGGCAGAACTTTGAATATGACTGAGGTGAGGGCCATCAACGTGCCATAACTGCCCGCCAGCAAACGCGGCACATCATAGCCCGTGACATTTTTGACGACGCGGGCACCGGCCTTGATGATTTCTCCTGAACCATTCACGCCTGCAACACCAAGGATGTGATCACGTGCGGCACCCGCCTTGAGGCGGCGCGGGCCAGACGCGTTGCACATCAATGCGCCGCCGATGGAGCCAGCGTGTTCGCTGCCGAGCAATTGCGAAAAGTCTGGCGGTTCAAAAGCCAGCATTTGGCCATGTTTTTTGAGCAGCTTCTGAATGTCGGTGAGCTTTGTGGCTGCACCGCATTCGAAAATCAGTTCTTCTGGCTCATAGTCGATGATCTTGTTGAATGCCGATAGATCAAGTGGTGTGGCATTGACGGGCCTTCCAAGCGTGCGCTTGGTGCCAGCCCCGATAAGTTCAAAAGGCACGCTGGCGGATTTAATTGCTTCGGCCAGTTGCGTGATGTCGCGCGGTTTCACCCTCAAAATCTCGGCAGGTGTGGATGCGGCAGATTTCCGCCGCGCACAATAAGGCGGCCTTGTTCAGCACACGCATGAAGTGTGGGGAACACTTTGCCGGGGTTTAAAAGATTCTTCGAATCAAAGGCGCATTTGATGCGCAGCTGTTGTTCCATATCTGCTTCGTTGAACATGGTGGACATAAGGTCACGTTTTTCGACGCCCACGCCGTGTTCGCCGGTGAGCACGCCGCCGACTTTGACGCAAAGTCGCAAAATGTCTGCTCCGAACTCTTCGGCGCGCGCAAGTTCGCCCTCTTTATTGGCATCAAACAAAATCAGCGGATGCAGATTACCATCGCCTGCGTGAAACACGTTGGCGACTGCAAGATCATGTTTCTTCGAGAACCGCGCAATTCCGGCCAACACTTCCGGCAGCCTCTTGCGCGGAATGGTTCCATCCATGCACATGTAATCAGGTGAGATGCGGCCAACGGCGGGGAATGCGGCTTTGCGACCGGCCCAGAACAATAAACGCTCATCCTCGCCCATTGATACGCGCAGCGTTTTGGCCCTATTGGCGCGGGCGATTTTTTCAACGCGTGTGAGAAGATCATCCACTTCCACTTGCGGGCCATCAAGCTCAACGATGAGCAAGGCTTCCACATCCAACGGATAACCGGCATTCACGAAGGCTTCAGCGGCGTGGATGGCGGGCTTATCCATCATCTCCATGCCGGCAGGGATGATGCCTGCCGAGATAACATCGGCCACGCATTGCCCAGCAGCCACGCTGGTGGGAAAGCCGATCAACACGGCGCGCGCCGTTTCAGGCTTCTTGATGATGCGCACTGTGACTTCGGTGACGATGCCGAGGAGGCCCTCTGATCCTGTCATCACGCCGAGCAAATCATATCCCTCAGCATCAAGATGTTTGCCACCGAGGCGGATCACTTCGCCCGTTATCAAAACCATTTCGAGGCCGAGAATGTTATTGGTGGTGAGACCATATTTCAAACAGTGCACGCCGCCAGAATTTTCCGCCACGTTGCCGCCGATGGTGCAAGCAATTTGTGAGGATGGATCGGGAGCGTAGGAGAAGCCCTCATGTTCCACCGCTTTGGTGATGGCCAGATTGGTGACGCCGGGCTGCACCACCACGCAGCGATTGGCGAAATCGATGTCGATAACCCGATTGAATTTGGCAAGGCCCAATAGAATACCATCTTCAAGGGGCAAAGCGCCACCGGACAGCGATGTGCCTGCACCGCGTGGCACCACTTTGATTGTGTTGGCATGCGCATAGTTCAGAATTTCAGAAACCTGCGCCGTGGTCTGCGGCAACACCACAAGCATGGGCATTTGCTTATAGGCTGTCAAACCGTCTGACTCATAGGGGCGCATTTGTATGGCGCTGTCAATCACCGCTTCATGGGGCACAATGCGCCGCAACGCTGCGGCGATTTCACTGCGGCGCGCAAGCACAGAGTGATCAGGTTCCGGCATGCGCAACATCAATGCACCTTGCCGCCCGCAACATAAGTGGCCGCCACGGCGCGATCATCGCCCAAGAGCGCCAGAGCAAAGAGTACATCTTCGATGGACTCCGAAAGTTCGTGACGCGAAGCAAGCACTGCGGTGGCTTGCGGATTCAACACCACGAGATCTGCATATTTGCCAATGTCGAGTGAGCCGGTTTCGTGATCAATGCGCAAAGCCCTGGCATTGCCCAGCGTTGCCATGTGAAAGAGCTGGGCGGCAGAAAGCTTCAGGCCGCAATGCATTTGCACCTTGTAAGTTTCAGCCATGGTCTGCAGCATTGAATAGGACGTGCCGCCGCCAATGTCTGTAGCCAGAGCGATAGGAAGAGGGCTGTTGCGGGTAATTGACATCAGCCCCGAACCTAGAAAATTGTTTGACGTGGGGCAATGGGCAATCGTGGCACCCGCTGCCGCAAGGCGCGACACTTCCGATGCTGAAAGGTGTATGCCATGCGCGAAGATGCTGTGATCGGTGAGCAAGCCGAAACGTTCATAGACGGCAGTGTAATCAGGATCGTTCGGAAATAGCTGTTTGACGCGCGCGATTTCGGCAACACTTTCGGAAAGATGGGTTTGCAGGAGAGCGCCGTGGCATTGCTTCAAAACTTCGCCCGCCAGTTCAAGCTGAGCCTCTGTTGACGTTATCGCAAAGCGCGGGCTTACCGCATGGCGCAGCCGACCCCGGTTATGAAACACGCGGTGCAGCGCCAGCGTATCCTCAGCGGATTGTTCGGCTGTGTCTTGCACGGCTGATGTGGCCTCACGGTCCATCATGGTTTTGCCCGTTATCAGGGCCATGTGGTGATTTTCAGCGGCGTGGAACAACGCTTCAGCCGCAACTTTGTGCGATGAGGAAAAAGCCAGTGCCGCCGTGGTGCCGTTGCTGAACAGGCGCTGCAGAAAAATTTTTGCCGAGGCCGCCGCATAAGGTGCGGCAGCATAGCGGGCTTCTTCGGGGAACGTATAACGCGACAGCCAATCAAGCAAATCTTTCGCCGGAGCGGCCAACATCCGATATTGCGGGAAATGGATGTGCGCATCGATAAAGCCCGCCATCAACAGCTTGTCGCCGTAATCATCTCGCGGTGCTGTGGCAAAGGCTTGCGGCAGAAGCGACATCGGCCCGCGCCATAGAATCCTTCCGTCATCACCCACAACAATCGCGCCTTTGCTCTCATGGCTGAGGTGCGTGTAGTCCGCGCCGAACGCGACAAGTTGCCCGGTAATCAGCCTGGTCATTCCTGCACGCGGTCTTCCAAACGGAAACGAATGATGCGGCACACATGTTCAAGTGCCGTGGCAAATTCGGCTTCAGTGTTATTGGTAATGCGGGCCGCAAACCCCGCAAGGATGTGATGCTTGGTGGCCCCCTTCACGGCAAAGATGAAAGGAAATCCGTTGTTTTGTTTATAGGTATTGTTCATCGCGGTGAAGCGGGCGAATTCTTTGGCCGTGAGCGTATCGAGGCCTGCACCCTTCTGCTCGTTGGTGGAATCGGTGGTGAGCTTGGCGCGGGTTGCAAGATCAGGATGGGCGCGCAGCAGCGCCAGTTGATCATCAGGATCAGCGTGATGAACGGCCATGGTGAAGGCAGCGATCATCGCGTCTCGTGTTTGAAATGGCGCAGACTTGAAAGCGGAGTGCGCCACCCATGGCGAATGCTCGGCAATGTCTGCAAAGGCGGCCGCGCCTGCGGCATTGGCGGCGGCAAGATTCATTTTAACGCGGCAATCCAGGCACCAAGTTCAGCCCGCTCTTCATTGGTCATGCCGGTTTTGTTGCCCATGGGCATGGCATGATTGCGCACGGCCTGGGTTTCAATCTGCGTGGCATAACGCTTCACATCTGCAATGGAAGAATACATGATGCCTTTGGGGGCTTGTTTAACCGTAGCGTCCGTCGGCACGGCGGCATGGCATGACACACAATGTTTCTGTACAATGGCGAAGGCTTCATCATCGGAAACTTTTGTGGTGTAGACCGGTGCTGAGGCAGGCTGCGTCAACATCATGGCGCAGGCCAGCACCGCGGCAATCACTGGCACCGCCCAGCCGATCTGGCCCAAATCGTCGCCCACTTCATGGCGCAGAAGGAACCAACGCAACAGGCCACCCCCCAGCACGATCAGGCCGACCAAGGCCCACGCCGCGTGATTGCCCGTAACGAAGGCATAATGATTGCTGATCATCATCAGCAGCACGGGCAGCGTGAGATAGGTGTTGTGGGTGGAGCGCTGTTTGCCGATTTTGCCATAACGCGGGTCAGGCACTTTGCCGTTCAACAGCGCGGCGGTTATTTTGCGCTGATTGGGAACGATGACAGCAAAGACATTGGCGGCCATGATCGTTCCGATAAAAGCACCGATGTGGATGAAGGCACCGCGACCGGAAAACACATGCGTAAACCCATAGGCGGCAAGCTCAATCAAAGCGAACACACACAGCGCCAGCACACCCGTGTTGCGGCCAAGCGGCGACCGGCACAGGCCGTCATAGACAAACCACCCGGCAGCGAGGGAGCAAACCGCAATCGCCGACGCCTGCCACGACGTCAAGGGCAGCACCGCAGGATCAATCAGATAGGTTTCGGCCTGCACATAATACTGGACGATTAACAGTAGAAAACCACTGATCCAGGTGAGGTAGGCTTCCCATTTGAACCAGATAAGATGGGGCGGCAAATTATCGGGGGCCAAGAGATATTTCTGCACCCGGTAAAAGCCACCGCCATGCACTTCCCACGCCTCACCCGCAACGCCTTGCGGCAAGGCCGTATCCTTTCGCAGCGAAAGATCAAGTGCGACGAAATAAAACGATGTGCCAATCCAACTGATGCCCGCAATGAGGTGCCCCCAGCGGATGAGGAGGTTAAGCCAGTCAAGAAGGAAAGGATCGAGTGATGGCATTGGTATTTTGGGTTCCGATTTA
>JANYHB010000058.1 GCA_025359265.1 Hyphomicrobiales bacterium | reverse complement strand
CCCGAAGACGCATTGATCCGAGAGCTGAAAGAAGAGCTCGGCATCAATGTTGAACATTCTTGCCTTGCCCCACTCACCTTCGCCTCGCATACCTATTCAGATTTTCATTTGCTCATGCCGCTCTATGTTTGCCGCCGCTGGAAGGGCATTCCGCAAGCGCTTGAAGGCCAGGAATTGCAGTGGGTACGGGCCAAAGATTTACGTTCACTGCCCATGCCACCCGCTGATTTGCCGCTCATTCCCCATTTGCAGGAATTGCTTTAACAACTATCCACGTTAACTTTTCCGAGGTGCCAAAATGGATATAGCAATGAAATGCAAGTGTGGAAGTTTGCGTGGTGTTGTTCATGATATTTCTTCGCGGCGGGGCCATCGTACCGTTTGTATGTGCGACGATTGTCAAGCCTATGCCCATTATGTCGGTCAGGCTGAAACAGTATTGGACGCCAATGGCGGGACGGATGTTGTGCCGGTCGCTCCTGCGAATGTTGAAATCACGCATGGCATCGAAAACCTGAAATGCCTGCGCCTGACTGAAAAAGGCATGTTGCGCTGGTATGCGGGATGCTGCGGCACGCCGATCGCCAACACAGCACCAATTTCAAAGATCCCATTTGCGGGCCTCATACACTCGATCATGGATTTTGGGGACGGTGGCGAAAGTCGGGATGGCATTTTGGGGCCGATAGGCATGTACGTACAGGGCAAATCCGGCATCGGAACATTGCCGCAAGGCACCTATCAGAAATTTCCGTTGCGACTGATATTGCACTCGATGGTATTTTTGTTCGTCGGTCTTCTCAAGCGGCAATAGAAGCCGTCACCGTTCTTTGATACTCAAACCGGCAAACCGATTGTATCGCCCTATATCCTGACTAAAGTTGAACGCGACAATCTACGAAAACAATAATTCAGATCACACCTTCATACGCCATCGCTGCCATCATGCCGCTATTCATGTGATAAAGATGGTGGCAATGAAAGGCCCAATTGCCTGGATTATCGGCATCAAACGCAACGCACACTTTCTCACCCGGCGGAATGAGAACCGTATCACGAAGGGCCCCTTCAAAGGCCTTGCCGTTAATGGCAGTCACCTGGAAATAGTGGCCATGCAAATGCATCGGATGCGCCATGGCCGTGTTGTTCCGCATGGTGAGTTCCACGCCCGTGCCTTGCTTCACGCGGAACAGCACATCATGCATCATGGGCTTGCCGTTGAAACCCCATTGATAGCCGTCTTCGCCACCCGTCAGCACCACCATTTCGCGTTGTGAAATTTTGGCTCTCTTCAATTCGTAAGGCACGCGCAACATCGATTCAAATGCCAACCCGATGGCCGCACCCTCTTCGCCTTGATCTGAAATCTTGGCAATTGCGCCATCGCCAGATTTCAAAATAATTCCGCCACGCAGTGTTGCACCTTCACACTGAAACATTACAGTCCAAGCGCCAGACTCATTCGGAAGGGTAATGCGAACATCCGCGCGCTGTGCCATGGCCAGAGGAAAGCGCGAAACACTCACGGGCTTTACGGCATTGCCATCAACCGCAATCAGCTGCCCTTTCAAACCTCCAAGATCAACCCACAGATTTGTAGCCGCAGCGGCATTGATCAATCTTAATCGCAACGTGCCGCCTTTATCAACGCGAACCACTGCGGGGTCATCCAGCGTGCGATCATTGGCAAGAATGGCATCGAACGCAATATCCGCACTCATTGTCATACCTGCCATATGCATGGCGTGGCCGCCGCCACCGCCTTGCAACTCACGCAGAATCTCGGCGGAATCGCGAAAGGTGAAATCATGCAACATCACCACATGTTCCTGCTCATCAAAAACGGGCCTGGTTGTTTCGCGCACAATCAACGGCGCCGCTAACAGCTGCTGCTCCTGCAAACCCAAATGCGAATGCATCCAATGCGTGCCAACCCGCTTATTTGCAAATTGATAGCGTCGCGTTTCGCCAGCATGCAAGGGCGCGGCAGAAAGCCCCGGCACCCCATCGAACGACGTTGGAGGCGTGAGGCCGTGCCAATGAATGGAGGTTTTTTCAGCAAGACCATTATGCAATGCAACTTCAAAATCATCGCCATAAACCAACTCCAGCCCCGGCTCGCCATTGGGCCTCGAAATGCCGAACACTTTTGCCGGCTTGCCTTTCACTTCTAAAAGGCGTGAGTTTATGGTGAGAGATTTTGGCAGTGGCGTGGCCAGCGCAGAAGACGCGATCGGCAACAGCGCCCCACACTTCAAAACGTCGCGACGGCTCAATCTCATAGCGAACTCCTTCACCTAAAGTGCCCGGCCAATCCCCAAGAATTTCTCGCGGCGTTGGGTGCGCAAGACTTCAGCGGAAAGGCCGCTGTAGCTCGCCAGCACCCGGGCCAAAACCTCGCGCGTCGCATCCATCACAGCGATGGGTTTACGATGCGCGCCACCTAATGGTTCAACAATGATTTCGTCAATCACGCCAAATTTTTTCAAATCTTGCGCCGTGATTTTTAAAGCAATTGCCGCGTCTTTGTTGCGGGCCGGGTCACGGTAGAGAATGGAGGCCGCGCCCTCTGGCGAGATCACACTGTAAATAGCGTGTTCCATCATTAAAACCGTATTCGCCGTTGCAATGGCAATGGCACCCCCCGAACCACCTTCCCCAATGATCACGGCAACCAGCGGCACGCCAAGTGACAAGCAACAATCGGTTGATCGCGCAATGGCTTCGGCTTGGCCGCGCTCTTCAGCCTCAACTCCCGGGTATGCGCCAGACGTATCCACAAATGAGATCACGGGCAAACCGAATTTATCTCCCATTTCCATCAACCGCACCGCTTTGCGGTATCCCTCAGGTTTGGCCATGCCAAAATTATGCTTCAGCCGACCTTCGGTATCAGAACCTTTTTCCTGGCCAATCACCACCACGGCCTGCCCATTAAAACGGCCAAGACCGCCCACCACGGCTTCATCCTCGGCAAAAGTTCGATCACCCGCCAGCGCCACAAAATCAGTAATCAACGCTGAGATATAATCCAAGGCATGTGGCCTTTGTTGATGGCGCGCCACCTGGGCTTTCTGCCACGGCGTTAGATTTAAATAGAGATCAGACAGAATTTTTCCCGATTTTTTCTCCAACGACTTCACATCATCGGCAATGGAAACTTTGGTATCCGCCTGTGCAATGGCACGCAGCTCAGCAATTTTGCCTTCAAGTTCGGCGACCGGCGCTTCAAAATCCAGAAATTGAATCATTTGAGTTCAATCAATCCTTTGGCGGCTGTTACTGGCTTTTGCTGCCCGTAAAGTCAACCCGCGCGGTCTTTTCGTTTTGTGGAAAGCGGGTGAAATAAGTCCACCGCCTCTTGCAAGCGTTCGGCCTGTACATGGGTGTAGATTTGCGTGGTTGCAATGTCGGCATGCCCCAGCATTTGTTGCACACTGCGCAAATCCGCCCCTGCGGCAAGCAGCTCTGACGCAAAAACGTGTCGCAATACATGCGGCGAAACCTTTGCGGCATCCACCTGCGCCGCCCGAGCCAGATCCTTTAACTCGAGTGCAAAATGTTGGCGCGTGAGCACGCCCTGCGAGCCGTGCGATGGAAAAAGATATTTGGGTTCACCTTCAACATGCTTTCGAAGAATTTTGACATAAATCGCCACAACGCGCTTGGCGTCATCGGAAAGTGGCACCAAACGTTCACGGCCGCCTTTGCCCTTCACCAGCAAAAATGCATCATCCGTCATCATCGCACGGTAAGTGAGTGCGATGAGTTCCGAAACGCGAAGGCCTGTCGCGGCCAGAATTGAGAGCAAGGCATAAAGCCGCCAAGCCTTGAACGCGGCCTTTCCTTGCGAAGCCTCGGCCTTTTCACGCGCCACATAAATAAGACGCCCGGTTTCTTCGCGGCTGAGAATCTTGGGCAGGCGCGGTGCAGAACGCGGCCCTTCCACAATGGCCGCCGGATTTTCTGTCGCTTTGCCCTCAGCAAGCAAAAAGCCGTGAAATTGCTTGATTGCCGAAAGCCGCCGTGCCGCCGTCGCCCGCGAAAGGCCAATCCGCTCAATCTCGATTTGAAACGCCCGCACATCAACCGTAGCAGCAGCTTGCACGGCAACCTCGCGCTGCTTGAGAAAAGCAAACCAGCCATCAAGATCTCGCCGATATGCCTCAATGGAATTTCGTGCAAGCCCGCGCTCAGCATTCATCATTTCTAAAAAGCGCTCGCGCAACCGCGCGTCGGCATTATTGCTGGCGGAGCTTGTCATTGGGCAAAGCACGCGTAACTTCAGTTTGTTCCGGCGGGAAAGACGCCAACGCCAAGGCGGCGCCATAAACCGCCCCTGCCAGCAATCCCAAGACAATAAGAAATTTAACTGTATCCGGCATTTTCAACTCGGCGCGTTATAAGCTTGCCTTGCCTGAAAGCCAAATCTTATCCACTTTGCGCTTACGGCAACCTTGCTCTAAAAGCAGCAGTAATGTCAAAACCATCCATCCAAGATGAAATTGCGGAAACCTGCCATTACTTGGGCAAGCGGGCGATTGTTTTGGTCGGCCTGATGGGTGCCGGAAAATCCAGCGTGGGGCGCAGGTTGGCCGAAAGGCTGGAGGTTCCGTTTGTGGATGCCGACCATGAGATCGAGGTGGCGGCTGGCAAAACCATTCCAGAAATTTTTGCCGACCACGGTGAAGATTATTTTCGCGAGGGGGAGCGCCGCGTGATAATGCGCCTGCTTGAAAATGGCAAACAAGTGTTGGCGACAGGCGGCGGCGCCTATATGAATAGCGAATCGCGAGAACGCATCCGTGATTTGGGAATTTCGGTTTGGTTGAAGGCTGATCTCAACCTGCTTCTCAAGCGCGTCTCCAAACGCAATGATCGCCCGCTTTTAAAGGCGGATGAGCCTGCATTGGTGCTGAAGCGCCTTATTGATTTGCGTTATCCGGTTTATGCCTTGGCAGATATTCAAGTTGAAAGCCGGGATGTGCAGCACGGCCAAATGGTGAGTGATGTGATTAAAGCTCTGGTTGATTGGCCGGGCTTGAAGGCAAACTGCGATGACGCCTGATGTTGTTCGCGTTGATTTCGCGGGTCGCTCATATGACATCAAGATTGGTGAAGGTTTGCTGGAAGGCGTGGCAAGCCATATTGCACCCTTTATCAATCGCAAATTTGTGGCCATCGTAACAGACCAAAATGTGGCAGCAGCGCATTTGAAAACGCTGCAAAACACCCTGCAAGATGGCGGGATTGCAAGCAAGGCGATCATCTTGCCCGCGGGCGAGGCCACGAAAAGTTATGGCCATTTTGCAGAAGTTTGTGACGGTTTGCTCAACGCCGGGGTCGAACGCAAAGACAGTATGATTGCCCTAGGCGGCGGTGTGATTGGTGATCTCACCGGCTTTGCGGCCGCAACGCTGCGGCGCGGTGTCAATTTCATCCAAATTCCCACCTCACTTTTAGCGCAAGTGGATAGTTCAGTGGGCGGCAAAACCGGCATCAATTCGAAGCTCGGGAAAAATTTGATCGGGGCTTTTCATCAACCACGCTTGGTGTTGATTGATCTCGCTGTGCTGAATACGTTGCCCCAACGCCAGCGCGCAGCGGGCTATGCCGAGGTGGTGAAATACGGGTTGCTTGGCCACGAGGAATTCTACGATTGGCTTGACGACAATGTTACAGCGATAATGGCTGGCGATGTGGCAGCAACGAAACACGCCGTAAAAACCTCCTGCCAGATGAAAGCTCGCATTGTAGCCCTTGACGAAACCGAAACGGGCGAACGCGCCCTCCTTAACCTCGGCCATACTTTTGGTCATGCCCTTGAAGCGGCCACGGGGTATTCAGATACTTTGCTCCATGGTGAAGCTGTGGCGATTGGCATGGTGCAGGCCTTTGGATTTTCTGAGATGCTGGGGCATTGCGAACAAGGTCTCAGCCGCAAAGTGGCCCAGCACTTGCGCCGTGCTGGCCTTCCAACACACGTGAGTGATATCGCGGCCAAACTTCCCGCACCGGCGGCTTTATTAAAGTTAATGTACCAGGATAAAAAAGCTGAAGGGGGCAAGCTCACTTTCATCCTCGCCAGCGCGATCGGCAAAACTTTCATTGCCAAGGGCGTCGAAGAGGCTGGGGTTTTAGCCTTCCTGGAACAAGATGCAGTAAAAACAGGTTTGGCCAAACCATGATTATTGATAACCCATGGATGTCTCTGGCGGTTGTTGTGCTGTTGATTATTATTTCAGCTTTTTTCTCTGGCGCTGAAACCGGTTTAACGGTGGCGTCTCGCGCCAGGCTCACTGAATTGGCCCGACAAGGGTCAACCCGCGCTGCCATCGTTTTAAAACTCACCGAAATGCCTGAGCGTTTGATCGGTGCATTGCTGTTGGGCAACAGCCTTGCCAACATCACCGCGTCCGCCGTGGCCACCGTGGCTTTGGTCAAGATATTTGGTGACGAGGGCGCGATCATCGCCTCGGGCGTGATGACGGTTTTGATCCTCATTTTCGCCGAAGTGATGCCTAAAACTTACGCTATAGCATACCCAGACCGTGTCGCGACAAGCTTGGCTCCGATCGTTCGATTTTTTGTGGCGATCTTTGGCCCCATCGTCATGCTCGTCGAATATATCGTCAAGAAAATCCTGATGCTGTTCGGCGTTGATGTGGAGAATGTGGTTGGCATACTCTCGGCCCACGAAGAGTTGCGCGGCGCAATCGACCTTCATCACAAGGAAGGCGATATTGTCAAAAAAGACCGCGACATGCTGGGCGGCCTGCTTGATCTCAAAAATCTCGAAGTGCACGACGTTATGGTTCATCGCACCAAAATGATCCTGTTGGATGCCGATGAAAAAATGTCTGCTATCGTTGATCAAGTTCTAAAAAGTGGCAAAACCCGTTTGCCCGTTTGGAAAGATGATCAAGACAATATCATCGGCATTTTGCACGCCAAAAATCTTTTTCAAGCCTTGCAGCAGTTTGATGGCAATGCCGAGAAAATAAAATTGGAATCCATTCTGTCTGATCCGTGGTTCGTACCCGATACGCGCCCGTTGGAAGACCAACTGAACGCGTTCCTGCGCCGTAAAACTCACTTCGCCATTGTGGTGGATGAATATGGAGAGTTGCAAGGTCTTATCACCTTGGAAGATATTATCGAAGAGATTGTCGGCGATATCAAAGATGAGTTTGATACAGTCTCCAATGGCGTGCGCAAACAAAAAGATGGAAGTTACATGATTGATGGTGGCGTGCCCCTGCGCGATTTGAACCGCGCCATTGATTGGGATTTGCCAGATGAAGAGGCCACAACCCTGGCTGGCCTGATCATTCATGAAGCCCGCATGATCCCTGACGCGGGCCAAGCTTTCAACTTCCATGGCTTTCGATTTGAGATCTTGAAAAAACGCCGGCAACAGCTCACCGTGATCAAGGTTACCAAATCTGACCAGGGCAAAGCGGAAGAAGCACTCAGCTAAACAATTTCAATAGCCAGTGCATGAACTCGGGTTTTTAATTCATCGGCGAGCACGTCATTCACCATGCGATGTTGTGCCACACGTGATTTGCCGTGAAAATCTGCAGCTGAAATGCGCACGCGAAAATGGCTTTCGCCTGAAGGGTTTGCACCCGCGTGGCCATGGTGTTGATTGGATTCATCAACCACCTCAAGCTTTGCAGGCGCAAATGCCGCATGCAGCTTGGTTTCTAACAAATGTCCGATTGGCCCTAAAGTTTGCTGCATTTTGGAATGGGTTTAAGTTGAAAACTGCACTGCTCAACCCTATACTCTAGTCTCTCATGAGCCTCCATTCAAAAATTTTCGACAAAATACGCATCAAGCAGGAACCCACTGCCAAGGCGAAAGCCGAAGCGGCCGTTAAAGCATGTGAATGGCCCGGCTGTGATAAGCCGGCTAAACATCGCGCGCCCAAAGGCCGCGATGCCGAAGGCCAGTTCTGGAATTACTGCACCCCCCACACGCAGGAATATAACAAAAATTATAATTATTTTCAGGGCATGGGAGATGGCGATCAAGCCTCGTTCCGCCGCGATGCGCAAACCGGCCACCGCCCCACGTGGAAACTGGGCCAAAGTGGCGCGGCCTTTGTTGGTGCTCAGCGCCGAACGGCAAAATATATTGAAGACCCTCTCAACATTTTGCTCAAGGAAAATATCAAAACCAACGCCAAGCATGGCCGTACGTTGCGCCGCAGCGAGTTGGATGCCCTGGGAACTTTGGGGCTCCCTGAGGACGCCAGGCCGGAAGAAGTTAAATCCAAATATAAGATGTTGGTGAAGCGCCTCCATCCAGACGCTAACCAAGGCAGCAGGGCCAATGAAGACACGCTCAAAGCGGTGATCAAAGCCTATGACACACTGCGCGACACTGGCTTTGTCTAACTTGCCCTAAGCCAATCAACCCGTTACAAAGCTATTTTTCCGGATAATTTAAACATGTCACAAACGACAACGCTCACCGGCTTGCCCGATAAGAAGATTTCTGTTTCGCAAGCTTTTGGTTTTGAGAGCAATATGGAAGTTTCTGCGTTTGAAGAGCGCAGTGAACACGTGCCCGATGTTGATCCGGATTATCTTTTCAATCGCGACACAACCTTGGCTATTCTGGCAGGCTTTGCGCATAATCGCAGGGTGATGGTTACAGGCTATCATGGCACCGGAAAATCCACCCACATAGAACAAGTGGCAGCACGTCTGAATTGGCCGTGCATTCGCATCAATTTGGACAGCCACATCAGCCGCATTGATCTGATCGGCAAAGACGCCATTGTGTTGAAAGATGGCAAGCAGATTACGGAGTTCAAAGAAGGCATTCTCCCTTGGGCCTATCAACACAACGTGGCCTTGGTGTTTGATGAATATGATGCGGGCCGCCCCGATGTGATGTTCGTCATCCAGCGGATTTTGGAATCCTCCGGCAAGTTGACGTTGCTTGATCAGTCGCGCGTCATTCGCCCTCATCAGGCCTTCCGCCTGTTTTCAACCGCGAACACTGTTGGCTTGGGCGACACCACGGGGCTTTATCACGGCACGCAGCAAATCAACCAGGCACAAATGGATCGCTGGTCTATCGTCACGGCGTTGAACTATCTGCCCCATGCCGATGAAGTGAACATCGTGCTGTCAAAAAACCGGTCTTTCGACACCGACAAGGGCCGCAGGATAATCGCCAACATGGTGCGCGTGGCCGATCTCACGCGCAATGCTTTCATGCAGGGTGATCTGTCCACGGTGATGAGCCCGCGCACGGTGATCACCTGGGCGCAAAATGCCGAGATTTTTGGCGGCGATATCGGTTTTTCCTTCCGCCTTACCTTCATCAACAAATGCGATGAGCTGGAGCGCGCCATTGTGGCGGAGTTCTATCAACGTTGCTTTGGTGCGGAACTGCCCGAATCCGCCGCCCATATTCAGATCGCCTGAATTACAATGGCCGCGAAGGAGGATCGCGCCGAACGGTTCAAGGAAGTGCTGGGCACGGCCATGAAGTCCATGGCGCTTGATCCTGAACTTTCGGTTTCATTCGGCAATGATCAAGCCCAACTGGTGGGCCACAAAGCGCGGTTGCCGCAAGTTTCCGGCTCCGCATCGTTCAGCGACATTTCCATCACCCGCGGATTGGCCGATAGCTTCTCTCTTAAGCTTGCCAACCATTCCGATGCTGTGCACGGCCGCTATCTGCCGCAGGGCAAAAACGCCCGTGCCGTTTTTGAGTCAGTCGAACAAGCCCGCATTGAAGCCATTGGTGCCCGCGCCATGCCTGGGGTTGCGGCCAACCTGGGCGCCATGCTGGAGGATCGCTACAACAGGCTTGTTGTGAACCGCCCTTCCAACAACAGAAAAGACACACCGCTAGAAGAAGCTGTGGGGTTAATCCTGCGTGAAAAACTCACGGGCGCGCCACCGCCAGCGCCGGCAAGGCCTTTTGTCGATCTCTGGCGCTCTTGGGTGGAAGAACGCGCGGGCGGCAAATTGCAAAACCTTGAGGCCGCCTTGCATGATCAACAAGCCTTCGCAAAATTGTCACGTGATCTGATTGCGGCTTTAGACATGGCTGATGAGCTGGGCGATGACCCTGATCAAGCTGAAGAAAACGACGAACAGGAACCCTCCGAAGAGCCAGGCGAAAAATCGGAATCGCCGCAAGGTGAAGATCAAGAAAGCCAGCAATCCGTCGCCGAGGAAATGGAATCGGCTGAGAGCGAAACCGAGGGCAGCGAAACCGAGTCGCAACAAACAGATTCCGACGATGCGCCTGATGATGTTGAAGGCGAGGAAATGGATGACGGCGAAGAGCCATGGCGGCCGCAACTTCCCTTCTCCTCCCTGTCAAACGAAAATTTCTATAGGGTCTATGCCCACCAATATGATGAGGCCATTAGCGCGGAGGATCTCTGCGATGCTGAAGAACTTACGCGCCTTCGTGCCTATCTCGATAAGCAATTGGCCAATTTGCAGGGCGTTGTGGCGCGCTTGGCAAACCGTTTGCAACGGCGCCTGATGGCACAGCAGAATCGCTCGTGGGATTTTGATTTGGAAGAAGGCGTGTTGGACGCAGCGCGCCTGACCCGCGTGATCACTGATCCCTTGCACGCACTCACTTTCAAGCAAGAGCAGGATACAAAATTCCGAGACACCGTGGTCACCCTGCTGCTTGATAACTCAGGTTCCATGCGCGGCAGGCCGATCACCGTGGCTGCAAGCTGCGCCGATATTCTCGCCCGCACTTTAGAGCGCTGTGGTGTTAAAGTCGAAATTCTGGGCTTCACCACCAAGGCCTGGAAGGGCGGCCAGTCGCGCGAAAAGTGGTTGAGCGACGGCAAGCCCGCCAATCCCGGTCGCCTGAATGACCTCCGTCACATTATCTATAAATCAGCCGATGAGCCTTGGCGTCGGGCCCGCAAAAACCTTGGCCTCATGATGCGCGAAGGCCTGTTGAAAGAAAATATCGACGGCGAAGCTTTAATCTGGGCCCATAATCGCCTGCTGGGCCGGCGCGAACAACGCCGCATCCTGATGGTGATTTCCGATGGTGCGCCGGTGGATGACTCAACCCTCAGCGTAAACTCCGGCAACTACCTCGAAAAGCACTTGCGCCAAGTGATCACCGACATTGAAGCCCGCTCGCCCATTGAGTTGATTGCCATCGGCATCGGGCACGACGTAACGCGCTATTATCAACGCGCCGTCACCATTATCGATGCCGAAGAATTAGGCGGTGCTTTAACTGAGAAACTCGCAGAGCTTTTTGCCGAACACGGCGAAGAACCGAAAAAAAGGCGGAGAGCCTGACTCTCCGCCGCTCTGTTGCTTACTTCACTTCTTGGATCAGCGCCGCCTTCGGCAAGCGCACTTTTTTGAGATTGGCCAACCAGTCATTGGCGGCATCACGCTGCCCGAGCGCCATGATGACGACAGTCTTAAGGCCCCTTTTGTCAAGCCCGAGGATCTCGTCGAAGGCCTTCGGATCAAAGCCCTCCATTGGCGTTGAGTCCACCTTCAATTCAGCTGCCGCGGCCAATGCGAAACCGAGAGCGATATAGGCCTGCCGCGCAGCCTGCTCAAAATTGACGTGCGCGTCACGTGCCGGATAATTTTTCATCAGGCCGTCACGGTAGGCTTTCGTGTCATCCGAAAGGGGTCCGCGCTCCGCAGCGATGGTGTCAAAGACTTTCTTGATCCTTTCCGGGGTGTATGTATCCCAGGCAGCGAAAACCAGAAAATGCGAAGCATCCGTGACCTGCGATTGGCCAAAAGCAGCTGCCTGCAGCTTCTGGCGCGTTTCCGGATTGCGCACATCTAGCACTTCAAACGGTTGCAGGCCGCTGGACGTAGGGGCCATCCGGATCGCTTCCAGGATCGTTTCCACCTTGTCTTGCGACAGCTTTGCCGCCGCATCATATTTCTTGGTGGCGTAGCGCCAGTTCAGGTTTTGCAAAAAGCTCATGGTCTCTCCTAATGTATCAATATATGTTACTTATTCAATACCTGCAATAAATCAAGCCTTGGTGCGGTGTTTGGTGAGAAATTCTTTGGGGCTGAGTGTGCGCATATCATCAACCACATCGCCCAGCTTCTCATGCGGCCAATCCCACCACGCCAACGCCATAATCCGTTTACGAATGGATTGTGCAAACCGCCATTTGATGTGCTTGGCCGGAACACCGCCAACCACATCATAGGGTGCCACATCTTTTGTCACCACAGCGCCAGCCGCAATCACCGCGCCATGCCCGATCGTCACGCCGGGTAACACGATGGCACCGTGCCCAATCCACACGTCATTGCCAATCTCTACCACGGCTTGCCGCCGCGCCTCGCGGAAATCCTTATCGAGTTTTGCGAACAGAAAATACTCGTTGGGGCGATAGGTAATTTTGTGCTGCGAAACCCGTTCAAGCGGATGATTCATGGCATTGAGGCGCGTGTTTGCTGCAATCGCGCAGAACTTTCCAATTTTTGTGTAAATCGCCTCCGCACCACGCTCAACATATGAATAATCACCCACCGCACACTCGGCCATTAAAACGCGCGGCCCAATATCAGTGAATTGCCCCAGCATGCAATCACGCAACTCTGCAGATTGATGCACCCGCGGGCTTCCATCACGGGGCGCACTGTTTTGGTGCTGGCCAAGTTTTTTGGTCATCGCATGTCCATAACAAAAAAGCCGCCCAACGCGGAGCGGCTTTTCAATTTTTCTTTCGGAAAATCTTAGGCGGCAACCTTTTGGGCATCAACCCTCTTGGCAATCGAACGCTTTAGTTTCAATGCCTTGTCGGAGAGGCCTTCGTTCTTGGCTTTCAACAAAAAGGCATCCAAACCACCCACATGCTCAACGCTTTTCAAAGCAATGGCAGAAATGCGCAAATTATATGAAAGGCCCATCGCCTCGCTCATCAAACTAACCTGGCACAGGTTGGGCATGAAGCGGGTGCGGGTTTTGTTATTGGCGTGGGAAACCTTGTTGCCAGCCTGCCAGCCTTTGCCAGTCAATTCACAACGACGCGACATATAATAACTCCGTGAAAATAAGGGCCAGATACACTTCTGGCCAAAGCTGCGCGGATCGATAAGCGGCGAAGGCCTGAAAGTCAAGCAAAGCGTCAGCATGCCTAACCCACTTCGAAATCACGCCTTTCTCGCTTTGGGACAAAAAGTTAACGGGCCTCGCCAATTTGTTGCTTGGCCGGGCGCGCGCCATCCTGCACTTGTGCAAATTTGCGTTTGATCCACAACCGGTGGCGTGAACAAAACACGAAAACTTAAGATGTAGCGATTCGGGCCCTGTCTGTTCTGGATTGGAACGCTTTGCTAATTTTTGGATACGCGTTCTGCACCGTGGTGCCGATTTTGCTTAATCATTTAGCACAGCCCTTAACAGCTTTGCCCCAAACAATGCCTTTCCTGCTGCTGTAGTGGGCATAAGTGAATTGCAAATATACCGAAATGGCCTTGGAACAAAACCTGAATCTGGTTCCAACACCGATTCGGGCGCGGTCTGTTCCCTATTGAATCTAAATGTTGCGGTGCTGTGCCGCAATGAAGCAACATTTGAGCAGCCTTGACCAACCCACCAGCATTCGCCATTTGAATTGTCATGCCCAGCCTTCGCCCTGTCACCGCCATTCTGGGCCCCACCAACACCGGTAAAACCCATTACGCTGTCGAGCGCATGCTGGCCCATGGCAAAGGCATGATCGGTTTGCCCCTCCGGCTGTTGGCCCGAGAGATTTATGATCGGGTACGCTTGCGCGTGGGCGATCAAAAAGTGGCCCTCATCACCGGTGAGGAAAAAATCGTTCCCCCACGGCCAAGTTTTTGGGTGTGTACTGTCGAGGCTATGCCCGCCGACATAGAAGTGCCCTTTCTCGCCATTGATGAAGTGCAACTTTGCGCAGATTTTGAGCGCGGCCATATTTTCACTGACCGTGTGTTACACAGGCGTGGACGCGAAGAAACCTTGCTTCTCGGCGCCGCCACCATGAAGCCGATTTTGGAAAAACTCATTCCACATATCCAGTTCACCGCGCGGCCCAGGCTTTCCAAACTCAGCTATGCAGGCCAGAAAAAGCTCTCTCGCCTGCCCCCGCGCTCGGCAATCGTGGCCTTCAATGCTGATATGGTTTACGCTGTGGGCGAACACATTCGCCAGCAGCGCGGCGGTGCCGCGGTGGTGATGGGTGCGCTTTCACCACGCACCCGCAACGCCCAGGTGGCACTCTATCAATCCGGAGATGTCGATTACATTGTGGCAACCGATGCCATTGGCATGGGCCTCAACATGGATGTGGATCATGTAGCCTTCGCCGCCACGCGCAAATTTGATGGTTTTCAGTTTCGAAACCTCAACCCTGGGGAACTGGGCCAAATCGCCGGACGCGCTGGGCGTTATATGAATGACGGCAGCTTTGGCGTTTCAGCTGAAGCCGAGCCCTTTGACCAAGAGCTGATCGATCAGCTTGAGAACCACAATTTTGACCCCGTGCGCGTGCTGCAATGGCGCAATCGCGAGTTAGATTTTCGTTCTCTTGACACTCTGCGCAAGTCCCTCGGCCACCTCCCCAAACGCGACGGATTGACTCGCGCCCAAAATGCGCCGGATATTATTGCCCTTGAGGCCATTAGCCGCGATGACGAAGTCACCAAACACGTCAACACCCCGGCACGCGTGCAGCGGGCGTGGGAAATTTGTCAAATCCCTGATTATCGCAACATTTCACCCGCCGAACACGCCGATCTTGTCGGCAAGATTATCCAGTTTCGGCACAGCGGAAACGGCTTCGTGGATGAAGACTGGTTTTCCAAACAGCTGGCCCACAGCGAAAATCTCGACGGCGGCATTGATGCCATTTCCACACGCATCTCCCACGTCCGCTCATGGACTTTCATCGCCAATCGTGCTGATTGGCTGGAAGCGCCGCTTTATTGGCAGCAACGCACGAAAGAAATTGAAGATCGACTTTCAGACGTCTTGCATGAGCGGTTGACTCAGCGCTTTATTGATCGCAGAACCAGCGTATTATTGCGACGTTTGGCCAATAAGGAAGGTTTGATGACCAATATCGAAGCGGGTGGCGAAGTCCATGTTGAGGGGGAATTCGTAGGCCGCATTGAGGGTTTGAATTTCAAGCCGGATTCTGCCTCTGCCGCTACCGAACTGCAGGCCCTAAAAGCCGCCAGTTTCGCCGCCGTTACCACTGAAATTCTGGCCCGCGCAAAGTCTGTTGCTGCAACACCTGATACCGAGTTGAAACTCACTCGCCTGGGCGAAATCATGTGGAACGCCCATGCCATTGGCATGATCAGGAGTGGTGATCACGCCCTGCGCCCGCAGGTTGAGGTGGTTGCGGAAGACGTTCTGCAAGCTGCTGCGCGTGATGAGGTGAAAGAGCGTTTGCAGAAATTCGTGCAGCGCCACATCGCTGCAACACTGGATTCGCTGTTGAAGCTGGAAGACGCTGAAGGCTTTGAACCGCAAGCCCGTGGTATGGCTTTCCGTTTGGTTGAATCCTTCGGCATTTTGCCGCGCGAGCAGGTGATTGAAGAAGTAAAGTCACTCACCCAAGAAGACCGCGCCAAGCTGCGCACACTTGGTGCACGTTTTGGCGCTTTCCATATTTTCTTGCCTGCTCTTTTGAAACCCGCCGCAACCGAACTGCGCCTGCTTTTGTGGTGGCTGCAACATCATAAGGGGGAAACAGCAATTCCCACGCCCCCTGCTAATGGCCTCACCTCGATCCTTGCTGATGTTAATTTGCCGGAAGGCTTTTACCGCATTTGTGGTTACCGCCTTTGCGGTCGCCGCGCCGTGCGCGTGGATATGGTGGAACGCCTGTCGGATTTGATTCGAGACCGTGTGTTTTGGAAACCCCGCATTGAAACCGAGCAACGGCCCGCGGGCAGTATTGAAGGCGGCGGTTTCACGGTTGTGCCCGATATGATGTCTCTGGTGGGTTGTTCGGGCGAAGAGTTTGATGAAATCCTCTTGAGCCTAGGCTTCAAATCGCAAAAGCGCCAAGTGCCCAAGCCGGCGCATCAAGTCACTTCACCGGTTTCTCCACCAACGGCAGAAGTGCCGATGGCGGAGCCCCCATCACACCCGGAGGTCGATCCTACGGCGCAATCCGCCAGCGCTCCCGAACCGCTGATCGAGGCGGCTCCGATAAGCCTAACAGAGACAATCGAAGTGAACATCTGGTGGCCGAAAGACACCGGCCCGTTCCGGCACCAACACGAAAAGTCGAAACATCAACACCGCCCCGAACGCGAAAAATCAGAACGTTCAAAACCCGATCGCCCCAAGCGGGACAACAAAGCCAAATTTGCCCGCCGCGAAAAGCCCGCTGAGCTTCCGACGCGCCCCCCACGCCCTGAGAAGCCGCTGGACCCCAACTCACCATTTGCCAAACTTGCCGCACTTAAAGAACTGATGAAGGGCAACTAAACTGGGCCAACGCATTGACAAATGGTTGGTCTACGCGCGCTTTGTAAAGCACCGTTCAGATGCCGATGCGTTGATCGCAGGCGGCCACGTTCGTTTAAACAGCAACAGAATCGCCAAAACTGGCCATGCAATAAAGCGTGGTGATATACTCACGCTCACGCTTTATTCAGGGGTGCGAGTGATAAGGGTTCTCGGCTTGGCTGAAAAGCGCGGGCCCGCAACGGCAGCGCAGTTGCTCTATGAAAATTTGGCGGTGCATCAAACTGCCGCTTCCGCCGATGAAAATCTCGGTGCATTCACCCGCTAATCTTGCTAACACCCATCCGAAATTTGAAATCTGGATTGCCATGACCTATATCGTCACTGAAAACTGCATCAAATGTAAATATATGGATTGCGTGGAAGTTTGCCCCGTAGATTGCTTCTATGAAGGTGAAAACATGCTGGTGATCCACCCAGACGAATGCATCGATTGCGGCGTGTGTGAGCCTGAATGTCCGGCAGATGCCATCAAACCTGATACCGAACCAGGCCTCGAGAAATGGCTGCAAATAAACACCGAATTTGCACCCAAATGGCCCAACATAACCATCAAACGCGATGCCCCCGATGGAGCCAAGGAATTTGACGGTAAAGCCGGTAAGTTTGACGCTTTTTTCTCTGGCAATCCCGGCGAAGGCGACTAACGCCAGCACAACCCAGCCCCAATCAATTCTTTCCAGCGATTAACCATATTTACCTATGTGCCTGAAAAATAGGCCGCATACGGACGATCTCGCCTTTAAAATTCCTTAAAACTGTGCTAGGGTGATTTCATGTAGAAATTCAACAAGCATGCGCATCCGGGTCTCACAGCTCGGATTTTTTAACGCCCGATCAACGGGTTAGACATGCGAAAATGACAGGTGATAGATCAAAATGCCAAACTCCAAAGCTAAAAAGCCAGTTGCCAAAGCCACCAAGAAGGTAAAGCTGAAAATCAAGTCAGTGGCCAAAGCTGTGGCGAAGAAGCCAGCGAAGGCCGCTCATAAGCCAGCCGCGAAGGCCCCTGCCAAGCCTCTAGCCAAGGCCCATGCCAAGCCGACACCCAAAGCGCACGAAAAACCCGTGGCCAAGCCAATTGCTAAACCAATGGCTAAGCCGGTTGCTATTGCCAAGCCGGTAGCCGCGAAGCCCACAGCTGCAGCCCACGTTGCCGCCAAGGCTGCCGCCGTGGTCACGCCGCAGCCCAAGAAGATCAACTTCAAGGTGGGGGAACTGGTGGTTTATCCAGCCCATGGCGTGGGCAAAATTTCCAATGTCGAAGAACAGGAAATCGCCGGCGTGAAACTTGAGCTTTACATTGTTGATTTCGAAAAAGAAAAACTGCGCCTCAAGGTGCCAACCAACCGAGCAGAGCAAAAAGGCATGCGCCACTTGGCCGATCGTTCGATGGTTGAACAGGCCATGAAAGTGATCCGTGGCCGTGCGCGCATTAAGCGCACCATGTGGAGCCGCCGTGCCCAGGAATATGATGCAAAAATCAACTCTGGTGATTTGATTTCCGTGGCCGAAGTGGTGCGCGATCTTTACCGCTCAGACCGCCAGCCTGAACAAAGCTATTCTGAACGTCAGCTCTTCGAACAAGCTCTCGGCCGCTTCGCGCGTGAGTTGGCTGCCGTGCGTAAAGTGGATGAAGATCAGTGCACAAGGGAGCTTGAGGAATACCTCGCCCGCAATGCCAAACGCGGCGCGGCGGTAGGTGAAAAGGTTGAAGACGATTCAGCCGAAGAAGCCGCATAAGATTTCAATCAGATAATCTCACCAAGGCCGGATTTCGATCCGGCCTTTTTTGTTGATCCAATTTATTCTGCCAGCCGTAACGCCAACCATGCTTTATGTTTCCGTCACCGGCCTCAAACTCAAATCCATTTGGCATTGGCCACAGTTTGCCTGGTTCGCCGTTCGCAGCATGAACCAGGCAAAACGTGTCGCGGGCAATATCAGCGCGCAGGCCCGCAGCGTGAATGGCATCCAGCACACCCTTTCAGTGTGGCAATCGCAAGCCCATATGCGGGCTTATCTCAAAGCGGGGGCGCATCTGGAAGCCATGAAAAACTTTCACCATATGGCTGGCGGTTCAACTTACGGCTATGATGCAGGCACCGCACCATCGTGGGCTGAAGCGCTTGAGCTTTGGCGCAAACACGGCATAACGGTTTAACTAACTCGTTGCGGCGCAACGTTTCCAATCAACAGGATCAACCGCCTTGCTGTCTTTCACCGTGTAAGACGTCATATCCTCTTCACCCATCAGCTGCATATAAACCTTATCGCCCGCATGCTCCTCACCTTCAGGCACAGTGTAAAGAAACTGATGGCGTGAATACTGCCCTGCCGTAGCAGATTTGCTCGAAAGTGTAATCTTTGGCCCGTCAATATCCACATGCCCAGCCGTGCTGCACCAAGACCCATCAATTGCATCAGCAAAAGCGGCAGTGGGGAAAACCAGAAAGAAGGTCAAAACGTATTTCAGCATGATTTACCTCAACGAACCTCAAAACCAAATCTGGCGCAGACTGCGTGTTTTTTCAAGCTGTGGCGAGTTGCATTAACTTATATCGCGAAAGTATATAGCGCGTCACACCGGCATCGGCACTGCGCAGCGCACCTTCCAAATAGCCTTGCAACGGCCCCCCGCTGGCTTCGCCGATTGTCGTCCAATGTCTGCCTCCGCCATGAATGCCAAGGCGCGCCCATTCGCCGGGCCGCAAACAGCCTGAATAACTCATCGGAGCATCGGCGCATTCCATTGCCACGTATAATTCGGCCAGCCCGGGTGCAAATTTGTCCAACGCCAGCAAAACTTGGCCGGTGCGTGACACGGCTTCGGCTCGCCCTGCCGCAATTGGGCCCGTTAAAACTGTGAGAAGCCCTGCCCCACCTTGCCCTGTGCCAGAGGGCCAAATTTGTTCACCTGTATCGGTGAGCACAATTCCGGAGTATCGATAGAGTGCATCAAAGCCAGGTTGGAATTTCAAATGCAGTTTTGTTCCGTTGGCATAGCTGCTGATCCCCGCCTCATCGAGACTATATTGCGAAATGCCTTCTGCACGAATTTCCATTTTCGTCAGACTGTGTAACGGTGCGGCGAAAAATAAATGGCGCGCGCGGCGTATGACTGGCCCGGAAGGTCCCACCGCCTCAACCACCACAAGCCCATTCTCTTCGCCAATGCGGAAAACCGGGCAGTTCGTGAAGATTTGTGCGCCCAAATCCTTCGCCATCTGCGCCGTGATCTGGCTTGTACCACCCGGGACTGTGAATGCCTCATCAACATTGGGGATCAGTTTGAAGCACGGACAATCAAGATCAATTTCGAGATAGTCAAACAGCACATGGAGATTGAGATTTTCTAATTCCTGGCCATACTCACTCCAGAAAAATGATTTGAGCATTTTGGTAAGGATCGGCCCAGCACCAAGCCGCTTCAAATAATCAGCAATGCTTTCATCGATGAATTTCGGGTCGGTATCGCGTGCAACGGCACAACGCCAAAGTGCTTGATCGCTCTGTATGGCGCTGATGGCGGCGCCAGCTTCAGCATAAATAAGCTGATCGAAGCCAACTTGATCATAGAGCGTGCCATCAACCAGATAGTTCATGCCGTCCATGCCCGCCTTCAAGCGCCGCACATATCGGATGCCAAACTGGTTCATCAGTCGCAGCGCCAGTGTGTCTGTTGAGTTGATGAGATTGGCCCCGTCGTCAAGCGTAAGGCCCAGCTGTGTGAATTTTTCCGGCCGAGATTTCACGCGCCCGCCGGTGTGCGCATCAGCCTCCAAAACAAGGGACGTGAAGCCAGCCTGCTTCAAGCGGTAAGCTGCATAAAGGCCAGCTATGCCACCACCAACAATGATCGCATCGGCATCTGCCGGGGTGGGATTTCGTTGATGGATGCGCAGTTCCATGCGGCCAGCTTTGCGCCCGCAATTAAAGCCCGGCAATTCAAATTCGCGTCAACACTGTTTACTGCGGGTGCATGCGGGTCTTGAGATTAAGTTCTGCCTGAAAACGGGATTGCGGCACGGAGCACATTATTGCCCTCGCATATCCCCAGCAGAAATCCCCGCCACTTGTACCGGCTTCTTCATCGCATCGCGGCGGAACGGTTCACCCAGTTCCTGGTTGATCATGGCTTCAATCAGTGTGGTCTTGCCGTGCTTCATCTGATCTTCGATGGCCTTGTGCAGTGCGGTTGTGAGTTCATCCATCGTGCGGGCCACGATGCCTTGCAAACCGCAGGCTTTGGCGATGCCGGCGTAAGACACTTGCTCATCAAGTTCCGTGCCCACGAAATTATCGGCATACCACAGGGTCGAATTGCGCTTCTCGGCACCCCATTGATAATTGCGGAACACCACTTGCGTGATGGCGGGCCATTCTTTGCGGCCAATGGCGGTCAGTTCAGTGACGGCAATGCCGAATGCACCATCTCCCGAAAATCCAACCACGGGAACATCGGGACAGGCAATCTTGGCGCCCACAACGGAAGGCAGGCCATAGCCGCAAGGGCCGAACAATCCGGGGGCCAGATATTTGCGGGCTTCATCAAATGTTGGATAGGCATTGCCGATGGCACAATTGTTGCCGATGTCAGATGAGATGATGGCGTGGCGCGGCAACGCTGATTGAATGGCGCGCCATGCCATGCGCGGGCTCATCCAGTTGGGTTTCGCCTTGCGCGCGCGCTCATTCCACGTTGTGCCAACATCATCGTCTTCATGGTCCATCGCTGAAAGCTGCTGCGCCCAGGTTGATTTTGTTACCGAGATTAAATCTTTGCGGGCCTTGCGCTCATGGTCTCCCGCCGTTGCCGAGAGTTTGCCAAGAAGGGCCGCGGCAACTTTGTTGGAATCGCCCACAATGCCCACGGCCACCTTCTTGGTCAGGCCGATGCGGGCTGGGTTGATGTCGACCTGAATAACCTGTGCCAACTTCGGCCAATAATCCAAAGCATAACCCGGCAACGTCGAAAATGGATTAAGCCTTGTGCCCAATGCCAATACCACATCGGCCTGCTGAATCAGTTGCATCGCCGCCTTCGACCCATTGTAGCCCAACGGGCCTGCGTAAAGCGGATGCTTGCCGGGAAAGGCATCATTGTGTTGATAGCCCACGCACACCGGCGCATCGAGCTTTTCCGCAAGCTTCATTGAAGCGGCAATCGCCCCACCCAATACCACACCAGCCCCATTGAGAATGACCGGAAATTTCGCCTCCGACAACAATTTCGCAGCGGTCGCAATCGCCTCCTCACCCCCTGCAGGGCGTTCAAACTCCACAATGGCCGGCAGCTCAATATCAACGACATGGGTGAAATAATCACGCGGGAAATTGATCTGCGCAGGCGCTGAATGCCGCTTGGCATTCATGATCACACGGTTCAAAACTTCGGCCACACGTGAAGGGTCGCGTACCTCTTCCTGATAGCAAACCATGTCTTTGAACAGCGCCATCTGTTCCACTTCTTGGAAACCACCCTGCCCGATGGTTTTATTGGCCGCTTGTGGTGTAACCAAAAGCAACGGCGTGTGATTCCAATAAGCAGTTTTCACCGGCGTCACGAAATTCGCAATGCCCGGCCCATTCTGCGCGATCATCATGCACATTTTGCCGGAAGCCCGCGTGAAACCATCTGCCATCATTCCGCCAGAGCCTTCATGCGCACAATCCCAAAACCTGATGCCAGCCTTGGGGAACAAATCCGAAATTGGCATGAATGCCGAACCAATAATACCAAAGGCATGGGCAATCCCGTGCATCTGCAACACTTTCACAAAGGCTTCTTCGGTGGTCATTTTCATGGGCTGCGGCTCCAGATTGGCGGTTTTTTACCATACCACCAATCTGGCACCACGTTAGAGCCAGTCTGAACCGACTTCTCCCGTCAGCCCGCAATTCCTACCAAAGTGACGAGAAGCGCGTCCAACTGCCTGAAATGCTCGGACGCTCCACCCTCCGTTCCCCCATTACGCTCGAGTGCTTCCTTCGAGGGATAAAGTTCGCACATGACCAGCTGTGTCTTGCCGCCTTTTTCCTCAAAGGTCACCGTCGTCACTGCACCCTCATCGCTTTCCTCATTCGTCCAGACAAGGCGCGAATGCGGCACCGCTTCGACGTAACTGCCAAAGAACGCCATGGTCTGATCGGAAGCGGAATGGCCGAACTCAAGCCAATATCCGCCACCCACTCGAACATCCATCTCACAGGACACCAGAGACATGCCCTTCAGCGTGATGTGGAATTTGTTGGCAAGAACACTGATCGAAGCGTCGCCCTGCCCAAGCTGTTCCAAAACACCGCGCCGGGTGGAATCTGCCAGCGCCGCAAATGACGCATCAAAACGAGTCTGATCATATTGAACCATTCGGTTCAGTATTGTCAGTTGATCCCCCAGATTGCAAGAGTATCAAGCAGTATCAATTCATGTGAGCAGTGGAAAACACCCGCAGGCGGTGGCCATCCGGATCCGCAACACAGAAGGTGTAGCCGAAATCCATATGCGTTGGTTGCTGCAAAACGGTTGCTCCAACGTGTTGGCAAGCACCGAAGAACTTTTCCACGATCTCTTGGCTTTCCACTTGAAAGCCAACCTCGTTGCTCCCCGTTGGTGCCGTCACCTTTGGGAGTACATCAGCGCGCCTCCACAGCCCCAACACGGTGCCGCCGGAAAGCGCAAACATGGCAAAGCCGGGCGAGGCTTCCATTGGCTTGGCGTCCAACAACTTTTCGTAAAACGCGGCGGACTTCAGCGGGTCATCAACATAGAGCAGAAATGAATGATTGGGCATTGGGCGTTCTCCTCGGTTACAGTGGAAAAAGCCATAACAGACCATACTGTCAGCATCTGTCAGCAGTCATTGTCACCACTGCACCTGATCGATTCTTTCGGCCCCTGTTGCCAGCATGATCAACCGGTCCATGCCCAGCGCCACGCCTGAGGCCTCTGGCATTATCATCAGTGCACGGAGCAATTCTTCGTCAATGGGATAGCGCTCGCCGTAAATGCGTTGCTTGATTTCCATCTCTTCCTCAAAGCGCCGGCGCTGTTCGCTGGCATCGGTGAGTTCGCCAAAGCCATTGGCCAGTTCCACACCCGCGGCATAAAGCTCAAAGCGTTCTGCAACGCGGGCATCGTGCGAACACGCGCGTGCAAGTGCCGCCTCGCAAGCGGGATATTCGTAAAATACGGTGAGGCGGCCATTGCCCAAGTGCGGTTCAACTTTTTCGACAAGAATGCGGCTGAAAATGTCACTCCAACTTTCATCTTTGCCAAGTGCCACGGGCGCCTGCGCAGCCAGCGCATCGCGGTTGGGCTTATTGCCATCCAGTGTAGCCAGCAAATCCACGCCCGCGTATTTCTGAAAACCTTCCGACACCGTCAACCACTCAATCTCGGCTGATGGATCGCAAACGCGCCCGCGCCATGTGAAGGGGATTTTCCCGGCAAGTCTTACGATTTCAATCGTGTCTTCTATGACCTTGGTATAAGGCGCACCTGCGCGGTACCATTCCAGCATGGTAAATTCCGGCGCATGGGTTGCCGTGCGTTCCCGGTTTCGGAATACATGGCCGAGAAAGAATATCCGCTCCTCGCCCGCCGCCAATAATTTCTTGCAATGAAACTCCGGCGACGTGTGCAGATAACGGGGCGAGGTTGATCCATCATTGTGGATGAGCCGTGTTTCAAACGCGTGCAGATGCGCTTCGTTTCCCGGGGACAATTGCAAAGCCGGAACGTCAACTTCGATAAAATCACGCTCCATCATCCAATGGCGAACCATTGCCAATATGACACTTCGGCCCAGAAGAAATCGCCTCTTGTCTTCATGGCGGCTGGGGTGGAACCAAGGGCTTTCTTGCATTGTCATAAAGGTTGGCTTTCAGGGTCCGCCCTGCTATGAGCGCGGCAAGAATTCAATTCAATCCCCAAAATCAGGATTTTCCCGTGGTAAAAGTTATCGCTTCCGGCGTGCGCAAAGGCAATGTGATCGAACATGAGGATGGCAAGCTTTATGTGGTGTTGAAGGCCGAGAGCATGCACCCGGGCAAAGGCACGCCAACCACCACGATCGACATGCGCCGCATTTCAGATGGCGTTAAAACCGTGGTGCGTTACAAAACCACAGATGCGATGGAACGCGCCTTTGTTGAAACCATCACGCACACTTATTTATACAAAGACGGCGATAATTACGTGTTTATGAACCCTGAAACTTTTGATCAAGTGCCGTTACACGAAGACATGGTGGGCGACAATGCGCCTTACCTGCAAGAAGGCATGGAATGCCAGATTGCCATGTTCAATGATGGCCCTATCTCGATTGAAATTCCGCCGCGCGTAACCCTTGAGATCACTGAATGCGAGCCGGCCATTAAAAACCAAACCGCGTCATCCTCCTTCAAGCCGGCAATGCTGAACAATGGCGTGCGCACCCTCGTGCCGCCGCACATTAACGTGGGCACGCGTATTGTGGTGGATACCACAGATGGCTCTTACGTTGAGCGCGCCAAAGACTAAATTTTATTGCCAGCAGTCAATCGTGAAGAACTATTAACCATTCCTCGCTTAACTGGCGAGCGTTGAATTACGGGTTCTGATAAGATGCGCTTCACATTGTTGCTGGCTATCGCTGCGACTATCATTTCACCAATGACAGCTTTTGCTGATTGTACGGCAGACGCTGCAAATTTCTATGAAAACGCCAAGCCTGAAGAGCGGGTTAAGTTAGAAAGCCCGCGGGCCAAAGCCTTGTTCACCAAGTCTAAAAACACGCTGGTCAAGCTCAACCAGAAAGACTGTGAAGACACACTGAAGGGCCTGCGCCAGTTGATGGGCCGACCAGATTAGCACTATCACCAGTTAACTTTTGGGGCCTAAGCCAAATAAGGCATAAACAACCAAAAGCTTTATCAAGTTTTAACTACAAATTGCTAGCCCACTACCAGCGGT
>JANYHB010000051.1 GCA_025359265.1 Hyphomicrobiales bacterium | reverse complement strand
CACATGGGCATAGTGCCGGGCCTTGGTTTGATATTCCACATGCGCGGTATTGATCGTGATGCCACGCGCCTTCTCTTCCGGCGCCTTGTCAATCATGTCATAGGCCATAAACGTGGCCCCGCCAGTCTCCGCCAAAACCTTGGTGATCGCCGCCGTCAGCGACGTCTTGCCATGGTCAACATGGCCAATCGTGCCAATGTTGCAATGCGGCTTGTCGCGGTTGAATTTTTCTTTTCCCATGGCTGAACTCCATCAATCCAATTACGAATATTTCTTTTTAATTTCTTCAGCTTCGTTCCGAGGAACTTGCTCATAGTGATCAAACTGCATCGTATAGGACGCACGGCCCTGAGACATTGAACGCAGATTGTTGATGTAACCAAACATATTGGCCAACGGCACCATCGCATTCACAATTTGCGCATTGCCGCGCGTTGTGGTGCCCATGATTTGGCCACGGCGTGAATTCAAATCGCCGATCACTCCGCCCAGATATTCATCAGGTGCTGTGACTTCCACTTTCATGATTGGCTCAAGCAAAATTGCGCCGGCAGTTTCAAATGCTTCACGCATTGCGGCGCGTGTGGCAATTTCAAAGGCGATGGCTGAAGAGTCCACGTCATGGTAGGCGCCGTCAATCAGCGTCACTTTCATGTCCACAACCGGAAAGCCGATCAGTGGGCCGGAAGACAAAACTGAGTTCAAGCCTTTTTCAACGCCGGGGATATATTCCTTCGGCACTGAACCGCCAACAACCTTGGCTTCAAACGAATTGCCAGCGCCTTTTTCAGCGGGTTCGATTTCCAGAATAACACGCGCATACTGGCCCGTGCCGCCGGTTTGCTTCTTGTGCGTATAATCTTTGGTGATCTTGCGGGTGATGGCTTCGCGGTAAGCCACTTGGGGTGCGCCAACAACAACTTCAACTTTATGCGTGCGCTTCAGAATGTCCACCTTGATGTCAAGATGAAGTTCGCCCATGCCCTTGATAATGGTTTCGCCAGACTCTGAATCTGTTGAAACGCGGAAAGACGGGTCTTCCGCAGCCAGTTTGTAGAGAGCAACCGCCATCTTTTCCTGGTCAACCTTGGTCTTGGGTTCTACCTTCATTTCGATCACAGGCTCAGGGAATTCCATCTTTTCGAGGATCACTGGCTTGGCCGGATCGCACAGCGTGTCGCCGGTGCGGGTGTCTTTCAAACCAACCAGAGCAACGATGTCGCCAGCATGGGCCTCTGAAATTTCTTCGCGGTTGTTGGCATGCATCAGAACCATGCGGCCAACACGCTCAGTCTTGTCACGTGTCGAATTCAACAGCGATGTGCCCTTGCCCAACACGCCAGAATAAATCCGACAGAACGTCAGAATGCCATACTGGTCATCCATCAATTTGAAGGCCAGCAGAGCCAAAGGCTCTGTGTCTGATGATGGGCGCGTGGTTTCGCCACCCGTCTTCACGTCAATGCCCTTGATCGCCGGGCGATCCAGAGGTGAAGGCAGATAATCACACACCGCGTCCAACAAAGGTTGAACCCCTTTATTCTTGAAGGCAGAGCCACACAGAACCGGGAAGAACGAAGCGTTCAAAACCGCCTTGCGCAAAAGGCGCTTGATCGTTTCATTGCTCATCTCAACACCGTTGAGATAATCATCCATCGCCTTGTCATCCAACTCAGCGCAGGCTTCAATCATGTCGGCGCGGGCCTGCTTGGCGGCATCCACCATATCGGCGGGAATGTCTTCGTCGTGATAAGTGGCACCAAGTTCTTCGTTATCCCAGATCACGGCCTTCATGCGAACCAGATCAACGATGCCTTTGAAATCTGCTTCAACGCCAACCGGCAATTGAATGGGAACCGGGCGCGCGCCCAATCGTTCCTTGATGTCTTTGATGCATTGCTCAAACGATGCACCGGTCTTGTCCATCTTGTTGCAGAACACAATGCGCGGAACCATGTACTTGTCGCCCTGGCGCCACACGGTTTCGGTCTGTGGCTCAACGCCCTGGTTTGAATCCAGAACACAAACCGCGCCATCCAACACGCGGAGCGAACGTTCAACTTCAATGGTGAAGTCCACGTGGCCGGGTGTATCGATAATGTTCAAGCGCATGCCATTCCACACCGTGGTGGTGGCAGCAGACGTAATCGTGATGCCGCGCTCTTGCTCTTGCTCCATGAAATCCATGGTGGCCGCGCCGTCATGCACTTCGCCGATTTTATGCGTCTTGCCGGAATAATAAAGGATCCGCTCAGTCGCTGTCGTCTTGCCAGCATCAATGTGCGCCATGATGCCGAAGTTACGATAATTTTGAAGTTCGTGCGTGCGTGCCATGTTCTTGCAACTCTACCAGCGATAGTGGCTGAAAGCGCGGTTCGCCTCGGCCATCTTGTGGGTGTCTTCGCGCTTCTTCACGGCCGTTCCGCGGTTGTTGCCGGCGTCCAGCAATTCGGCAGAGAGACGTTCCACCATGGTCTTCTCATTGCGGCCACGCGCGGCAATGATAATCCAACGGATGGCCAAAGCCTGGCGGCGCTCGGTCCTCACTTCAACGGGCACTTGATACGTTGCACCACCCACGCGGCGCGAACGCACTTCAATGGCCGGAGCCACATTTTGCAAAGCGGCATGGAATATTTGGATCGGGTCTTGCTTGGATTTGGTCTGAACCAGATCAAACGCACCATAAACAATGTTTTCCGCAACTGACTTCTTGCCATCTTCCATGAGGTTATTCATGAATTTGGACACAATCAGATCATGAAACTTTGGATCGGGATTGATAACGCGCTTTTCAGCTGAGTGACGACGTGACATTCTGTGATCCTCTTACTTCGGACGCTTCGAGCCGTATTTGGAACGGCGTTGACGGCGCTTGGGCAGGCCTTGCGTATCAAGGATGCCGCGGATGATGTGATAACGAACGCCCGGCAAATCCTTCACACGGCCGCCACGGATCATGACGACTGAGTGTTCTTGCAAGTTATGGCCTTCGCCTGGAATGTAGCTCACCACTTCAAAGCCATTGGTCAAACGCACCTTGGCAACCTTGCGCAGCGCCGAGTTCGGCTTCTTCGGGGTGGTGGTATAAACCCGTGTGCAAACGCCACGTTTTTGCGGGCAAGCTTGCATCGCCGGAACTTTGTTCCGGTATACAGGCGCAAGACGCGGCTTGCGGATCAGTTGGTTAATTGTCGGCATGAGCCAAGTAAACCTTCAAATTCATTCGGACTGGGCAAACGAAAAAAGCACTCAAGCGCCCCAGTCCGGGTGCACTTAGTGCCAAAACCAGAGGCCCAGTGAACCGGCCAGGTTCGATGGGCATGACCTTGAAATCTTTTATCTTTTACTTTCCCAACAGCGTTTTGTGAGGCGAACCCACAACGGCCTGCGTCTGGAAAGTAGGCGCTTCCTAGGTGATGAGTCGCGAAAGGTCAACTGGATTCTTATTGGAATTCGCAAAGTTCAAGCGAACTTATGCGCCGACTTCAAATCCAATGGCGCAGCGCAAGCACTTCTGGACGAGATTCCATGAAGATCAATGAGTTTGTGGTGTGGGCGCAGCCAAATCGCTTTGTGGTCTATGTCAACTATATATATAGGGGAAGCGGCGCAAAATGTATTGAGCCAATATCAAATTTGAGGTGCCACCATGAGTGAGTTAAGCCAGCAATTCAACATCGAAGTTGTTATCAACTCACAAAATAATGACCCGTGGAACAGCAGCGTTAATAACTCCACTTGGGCGAACTCCGTCCAAGTCATTCTGGAGAAGATTTGGTCAATCGAAACGGGCAAGGCCTTGCTTAACGCGATCCGCAAAGTCGGCAAATGGCTGGTGATTATTCCCATGGATCAAGGTGCTTTTGGAAACAGTTCCAATGCCGCAACTCTTGATCTGCGAACGGGTTTGTCTCCGAACTGGCAGGGCCGGCAACACGTTTACTTCAGCGCGGTTGAATATGACCCCATCAGGTTTACCTCGCCTGTATATGTCAGGCCCGGGGCAAAGCGTTTTGGGGGTAAGCCTGACGAGGTGCTTTTCCACGAGCTCATCCATGCCTTTCGGATACTGACAGGTGCAAGGGGCAATGGTCAGCCCGTAAATTTTCCGATGCGCTTGCACTATGACAACACGGAAGAGTTTCTAGCCGTCGTTTTGACCAATATTTATATTTCGGATTTTACAAACAAAGGCGCAAGCAGCATGCGCGCCAGCCACCACGGCCACAATCCGCTTGGGGCTGATATTGCCTCTTCAGTCAAATTTTTCAAAGCCGGGCCGCAGGTTTTGGACCTTCTCAAGGAGTTTGCGGCCCGCCACCCCGCATTCGCCGCCGACCTGTGCAATGTCAGAGCGCACTTCAATCCCATCAAGGCGCTTTTTGATCCCACTCTGGCAAGACTTTTGGCCCAGATGTCCGCATCTCCCTACGCGGCAAACCGGGCTTTGGGCGAAGGCATTTTAACGCAAGCGTCAGACGTTTGGAAAAGGACTTTTCCAGACAGAGCACCCATACCCACGCCTGCGCAATACAAAGCAGCAGGAGCTGAAATTGCTCACGATTTGGCAACGACTGCCTTGCGAATATTGAATTTGTGATTGCACCGCAGAGAACCACTTCAGCATGAATCCGGAACGACGCAGATTTAGGAATTATGGTGGGATTGGTGTGCCAGCGCATTTAACGGCCTTCAACGCTAGCCCGTCAGTTCGACAATAGAGTTCACTATCACCGCAATTCTTTAGGCATCGCATTTCCACTGCGCGGCAGAAGAACCAAGTCCGCCGCCGCCTCCGCGTCGATAAGAAGCGTCTTGCGCGGCGTGCCCATCAGTGCCCGCATCGTAAGGCCACGCCCAAAATCCATAACCTGGCACGCGCGGGCAGCTACAGGAAAATCAGGAGGAATGTCTCCTGCGCTTATCCCATCCACCCCATTTCCATTGCTGCAATGCACACCGCCCTGCGCATTGGGCCTGATCACAATCCACAGCGCGGTAAACCGTTACAAAAATGTCATCCACAAATGATTAGTGCACCGCAGCGACGGATTCGCTGAAAAATAGAGACCTTAACCTCGGAGATTACGATGAAACGTATATTATTTTCCTTGACCATGGCTGTTGCACTTGCAGTTCCGGTTATCGCGATTGAAACAAAACCATCCTTTGCCGACCAAAGCCCGGCGCGCACAAAAGGCGGGCGGACCTATAAAGTGCCATGTCATGCTTACATTGGCAACTGGGTCAATGCCCCAAGCGAAATGTGTTCGATATTCGGTTAAAGGCACAAGGAGGCAGCGCAACGCCTCTCAACCTTTCAAAATTTTTAAGCTACGCCAAAGCCAGGGTATCCAACGCCAATTTATGCGTTGGATACCTTGAGCTCACATACTTTTCTGGGAACAAACGGCTTGGCGCAAGCGTTTAACATTCGCCGCTAAAATTAAAATTGAAAGGAACACAAACTATGACGAAATCTAAAATTGCATGGGTCGTTGCTGGTCTCACTGTTGCTCTGCTGGGTTCGGTATCAATGGCCCAAGCCGAAATGATGAAGTTTCATGCTGAGATGGTTGCCGCCGAAGAAACTCCACCGACAGACAGCAAAGCCACGGGCACTGCGGATGTCACCATTGATACTGACGCCAAGAAAGTGATGTGGACGGTCACAGTCGACGGCCTGACTGGTGCTGCCACGGCAGCCCATATTCATGGCCCGGCGGCAAAAGGTGAAAAAGCCGGCCCGGAAATTGATATGTCCAAGGCCATAATGGCTGGCGGCGCTGCCGTCACGGATGCCCAGATTGCAGACATAAAAGCTGGCAAAACTTATGTGAACGTGCACACCGCCAAGTTTCCAGACGGCGAAATTCGCGGTCAGCTTGCAGCAGCAAAGTAAAGCAGCGCCCATTCGAAATTACACAAACAAAATCCGCGCCCAGGGTTGGCGCGGATAAACTCTTGCGTCAAAGCCAGTCAGCTAGGCCGCGCTGCTCAGCCTCGCAAACACCGCGCGCACATCTTCTTCACTTGCCGCATCCACAGCACCCGCCGCAATCTGCTCCTGTGTCCACATCCAAGAGCGCGCCGGATCATCTTTCATGTGCCACTGTGGAAACATCCGCGTTTGCGCATCTCTGCAACTGATCAGCACCACATCGAGATGGCGGTCATCGCCTGAAATTCGGTGGAATTGCGCCGTCACCGCGGGGCGTGGCCCCTCCAGCATCTGCAAATAAAGATCGGCCCGGCAAATCAACGCGCCCGTAATCTGGTTGTGTGCATTGTTGCGCCGCGCCACGGAAAGAATTTGGTTCAGAGTCGGATTGTCAAACCCAAACGGCGTAGAGGCATAAATCAATTGTATCAAACTCATGGCGCATCTCCCAGATGCACCATACACCTTGTCGCCGCTTGCGCCATCGTCTTCAAACGCCTTCGGGTGTGAAAGCTTTTCCGCAAGCTACACAAACTCACCGATACCCCGCCGCCTGCAATTCAAACAACTCGGCATAGCGCCCGCGTTCAGCCAGCAATTCTTCATGCGTGCCTTCCGCTTCCAGCTTGCCACCGGCAAACACCAAAATTCGGTCTGCCATGCGCACGCTGGAAAAGCGGTGCGAAATAAATATGGTGGTCTTGCCGCTGCTCAGGTCTTTGAATTTTTGAAACACCTCATATTCAGAGCGGGCATCCAGCGCTGCCGTAGGCTCATCCAGAATCAGCACTTCGGCCTTGCGCATATAGGCCCGCGCGATGGCAATTTTCTGCCATTCCCCGCCGGAAAGATCCACCCCATCGCGAAAGCGCTTGCCAATCATTTGTTGATAGCCATTGGCCAATTTATTCACCAAACCTTCCGCCTGCGCCCGCATCACGGCCCGCCGAATGCGCAGCTCATCATGCCGGGCCGTCATATCACCCACGGCCACATTGTCTGAAACCGTGAAATTATAGCGCACGAAGTCCTGGAAAATAACGCCAAACCTGCTGCGCAAATCGGCAATGCCATAATCGCGCAAATCATGGCCATCCAATAAAATGCGCCCTTCGCTGGGGTCATAAAGCCTGGCCAGAAGTTTTACCAAAGTGGTTTTTCCAGCACCATTTTCGCCCACCAGCGCCACTGTTTCCCCAGGCTTGAGGGTCAGGTTCAGATGACGCATGATCCACCGCTCAGACCCGGGATATTTAAACCCCACATTTTCAAAAGTGATCCCGCGCGCCATGGGCACCGGAAATGCGCGTGGCCGCATCGGCGAAACAATTTTGGGCCGCAAATCAAAAAATGAAAATAAATCCTTCAGGTAAAGCGCTTGTCCTCCAATGGATGAGAAACTCGCCAGTAAGCCTTCCAACAGGCCGCGCAGGCGCTGGAACGACGCGACAAGAAAAGTAAGCTCGCCCACCGTAAAATGCCCAGACACAGTGGCCAACACAATTGAGCCATAGGCAAAATAGTTGCCCGCCGTGCCAACCAAGCTGAACAGTGTGCCCCATCCGGCGCGGCGAAGCGCTAGGCTTCTGTGCGAATTATAAATCAACGCCGTAAGCTGCTGGTAGCGCTCAATCAGCATGTCACTCAAATTGAAAAGCTTCACTTCCTTGGCAGTTTCAATGCTGGATGCAGTCTGGCGCAAATAGTCAACTTCGCGCCGGTCAGGCGTGCGCAGAAAATCCATGGCATATCCTGCCGCATTGAAATGCGCTTCGCCCATAAACGCAGGCAGCAGCGCAACCACCAGCAGCAGCGTTACCCACGGCGCGTAAACCAGCAATCCCACCGCAAAACTTGTTACGGTGATAATGTCCTGCAGCTGGTTGAACACTTGTGTCATCAGCGTCATGCCAGAACTTGTTTGATGCCGCGCCCGGTCTAGTTGGTCTTGAAATCCCGCATCTTCAAATTGCGCCAAGTCAAGCGAGGCTGCATGCTGCATCAATTTCACGCTGGCAGAATTGCTCAACCTTTCAGAAAGCAAGCTATCAATGAATGAAACCGCCCTGCCCGAGGCATCTGCCAAAACCGCCAAGCCAAATTCCATCAGCAGCAACAGCAACAGGGGGCGCAACTGCGCGTTGCCCATCCAGTCACTTATCTGCCAATCACTCATCTGCAAGGCGTGCAGAGAAAGCGGCGTTGCCGCCACAACCCCATCTACAATCTGTTTGGCCACAGTTAATATGGCTAATGGAATGAGGGCGCGCACCAAACGCATGGCGAGGGAAATAAACATCAGCCAACGACCGGAATTCCAGGCCAAACCAAAATAGGGCAACAGGTCTTTTAACGCTCGCAGCATATCGATAAAACGCCGCGTCCGTTGGCCTAAGGCACGTTTTTTGGGTTTGGCATTGAATGGCGCGGTTTCAGAATCTAACATTTGCTACAGCTCGCGTTAACGTCAAAAAAAAGCGGGCAAGAGTTAACCGCCCATCATGTTTTGACAACCATCAAGTCCAAAAGTAAGTTCCACTCTCAACAATCTTTAATAAGGCAAAAACCGCTGCCAATAAGTTGCGCCCAAAAATAGAGCACCTCACACCATCTTCAGCCCATGGATTTTGAATGACTTACCAAGCTCCCATCGCCGCCATTCACCGGGCCCTTGAAGCATCGGGCCTTGGCGATATTTTGCGGTTGCAGGTCTATCAAAACGCTGATGCAGATGTAGCGGCCAGCATTCTTGAGGAAGCCGCCAAACTGGCTGAAAATGTAATTGCCCCCCTCAACCGTGTGGGTGACAAGCAACCGGCCACCATGGTGGATGGCAAAGTAAAATTGCCTCCCGGCTGGCCACAGGCCTGGGCTGAACTTTCTAAAGGCGGCTGGGTGGGATTAACCGGCCCCGCTCAACATGGCGGCATGGCCATGCCTGAACTTCTCGGAGTTGCCGTCAGTGAAATCTGGAACAGCGCCAATCTGGCTTTTGCGCTGTGCCCCCTGCTCACCCAAGGGGCCGCCCACGCCATTGCGCTGTATGGCAGTGCTGAACAAAAACAGCGCCTGCTGCCCCCGATGAATGAAGGGCGCTGGACGGGCACAATGAATTTGACTGAGCCGCAAGCGGGGTCAGATTTGGCGGCCTTGCGCACCACGGCCACACCCCACGGCACCCATTTCCGCATCAAGGGCCAGAAGATCTATATCACTTATGGCGATCATGAGATGACGGATAACATCGTTCATTTGGTGCTGGCCCGCCTTCCCGATGCGCCACCGGGCGTCAAAGGCATTTCGCTTTTTGTTGTGCAAAAATTGGTGGATGGCAAACGCAATGCAGTGCATGCGGCCAGCCTGGAACACAAACTCGGCATTCACGGCAGCCCCACCTGCGTGATGATTTATGATAACGCAGTGGGGGAGTTGGTCGGCCAACCCAATCGCGGCCTGGAATACATGTTCGCCATGATGAATCACGCGCGCCTGGATGTGGGCGTGCAGGGCTTGGCCATCGCCGAACGCGGCTTTCAAATGGCGCTGGCCTATGCGCGCGAACGCGTGCAGGGCAAGCCTGTGGGGTTTGTTGGTGAAGGCCCCGCCACCATCATGCACCACCCGGATGTGCGCCGCCTGCTCACCACCATGAAAGCCCGTATCGCCGCCATGCGCGGGCTGCTTTATGAAGTAGCGGCGGCCAGGGATATGATCCACGCGCACGACGATGCGGCAATCCGCATGGCGCAGTTTAAAGTTGATCTGCTCACCCCCATCGCCAAGGGTTGGTGCACCGAGCTGGGGCAAGAAGTGGTGAATGATGCCGTGCAAGTATTCGGCGGCATGGGTTTCATTGAAGATACCGGCATCGCCCAAGTGTTTCGTGATGCCCGCATCCTGCCCATCTATGAAGGCACCACCGCCATCCAAGCCAATGCTCTCGTGGGCCGCAGTTTGCTGCGTGATCAAGGCGTCAGCCTCATGGCATTTTTAAAGCCACACAGCGCTGTTGCAGGCGTGGCTGATCTCGTCTCCTCGGCCCACTGGATCATCAGCGCAGCAACCACCGATCAACGTCTCGCCTATGCCGCGTCGGTGCCCTTCCTGTTGCAATGCGCAACCGTGCTGGGCGGCATCGCATTGGCGCGTCAAGGCGGTGCGCTATCAGAAATTTACCACGCGCATCACTTGGCGCGAGCAGCTTTTTATCATCAGCAAATTGTTGGCGGCACGCGGGCTTTGTATGAAACCAATGTCTTAGCATGATACCGCGCCCAACATAGCCCCACTCTCGCCACATCATCGCCACGAATCCGAGAGAGCCTTTGGCCCGGGCGGCGGCGTGATAATCGAACTTCATAAACCGAGAGGGAATAAAAAATGACCATGTCGCAACGCCATTGGTGGCACGAACTGAACACGTGGGAGCCTGAGGCCGCCCTGGCCTTCTATGGCCGCACTTTGGGTTGGGAATTTGAGCCAACCCCCCTGCCCGATGGTGCCGCCTATTGGATTGCCAGAAAAGATGGCCGGCCCGTGGGCGGCGTGTTCGAACTCACCGCCCCAGAGTATGATGGCATCCCGTCGCATTGGATGACGTATCTGTCGGTGAAAGATATCAACAAGGCCGGTGCCAACACCTCAACGGCCGGCGGTGAGGTGATGCGCGCTCCTGTTGATATTCCCGGCGTTGGCAAACTGGCCGTGGTGACGGATGCCACCGGCGCCATGATTGGCCTGATTGAGCCGCACCACGATCACGCCTTGGCAGCCACGCATTGAGTTGAAATGAACCAGCGCGGCGAATTGGCTGTGAACCAATTCGCCGCTTTGAAAACGGCTTTGCGTATCACCGTTACCTTAAGCCCGGTCACCAACTGAGCGCGTGCGATCAGGCAAACGCTCTTCTCCGGCTGAATCCGGATCAGGCTGCTCGCCATGCGCACCCTGAGACAGCAGCTTTTCGGCCACCTCATGTTTCGTTTCATTCGGCGCAGCCAGCGGTTTTGTCTTGCCGGTAGCCTTTAAAAACCGCGGTGCAGTATCGCCGCCCACATCCGTGCGTGCCGCCTCGGCAAATTGCGCCAAGGCTTCCGGTTGAACTTTCTTGTCAGCCATTTTTCATCCTCCATTCCTCAACGGATTGAACGAATATCCTGATGAATGGTTCCGCCTTGGTTGCCTTGGGCCTGCATCAGTTAACCTTTTCTTAACCCGCCATTGCCAACATTGTTGCCATGATGTTCCGAATCCTCCTGGGCGCCATTTGCCTATGTTCCATGGCTCTGCTGCCAGCAAGTGCCGCCCGCAAAGCCGCCAGGCACCCCGTTGCTGATGCCATGACCACGGCAGCGATAGGCCTTGCCGCCAATGCCATCCAATCGCGTCTCTCGCGCGTGCCCACGGAAGGTCAGATTGAAATCGCCTTCGCACCCCTGCCCCAGCGTTCGGCTGAGCGCTTGGTCATCAAGGTTATCGACGCTGCCGAAACGTCCGTATTCATGGCCGCCTATCAGATGACATCAAAACCGATAGCCGATGCATTATGCCGCGCCAATGCACGGGGGCTGGCGGTCTCAGCGGTGCTGGATGCTAGATCTAATCCCCACGGCAACGGCAATTCCAAGCGCGATTATCTTATTGGTTGCGGCGTCGATGTAAAAGCGGATGCGCGTTATCCCATCATGCATGATAAGTTCATCATAGTGGATGGCAAGCATGTGGAAACCGGCTCCTTCAACTACAGCTTCGCCGCCGCAGAACGTAACGCCGAAAATGCCATCGTGGTGTGGAACAACGTGGCCATGGCCGAAAAATATAACGTGGAATTTGACAGACTGTTCGCCGAAGCTGCGGATTAGCATTTAATCAAACGTGTCTTAATCCCGATAGGGATACTGCCCGCTCGTCACCCTATGCTTTGAATTCATGCCGCCTTGCGCTTGCGCGCCGGCCGTTTGGCAGATGTCGTGGCAGATGTCTTTACAGCCTGCGCCGTCTTCGTTTTCGCAGTTGGCGCAGCTGCACCCACAAAATTGCCTTCCGCCTGAAGCTGGGCGCCAATGTCGTCAATCGTGTAGGATTTGATGAAACTCACATCCTCGTAAAGCCGCTTGAACGCCGCCGGGTCAATCGCGCCGTGGCCAGCATCATGTCCAGCGCCTGCCACCCAAGCCGCGTCCCACATCATCGCCAGATAACGTGCACCCAGTGCCATCACTTGGCCGGTTTCATTTCCGATTGCGGCCCAATATGCGGCCAATGCTTGTTTGGTCTTGCCGTGGGTGGGGTTCACGGTCTCATAAACATCAATCAGTTTTTCTGGCGATAAAATGCTGGCCACCGTGTCCATCAATTCCAGGCAGGCCAGCCCTGCCCCACGGCCATCCGTCACCAAAGGCAAAGCATGTTCAGCGCCCAAATGGTTTTCAATGGCGGGCAACAACTGGTCTTGCTCTGCCGCATAAGACAGCATGTCGCTTTCAAAAAAACTATGCACACCAGCCCCACGATAATCCTGGATCGTGGTTGTGGTGCCGTCTTGGTGCCTTTGCTGATGAGAGCCTGTCACCGCCGTTGGGTCACCATCAGAAAGATGCGATCCGTGCAAGGGTTGCGATGCATCGCCCACATAATGCGCCATAAGGCCCGCAGCACCCACAAATGATTCAACATCATGCGCGGCAAAGCCCGTCATCGCTTCAAAAAACTGCCAAATGCGGAATGGCAAAACGCCGCTGTGATAATCCGGTTTCGCGCGGGTCTTGCCATCGGCTGCGGCCCGCGCTTCATAATAGGCAATCCATGCGGAAGTTGAAAGCAGGCTTGGGTCATCCAGGCAGGCGCGCCGCAATGTGGGCTTTGAAGCAAAGGGCAAATCAGCGTCGCAATGGTGTTGTGGGTGCTCCGGTCCGGTGGAGCGTTTGCTGATAGGGTTAAACGCAACATCACGCCCGCCCTTCACACCTTTATCCACGCCCTTTGCATTCACATGGCCTTCTGGCCACTTCTTCCACACAATATCGGCCACATCAGCCAGCGGCACAATTTCTTGGCCCAGCAACGCGGCTTCCATTAGCGCCTTTTTCTGCTTCAGCGTGTCAAAGCCCACACTGATGGCATCGATATTGGCCTCCATCAGCGCTTTCAAATCAGGGTTTTTGATCAATCCCACCGCCAGGCGCCCAATACTGTAATGGCCAACCACCCCCCACGTGCCAGACACACTATCATCACCTGGCACCACCAATTCCACGTCAAGCAAGCGGCACACAGTGCTGAGTGCTGAAGCCACCGAGAAACTTGAACGCTTCATGCCCTCTTCAAAAACTTGCGCACCCCATTCAATCGCCAAGGGTCGCAACCGTTCTTCGTCGGGCCGTTGATCTTGCGCATCAATGCGCGGCTCAATAATTTGCCACAGGGCGCCACTGTCGCCATGGCGGGCACCAACCCCATCATCTGGCGGGCTGATCAGAAAATCACTCACATAGTCAAACCCACCAGATGAGCGATAACGATAAAACAACGCTTTCACTTTGCCCGCCATCAACCCTGATGCAGCGCCAACGGCAATCACATCCTGGTCGATAATCCGCAACGATAAATTCTGTTCAAACAAATCCAACATGGGCCGCAGGGGCGGCAGGCCATAAACATTGGGCGTCCAGTTGGTAATGTCGTCCAGCTTCACCAAACCCACATCGATGCCAAGCCAAGTCTGGCGCATCGGCAAGGCCGGATAAACTTCCGAAAATAATTGCCGTGTAAGCTGCTTGGCAGAGCTTTCACCGATGGGTGCCAGCCGCCCGCGCAAACTTGCGCTGATTGCTGTGCCCGCTTCCCCGCACACATGCCGCGCCGTCAAGGCATAGGTTAAATGCCCGTCACTCACCAAGCACCCCACCGTGCCGAAGCGGCGCTCTTGCTGCACATCAACATTCAAACGCAGGCCACCACCAAAACCGGCATTCGGCAAATTCAATACGGCACTGCCGGTTTTTTTGTCAGCGGCAACCGGCTGG
>JANYHB010000003.1 GCA_025359265.1 Hyphomicrobiales bacterium | reverse complement strand
TGCCGGTGCTGGAAGTGTGGAAAGCCAAGACGGTGATGTTCATCAAGCGCGGCATGGCGTCTGGCTATGCGGGCGTGGAAAACCCGCTGTTCTTCCGCGACAATACGTTGATGCTGTTTGGCGATGCCAAGAAGATGACGGAAGAGATTAACAAGGCGATGGGTTAGAATGGAGACTCAAGCGGTATTCTCTAAAGCTGTTTGTCAGAAAATTGGTTGGTATGTTTATCGCTTGATTGACCCACGAAATGGCGAAACATTCTATGTGGGGAAAGGTAACTATAATCGCGTATTTTCCACGCACGAGGTGAGTTTAGGGACATTGAAGACGAAGTTTCCGAAAAGCTGAAGCGGATTCGTCAAATAAGAAACTCAGGGTTCAGCGTCGAACACATTATCCATCGGCATGGTTTAGATGAACATACTGCTTTTGAAGTAGAGGCGGCCTTAATAGATGCCTTTCCAGCAACAACCAACATTGCTGGTGGCAGGGACTCTGGATTCCGTGGAGTAATGCATTGGAAGCAAATTGTTGAATTGCATGCCGCGACGACCGCGCTGATTCGGCACAAAGCAGTCTTGATTACCATAAATAAGTCGGTTGCTGAGCGAGATAGTGTTTACGATGCTGTCCATTACGCATGGAAACTTGACCCCAAAAAAGCCAGGAAAGCGCAGTATGTTTTGGCTGTTGCACAAGGTTTGATTGTGGGGGGTTTTGAGGCCAAAGAATGGCTGGCCGCAACGGTCGAGAATTTTCTTGGCACAATTGAGAACAAGGTGGGCCGCTGGGGATTTGTTGGAAGCGTTGCTTCAAACGAAATTTGCGCTGAATATTTAAGGTGCAAGTTGCCTGACGGCCATCGCAAAAAAGGTGCGTCAAATCCAGTAAGATACTTGGGCTATTAACTTCTCCCCCTTTGCCACTGAATGGTCTAAGTTCGCCTGCAACACCCAACCCAAGGCGGAAATTCAGTATGGCGCAAGAGGCGATTACGGTTGAACAGCCACGGGTTCACCTGTTGCATATGGTGGTTTTTACCATTGTGGTGGCGGTGATTGCGGCTGTGCTTTTTCCACGCATCAAAGACGCTTTCATGGCCAATCCAGGGCTGAATGGCTTGATTGTTGCGGCGCTGCTGTTGGGAACACTTTACGCCTATCGCATGGTGTGGCGGTTGTTTCCGGAAGTGCGCTGGTTGAACGGCTTCCGCATGGGGCAGGGCAGTTCGGAAGCGCCGCCGATTTTGTTGGCACCCATGGCCACACTGCTGGGGGACGCTTCTGGCCGCACGGTATTGTCGCCACAGACCATGCGTTCGATGTTGGATTCTCTGGCCTCACGCCTGGATGAAAGCCGCGATCTATTGCGCTATCTCGTGGGCTTGTTGATTTTTCTGGGCCTGCTGGGAACGTTCTGGGGCTTGCTGGCCACCGTAACTTCAGTGGGTGATGCCATTCGCGGGCTTGATGTAACCTCAGCGCAATCCTCCAGTGTTTTTGAAGAGTTGAAAAACGGCTTGCAGAAACCTTTGCAAGGCATGGGGCTTTCGTTCTCCTCATCACTGTTTGGTTTGGCGGGTTCGTTGATTCTGGGGTTTTTGGATTTGAAAGCGGCGCAAGCGCAGAACCGCTTTTATCATAGCCTTGAAGATTGGCTTTCGACGATTACCGATGTGCAGGCCGGTGATGGCAACCACTCATCCATGCCGGCATTTTTACGTATTGATTTGCAGAATTTGCAAAAATCGATTGAGCGGCTTGGCGCGCATCTTGATCATGCGCGTGGCGGAGCAAATATCAATGCTGTTGCGGCCAACGGAAGTGATGAGCGCGCGACGGAAGAACTGGCCGACGCAGTGGCCAATCTGGTGCAGCAGATGCGCGAAGAGCAGAAAATGGTGCGGCAATGGATACAATCGCAGCAAGTGCAACAAAGTGAAATTCAGCGGTTGTTGATCCGCCAGCAGGGCAAATAACATGGCAGGGCGTTTATCACGCAGGGGCCGCAACGAAGATGCGCCATACTGGCCGGGCTTTGTGGATGCAATGGCGCAGCTGTTGCTGGTGATCATCTTTCTGCTTTCGGTTTTCATGATTGCGCAATTTTTATTGGCACGCCAAATTTCCGGGCAGGATTCTGCCTTGGGGCAACTGCGTTCACAGATCAGTGAACTCACACAATTGCTGGCGTTGGAAAAAGGGGCGAAGGCGGATTCTGATGCGCAGCTTTTGGCGCTGAGTGATGATTTGAATGCGCAGAAGGCCAAGACGTCTGATATTCTGGCCAGTTTGCAGGCCGAGAATGCCAAAGGCGCGGGTGCCGGCTCCACGATCAGTGGCTTGACCACTTCCCTTGATACCGAGAAGAAAATTTCATCAGAGGCTTTGGCCAAGGTGGAATTGCTGAACCAGCAAATTGCTGCCATGCGCCGCCAACTTTCCACGATTTCTTCGCTGCTCGATGATAGTGAGGCGCGGAACAAAAACTCTGAAACGCAAATTGCGGATTTGGGCAAGCGTTTGAATGTGGCCTTGATGCAGAAAGTGGAAGAGCTTTCCAAATTCCGTTCAGAATTCTTTGGTCGCTTGCGGCAAATTCTTTCGCAGCGCTCTGATGTTTTGGTGGTGGGTGATCGCTTTGTGTTTCAGTCAGAAGTGTTGTTTACCAAGGGCAGCGCAGATTTGAATCCGGCGGGCCAGGCCGAGATGGCGAAGTTGGCCGATGCCGCGAAGCAGTTGGAAAAAGAAATTCCGACTGACCTGAAATGGATTTTGCGCGTGGATGGCCATACCGATAATGATCCGATTGTGGTGGGCACCAAGTTTGCCTCAAACTGGGAATTGTCATCGGCGCGCGCCACGGCTGTGGTTAAGTTTCTGGTGGCGCAAGGCGTGGAACCCAGTCATCTCGCTGCGGCAGGCTTCGGCGAATTTCAGCCGCTCGCACCGGGCGACACCGAAGATGCCAAGTCGCAGAACCGGCGCATTGAGTTGAAGCTGACGGAGAAGTGAGCCTCAGCCACTGAACTGCAACTTCGCCAGCCTGGCATAAAGCGGGCTTTTCTTGAGAAGTTGCGCGTGTGTGCCTTGGGCAACAATGCGGCCCTGATCAAGCACGAGAATTTTATTGGCATGGCGCACGGTGGCCAAGCGGTGGGCGATGACCAAGGTTGTGCGGCCCTTGGAGATGCCCTCGAGGGCCTCTTGAATAAGAGATTCACTTTCGGCATCAAGTGCTGATGTGGCTTCATCAAGCAACAGCACCGGCGCATCTCGCAATATGGCCCGGGCGATGGCAAGGCGTTGGCGTTGGCCTCCGGATAGCGTGATGCCGCGCTCACCCAGCATGGCGTTGAATTTCTCGGGCAGTTTACCAACGAATTCGGTTACCCGGGCGGCCATGGCAGCGGCTGCAACTTCCGCATCGGTTGCTTCCGGGCGGCCCAGCCGGATGTTGTCTGCTATGGTTCCGGAAAATATCGTGGGGTCTTGCGGCACGATGGCAATTTGTTGGCGCAAATCTTCCAGCTTGAGTTTGGCAATGTCGGTTCCATCCAAGGTGATCTCACCTCTATCGGGCACTTGAAAACGTTGCAGCAGTGAATAGAGCGTGGTTTTGCCAGCCCCCGATGGCCCGACAATGGCCACCACTTCGCTGGGATTGGCGGTGAAATTGATGGCGCGCAGCACCGGCGCTTTGGGATTAGCGATGTAGGTAAAATCAACGTCCCTGAAATTGATGGCACCGCGCCCGGGCTGTGCCACGCTAAGGGGGTGAATGGGCGATGTGATGCGCGGTTGCTCATCCAGCAATTCGCCGATGCGTTCTGCCGCACCGGCGGCTTGTTGCAACTCACCCCACACTTCTGAAAGTTGGCCTAACGAACTTGCCGCGAAAATGGCATAGATCAAAAACTGTGTGAGGGTGCCGCCGCTCATGCTGCCATCCAGCACTTGCCGTGCACCATACCACAGCAGGCCCACGATTGAGCCAAACGCGATGCTGATAATGCCGAAGGTGAGAACGGATCTGGCCAAGGTGCGCGCTTGTGCGGCCTCGAAAGCCTGCCGCGTTGAAGTGGCAAAATAGGCCACGGTGCCTTTCTCTTGCGTGTTGGCCTGAATGGCGGTGATGCCGGAAAGGCGCTCCTGTGCGAAAGCCGCGGATGCGGCCAGTGTATCTTGTGCGGCGCGCGCCAGTTTGCGCACCCGGCGCCCATAAAACACCAGCGGCAAAACCACAAAGGGAATGGCCAACATGGCCAAGCCCGACATGCCGGGGGAGGTGTAAACCATCAAAGCCAGTGCCCCCAGCAACATCACCGCGTTGCGCAACGCCACTGATGCGGTGGACGAGAAGGCAGATTTTATCAACGTTGTATCCGCCGTGAGGCGCGATACAACATCGCCAGTCTTCTGGGTTTCAAAAAATGATGGTGTGAGCGCCATCAAATGTTTGAACAAGGCGTCGCGAATGTCAGCCACCACGCGTTCGCCCAACCACATCACATAATAAAAGCGCATGGCTGAACTGAGGGCCAGCACAGCCACCACCACAAACATGAAGGCGAAATACTGGTTTATCAAAGCAGCGTTTTGGGCATTGAAGCCGTGATCCACCATCTGACGCGCGGCGATGGGAATGACAAGGGTGGCGCAAGATGCGACCAGAAGCGCGATAAGGGCGAAATACACCCGGGTTTGATAAGGGCGCAACAGCGGCACCAGCCTGAGCAAGGGCTGAATTTTAGGGCGGGCAATGGGTGGAACGGCGGGTCTTGTCTCAGACATAGTTTTGACCTATAGACCGCCGCCATCCGGGCTGGAAGCTTCTTCCAGCCGCATTTATTTCAAGAAGTGAGTTGAGATCATGAAAGCCGATATTCACCCAGACTATCACCCCATCACTGTTGTGATGACAGACGGTAGCAAGTTTACCACCCGCTCCACCTATGGCAAAGCGGGCGATACATTGAGTTTGGATATCGATCCAAAATCTCACCCGGCGTGGACGGGTGGCAACACCACGTTGGTGGACCGCGGCGGCCGCGTTTCGCGCTTTAACGACAAATATGCGTTCTTGAAGAAGAAGTGAGTTTTCAGCCAGGCTGACGGAAAACCCGGCTGTTGCGGCCGGGTTTTTGTTTGCCCATCATTGGGCTTGACTGTTCTGATCTTGCGGGCTTAGCATTCACTATTGTTTGAGGGGGCAAGCGCTTTGAGGGTTGTTTCGGCCCCTGCCTCTTGCGCTAAAACCTGGCGGGCCTAGGAGTTTCGCTATGACCCGCCAATTTCCCAACCTTGCAGTTTTACCTGTTCCAAAGTGGTGCCAATGTCCTGGTGGCCTTTGGCCCCGACACCATTCAGATTGACAACACCACCATTGCCAGCCTGCACGCCACTGACTTTGTGTTTTTCTGAGACTTGTCACATCCGGATTATTATTCTCCACAGCATGCTGGAACAACCCCTTAAGGTGGCGCAGCCGCTGTAAAATCGTCGAATCGGCCCAGCGGTGCTGGCGGGGATGTGCCGGTTGTAAAAAGTGCATTGGCATTGCTGCCCGTAACGGCCGCTATGCCAATTGAACTTTCGGAAGCGGCTTGTTTCAAAACCCTATCATGCTCCACCGCAACGGAAATCTCTTTGCTGCCCTGCGCCGCATTTGCAATTTCGACTCCCTCCTGTCCAAAGAGCGGGCCTTGATCATCAATGGTGGGCGCAAGAGTGGGCAAAGGCGTGGGGGCAAGCGCAGCAGTTGCGGAGGTTGCCATCGTTGGCACAGGTGCCGCTTCACCAGATTTGAGTGCAGCCAGCGCAATTTGCCCCAGGCGATTATTGCCCTGCTTGAAAAACGTCACGCCATCATTCTCGCGCAACCGGCGTTCCGTGCCCGCATCGTCGAGGCCACGATCAGTATAGCCGCCTTGCGCATTGGCAAAGGGCGTTCGAAGTTCAATAAAACCAGCACCTTTGGCCACCACGCGTTCTTTCTGCAAGCTGGTGATGTTTTGCAAATCCGCATCCATCGCCGGATCACCCATTGGTGGCTCACCCATCCAGAACACGTGAATCTTTTGCGCCGCCAAGGCGTCCAGCACCGCGTCAACGCGGGCTTTATAAAGCGCATCCCAATCCGGCGAACCAAAGTTCAAGATTTTATCGCCATCGCGAATTTCACGCCGATCATTAAACCCCAGCAATACAAAAGCCGTGGTAAAATTCTTTCCCTCAGCCATTTTGGGAATTGCCGAGGCCCAATCATAAATCTCTGGCCGCGCCAAACCGGATGATTCATTGAAGCGATTGACCACTTGAATGCTGCGATCATTTTCAACCATGCGCGTCAGCCCCGCCCCCATGCCTCCCGCCAGTTGATCGCCGATAATCAGAATGCGGCGCGTTGCATCTGGCGCGGGCGTCGTTTGATCTTGCGCATAAGCACAGCCACAGGCGCAAACCATCACCAGAAATGTCAGAAGTAACCGCATCAGCTGATATTAGCCACCCTTGCGCAAGCGCTCAAGCACCTTGCGCGTGGGAAACCCATCAAGATCCACGCCAATTTTTTTCTGAAAGCCCAGCACGGCCTCATACGTCTTGGCCCCAAAGCGGCCATCAGCCCCGCTGGTGTCAAAACCCATATCCGTCAGGCGGCGCTGCAATTCCACGCGCTCCCCAAAAGCCAAATCGGTATTTTGCGGCGGCCATGCGGTTTGCACTTTGGCGCCGCCCAAAATCCGATCGCCCAAATGCCCCACCGCCAAGGCATAAGCGTGGCTGTAGTTATAGGAGAGCAAGGCGAGGAAATTTTGCGTCACCAAAAATACTGGCCCGTCCATGCCTTGCGGAATCATGACGAAGGCTTTGGCCTCAGGGGCTGGCAACTTCTCACCAATGGCTGGCTTGATGCCAAGCCGCGCCCAATCTGAAAACGCTTTCCAATGGGCGCGACCGATGAGTCCACGATCAAAGCCTTCTGGCAATTTCACTTCAACGCCCCATGGGCGATCGGCCTTCCAACCTGAAATTTTCAAATAGTTTGCCGTTGAAGCCAGTGCATCTTCCTTGCTGCCCCAGATGTCTTTCTTGCCGTCGCCATTCCAATCCGCCGCGGCTGAAAGATAAGTGGTGGGAATGAACTGCGTGTGCCCCAAAGCCCCCGCCCAAGAACCGGTGAAATTATCGGGCGCGCGAATGCCGCGCTTCAAGATCGTGAAAGCCGCGATCAACTGTTCGCCCGCATATTTTTTCTTGTTGCCTGAATACATCAGCGTGGCCAGAGAGCGCATCACACTCATGGAGCCCATGTCTTTGCCGAAATTCGATTCAATGCCCCAAATGCCCAGCAGCACGCGCTTGTCCACGCCATATTTGGCTTGAATGGCATCCAGCAGTTTCGCATTCTCGCCCAGCATCGCTTTGCCCGTGTCGATGCGGATTGAAGTCACCGACTTTTCGAGATATTCATTGGTGGTGGATTTGAACTCCGGCTGGTTCTGCGCCAGCTTGATTACCACGGGGTCTGGCTCGGTAATGCCCTTGAAGGCCGCATCAAAAAGCGGGCGCTCAAAGCCCGCCGCATGAACGCGTGGCCACAGCTGTTCGATAAATTTCTCAAACTTGGCATCCGCCCAAGACGGGCTCACCATCGCCACGCTCAATAACGCCGCCAGAATAACTTTCCGCATCAATTCACCCCATGAGAATCGGCTGCACTCTAACAGGTGCATTGCGGCAACGAAATGAAGGCTTTAAGGCTTAAACGGAACTAGGCCGCATTGCGGCGCAACAGGTGCCGCTCCCAAGCCAGCGCCGATTGCACGATAAAATCCAGATCATCATGTTTGGGTTGCCAACCCAAAATGCTGCGCACCCGGTCAGCGCCTGCAACAATGGCGGCGGGATCACCCGCGCGGCGCGGTGCCAAGCGGTGATTGACGCGTCCGCCAAAAGCTTTCTCAACCGCCTTGATCACTTCCAACACTGAATAGCCCTTGCCATAACCACAGTTGAAAATGCCGCTCTCGCCACCTTTGCGCAAATGCGCCAAAGCATCCATATGCGCCGCGATCAAATCGCTCACGTGAATATAATCACGCAGGCACGTGCCATCCGGCGTATCATAATCGGTGCCAAACACATCCATGCTCTTTCGCTGGCCCAAGGCCGTTTGACAGGCCACCTTGATGAGATGGGTTGCCTGGGGGGTGGATTGCCCGGTGCGGCCTTGCGGATCAGCCCCCGCCACGTTGAAATAGCGCAGCGCTATATAATTCAAACCATAAGCGTGGTGAGAATCGCGCAGCATCAATTCCGTCATCAGTTTGGATGTGCCGTAAGGCGAAATGGGTGTGGGCGTTTCGGTTTCAAACACTGGCATCGTAAGAGGGTTGCCGTAAACTGCGGCGGTGGATGAAAAGATGAAGGTTTTCACGCCGCCCTTCACCGCCGCCTGCAGCAGCGCGCGGGATTTCACCGTGTTGTTGAGATAATAGCCCAGCGGATCAGAAACTGAATCCGGCACCACAATGGAACCCGCAAAATGGATAATGGCTGCAATTTTGTGTTCGGCAATAATTTCAGCAACCAATGCTTCATCGGCAATATCGCCCTTGACCAGTTTGGCTTGCGGTGCAATGGCCCACGCAAAACCGGTGGTAAGATTGTCGATAACCACAACATTTTCTCCGGCGTCGGTGAGTGCCAAAACCATGTGGCTGCCGATATAACCTGCCCCGCCTGTTACTAAAACCGCCATTGCTTTTTCCTGTTCGACATGTGAGTGGGTTGAACCAAATTGGCATCTCAAGAGTTATAGATGTATAAGATGCGATGCAACGCGTGAACTCACGGTAAACAACAGGTTAATTGATGCGCCCCATAAAAACTGCTGTCTTTCCCGTGGCTGGTCTCGGCACACGGTTCTTGCCTGCCACCAAAGCCATGCCGAAGGAAATGTTAACCGTGGTGGATAAACCCCTTATTCAAATGGTGGTGGAAGAAGCCAAAGAAGCGGGCGTAGAGCATTTTGTTTTTGTGACAGGTCGCAATAAAAGCGTCATCGAAGATCATTTTGACAAACAATATGAATTGGAAAGCACGTTGCGCCGGCGCGGCAAATCCAAACAGCTTGACAAGCTGGAAGAAGATTTGCCGGGTGCCGGCCAAACCAGCTTCACACGCCAACAAGAACCTTTGGGCCTTGGCCATGCTATCTGGTGCGCGCGCCACCTGGTGGGGCAAGAGCCATTTGCGGTTTTGTTGCCTGACATGATCATCGAAGCAAATCCTGGCTGCTTGGCGCAGATGGTCGAGGTTTACCGGCAACGCGGCGGCGGAAACGTGATCGCCGTGGAAGAAGTGCCGATGGAGCACGTGCATCGCTATGGCGTTGTTGGTGCCAAAGATTGGCAAGACAATCACTTCTCAATTGATGCGATGGTTGAAAAGCCAAAGCGTGAGCATGCCCCCTCCAACCTGATTATTTCTGGCCGCTACATCTTGCAGCCGGAAATTTTCAAGGAAATTGAAAATGTGCAACCCGGCATAGGCGGCGAAATTCAAATCACTGATGCCATGATCGCACTTTCCGCAAATCAGAATTTCCACGGTTTGCGCTTTTCCGGAAAAACCTATGATTGCGGCGACAAGGTGGGCTTCCTCTCGGCCAACGTGGCCTTCGCATTAGATCGAGAGGATCTAAACGCTGAAGTCCGCGCCGCGCTGCAAGCCATCATCAGCGCCCGCGGCGGCACCCTCACGTGGAACTGAAGTGCATCATGCCAATTCGTTATTTTTGCGCATGCAGCAATCCGACTTCCCCATTTCTTCTGCGGTCAAAGTGGATACTGCGCTTTGGCGGAGTCTGAACAAAGCTTTTGTCTCAGCTTCCAGTGACTGCACCTTCACTCACCCACTTTAACGCGCAGCCGCAACCCTTCAACGGCGGTCACGCGTACACGGGCACCCGTGGGCAAGTCTGGGCCATCCACATCCCAAAGTGTGTCTTGGTAACTAATCTTGCCGCTGCCATTCACAATGGGCTGCGGCAAAATGAAACTACGCCCCACCAAGGCGGCACTGCGTTGATTGAGATGCGGTTGATCAGATTTCACTGCCCAGCTGCGACGCACCACGCGCCATGAAGCGGCGACGGCTAATAGAGCAAGCATGGCAAACACCAACACTTCGCTTTCCCAAGCCATGGGTGCAACCACATGTACCAGGGCAGTAAGCCCTGCGGCCACAGCCAGCCAGATCATGAAAAAGCCCGGCGCCATCATTTCAGCAAGCAGAAGCAAGGCGGCCACAATCCACCAGAAATACGGGCCGAGCGCGGGGAAAAGTTGGCTCATGGCAAACTCAGCCACGCGGCACAGTAGGTGTGATGCGCTTGGGCGGAACCGCTACGCCATCACTGCCTTTGCCACCGAAGGTCTCTTTGGCAATTTCCGCAATGCCAGCAATGGATCCTAATATCGAAGTCGCATCAACCGGCAGCATCAAAATTTTCTGATTGGGTGATTGGGCCAGCGCTTCCAACGCTTTGATGTAATTATTCGCCACAAAATAATTCAGCGCCTGCACATTGCCGGCGGCAATCGCCTGGCTCACCATGGTGGTCGCCTTGGCTTCGGCTTCGGCTGAACGTTCACGCGCTTCTGCGGTGCGGAAGGCCGCTTCCTTTTGGCCCTCGGCATTCAGCACCACCGCCTGCTTCTCGCCCTCCGCTTTCAGAATCGCCGCTTGGCGTTGGCCTTCCGCTTCCAAAATAGAAGCGCGCTTATCACGCTCGGCCTTCATCTGGCGGCCCATCGCTTCAATCAAATCGCGCGGCGGGCTAATATCTTTAATCTCAATGCGGGTGGTTTTCACGCCCCAGCCAATTGTGGCTTGATCAACAGTGCCCAGAAGTTTCTGGTTGATCTCATCGCGTTGCGAAAGCAGATGATCCAACTCCATGGAACCCATCACAGTTCTGATCTGGGTCATCACCATATTTAAGATGGCATTTTCCAGATTGTTCACTTCATAGGAAGCCTTGGCCGCGTCCATCACCTGATAGAAAGCCACACCGTCCACCGTCACCATGGCGTTATCACGCGTAATCACCTCTTGCGAGGGCACGGGCAAAACCCGCTCCATCATGTTTTGTTTGTAACCCACACGGTCAATAAAAGGCACAATGAAGCTCAGGCCGGAATGCAGCGTCTTGGTATATTTGCCGAAACGCTCAACGGTGTAATTAAAACCCTGCGGCACCATCCGAATGGCCCGCAACATATACATCACTACAACCGCTAAAATAACGAGACCAAAAACATTGGAACCGGGAAACATCATCTCACTCCTGTATCGCAGATCAATATAGGAACAAGTTGTGACGAAATCAAGGCGGATAGGATTTTATTTACAACCATCCCTGCAACTCATTTTTTACAATGTCCGAAAGCATGCTGATCGAGGCCGCACTGTCATTCAAACACGGCACCACTTTGAAGTTCACGCCACCCCTTTCGTGGAAAGTCTCGGCCAAACCAATGGCAAGCTCTTCCAAAGTCTCCACACAGTCTGAAGCAAAGCCGGGCGAAATCAAAAGAAGGTTTTTTACACCAAAAGAAGGCAGTTCTTGCACCATTTCTTGTGCATAAGGCTTCAACCATTCTTGCGTGCCGAAGCGCGATTGAAACACCACCTGGGCATAGTCTTTAGACAGGCCCAATTTCTCGCGTACCAGGCGCGCCGTCTTTTGGCATTGGCAATGATAAGGGTCGCCCTTGTCGAGATATTCCCTTGGTAATCCGTGAAAGGCTATCAATATGCGATCTGGTTTCCAACTCAAGTTCTGCATCGCGGTTTTCAAAGAATCCGCAATGGCATTCACATAAAATGGATTGTCGAAATACGGTGGCACTGAGCGAATGGTGGGTTGCCAGCGCATTTTCCTCAGGCCATCAGCGGCTTTATCCAAAACCGTTGCTGTTGTCGCGGCTGAGTATTGTGGATACAGGGGGAAAATCAAAATGCGGTCGCAGCCCTGGTTTTTCAGTGCTTGCAGTTTGTCGCCAATGGCGGGCTCGCCGTAGCGCATGGCCCAATCCACCACCAATCCACCATCGCCACCCCATTTCACCCGCAGCACATCTGCTTGCGCGCGCGTGAAGGTTTTCAGGGGGCTTTCGTTTTTCTCGCGATTCCAAATCTTATCATAGGCATGGCGGGATTTTTGCGGTCTAAAGCTCAGGATAATGCCATTCAGGATAAACCACCAAAGCACGGGGTTCACTTCAATTACCCGCTTATCGCTCAGGAATTCATTGAGATAGCGGCGCATCGACCAATAGTCCGTGGCCTCCGGTGTTCCAAGATTGACGAGTAATATACCCACTTTGCGGGAAATGATGGGTGGATGGCCGGGTGGAAGATGAGACATGCCTGCCTTTATTGCGCAATTTTTGGCTTAGGGTCTAGACGAAAACACCACCCATGCGGCATCTAGGCACGGGGAACACTCAGATGATTCGGATGCGGGGCCTATGATGGGCGGGATAAGGGCCGGCGAGCCAAAAACGCTGGCCAGATTTAGGCATGGCTTTTCGCAACTCTTCTCTGAGGCTGATGGCAGCTTGGTTTCGCAACAAGTCGAAGAGTCGCGATTGGCTTTGCCGGTTTTTGCGGCATTCCATCTTTTATTCACGTTGGTTGTGTGCAACTTGGTTTGGGGGCAAGTGCCCGTATTGAAGCTCACTGCATGGGCGGGTTTGAACCTTGTGCTCGGCCTAGTATTAATCACCGCCTTTGTATGGATGCGCCGTAAGCAGGGCAATCTGCCTGCAGCACGTCGCATATTGCGCATGTCACCCTTCGTGGCCTTGGGCTTGTGCATCAGTTGGGGCTGGGCCGATTTCGGCTTTGGCAATAACCTGCCACCCGCCACCCAAGACTTTATCGAGATCTTGCAGCTCGTGGTTATGGTGGTTGGCCTGCTGTGCAGTCTGCGGGTTCCCGCCACTGCCTTGCAATATGTTCTGGCGATCATCTCCGCAGTATTGATACGCGCTATTGCGGCTTATGAAAGTTTTGGCCTGATGGCAATCATTGTGAGCTTGCTCGGTTTTGTTGGCTTGCTAAGCGCGGCGTTCGCACTCGGTCTCAGCATGCGTCGGCGTTGGGCGCTGGAGAAATACCAGAAGCGCGATGCGGAAATAATCAAGCTGCTATTGCATGATATGGGAAGCGAGATCAGAGATTGGATGTGGGAAACCGACAGTCAAGGCCTTTTGGTTTCGCATTCGCCAAATTTGCCCGCCGTGCTCAACGAAATCCCTGGCACGCTCACCGGTCGCAATTTTTTTGATGAAGTGTTTTACGTTCACGCCCCGGCTCTCATGCCGCGCTTTGCCGCACAAGAAACATTCACCGATGAAAATTTTGAAACGGCAATTGCACGTGATCAACGCCAGTGGCAACTTTCCGCGAAGCCTCTGTTTGATCCCAGAGGCGCATTCATCGGCTATCGCGGCGTTGCGCGCGACGTTACGCTGCAACGCCAGCAGGAACAATTGATCGCCAGTGCGCGCGATGACGCCCAAAGGGCCAATGATGCGAAATCACAATTTCTGGCCGTCATCAGTCATGAGTTGCGTACTCCCATTAACGCCATTGTGGGGTTTAGCGAGGTGTTAAGTGCTGCCCAAGGTGAAACTCTGCCCCTCATTGCGCGGCGCGAATATCTGGGAACAATTCTTGAAAGCTCTAAACATCTGCAAGGCCTGATCAACGATATTCTTGAAGCCACGCGCATGGAACGTGGCAGTATCAAGTTAGATGAACAACCCAGCGATGTCGCCGAACTGGTTGAAGTGTCAGTTAAGATTGTGCGCGAGTCAGCCACGCAACGCGGCATTTCGGTGATCGCCCGCGTTATTGAAGATGTGGAAGTGATTGGCGACGTTACGCGCCTCAAACAGGTGCTTCTGAACGTTCTCACCAACGCCATCAAATTTTCGCCGTCAGGTGGAATCGTTCAGGTGGATATGAAACGTGATGTCGCTGGCAATCTTATAATCAGCGTGCGCGATGCAGGCATCGGGATTTCCAAAGAAGATGCAGAGCGCGTGTTTGAACCATTCGTGCAGGTTGAGAATGGCTCCACTCGCCGTTTTGGTGGCATAGGCCTGGGTTTGGCAATTGCGCGCCGGGTGGCGCGGTTACATGGCGGGGAGTTGGTTTTGAATGGTGAGGGTGGCATTGGAACGGAAGCGTTGTTCACCTTGCCTGCTGTTCGCATTCTATGGCCGAAGCCAAGCAGTAAAGCAAAATCCGCCACCGCGGCTTAATTCGAATTCCGCATTTAGTGACACTTATGTTAAGCCATCAGCATGATAAGCTTTTCTGAAGCACGAGTTATGTGGGCGAAGATTGGCATCCTTTCATTTGGTGGGCCAGCGGGGCAAATTGCCTTGATGCACCGCGAGCTTGTCGACAAGCGTAAACTAATCGATGAAAATGAATTTCTTGGCGCACTGAACTTCTGCATGCTGTTGCCGGGCCCAGAGGCGATGCAGCTGGCGACTTACGTTGGCTGGAAATTGCACGGCCTAAAAGGCGGCCTTGTTGCGGGACTACTTTTCATTTTGCCCGGTGCCATTGTTCTCTATGCGCTATCGACCATTTATGTGCTGTTTGGCTCTACACCCTTGGTGGCGAATTTATTCTGGGGCGTGAAGGCAGCCGTGCTGGCAGTCGTGCTGGAAGCCTTGCTGCGCGTTGCCAAGAGATCACTGAAAGGGCCAATTGATTACGCCATAGCGGGTTTTGCTTTTATTGCCCTTTTTGCTTTTGTTATTCCATTTCCGCTTATTATTGCGGCGGCGGCGTTTATTGGATGGATAAAGTCGCAGCCACCGAAAGCAAAAACGACAGCTGTACCTCTCCCGCCTTTTTGGCAAACACTCAAAACACTCGTTGTCTGGTTGGCTCTTTGGCTCGCGCCCTGGGGGGCGTTAAACCTGTTTTGGCCCCAAAGCGTTTATACCCTGCTGGGTAATTTCTTTTCAAAACTATCGGTTGTCACTTTCGGCGGCGCTTATGCAGTGCTGTCTTACATGGGCCAAAATGTGGTTGAAACCCATCATTGGTTAACAACGCCACAGATGATTGACGGGTTAGGTTTGGCAGAAACCACTCCGGGACCATTGATCCTTGTGGGGCAATTTGTCGGCTTCCTCGCAGCAAGTGGCCAGGGCGGCGGCCTGTTGGCAGGGTTTATTGGTGGCGCAGTTTTTCTGTGGATGACTTTCGTGCCCTGCTTCCTGTGGATTTTTGCGGGCGCGCCCTATCTCGAATATCTTGTAAGCCAACCGCGGATCGCCTCAGCGCTGGGGCGTGTCACGGCAGCCGTGTGCGGTGTAATCCTGAATTTGACTGTGTGGTTCGCTCTTCATTTTTGGTTCAGCCAAGTGGAAAGACTGCAAGGCCCTGTGCCAATCTGGGTGCCAATTTGGCACTCTCTGGATGTGGCTGCCGCAGCCCTCAGCACCTTTGCCGCTATAGTTCTGCTGCGCTTTCACTGGGGACTCGCGAAAACCTTGGCATTCTGTGCAACCCTTGGCATAATCTGGAGAACAATCGTGGTGCTACCATAGTCATGTCTACAAAATCCTTGCCTCTCGTGGGGCTTCCCGCTGATACGTTTGAGAAATCGGGTTTTCTTTTTCACTCACTCGGCGATAAATACGTCCGTGCACTGACGGATGTATCTGGGGTACTGGCCGTGATGATCCCATCGCTCATTGATGCAGATCAGATCGGTTCGCTGCTGGAACATTTAGATGGTGTATTGATGACCGGAGCTGTCTCCAATGTTCATCCGCCATTTTATGGCGAGCAACCCACAACGGCACATGAGCCGTTTGATCTGGGCCGAGATTATACAACCCTCAAACTCATCCGCGCCGTGATTGATCAAGGTATTCCGTTGTTCTGCATATGCCGCGGATTTCAAGAACTGAACGTGGTGATGGGCGGAACTTTGGAAACGGAGTTACAGGAACAGGAAGGACGATTAGATCATCGCGGCGAGGGTGAAGACGCAGATGTTCGTTATGGTGCTGCCCATGATATCAAAATCCAAAATGGTGGATTGTTGGAGCGCATTCTCGGCAAAGATCACACGCGGGTGAACAGCGTGCACCGCCAAGGCATAAAACAACTGGGTCAAGGCCTTGTTGTGGAAGCCACCGCAGCCGATGGCGTTATTGAAGCTATTTCGGTGAAGGGCGCCATGTCATTTGCCTTGGCAACGCAGTGGCACCCTGAATACAAGGCGGCGCAAAATCCTGACTCAACAAAATTATTCAAGGCCTTTGGCAACGCCGTGAGGGCTCACCAGCGTTCACGTGTTCAGCCCAGTCTTGGAAACCGCACGTTGGTTTGAGGGCTAATGCCCGCCAGCACCACCCCCGGCGGGCTTCGCTCGTTTCAACAGGGGCAGCAAAAGGATGATGCTGAGGAATACCAGTGTGAGCAAAAAGAAGATATCCGCAATCGCCAGTGTGAACGATTGTTTTCGCACCAAAAGTGAAAACTGCTTGAGTGCCGCCAAGTCCGCGTTAGAGCCAAGCCTGCTGAACACATGCGTCATATTGCTCAACGTCTGCACGGCTATGCCATCACTCCAACCCACTGATTCATGCAGGCGTTGAAGATGCAAATCAAATCGCTGGTTCATGGTTGTGTTGATCAGCGCAAGGCCAACCGCACCGCCAAGATTACGCGTGAGATTGAAAAGACCAGAACCACCGCGAAGCATTGCTGGGGTTAAGTCCCCAAGGGCAATGTTGGTGACAGTCACCATGCACATCATCAAGGAAACGCCGCGCAAAATCTGCGGGATGAGAAGTTCTGTGAAGCCCCAATCAGATGAAATGTAGTGCGCTTGCCAAGTGCCAATGGCAAAACCCACAAACCCACCGCCAATCATAAGGCGTGGGTCAACACGTGTCGAAAGTCGCCCTGCAACGGGTGCTGTCAAAAACATGGCAATGCCCGTCACAAACATGGTTTGGCCAATCATCAAAGATGAATAGTTTTGAATCCGCGCCAGATAAACGGGATATAAATAAGTGAGGCCATAAAGCCCAATGCCCATGGTGAATGAAAAAATGCAGCCCGCCGTGAAGTTGCGATTTTTGAAGGCCGAAAAATCAACCAATGGATTTGGCCTGGTGAACATACGCCAGAAAAATAGAGAACCAGATGCGGCACAAGCAATGATAAGGTTTCGAATGACGGGAGAATTCAACCAATCATCAGCTGCTCCCTCTTCCAAAATATATTCAAGTGAACCTAGAAAAATTGCCAACATGAACATTCCTGTCCAGTCGAAGGTTTTGATAAGCTTCAAATTGGGTTGATCAAAATCAATAGTCAACCAAGTGCCTATCGTCACGCAAATCCCTGGAATGATGTTGACCAGAAACAGCCAATGCCACGAAAAAATATCGGTGAGATATCCGCCGACCGTTGGCCCAATCGTGGGGGCCAGCGTGGCAATGAGACCAATGACTGGTGAGAAAACAGCACGCTGTTTGGGCGGGAAAATTGTAAAGAGCGTTGAAAAAACTGTTGGAATCATGGCGCCACCAAGGAAGCCTTGCAAGGCGCGCCAGACCATCATTTCCCCGATGGAACCTGAGAGCGCGCACATCAAGCTCATCAACGTGAAGCTTGCTGCCGCCGCGACGAATAGCCAGCGGGTCGAAAAAATCCGTGTCAAAGTGCCAGAAAGCGGGATCATCACCACTTCAGCAATCAGATAACTCGTCTGCACCCAAGGGATTTCGTCAGCGCTGGCTGATATGCCAGCTTGGATTTCAGCCAGCGAAGAGGATACAATCTGAATATCCAAAATCGCCATGAACATGCCAAAAACCATGAAGAAAAACGCAACAAGGTGCTTTGCAGGCACGCTTTTCTCGGGCGCTTGGACAATAGTGGCCGTGGCAGACATGGCGTTAGTTGCCGCCTTTGTCGCGCGTGTCAATATCCACCGAAACTGACTGACCGGGGCGCAACTTCATCGAGACTTCGGATGACAGCAAAACTTTCACCGGAAAGCGTTGTGTGATTTTTGTGAAATTGCCGGTGGCATTATCGGGGGGCAACAAAGAGAATTCAGCGCCTGAGGATGGCGATACACTATCTACCACGCCCTCGAATTTGCCATCCTTGAAAGCGTCTACAGTGACAGCAACTTTCTGGCCGGGATGAATGTCAACCAGTTGCGTTTCTTTGAAATTGGCAGTGATGAAGCTTTTCTGCACGGGTACCAGCGCCATCAAATTGGTGCCCGGTTGCACAAACTGTCCAACAGCCACGGCGCGATTGGCAATTACCCCATCAAAAGGCGCCCGGATTTCAGCGAATGACATATCGTGCTGGGCCTTTTCAAGTGCCACTTGCAACTCTGCCAGAACACTGGTTGCTTGCTGTTCATTGGCTTCCAACACGCCCATTTGCGCTTGCGCCGCAGCCACATTTGATTCAGCCGCTGTAACGCTGGCTTGAGTTGTGTCGCGTGCGCGGTTTGCATCATCCAGCGCCTGCTGCGTGCCAACATTGGTTTTCACCATTTGGCTGGCGCGTTGTTGGGTAAGTGCGGCGTTCAGCTCAACAGCTCTGGCACTCTGCACTTGTGCTTGCGCGGCAGCAACCTGTGCAGCTTGAGCAATCTTCTGTTTGGCAAATACACTTATGGCCGCCTGCTGCGAGGCTAACTTGGCTTTGGCCGAGGCAACGGCAAGTTCATAATCCTTGGCGTCGAGCCGCAGTACCACATCGCCGGCTTTAACCGCTGTATTGTTGGCAACGGGCGATTCAGTTACCAATCCTGAAACTTTTGCACTGAGGAGAGATGTATCGGCCTTCACATATGCATCATCTGTTGAAATCTGAAAACGCCCAACTGTGATATATTCATAACCATACTTGGCAGCGAAGCCCAAAACTACGAGGGCTAAGACAATCAGCACAATGCGGCGCACAGGCGGGGCTTTTTTCGGTAAAGCGGGCTCAACTCCTGCCCGGGCGGGCGCAGGCGCTAAAATCGGCGCTTCATTGCTGGTTTTCTTCAAAGCAGGGCTCGACATTTGCATTCTCAATCAATTTTTTTTAATTCGGCACTATGCCAATCAACGATAAAATAAACCGAACGGTTCAGTACGTCTTGCATATAACACGACGAGCTGCTATGCACAAGACTGAACCGTTCAGTCTATTGGAAATTTTTTATGACCACGCTTATCAACGCAGCAAATGAGAGTTTAGATACAGCCAAGCGGCAACAAATTTTAGATGGAGCGCGGCTGTGCTTTTTGGCGCAAGGCTTTGACGGGGCTTCAATGAATGACATTGTCAAGGCGGCAAGTGTCTCTAAAGGCACGGTTTATGCCTATTTTCCGTCCAAGGAAAAATTGTTTGAAGCTCTCGTCTACCATGATCGCCGCGAACAAGCGGAGCAAACTGTGCACCATTTGGATGACGCCAGGCCGATGCGCGAAGTGTTGATTGAGCTTGGCTTGCGCATGGCAGAACGCATGACTTCGGCCGACTCGATTGCCCAAGTGCGCATGGTGGCCGCAACGTCTGAAAAATTTCCTGAAATTGGTAGAGCCTTTTTTCAAGCCGGGCCGGCTTTCGCCATTGCCCGCATCAAGACGTATTTCGAAACAAAAATGGCCCAAGGGCAAATGCGACAAGTCGATGCTGAAATGGCGGCAATGCAGTTTATTGACTTGATTTCGGGCTGCCTGCACAAGCCGCGATTATTTAACGCGCAAGACCTTTTTACCAAGCGCACGCCTGAGCTAGTGGTGTCCGCCGGGGTCGACGTTTTGCTGAATGGTTTATCTGTGGAAAGTAAGCGTTAACCATAATCTCCTTAAAGTCGACGCATGGGTCAGTTGCGTCTCATGGTTTCAGTTGCTTTGGCATTGGCGCTCTGGGCCAAGGCGCTTGCACATGCGCAAGTGCTGACCCCTGGTGAAAATCCGATATACGGCAGTGAGACTGTAATAGATCCTGCACCTGTTACGATGATACCGGCCCTGCCCGATGAACCGCCCTCCCGCAAAGCACCACGCCGCGTCGCCGATCTTGATAAGGTGACGGGATACGACGATGGCGCGTTTCAACTCAAGCCCAGTTTGGAAATTGGCACGGTGGTGACAAACAACGTGAATCTTTCAACCACCACTCGGCAATCTGATGTAGGATTGAGTTTGAAACCTTCACTGGCTTTTCAAAGCGAATGGCCAAGGCATAATTGGCGGGGAAACATAAATGCAGAATGGTTAAACTATCTGGCGACGCCCGGCGCCAACACGCTGACTGGATCTGCGGAAACGCAATTCCGCTTGGACATTCGCCATACAACTTTTGCAGAATTTGCGGCCAATGCCTACGTGACTTCCACTTCGGCCGGTTCATCTGAAGTGCCCAATGGCGCTGTAGGCGGAAGGCAGGATTGGACGGCGGGCACCAGTGCGGCACTCAACCATGATTTCGGGCCACTGCAAGGCCAAGTCAAATTCGGTGTTAAGCGCCAAGCTTATGGCAATGTTTCGCTCTCTGCTGGCGGCACTGAAATTAATGCAGATCGAAATTATATCGAACCCCTCTTCAGCCTGCGCGCCAGCTGGGGTTCAACCGCTGCGCGGCTAAAACCCTATGTGGAACTTACATATGATCCGCGCTTTCACGACCAGACAGTGGACCGCAATGGGCAAAAGCGAAACTCACAGGGTGTGGGTGCAGCTTTTGGCGTTGTGCTGCAAGACGGGCCAATTTGGACGGGGGATTTCTCGGCTAATTTCATCGCCCGCAGTTATGATGATCCGGCGTTGAAAACCGCTATGGCGGTGGGCCTTACTGGCTCACTTACATGGAGCCCAACGCCTTTGTGGAACGTTGTGGCCTCTAGTGGCGTTGGTTTGGCAGAATCCGAATTGGCGGGCGTTTCAGCCACCCCCACGTGGACCGCTGGTCTCAATGCGTCTTATGCCGTGCGCGACAACGTCACTTTGCACAGTGGCGGAACCGCAACGTTTTCAAACACGGGCAGCGGCATTGATACAACGCTTATTGCCAGCGCAGGCGCCAATTGGCAGCTCAACCCTTACCTGTCTCTCAGCGGAACCTTGCAAAGCACATGGTTCAACGCCGCAACCGCGGGCGCAAACTACGATGAGCAGCGCGCAACTGTCTCCATGGTTGTGCGCCCTTAAGCCGCCACTGACTTTTTCAACCAGCAGCGCATTACAAATTCAACCTTGCAGTGACGTTGAAACAATCGTATGAATGCCACATCCAATATTTGATCGTTCGAATTGTCTTAATTCTTTACTGCCAACTCATCACATGGGAGGTTTGTATGAATTATTATTCGCGCTCCACAATCCATTTCAATCTTGCAAAATTAATGGCGCTCGTCTTGTCGGCGTTTTTGCTAATGCCACATGCATTTGCAGCCGATAAAACAAAAACTGCCGTTGCTGCGGCAGTTCGGGTGGAACCACTGCTTTCCGAAGAAGAATATGGAGCCCAGTCCGATTGGCGCGCCAAGATCGGCACGGTTCCGCAGCCCAAAAAGGGTTGCTTCACCAGCAAATTTCCATCGCTCGAATGGCAAGAGATTGCATGCGTTGCCGGGCCTAAAATGCCCTTGCTGCCGAGAGCTGGCATCGTCCCCGATATTGTTGGCAATGGCGATGACATCGCCGCGCAAGCCCCCAGCGGCATCATTTCGTCGGCTACGGGCTCTTTTGACACACTAACGAACGTGACCAGCGAATCCGGGCCAATCGGAAACGCCGGGGCTTCGATTGCCAATGCTTACACACTGCAAATCAATACCGAATTCTTCACCACTACAACATGCTCTACTTCAGCAAACGCCGCATGCAAAGGCTGGGAGCAATTTGTATTTGAAAATAACAATGTGTCGCACCGCGCTTTCATTCAATACTGGTTGACTGATTTTGGTACCGCCTGCCCGGCAAACTTTCAATTCTTCATGGTTGGCAGCCATCAGGATTGTGTACAGCTGAGCAATCTCAGCGGGGCTGTGCCGACAACTGCTGTTCCTATTACAAACCTGGGGCAAGTCTCCCTCACAGGTGCTGCCAGTGCTGGTGCAGACAGTATTACAATGATTATTGGCGGCACAGCCTTCTCACGCAATGGCGACAATTCAGTCAACGCTTCATCGGGTTGGACCATCGCCGAATTTAATATCTTTGGTGACGGCGGCAATGGCAGCGGCGGTGGCACTGCCAGTTTCAATAATACCGCAGCGCTGGTTACCAGAACGCGCATTAATTTCGGGTCTAATGGGCTTCCCATTTGCCGTGCAGTTGGTTTCACCGCTGAGAAAAATAATCTCAGTTTTGGGCCGACGGCTCCTGTAGGCTCACAACCAGGCCCCGCTTTGATTTTTGCTGAGAGCATCGCTGGTGGCGCACCGTCAAATTGCGCTGCTTCCACTTCAGTTGGCGATACCCATCTGACAACGCTAAGCGGGCTGCTCTATGATTTTCAGGCTAGGGGAGATTTTGAACTTCTCGAAACAAAAGCCGGTTTCGTCGTTCAAAACCGCCAGATTTCCGGAGCACCCAATTGGCCCAATGCTGCGGTTAATTCAGCAATCGCAACACAAATGGGCAAAACCAAAGTCGCTGTTTGTTTGACGCCGCAGCGCGTTTTCGTGAATGGCAAGCCCCTGGCGATGCGCAGCGGAGGGGCGCGACTATTTCCAGACGGCACGCAGATAACATTGAAGGGAAATAGCTATCTCATTCGAGGAGCAAGTGGCGATTGGGTGCGCGCTGATGTCAATGCGAATTATATCGATGTGAAAGTTGGCCTGGGTCAATGGCCGATTGATGCGCAAGGATTGCTGGTGAACGCCAAAAACGATCCAAACTTGGTGGCAACACGCGAAGGAAATTTGTTAAAAGTCCCGTTTGCATTTGAAGAATTCTATGGCCGCTATGGTGAAAGTTGGCGCGTGAAGCCGGCAGAATCCATGCTCAACGTGTGTGGTGAAAGGGTGAATTCAGGAATTCCAACCAAGCCTTTTTACGCCAAGGACCTTGACCCGCAACTGGCCAAACGTGTGCAAGCGATTTGCATTAAAGCGGGCGTAAAAGAAGGCCCGTTGCTTGATGCCTGCATGATTGATGTGGCATTTACTGGAAATGAAGCTGCTGCCAAAATTCATTCAAAAACGCCAGCACCCGTGGCGGTGGGAGAAATTAGGTAATGTTACTTCAGCGCAGGTTGGTGGGTTCAAACCAGATCCACCAACTGGTCGAGACTCGTAACCACGGCCGATAAGATGCCGGGCAATCGATCATCGGGCACAATACTGCGTTTCAGCCGCACCGCCTGAAAGCCAAATTGGGCGGCAGAATGTGCGTCCCAACCGTTAGCCGATACGAAACATACCGAAGGCGCATCGTGAATGGAAAATTTCTGCATGGCCAAGCGGTAAACCCGGCGGCTAGGCTTATAAATCCCCACGTCCTCCACCGACAAAACCTGCTCAAAGATTTTTTCCAAACCAGCGTGACGCACCAAAGAATCCAGCATCGAAGGGCTGCCGTTTGACAAGATGGCCAGGCGCTTGCCCTTAGTCCGCAATGCCTGCAAGGCCAACAAAACATCTGAATACATATCCAGCTTCAATACATCGGTCATCAACTCATCGGGCAGCCCAGCTTCGCTGATCGCCAAGGCCTCCAACGTGAAATCCAGCGCCTCACGCGTCACTTTCCAAAAGTCGGCATGAACGCCGATCAGGCTGCGAACCCAGGTATATTCCAGCTGTTTTGCACGCCAGAGTTTAGCCACGTCAGCGGCCTTTTCACCCAGAATAGATTGTTGCCTTGCCACGGGCGAAGCCATGTCAAACAGCGTGCCATAAGCGTCAAACACGCAAATTGAAATGCCTTCAAGTTTTTTGAACAGTTCAGCCACAAGGCATAGATAGCGACAACCCCACCGCTACAACAGCCGCAAAACTCAGTTATCAACCAATCGAAGACAGCACGGGGAACTTTTCGATCAACCAATAGGACACAACTTGCAGCCAGCCGGTAAGGAACATCACACCGGCAACAACCAACAAACCACCCATGGCTTTTTCAACTTTGCCAAGCTGAGACTTGAAGTTGGAGAAAAATGTGAGAAATTTATCCATGGCAGCCGCTGAAATCAAAAATGGAATGCCTAACCCCAGTGAATAAACCGCCAGCAATGCCGCCCCTTTGCTTACACTCTCAGTGCTGGCCGCAATCGAAAGAATGGCCGCAAGCACGGGCCCGATGCAAGGCGTCCAACCAAATGCAAAAGCTAGACCAATGGCATAAGCACCCAACAGGCCCACGGGCTTGCTTTCCTGCTGATAGCGTTTTTCGCGAGACAAAAACGCCAGTTTGAACACGCCAAGAAAATTAAGCCCCATGACGATAATGAAAATGCCTGCAATCTGCGCCAATAAATGCTGCTGGCTTTTCAACACCAGCCCCACATAAGAGGCCGAAGCCCCTAAGGCCACAAACACTGTTGTGAAGCCCGCCACAAAGGCCAGCGACGCTAGCATTACGCCACGCTGGCTCTGGGCATTGCGTTTCAGATCATCCAAGGAAATGCCACTGATAAAAACCAGATAAGGGGGCACCAATGGCAATACACAAGGGCTGAGGAAAGAGAGCAGACCAGCAATGCCGGCTGCTCCCCAAGAAACGTCCAACGCCATGTTTTATTCAGCCGCCTGCCGCTTTGGCAGAACCCAGTTGGGGCGCGGAAAATGGCAGGTATAGCCGTTTGGATATTTCTCCAAATAGTCTTGATGCTCAGCTTCGGCCAGCCAGAAATCACCCGCAGGGGCCAGTTCCGTCACAACTTTTCCTGGCCAAATACCGGAAGCATCAACATCGGCAATCGTATCGAGTGCCGTCTTTTTTTGCTGTTCGGTTTCATAATAGATCGCTGAACGATAAGCGCTGCCAACATCATTGCCTTGGCGATTCTTTGTCGTTGGATCATGAATCTGAAAAAAGAATTCGAGAATTTGACGGTAGCTCACCTTGGCGGGATCAAAGGTGATCTCAATACCTTCTGCATGTGTGCCGTGATTGCGGTAAGTGGCGTTCTTCACGTCACCGCCGGTATAACCCACACGGGTTTTCACAACGCCAGGGCGCCTGCGGATCAAATCCTGCATACCCCAGAAACAGCCACCAGCCAGAATTGCTTTTTCAGTTGTCATAATGGTCTCCTTTGATGATCCCAAGATAGGCGCTGCCGAAGCATTTTGCCAATGAGGCATTTATCACGGCAAATCACGTTTTCAGGCGATGGACTTGAGCATCCCCGCCACGCCTTTTGCCTCTTCAGCGGCAAAACCATGGGCGATGATGTCGCCGTTAAAGCCGGCTGCTTTCAAGGTTTGGAGATAATGACTAAAATCAATGATGCCCTTGCCCGGCGCGCAAGACACTCCTTTTGAATTACGATCTTTTGCGTGTACCAAAGCGATGTGGCCAGAAAGCCGATCAACGCCCTGCTCGATCAGTCGGCGCACATCTGGCACTTGGGCGTGTTCGAATAAATTGGCCGCATCAAAAACAATGCGCAGACGATTGGACTGCATCTCCTTCATCAAAGCTGCTGCTTTGGCGGGTGTCGCAACGACATTGCCAAGCTCTGGTTCTATGCCAAGATAAATGTCTTCACGCTCTGCAATGGCTATAAGGTGCCCAAACTCTTGCACCATATCGCCCCAGGCATCTGAGCTGGCATTCTGCGGATGGTTTTTCCACTGATCATGCGGGTCGCGACTGCCGGTGCAGACGGTTATAAGATTTGAACCCATCGCATGGGCCTTCGCCGCGATAACCGCAAAACTTTTGCGTCCCATTTTGCGTACAGCACTTGAAGGGTGGGCCATATTGTAGGTGGCGGATAGTGCCGAGACACTAACTCCGGTTTGCTTTGACGCAGAGGAAATGGCTTGTGTCACTTCTTCACTGATCGCTTCTGGCAAAGAGGACAGCCCCGAGCAGGCCATGTTATATTGTACGCAGGCAAAGCCCGCCGCCCCTGCGTCTGCAAACACTTTCGCAGGCGTGGTGCCGGCAAACGTTTTAGCGAAAATTCCAATACGCATGGCGGTTTAAACCTTGACCGGCTTGCCGGTCTTCCAGCTTTGCGTGGCCGCTTCAGCAAGTCTCTGCGCCTGCAAGCCATCAAAACCATTGGGCCTCGGATCGCGGTTGCCGGTTTCCACGGCGGTGATGAATGTGTTCAATTCATTGGCATAGGCTGCACCATAACGCTCCAGAAAGAAGTTTTGGATCGGGTCAGCCTTATAGCCCCATTGGCTGAGCACTTCGACCGTGGTGTTATGCACATTCTTGGCGTGAACCATGCCTTTTGAACCATGCACTTCCATGCGCTGATCGTAACCATAAGTGGCGCGGCGTGAGTTTGTGATGACGGCAATCTTGCCAGACGCCGTTTGCATCTGGACTGCAGCCGTATCCGCATCACCCGCTTCGCCAATGGCCTTGTCAACCAAGGCAGCACCCAGCGCGTTGACGATGACAAATTCCTCACCCACGAGGAACCGCGCCATGTCTAAATCATGGATCATCATGTCCGCGAAAATGCCTCCGGAACCTTTGACATATTCAGCGGGGGGCGGAGACGGATCGCGGCTGATCACCGTGCACAATTCAACATCGCCAATGTCGCCACGACGGACGATTTTTTCAAGCTCGGCAAAGTTCGGGTCAAAGCGGCGGTTGAAACCAATCATCAACGTGGATTTATTTTTCTCCACCACTCTCAACGTTTCTTCGATGGCGGCGACACTCATTGACACTGGCTTTTCGCACATGATGGCCTTACCGTGGTTCGACGCGGCTTGAATTTGCTCGGCATGGAAACCGGTGGGCGAGCCAATCAATACGGCATCCACGTCTTTTGCCTTCATGATCTCTTCCACGGACGCAACCTTGGCCCCATATTGATCTGCCAGGCCTTGTGCCGCCGCGGGCAGGGCATCAGCGATATAGACCAACTTGGCTTTGGCATTTGCCGCGATGGTTTTTGCGTGCACTTTGCCAATGCGGCCGGCACCAATAACGCCAAATCGAATGTTCATTTCTGTCTCCGTTAACTACTGATCGAAATCATTTTCTAGAAATCATGCATCTCAATATCAAGCGCTGATACATTGTACAGTGCATCGGGCCAAGCGCCCGATTGCATTTCCTCATCACCTCACAGGGATTTAATGCACTTGCGAAACAAGCCTAGAGTGTGAAAGCCGCGCGGAAACTTTCAAGTGCTTGAAGCGGATCACCCGAAGCATAGGTTTCCAAGGCCACCGGGCCACTATAGCCCATGGCAAGTAGCGCTTTGGCAATGCCGTTATAATTGATTTCACCCGTTCCCGGCTCCATGCGGCCGGGAACGTCAGCTACTTGAATTTCTCCAATCCAGGGCAATGCGCGGTTGCACATTTCGATCAAAATACCTTCGCCAATTTGTACATGATAGAGATCAAGGTTCAGGCGAAGTCGTGGGTGATTGACACTGGAGACCAGCGCGAGCGTTTCTTCAGCCCGCCCAAAAGGCACGCCAGGATGATCGAGCAGTAAATTCAAATTTTCCAAAGTGAAAATAACGTTGTCTTGCTCCGCCATTTCCACCATGCGGCACATGGTATCACGCGCCTTCAGCCACATGGCGCCTGTGATAACTTCGACGGGCTGCATGGGCATTCCACGATCTCCCAAACCCGTACCATGCAAATTCAGCCTTGCCACGCCAAGGCGTTTGCCCACGAGCGCGGTCTCACGCGCGGTTCTTAGGAGCTCCGCTGCGCCCTCGTCATCGGTCAGGCGGCCCCGCGAATAGCCATTCATGATGGAGAACGTCGCCCCGGATTTTTCCAATGCGTTCAAATCATGCGCGGGCCAATTCCACAGCCCCACCTGAAAGCCCAAATCCTTAAGCTTGGCGCACCGCCACTCAATGGGTTTTTCACGCCAAAGCATTTCAGCGCAGGCAGAAAATGTAAAAGGATGCGACATAGGAGGCCTCTAATTTCTTGCAGTTTGCGTTTGCTAATCTCGGTGAATGTGACGGTCTTGAAATTGGCAACCGATTTGCAAAACCTTTTTCACGATTAATATAATCGGGCTGATGCCCCATTTTCAGTCAGCATCATAACCGACCAAGTCCAAGTGATAGCAGCATTTACATCGACTGATGCAAACAACTATAAACCCCGCATCAATTCCATACCGTGATGCGCACTATTTAAATCTGGCCAAGCACGATCTTTTTCCGAAATTTCAACGGGCTCGCGCGGCCATTTTATGCCAATGGCTGGATCATTCCAGCGCACTCCTCGCTCACAATTCGGATCATAAAAATCGCTTACCATATAGAGTGTTTCCACATTTTCACTCAGCGTGATAAATCCATGGCCGAATCCGCGTGGCACGTAAAGCATCATGCGATTATCTTCGGTAAGCTCGGCACCGAACCATTTCAAATAGGTGGGCGAACCAGCGCGCAAGTCTATAATAACGTCCCACAAAGCACCTCTTATGGCACGCACCACTTTTACCTCACTCGCGGGTGGAAGTTGGTAATGCATGCCCCGCAAGGTGCCCGCCTTGGCGCTGAGAGAGTTATTCATTTGCACAAAAGAGCCGTGGAGACCCTGGGCTTTAAACTCGTTCTGGCAGAATACGCGGGCGAAAAATCCGCGGTCATCGCCGCGTCTTTCCGGCTCAATCAGAAAAGCGCCTGCAAGCGGGGTTTTGTGAAATTTCATTTACATGCTCCAACATCACTGTCTTAACGGGTAATTACGGCACTTAACTAATGTAATTTTTTAAGCTATGTCGAAAAAATGATAGACAAACCACAAGATATTTTTTGGCGCGGGAAACGCGTTTTTCTCACTGGGCACAGCGGCTTCAAGGGTGGCTGGCTGGCGCTTTGGCTGCACAAGCTTGGTGCCATTGTGCACGGCTTTTCACTGCCGCCGCCAACTGAAACGAACCTGTTTACCTTGGCCAGGGTTGGCGATTTTATTGAACACGAAATTGGCGATATTCGAGATTTGGAAAAACTCAAAGCGGCGATCACAAAATTCAAACCCGACATTATTTTGCATCTTGCGGCGCAGGCGATTTTGCGATTGTCGTATACTGAGCCTGTCGAAACCTTTGCAGCCAACGTTATGGGCACTGTGCATGTGCTTGAAGCGGCGCGTAGCACCCCATCGGTGCAAGCAACGCTGATTGTCACCACAGATAAATGTTACGAGAATGTGGAACAGATATGGGCCTACCGCGAGAGTGACGCAATGGGCGGGCATGACCCTTATAGCAGCAGCAAGGGCTGTGCTGAACTTGTAACTGCAGCTTACGCCCGCTCCTATTTCAAGACTGGTGGAGCTGTTGTTGCATCAGCTCGCGCTGGCAATGTGATTGGTGGGGGAGATTGGGCAGAAGACCGTTTGATGACAGACGTATTTGCGGCCCTGATGGGCAACAAAAAACCCGACATTCGAAATCCAAATGCCGTGCGGCCTTGGCAACATGTGCTTGAACCATTGTTTGGCTATTTGCGGGCGGTGGAACATATTTGGCAGTATCGCGCCACAGCGCCGCAAGCGTGGAACTTCGGACCCAGGCGCGAAGACGAGGCCCCGGTGGCACAGGTGGTGGATTATCTGTGCCGCAAATTTGGATTTGAAGATGGCTTTAGTTTTGTGGAAGACCCGCTAAAGCTCCATGAGGCAAAACTATTGCGATTGGATTCGACCAAGGCCGAAATTGAATTGGGTTGGCTGCCCCGCCTTAACCTTAGCAAGGCATTGGATATGACGGTGGAGTGGAGACTGGCCCACCGCGACGGCGCGAACATGTACGCCAAAACCATTGAACAAATCAGTGCCTTTGAATCTTCGCTGGTCCCAACCTCCGCGCTCGTAGCTTCGTCAATCTGAGAGTAAATTCAATCCGGAATATAAACCTCATTTTATGCTGCAAATTAGTCCATTGTTGCGCTTGACCCCTTCGTGTTTGCATGGTTAATGCCACCACAACTACTAGGTGAAAAATGATGTGCAGGGCCGAATGATTACCAAAACGGCCTATTTTACGGTTGACGGAAATTAGTTTGCTGGGATCAAAGTACACAATTTTTGGTGGGTTGGGGTTTGTAGGTTCTGAACTTACGCGCCAATTGAGGGCCAGCGGGGCCACTGTGACCCAAGTTGGCCGCGCATCTTGGCCAACTGCGGGAAGTGATCTTGGCCATGTGATCTTCTGTATCGGAATGACGGCAGATTTTCGCAAGCGTTTGCTGGAGACGTTTGATTTGCAGGTGCTACGCTTGCATGACGCCCTGACGCATTATCGCTATGAGAGCTTTCTTTATCTTTCTTCTGCGCGGGTTTACGATGGCGCCACATCAACCAATGAAGACACCCCACTTCTGGTTCGGCCAACCAGTGTTGACCACGTGTACAATATCTCAAAACTTGCCGGCGAAAGCCTGTGTATGGCCTTTGACAACCCGCTTATCCGCGTTGCAAGAATGTCCAATGTCTATGGTGCGCAAGATCAATCCAATTTATTCATGACGGCCGTGCTGCGTGATGCGGTGGAAAAAGGCGAAGTAACCATCGGCCAATTCCCCAGCTCTGCAAAAGATTATATTGCTGTGGAAGACGCTGCCGCGATGCTTATCGCAATTTCGCGAAGTGGAGCATCGAGGCTTTATAATGTGGCTTGTGGAACCAACTTCACGCACCAACAAATTGCTGACGTTTTGCAAACCGCAGGCTTCAAAGTGCATTTCAAACCCAACGGACAAATTGTGACGTTCCCACAAATTGACATCTCCCGCGCAGCATGCGAATTCGCCCTGCCTTCCACTAATCCGGCGATCCATTTGCCAAATATTATAAAGCAACTAACAAACCAAGGTGTGAAATGATTGTTTTTGATGACAAGAAAAACTATGTGGCTGAAATTGACGATGCTGGTACAGAAATAGCTCGCCATGCCCTCACCACACCTGAGGCTTTTGAATTGCTCAACCGCGCTTGGCGCCGTGTCAGCTGGGATGTAAAATACATTTATGCTTTTTCATGGATGGGCCGTCCGTTCATCCAACTTCCAGAGGACGTGCTGCGCATTCAAGAAGTGCTTTGGGAACACAAGCCTGATGTGTTGATTGAAACTGGCGTGGCCCACGGCGGCTCATTGGTATTTTATGCTTCCTTGTTCAAGGCCATGGAAAAAGGCCGCGTCATTGGCGTGGAACTTGAGCTTCGCCCGCACAATCGCAAAGCCATCAGCGAGCATATCTTGAGCCCTTATATCACTGTCGTTGACGGCTCATCGATTGACCCGGACACCGTGGCTGAAGTGAAGGCCCTGATTAAACCCGGCGAAAAAGTGATGGTGATGCTTGATTCCAACCACACGAAGGAACACGTTCTCGAAGAACTTCGAGCTTATGGCCCAATGGTCACGCCAGGTTGTTACATTGTGGCATCAGACGGCATCATGGAAGAAGTGGCTGGTGCGCCACGCACCAAGCCGGAATGGAAACATTCCAATCCGCAGCAAGCTGCCATCACCTTCACAAAAGAGAATAACAACTTCGTTATTGAAGAGCCCGCCTGGCCCTTTAATGAAGGTGTTGTGCGGGAGCGGCTGACTTATTGGCCAAGCGCCTTTGTGAAAAGGATTTCATAGATTTAAGCGGCAAGGGAACCGGAATGGCCTCACTTTTGGAGACATCTTCAAAACCAAAACCGTTGATTTCGGTTATTATTCCAACGCGCGATCGTCCTGAAACACTAGCCTCGTGCCTTGCTGCCTTGCTGCACCACAAATCGGGCCAGATTGAAATTTTAGTGCAGGATAATTTTAGTGGGCCTGAAACACGCAAGGTTGTTAAGGCAGCACAAAAAAGGGATCAGCGTATTCGATATGCTCGGTCCAAATTTTCCACCAGCCAGCGCCATAACTTTGAGTTGGGCCTGGCCGCAGCGACAGGTGATTACCTTTCCATTATTGGTGATGATGATGGCTATTGCCTGGGTTCACTGGATTGGCTTGTTGAACGGTTAAGTCGCAAGCCTGCAGACGCTGTGCGCTGGCATCTGCTGCACTATGTGTGGCCCACACTTTCGACAGATGGCGAAGGTTTTTCTCGTATCTACACATCAAAATGTTACGGCGGCTGGCGCTATGGTGCGGCGAAAGAAATAGCCGCCAATACAATAGCCGCAAAAAACATTGGATCGTGGGATAATGTTTTGGTTTATCACGGCATGATTTCGCGCAAGGTCTATGACCGGATTCGTGCCAAATCGAACGGCGTTTTTTTCTCCTATTTGATGCCGGACGTTTATGCCCACAACTTGATTGCCTTTCATTGCGATGAAATTCTACAAGTTGAAAACCCGGTTTCGATCTATGGAACGTCTGGTCATTCAGCTGGCGTTTCATGGTCGCGCGTTGTGGAGAAAAAATCAAAAAATTCTGATCAGGGCCAGAAATGGATCATAGAAAATCAGCAGGATCCATTCGCTGCGAAAGCCGATTGGCAATCAGATATTCGCACCATCAGATACCATGATCTGCGTGGCTTGGAGGTGGCACAATCCCACGGTTTGCTGCCCGAGAATGTGACTGTCGACCGCGAGATTTGGACTAAAGCCATACTTGATGAAATCGAAAAACAGCCGTGGACAATAGGCCCCTGGCTTACAGCCAAGCCGAAGTCAGAACTTGATGCCGTGCTTTTTCAAAAGGTGCGCAAACACTTTGCGCGGCTCGCCAAGAAAAAATTCAAGGCACCTGAGTCTAAATACGAACCACCCTATCCTGATATGCTGCTGCGCGTGCGGCACTTGGGTTTGGGTCTGAATGATGATGTCGAAGGTGCGATGTTGGGTCTCCACGCCTTGCTCAGTGATGGTTCCTCCATTTATGACGTTGAGCTTCAGCCGAATCCGGCGTACTCAAATTTGCCTTATGGTCTGCGGTCGGTTGCTGCTGAAGCCGTTGGCCGAGCGCCGCCATTTTGGCGCAAAATACTTGCGAAATTTCTTCCGGAAAGATATGTGCCACGCCTTGTGAATGGCGAAATTGCGCCAATTGACCGCCAGAACCGCGTCGCACAGCGCATCATAGATGTGAGACGCAATTTTCACGGATCTAATTTGGATTAATGGTTTTCAATGCGGCCAACCGTCTACCTATTCTCCAACGCTCCGCCACGCCCACATATTCAATTATTCCATGCGTCCATGCTATTGGCATTTGCGAATAATCCAACACCCTTGCTATGAAAGCAACTGCATCGGCAACGGTGCTGACGGAGAAGGCACGCGAATCGAGATTAAGGCTAATGCCGCGAACATCTTCCCACAGATTGCGGTAAGATTCCCGGGCGGTGACCTTTGGCAGAATTTTTAAAATTTGTCTCTCAAACCACGCTGCTAAATCTGCATCGTCTGCCAGCGTTTGCCTGATTTCGCCCACCATCAAAGGCCAATCCGAAAGTGCATCAATGGGCGGTTTGTCAAGCAGCTTTTTGATATAGAACCGGCGATCAAACACCATGGTTTTGTCGTCGGGGAATAAATCCTGCTTCGCCGCAAGAAAAGAATCTCCCACCGCTGTCCAACTGGTTGGTAAATAGGGCACCCATGGATGCAGTTTAACCCCACCACGTGCATTATCTTCTCTATACCGTTGCGTGTTGGCGTGCTTTCCGCGCAAATAATTGAATGCGACGTTGTGGCTGTCGCCTGAAAATCCAGAAATCGACATGGGCGCACTCATCTGGGCATAATGCCCTGCAAAATACGCAACAGCGAAGCTGGAATAAGTATCCACCATATAGCCGCCAAAAAGCTGGTTGGAATGCGCCAGAATTTTCTCGATCAGCTTTCGCGAAACCATGCCGTGATAGATGTTGGGCAACCAGCTGGCGGGCATGCGGCCATTCACTACCGCTCGAATGGCGCTGCGGCCGTCGCGCCAAGCCAAGTGCCTTGATACGGGAATTTTCAGTTGATTGGCCAGTTCACGCTGCGCCACATCAGGCCACGTGTAGGCCCCGCACTTCCAGGTGATGGCCGGGGTATCATTCTGCTTCAAAAAGGCATCAAGCTGAAAAAGCGCATAAGGGGCCAGGCCATCATCATCGCCGATAAAAATCACATAGTCGCCCCGCGTTTGGCGGTAAGCCAGTTCCCAATTGTCACGCATGCACAGGGGTGTGTTTGAGCGGTGGTAAACAATGTGCGCAGAACCAAAGGCTTTCACCATTACCTGGGTTTCTGCTGGTCCAAAGTTATCACATACCACAACTTCATAATCTTGGAAGGTTTGGTTCAAACATGTTTGCAGGGTGAATTGCAGCGTATGGGGCCTAGACCGCGTGGGAATAACAATACTAAACCGAGGATTGGACATTTTTTCTGAAAACCCACAATAAAAATAAACTTTAGCGGACGAGTTCTGTGGCGACAATGAATCGATAGGAGCTGAAACAATCAGTGAACAAATCAATTCATGAAAGTCGCGTTTTCAGCTTTTGCTTATAAATGAGATGCTGTAGAGCAAGACTACACTTGGGGTTTTTCTTTTTTTCGCAGGTAAGTTATGTGCAGACATGAACTATAGCTTATACCAATACGAACGGAAATACTTTGGAGAGTGTGAGTGAATATTTACGCAAGCAACGCAAAATCTTATGGAACTCTTGCATCTGTCCGTGAATTCTTAGCCGAGCATCCCGACGCGCGTGATGAAATTATCGCTTGCCTGGTGTCTATCGAAAAGCGCTACCAACCCAACACAGACCGCAACTTGCGCGAAGACTTGAGCGGCCCTTTGGTGGATTTCCTTGTTGACAACAATTCTATGTACTCCCGCCAAGTTTCAAACGGACTGAAATTCAATTTCCGCTATTCATCGCGCATCGCCCGTGAATTTTTAATGGCACAGCCCAACTTCCCTGATCATGTGTGGGAGCCACAGACTACCCGCTCCATTGTGAGTCTTTCAACCGGTGCACAAAACGTGATTATTGGTGGGGCCTATTTTGGTGATCATGCGCTGTTTGTGGCCAAAGTATTGGCACAAGGCGGACAATGCCATTGTTTTGAACTTTCTCCTGAAAATTTGGCCGTTCTCAAGAGTAACCTGGACGACAACGGCATCACGAATGTTATCGTCAACGCTGAAGCGCTTTGGTCGGTGGACGGTGTGCGCATTGAACTAGCAGGCGATGACAGCCATGCCAAACCAAAACTCGGCGAAAGCGCCAACGCCAAGACCTTTCCATCGCGCAGCATAGACTCTTACGTGCGCGGAAAAGGCCTGAAAAAGATTGATGTGGTGATGTTGGACATTGAGGGCGGTGAATTTGAAGCGCTGCGCGGTGCCACCGAAACGCTCAGTGCGCCTGCGGGCCAAGCACCCGCTCTTATCTGTGAAATTCACGCCGCCTATACCGATTGGAGCCGCGGCCTGCGCCACACTGAACTTTGCGCCTTGATGATCGAAAAAGGCTATGAGGTTTTTGCCATTCGCGATTACCAGGGAAATGAAGCCATGAGTGGAAAAAAAGTTGAACTTGTGGAGATTGATAGCGCCATTATTTCAGGCCCTCCACATGGCTTCAATCTGTTGGCTGTCAAAAGCCGCGCCCAGCTTGACTCGGCGGTGTTCAGCATTGTCAAAGGGGTAAGCCCCAAGTTGCTGCACCACCGCGACCAGAAAATTCATGGCCCATTGAGTTAGATTTGAGTGGGTCTAGCGATATTGTAGAACTCACAGAACAGCTCGCCAATTCCAAACGCGAACTGGCCGAAACTATTGCACGTTTGTCAGCGTTGGACCAAGTGCGGGTTGCAACGATTGAGCGGTTGATGGCCTCAGAGCAGGATCGCGTGGCAACGATCGTGCGGCTGGCAGACTCAAATTTGGCGCTGGTCACCAATGTTGATCAGCACAATATGATTGATTTAGAACTTACAAAAACAGTTGAACGCCTAGTTGCGGGTGACCGCCAACGCGTTGCGACGATTGAACACCTTTCGGCAGCCCATGCCAAGCAGGTTGAATTGAATGAGAGCCTGGTTGCCGAAAATGGCGAACGTTTGAAATAGGTGGAGCGGCTTTCAGACTCAAATTCGGCGCTGGTCGCCAATGTTGATCAGCACAATATGATTGATTTAGAACTTACAAAAACAGTTGAACGCCTGGTTGCGGGTGACCGCCAACGCGTTGCGACGATTGAACACCTTTCGGCAGCCTATGCCAAGCAGGTTGAATTGAATGAGAGCCTGGTTGCCGAAAATGGCGAACGTTTGAAACAGGTGGAGCGGCTTTGGGGCGAAGTTACCAAGGCCAACAGCAATATTTCTGACGGCATGATAATTTATGGACGAACCGAGTTTTGCCGCGGCATGGGAAGTGACCCGGCAGGCTAACGTGGAAGGATGGCCAACAGGCGTGCCCGACGTGCGCTGGCGTGCACGGATAGCATTGTGGGCCGCGCAGCAGGCACTGGGGCTGGAAGGCGACTTTGTTGAGTGTGGCGTTCACACTGGCCTGTTTTCTCTTGTTGTTTGCCATACCCTTGATTTCGATAAACACCACCGCCAGTTTTACTTGTTCGACACATTTGACGGCATCCCTCTTGAGACGGTTGCCGAAGCAGAACAGGCAAAGTCACGACACTCAAATGAGAATATTTATCGGGATGTGTTTGCGATTGCGGAACGCAACTTCAAGCCGTTCAAAAATGCCAAGTTGGTGCGCGGCGTGCTGCCGGAATCGCTGTCAACAGTTCCAATAGACAAGATTGCGTATTTGCTGGTGGATCTGAACAACGCGTACAGCGAAAAAAAGGTAATTGAGCAGCTCTGGGATCGGATTGTACCGGGTGCCGTCATCATCATTGATGATTATTTATGGGCGGATTTTGTTGCCCAATATGATATGTGAAATGCTTTTGCGGCATCCAAAAACGTTGCGATCGCGCCCCTGCCAACTGGCCAAGGCTTAATCATCAAGCCCAAAAAGTAGAATAGCTGCCGGCTTGGTTTACAAAACCCGCCACGGCGCTTTGCCGCTGTCCCACATTTTTTCGAGATTGATTTTATCGCGCAACGTGTCCATCGGTTGCCAGAAACCCCGGTGCCGAAAAGCTACCAGCTCATGATCACGTGCCAAGCTGGCCAGCGGCTCAAACTCCCAAGACGTGCCGTCACCCTCAATACGATCCAGCACCGCGGGTTCGAGAACAAAATAACCGCCGTTGATCAAGGCATTGTCGCCCGGAGGCTTTTCTACAAAGCGCGAGACCACATCGCCTTCAAGTTCCAATAAGCCAAAGCGGCCCGGCGTTAACACGGCCGTCACGGTGGCCAGTTTGCCGTGGCTTTGGTGAAATGCGATGAGCTTGGTGATATCAACATCTGATACCCCATCACCGTAAGTCATACAAAAACTTTCACCTGGCGTCAGATATTTTGCAATGCGCTTCAGGCGGCCGCCTGTCATCGTATCTTCGCCAGTGTCAATCAGCGTCACGCGCCAAGGCTCTGCCGTGTTGCTGTGATATTCAATTTTTCCATTTCGCGCATCGACAGTTACATCAGACGAATGCAGAATAAAATTTGCGAAATATTCTTTGATCATATAGCCGCGGTAGCCAAGACAAATCACAAAATCGGTGATGCCATGATGGGCGTAGTATTTCATGATGTGCCAAAGAATGGGCTTGCCGCCCACTTCAATCATCGGCTTTGGCCTGGTGCTGGATTCTTCTGAAATTCGTGTGCCCAAGCCGCCTGCAAGAATAACTGCTTTCATTTCATCAATCCCTCAATCAAGGCATTATTCGCAAACATCATCGGAAAGACAAAAAGGCAATTCCAGATTTAAAGTTTTCCGATGCAGGCAAAGGTTCGCCCGCCATTTTTTGCACATATACGACGCGCGGCAAGCCCTTATCCGGGATCCTCACCCAGATATTGTCAGAGTTAATCGTTGAACCGCCGTCAACATTGCCGCCTGCCAAAAAAAGATGGTGATGTGCCACGGGCCCGCCATCCAGGGCCTTGGTGAAAATGGCATAATAGTGTGGACCTTGGGCCGCACCGGAGCACGTGGCCGAAACAAAAACCAAAGCTTCATTAAATCCTTCAACCGGCGGTATGGGAAGCTCAACGGCTTGGCCCACCTCTGCGGGCAAAGGCAGCCAATTGAAAATCGATTGGCCAAAAACATAAGGGCTGAGCAATGGCTTAGGCTTTAACATATACAATGCACCATTTGATGAAGTGAGCGTGATAAACGCGTTGTTTCAATTCCTAGCTGGAGGATTGAGAACAATCTGTCAAGTTGCAACATCGCCCTGGTTTGAGCCCAGCCGCTTTCTTGCCGCCAGCGTGCGCAGGCGCAGGGCATTCAGCCGAATGAACCCCGCCGCGTCTTTCTGATCATAAGCGCCGCGATCATCTTCAAAAGTCACAAGATCATTATTGTAAAGTGACTTCGGAGATTTGCGGCCCACAACAATCACGTTGCCCTTGTAGAGCTTGAGGCGCACTACGCCTTCCACATGCACTTGGCTTTTGTCGATCATAGCCTGCAACATCTCGCGCTCAGGCGCAAACCAGAAGCCGTAATAAATCAGCTCGGCATATTTCGGCATGATCGAATCTTTTAGATGGGCGGCTTCGCGATCAAGTGTGAGGCTTTCCATCGCGCGGTGCGCCACCGATAAAATTGTGCCGCCCGGCGTTTCATAAACCCCGCGCGACTTCATGCCGACGAAGCGGTTTTCCACCAGATCAAGCCGCCCAATGCCATTGTCATGGCCGTATTGGTTGAGCGCGGTGAACAGCGAGGCGGGAGACATTGCCTTGCCATTGATCGCCACTGGGTCACCCGTCTTGAATTCGATCTCGATATATTCTGGTTTATCTGGCGCATCCTCAGGCGCGATGGTGCGCTGATACACATAGGGCGGCGCTTCCACCCAAGGGTCTTCCAAAACTTTGCCTTCCGACGAGGAATGCAGCAAATTCGCATCCACTGAAAACGGCGCATCGCCGCGCTTATCTTTTGGCACTGGTATTTGGTGTTGTTCGGCGAAGGCCAACAAATCAGTGCGGCTCTTGAATTGCCATTCGCGCCAGGGCGCGATCACCTTGATGTCGGGGTTCAGCGCATAGGCGGTCAGTTCAAAGCGCACTTGATCATTGCCCTTGCCGGTGGCTCCATGGGCGATGGCGTCCGCCCCAGTTTCGGCGGCAATCTCAATCAAGCGCTTGGCGATCAGCGGCCGCGCGATGGATGTGCCCAGCAGATAAACGCCTTCATAAAGCGCATTGGCGCGAAACATGGGGAAAACAAAATCGCGGATAAACTCCTCGCGCACGTCTTCCACATAGATGGATTTGATGCCCATCAACTCGGCCTTTTTGCGCGCAGGCGCCAACTCGCCGCCTTGGCCAAGATCGGCGGTGAAGGTGACTACCTCCGCGCCATATTCAGTCTGCAGCCATTTGAGGATGATCGAAGTATCAAGCCCGCCCGAATAGGCCAGGACGACTTTTTTGGGTATCTTTGACATGACTAACTCATTGAATTGAATCGAATACTTGAGTGGGTTTCACTGAACCGGACAAAATGTCAAGTTTAGTTGGACTAAAACGAGTTTAGTGCCTATATTTGGTGAGAAATCTGAAGCCGAGCTCTTCTCGGAAAGTAGGATTTCTCCGGGGGAGCGAAAGCTCCCCCACTTCCCTTCTAGAGATGCACGATCCCAAATTCGTTTCTAGTTGATGCCCTCTTGTTTAAAACGGGCTCCAATTTGCGGAATAGGTTTCGACCACCAACTTTTCTAACAAAACCGTTTGGCTGAATATATTGGTACAAAAGATAAGCGCAGAGATCGGCAGACTGAATTGGCAAGCTGTCTTTGGAACTCCGCAGATTCGGGTCTTCAATAATCTTTCTTATCGGCATGTCACGGTAACCCGGCCCCATGTGAATTTGATTTATGATTGGATTATATTTACCCATTCTTCGCATCAACTTTGAGAGCTTTCCGCCATTGGTATCGTCGCAGATCACTATGCCTCTATCATCGGCGTTGTGAGGTCCGGGAAAATTTCTGTAAATCAGGGTGTTTTCAAATCTTTGAAACAGAACCTTCCATGCATTTTCAAAAACGTCGTAATTTGCAGGTTTTCCTGCCTTAGCAACAACAAAGTTTGTTACCGACAACCAATCAATTTGCGCCAGTTCTTCCGCGTAGTGCAACAAAATTTGGTACCGTATGTGGCGAGGCAAATTCACGGAGCCGGATGACCTAACAAATTCCGCCGCGTGAATTTCATCACGAACGCCCAAGCCAAATTTAATTTTCATTCTTTTACGGAAATTCAGCAGTCGTTCCATGTATTCGTGCCACTGCAACTCATGAAGCACAGTTCCGCTCAGTACAAAATATGGAGTGGGCGAATTGACTAAACCTGGATCGCCGCTTTCATCGACATACATCAAATACATTTATGTTCGCTCACTCGCCCACACCTTTTGGCTTTCGCTCTTCAGCTGCCCGCACGCTGCCATGATGTCTCTGCCCCGTGGTGTGCGAACGGGCGAGGCATATCCCGCATTGTTCAAAATTTCAGCAAAGGCTTCGATCACATCCCACTCCGAACATTCATAGGCTGTGCCCGGCCAGGGATTGAACGGAATCAAATTCACCTTGGCCGGAATGCCCTTCAGCAATTGCACGAGGCGCTTGGCATCGGCCACGCTGTCATTCACGCCTTTCAGCATCACATATTCAAAGGTGATGCGCCGCGCGTTGGATAACCCGGGATAATTGCGACAGGCTTCCATCAACTGCGCAATATTATATTTCTTGTTCAGCGGCACCAACTTGTTGCGAATTTCATCTGTCGTGCCATGCAAGCTGATCGCCAGCGACGAACCAATCTCTGCCCCTGCCCGTACAATTTCCGGCACAACGCCTGAGGTGCTTAAGGTGATTCGGCGCTTGGAAAGCGAAAGCCCTTCACCGTCAGAGGCAATATCAATGGCAACTTTAACATTATCAAAATTATAAAGCGGCTCACCCATGCCCATCAGCACAACATTGGTGATATAGCGCCCTGATGACGGTGGCTGCTTGTTCACCTCCAAATCTGCGGGCCAATCTTTAATCTTGTCGCGCGCCAGCATGATCTGCCCGGCGATTTCACCCGCTGTTAGATTTCGCACCAGCTTTTGCGTGCCCGTGTGGCAAAACGTGCACGTGAGTGTGCAGCCCACCTGGCTGGAAATACATAATGTGCCGCGATCTTCTTCCGGGATATAAACCGTTTCAATCTCATGGCGCGCGCCACGCTCATCCGGTGCCAGACGCAGCAGCCACTTGCGCGTGCCATCCGTGGAAATCTGCTCCGTCACCACCTCAGGCCGCGCAATTACAAAGGCTTCATCCAGCTTGCGCTGCATGTCTTTGGAAATATCCGTCATCACTGAAAAATCAGTAACACCGCGATTATACATCCAGTGCCACAGCTGGCGCATGCGCATGCGCCGGTGCTTTTCGGCCACGCCAACGTCGGCCAGAATATCAGTCAACGAGCCGCGCGAAAGCCCCACAAGGTTGCGGCGCGTGTCGTTGGAAATATAGGATGCCGCAACGGGTGCGGTTTGAAGCAGGGTCACCATGTCTTGGCCCTTTATGCTATTTTGCCGGGGCCGTCACGCCCACAATCGGCCCCAGCCGCGCCAAAAAATCGCTGCGTCCCAGTTCTGGCGAAAGCAAGCTGGAAACCGAGCCATCCAAAAACAGGGCGTTCTTGCAGGCCAATGCGTCGCGGAAAAATGTGGCAAAGTCATTAAATGTCACTGGCCCGTCTGAGATCACAAACTCGACCTTGGTGCCATCATTCACGCACACACCGTTGCGGATTTTGGCAGATGTGCCAGCGGGCGAAATCTTTGGATGAATAGTGCCATTCACAACCAGCATCGGGCCAGATTGCGTGGCGAAGTCGGGTTTGATGCCACTGCGGGCAAAAGCCTCGGTTTCCATCACGCCTGCCTTGCCCGCCGCAACATAAAATACACCATTGGGCTTCAGATGAAAATTCCCCGGCCCATTGGCGTGGTTCAATTTATGCAAGCGTTTGCCAGCTTCAACATAAAGGCCAATCGGCTTCAAATCCTCGCCATACATCCCCGCATTCATCGCAAAAACAAGCTGTTCGCCTTGCGCGGCGAGGGCCCCTTTCAGAGCTGCAAAGCCACCATAAGGCTGGCCAGTTTCATCGAGGTTAAACAGAGCAATTTTATCACTGCTCGTATCAAATTCACAAACTGAATAGCCAGCTTGGGCGCGGCAGGCAGCGCGTGATGGAGCGCCCACCATCATTAAAACCACCAACGCCAAAACCAACCGCAGCAAACTCACTTGCATGTGGCATCAATTTTTTCGAGCGCTTTAACAAAACCCTTCAGCGAATAACTGTCGGTGGTTTCTGTACCCTTCCAACTGGTGCCAATGATGGAAAGTTCCTTGGCCGTCTTCATCGCCTTTACAATGGCTGCCTCATCTTCGGCTGCTGAAGCCCAGGCCGTGTCGCCATTGGTGTAAAGATCAAAGGGCTTATCGTCCACGACAAGGGCGACAAGCGATGACTCTTTAAACGGATAGCCAATAATCGTAGACACTTGGCCTTTGATTTTGCGCGCCTGGAAATTCGTCACCAAAAAATAAACCGGGTCACGCTTGGAAATTTTCTTGTCGGACTCGGTGGCCTTCGGTGCCGAAAAAACATAACATACCAAGCCGCCCTCGGCGTGATAGGTGAAGGCTTCCCAATCTTCGAAAGTTCCGATGGAAACGGGCTCCTCCGCCCGCGCCACTCCTGCACTTGCCAAAAGTGCCAAACCAACTATCGCCGCCTTGAATTTCATATTTGCCAATCCACTCGCCCACGATGAGCAACTTGCCAAATCGCGTCTGGCCTGTACAGAGATTAAACAAGGCTGATTTACGGCGGTACCATTCATGACAAAATCCATCCTCATCACCGGCTGCTCATCTGGCATAGGCTATGCTTGCGCCAAGGGCTTGAAACAGCAGGGGTGGCGCGTGTTTGCAACGGTGCGCACCGGGGCGGATCAACATCGGCTGGAAGCCGAGGGCTTGGAGGCTTTGATCATTGACTACCGCGACAGCGCGTCCCTCAAAGCCTGTGCCGCAGAAGTCGCGAAGCGCACCGGATTTAAGCTCGATGCGTTATTCAACAATGGTGGCTACGGCCAGCCCGGTGCCGTGGAAGATATATCGCGCAAAGTGTTGGAAGAACAATTCTCAACGTTGGTTTTCGGCTGGCATGAACTCACCACGCTTTGCCTGCCCATGCTTCGCGCCAATGGATCTGGCCGCATCATCAATTGCTCGTCCGTTCTGGGCATCACCGCAATGAAATGGCGCGGGGCGTATAACGCTGCCAAATTTGCCATCGAAGGGCTTACTGATACCATGCGATTGGAATTGCGCGGCTCTGGCATATTCGTCTCGACTATCGAACCCGGCCCTATCGCCACGCGCTTTGTGGAACATGCACTGAAGGCTTTTAATGCCAATGTGGACCAAGAAAAATCAAACTATAAAGTGGCCTACGAACGCCAGCAGGCAAGATTGGACAAAGGCGGATCCAGCCGTTTCAAATTGCCACCCGAAGCGGTTCTTAAAAAATTAGTCCATGCGCTGGAAAGCCCACGCCCGCGCAGCCATTATTACGTCACCATCCCCACTTACATTATGGCGTGGGCGCGGCGCTTTATGCCGCAGCGCTTCTATGACTGGTTTGTGGATATAATATCAGATCAATGACCAATGCCATAACCGCCATCGCCCTTGCCGCCGTTTTCATCGTGCTGTGCCTGGGACTGTTCAACATGATGCGCGGTGGCTCACCCAACCGCAGCCAAAACCTGATGCGCTGGCGTGTGGGCCTGCAATTTGCGGCGATTGTTATTGTGCTTCTGCTGGTATGGTTGAAGCGCGGTTGACAACCAGCACAGCACAGGCACACACCGCCATCCCTAAAAGCTGTGGGGGCGAAAGCCTTTCGTCAAACCATACATAAGTCATTAAAGCCGATACGCCGGGAACCAGAAACATCAAACTGGAAAGCCGCGACACGGCGCCATGGTTGATCAACCACACCAACAACATTACCGTGAAGATGGATAACACAATGACGGCCCAACCTAATGCGCCCCAAGCTTGCAAGCTGCCATCAAACCCATAGTCACCGATTACCCACGAGATCAGTAACACTATTATGCTCGCACCCACATATTGCCACACACCACCTGTTGAGAGCGCAATGCCGGTGGCAAATTTCTTTTGATAAACCGTGCCAAATGAAATTGAAGCTGTGCCGAATATGGCGAGTGCCATTGTCAACAGCGTAATTCCACCGAGCAACGCAAAGCTTAACTTTGGAAGCAGTACCAACGAAATTCCGAGCAGGCCCACGATCACGCCCAGCCAATGACGTCGTGCAACCTTCTCACCCAGAAGGGGCACCGCCAAAAAAGCAGTAAGCAAGGGTTGCAAACCAGCAATCAAGGAAATCACGCCTGCCGGCATGCCATGGGCCACGGCCCAATAAAACGGCGCCAGATAAAGCCCGTGCATAAACGCGCCGGTTACAGCGGCGTGAAAAGCCAATGCGGGCGCAGGCCACTTTGCATTTTGCCATAAGGCCAGCACCAACATGAAGCCAAGTGCGGCCGGAAATCGCAACGCCAAAAACCAAACCGGCGCCACATGTCCCACCAGAAGCCGCGACACAACAAATCCCGTGGCCCACAAGATAACAAACATCGCCGGCGCTATAGTTTCAAGAGAAGGCTTGGCAGTTGCAGAAGTCATGGGCAAAAGGGTCGCATGATGATTGATCGACCTTTGCTCTTGGCATTGTTTGGCAGGGCCCTCAAGCGCCTGTTTGCTGATGAGGCTATTCCACTGGCGGGCAACATTGCCTTCCGGGCAATTTTCTCGCTGTTTCCGTTCCTGATTTTCCTCACCAGCGTGGCCGGGTTTTTTGGCAGCGAAGCGCTGGCTGGCCAAGTCGTGAATTTTTTGTTGGGCGTGGCGCCGCCCGCTTTGGTGAAACCATTTGCAGTTGAAATCACATCAATTCTCACCGTGCCCCGCACCGGGCTTCTCAGCATTGCGGCACTGCTGACGATCTGGAGCGCTATCGGTGGCGTAGACAGCGTGCGGGTTGGCCTGAACCGGGCTTATGACATCAAGGAAACTCGTTCAATCTGGTATCTTTATGCGCAGAATGTCATCTTTGTGATCGGCGCAACGGTTATGTTGCTGGCGGTTTCTGTGCTGTTGATTTTAGTACCCGCCGTCACCCAGTTTCTCGAGTCTTATGCGCCGCAAGCCTTAGTGAATCTCACACCCTATGATATTTATCGCTATCCATTGGCTATTCTCATTCTGGCCTTTGGTTTGTTGGTGGCGCATCGGTTTTTGCCCAGCCGAACACTCCGCCGGCGCGACGTTTTGCCGGGCATCTTGTTGACAGTTGCGGTCTGGATTGCCCTCACCGCCGGTTTTTCCTGGTATTTGCGCAATTTCAATTCTTTCGCTTCAACTTATGCTTCCCTCTCAGGCCTTTTCGCCAGCATGTTCTTTATTTACCTCGCTGCCGTGGTTCTCATATTTGGCGGCGAAATAAACCGCATATTGATGGTCTCACGAAGCCCATCCGCTAAGCCCGAACTATAGCACAACCCTTGACATTCATCGCGCTCTCACCCTAGAGGAGGCCGACTTTGATTTGCAATTTGCTTTTCAGAGTTTAATGCGCTGCCCGAGGGCAACCCAAACGGTTCACACCGATTGAAAAAGTCCTTTTCCTTCAAGGGTTTGGAAAAGGCTCCACAGGGCGCGGGAAAAATGGATATTATATGTACGCAGTCATCAAGACAGGCGGCAAACAATATAAAGTTGCCGCAAACGATAAGATATTGATCGAAAAGCTCGAAGGCGCAGCGGGTGATCAGGTGCAATTCCACGACGTGTTCATGGTTGTGAATGGCGCTGATATTCACGTTGGCGCGCCCATCGTGGCGGGTGCCACAGTTGTTGGCGAAATTGAAAAACAGGCTCGCGGGCCGCGGCTGATCATTTTCAAAAAGCGCCGCCGCAAACATTATCGCCGCCGCAATGGCCACAGGCAGGATTTGACTTCGGTCATCATCACCGAAATTCTCACCAGTGGCGCCAAGCCCACTGGCAAGAGGGCGGAAGTGAAGGTGAAAGCCGCTCCCGTCGCACTGGCCGCTGGCGCTGATGATATTTCGCTGATCGGCGGCATTGGCCCGAAAATCCATTTGGCATTGACTGAAGCGGGCGTTACCAGCTTCGCCCAGATTGCTGCCTGGACGCCAGCAGACGTCGAAAAGATCGAAGCCGAGATTAAGCAAAAGGGCCGTGTGGCTCGTGAGGAATGGATTGAGCAGGCCAAAGAATTGATGGCCGGCAAACCGCCTCGTGCTAAAACCGACAAAGCCCGTACCTAAGCAATAGGAGTTTCACATGGCACATAAAAAAGCAGGCGGCTCATCCCGCAACGGCCGCGACAGCGCAGGCCGCCGTCTCGGCGTTAAAGCCTTCGGCGGCGAAGCGGTGATTGCGGGCAATATCATCATCCGCCAACGCGGCACCAAAGTGCATGCTGGTGCGGGCGTTGGCATGGGTCGCGACCATACACTTTTTGCCAAGGTTAATGGCACCGTTGTTTTCCGCGCCACCAAAGGTGACAAACAACTGGTTTCAGTCCTGCCACCAAAGGCAGCAGAATAACGGCAGTGAAATAACTGCCACCCCGTCTCGGGTTTGGCAGTTCAAAAATTGAACGGAGAGATGGGCAACCACCTCTCCGTTTTGTTTTGGAACTGATCCGATGGAACTTTTAACTCAAAGACTTTTACTCCGCCCTTTCCGCGCTGAAGATTGTCATGCCGTGGCGCAGGGTTTGAACAACATCAATGTTGCCCGCAACCTCGCCCGCGTGAAATTTCCGTACCAGGTTGAAGACGCCAGGCAGTGGTTCGAACTTCAAAAAGGCTTCGACCCGCGCTCGGTAATTCGCGCCATCGCCTTTCGTGCCGCACCAGACGAATTGATCGGCACGATCTCGTATGAAACTCGCGATCAAGCCGATGCTGTATTCGGCTATTGGCTGCGTGAATTCTGCTGGCATATTGGTTTGATGTCGGAAGCGGCAGCAGCATTGGTTCACTATGCCTTCACATCAGGTGAAGTCGAAGCTCTCGCGTCAGCCTATCACAAAGACAACCCTCATTCGGGTCACATCTTGGGGCGTTTGGGCTTTGTCGAAAACCGTGAGACGATGAGCGATTGCCTTGCATTAAACATCAAAGTGCCCAGCATTCAGCTTCGCCTCACCCGCGAAGCTTGGTTTGCCAAACCTTTGACGCAAGCCAATTTCTAATGATGTGTGAAAAATTAATCGTGGGCCGATCGACAATTCGCTCAAAAATGGTGGCCGCCAAAAAAACGGCTGCCAAATAGATGGCGAGCGTTGCCGCAAAGCCAATCGCGGAAAAGCGCCCAATAAGCAGATAAAAATAAATGCCCAGCGACGCCAAAATGGGAAAATGCAGTAAATATACCCCAAAACTAATCCGCCCCAGAAAGCTGCCCAGCGCTCCGCCGAGCAGTTTTTGAAGAGGCGAATTTGCCACAAAGGCAAATACCATCAGCACAGCCGCAAGGGCCCAAACGTAGAGAATGTGAACACGCAAAACTTCAGATAATGACGCAAGGGCCCACCCATAAAAGGTTTCGGCAGGCTTGGTGAACTGCGAGATGCCTCCCAATAAACAGGCGATGACAAAAGCTAAACCCACCAACCAACGGTTTATCGTGAGATTGGCAACACGCCCCTCGCGCATGGCGGCACCAGCCGCAAAGCTCAAATACAATGGGGCCTCGTCGGGCAACAACCAAACCGATAACCCGACGAGAACACCATACGCCGCCACTCTGAATTTGCTTGCGCCAATAGTCGAAAATATCAGATAGACGACACAGGATCCGATGAATTCCACTTGCATTGTCCACAACGGCGGCACGAAATAGGATTGTCCTGAAGCAATGTATCCCCCAGCACTTTCAAATGCCGCCTCAGCCCAAGAAAAATTTTCAGGTCGATAATAAAGCCGGTTCCACCAGTGTTGATAAATCTCGCTGATGGCAATAAAATTAATGAAGTGCGCGGCAAACAGAAAAACGGCAAGCAAAATTGCGGTCGTGCATGGCAAAAACAGACGCACAAACCTGCCCCCAATCAAACCTAAAAGCGTTGCGTTCATGCGCTCAGCCGAGCTGGCGATTACATAACCGCTGAGCACCATGAAAATGTAAACCGCAAAAGAGCCGTTGATAAAAATAAACAGGGGGCTGGCGGCAATGGCGGTTTGCCAACTATGTTCTGTTGTAAAGTCTGAACCAAAGGCCAAGGCAGGCGCAAAAGCGGCCAAAAAATGCACCATCATCACGCTCAAAGCTGCCACGCCGCGCAAGCCATCCAAATGGGATAATCGCGCACCAGTTTGATGGTGAGCGATTGTTTGATTTCTTGACGGTAGGTAATCCTGCATTGGCTAATCGCTGAATAGTCTTCAGGGGTCTATCAGCGCGGGCAATACAGCACTATTGAAATTTATGTGGTATGATTAGAAAATCATGGCCACGTAAGACCGCACCAGGCTTTTGCGGCCCAGGCCACCATTGTGTTTTGAAGCAGCCATACGCAGGTTGCCATGGGAAGATCGCACCGCCATAGACAGGTAACGCAAGCCAAAACGAATGTTTGTCGAAGGGTTATACAGCCCGGAACACGCACCTTGATAGCCAATGCCGCGCGCCGTTTGGCATTTTAGCTGGAATACGCCAATCTCTCCGGCAGCACCCGTAACCATTGGATTATAGTTCGATTCCACCCGGGCAATCTTCAGGGCAAACCACGTCGGCACACCATAGCTGCCAGCTTGTGAAGCAATCATGTTTTTCACCCGGTCACGCACGGCCTGGCTGACTTTTGGAGAATGTGATACGCCATGGTGCTTACGATGATGGATCCGGTGGTGAGTGGCGTGGGTATGATGATGACGATGATGGGCAGCGGCTTCAGCGCCGTTAATCATAAAACCGAAGCTAAACGCGGCAACGGCCAGCGAAATTGCAAACTTGGCACTCATGTTTAAATTCCTTTAGTTGTTTCGAGAAAAATCGAGGCGAGGCTTTGACAAAGTCAAAAGCCACAAAAACCACCTGGCCGCCGAAGCCATAGGCAGATGGCCGATAAATCGATAAATTATGGCCAGAATAAGATTGGTGAAAATGTTTAATTTGCCAAATAGCAGTGCAGCAAGAGCTGCAAATAAAATAATATACATTCCTATCCATAGGTATATTTATTAAATATTTTCTTTCGCTTCCCAACTTTGGAATCTCATCTCTGCAAAATTTGCAGAGGCAGAATTCAATTCAACCAGACATCAAAACCAACTAAGAGCCTCCCATGAAGTTTCTCGATGAATGTAAGATCTATGTGCGCAGTGGTGACGGCGGGGCGGGCTCCGTGTCGTTTCGACGCGAGAAGTTCATTGAGTTCGGTGGCCCCGATGGCGGGGATGGCGGCAAAGGCGGGGATGTGTGGGTGGAAGCGGCGCCCGACCTGAACACCCTGATCGACTATCGTTACCAACAGCATTACAAAGTCAGCACCGCTGGCCACGGCATGGGCAGGCTTCGCGCTGGTGCCAAAACCGAAGACATCGTGCTTAAAGTTCCCATGGGCACGGAGGTGCTGGAAGAAGACGGCGAAACCTTAATCGCTGACTTGGCCAAACCAGGTGACCGCGTGCGAATTGCCAAAGGCGGTAACGGCGGCTTTGGCAACCACTATTTCAAATCCGCTACCAATCGCTCACCTTACCACGCCAACCCCGGCATTCCGGGGGAAGAACGCTGGGTGTGGTTACGCATGAAATTGATTGCCGATGCGGGCATTGTGGGCCTGCCCAACGCCGGCAAAAGCACGTTCTTATCCGTTGTCTCTGCCGCCAAGCCGAAGATCGCCGATTATCCTTTCACCACACTGCACCCGCAGCTGGGTGTGGTGCGGGCTGGCGCTCATTCTTTCGTATTGGCCGATATTCCCGGCCTCATCGAGGGCGCCTCTGAAGGTGCGGGCCTTGGCACGCGCTTTCTGGGCCATGTGGAGCGCTGTGCGGTGCTGCTGCATCTGATTGACGTTACCGCCGAAGACCCTGCCGCGTCTTACAAAACCATCCGTACTGAGTTGAAAGCTTATTCAACCATTCTCGCCAAAAAGCCTGAAATCATCGCTTTCAACAAAATCGACGCGGTGGATGCCAAGACCTTGGAACGGGTTGTTGCAAAGTTCAAAGCCAAAACCAAGAAAACCCCTTTGCTCATATCCGCTGCCACACAGAAAAATATCGAACAGACGGTTTACGCACTTTATGATGTGGTGAAGCCCACCCGCCGCCGAGAACGCATGCCTGACCCGGAAGGCGTGACCACAGAAGGCTGGCGGCCATGAGTGATGTGAAATGACCAACCGCCTCTCCAAGGCCAAACGTGTGGTGGTGAAGGTGGGTTCAGCCTTATTGGTTGATCCAGAAACCGGCACCATCAAAGCCGGGTGGCTCGCGTCACTTGTGGCTGATATCGCTGATCTCAAAGCCCAAGGCGCAGATGTCATCCTGGTTTCCTCCGGTGCCATTGCCCTTGGGCGCCACTCTTTGGGGTTGCCCAATGGCAAGCTGAAATTAGAACAAAAGCAAGCCGCCGCCGCCGTGGGCCAGATCGCATTGGCCCAAGCATGGGCCGAAGCCCTGCGCACACGCAAAATTGTCGCTGCTCAAATTCTTGTCACCCTGGCTGACACCGAAGAACGCCGCCGCTATCTGAACGCCAGAGCCACACTATCCACTCTGCTGGCCCAAGGAGCCGTGCCCGTGATCAATGAGAACGACACGGTGGCCACATCTGAAATCCGTTATGGGGATAATGACCGCCTGGGCGCACGTGTCGCTTCGATGATGTCGGCAGAAGCTTTGGTGCTGCTCTCGGATATTGACGGCCTGTATTCGGCACCACCTGGCCAAAATGGTGCGACCTTTATTGCAGAACTTCGCGAAATTACCCCTGATGTGGAAGCCATGGCCGGAAAACCAATTTCAGGCATGGGCTCCGGCGGGATGGTCACCAAAATCGAGGCCGCCAAAATTGCCCTCTCAGCGGGCTGCCATATGGTCATCGCCTCTGGCCACGCCATGCACCCTTTAAAACGCATCAGCGACGGAGAACGCTGCACTTGGTTTGTGGCGCAGGCCTCGGCCTTGCAATCACGCAAACGCTGGATTGCCGGAACCCTACAACCCGTTGGCAAACTGATTGTGGATGACGGGGCCAAAGCTGCGCTTGGCAAGGGCAAAAGTCTTTTGCCTGCCGGGGTGAAATTCGTTGAGGGTGAATTTCACCGGGGCGATACCGTCAGCATCGTCGCTGGCGGCGCGGAATTCGCCCGGGGGCTGGTTGCTTATGACGCCGCCGAAGCCCGCGCCATCACCGGGATGAAATCCGCTGATGTACAGAAGCTAATGGGCGAGGACCGCGAGGACGAGTTGATCCACCGCGATGATTTGGTGATGCTATGACCTCAGAAATGATGGAACTGGGACATCGCGCCCGCGCCGCTGCAAAATCCCTGGCGGCAGCAACAACCGATGCAAAGGATGCAGCGCTGCATGCCATGGCAACACACATTCGTGCGGCCTCTAAAGCAATCCTCACCGCCAATGCCAAAGACCTGGAAGGCGCGAAATCCAAAGAGTTGAAATCATCCTTCGTTGATCGTCTTACACTGACACCGGCTCGCGTTGAAGCCATGGCCGCAGGCCTTGAAGACATCGCCGTATTGAAAGACCCTGTGGGCCGCGTCACCGAAAAGTGGACACGGCCGAACGGCTTGCAAATCTCCCGAATCTCAGTTCCGATTGGTGTGATCGGCATTGTTTTTGAAAGCCGACCCAATGTTACGGCGGATGCCGGCGGCCTTTGCGTAAAATCCGGCAATGCCGCAATTCTACGCGGCGGCACAGACGGCTTTCATACGTCGCAACTCATCACCAAATGTTTGCAAGCTGGATTAAAAGACGCCGGCCTGAACCCAAATGCAATTCAAATGGTGCAAACCGCAGACCGCACCGCCGTGGGCGAAATGCTCGCTGGCCTTGGCGGCACCATTGATCTCATCGTGCCGCGCGGCGGCAAAAGTCTTGTGGCCCGTGTCCAATCCGAAGCGCGTGTTCCCGTGTTCAGCCATCTTGAAGGCATCTGCCATGTCTATGTGGACAAGGCCGCTGAACTGGAAATGGCGAAAGCCATCGTGCTCAATTCAAAAATGCGCCGCACCGGGGTGTGCGGCTCGGCGGAAACAATTCTGATCGACGGAGCCAAAATCTCAAATCTCGCCCCTATAATCAGTGTACTGATTAATGCCGGATGCGAAGTGCGTGGTGACGCCGGAACCATGGCCGCAAACGCGGCGGTGAAACCAGCAACGGAAGAAGACTGGTCAACCGAATATCTCGACAGCATCGTTTCCATGCGCGTGGTTGATGGCGTGAATGGCGCAATAAATCACATCACCAAATACGGCTCTCAGCACACCGACGCAATCGTCACTGAAGATCAAGCAACGGCTGATCACTTCCTCAAGGAATTGGACAGCGCAATCGTTCTGCACAACGCTTCCACCCAGTTTGCTGACGGGGGTGAATTTGGATTCGGCGCAGAGATCGGCATTGCCACAGGCAAGCTTCATGCTCGCGGCCCCGTGGGCGTGGAACAGCTCACCACTTTCAAATACCAAATTCGTGGTTCGGGGCAGATCAGGCCCGAATGATCAAATTGCCGCCCCATGGCGCACACCAGCGCATTGGACTTTTTGGCGGCTCCTTCAACCCCGCCCATCAAGGCCATGTGCAAGTGGCGCTTTATGCCATGAAACGACTGAAGCTTGAATGGGTGTGGTGGCTCGTCTCACCGCAGAACCCTCTCAAAGATCCACATGAGCTGGGTGACTATGCCAAACGCTTGGGCTTTACGCGCGAGCTTGCCAAACATCCGCGCTTCGTGGTTACAAACTTGGAAAAACAAATCCATACCAAATATACGGCGCAAACCATTGCAGTTCTCCGGCGTTTCTCGCGCGCACGCTTTGTTTGGATCATGGGAGCCGACAGTCTCGCTAACTTTCACCATTGGCGTGAGTGGCAAGGCATAGCCAAAAGCGTTAATCTGGCCGTATTGGCCCGCCCCGGCTATTCCATCCATGCGTTGGATTCGAAGGCCGCTCTGCGTTACCGCGACAAGCGTGTGCCAACTGAAAGACCTCAAATTCTAGCCCGCAAACACCCGCCGCATTGGGCTTTTATCTCAATGCCCTTGCGGAAAGAGAGTTCAAGCGCCATTAGAGCGCATCGTAAAACTGTTTAATACCCTGCCGAAATTTGATAAAAGCGCAGAAACCAAAGGATCAGTGCCCTGAGCAAGAAGCCCATTAAGGCCAAGAAGGCCGCCAAAAAAACCGCGAAGAAACCTGCTCAAAAGGCAGCAAAAAAACGTCCCGTGAAGGCCGCTGCCAAGTCAGCGCCAAAAAAGACGGATAAGAAGGCAATCAAAAAGACAGCTAGCGCAGCTGTCAAAAAAGCTGCTTCGAAGAAGTTGCCCGTAAAGAAGGTGGTGAAAAAATCTCCGGCTAAAAAATCAGCCGTTAAGAACACTGTCGCCAAAAAACCTGTTTCCAAAAAACCCGCCGCAAAAAAGTCCATTGCGGCAAAGGTGGTCGCCAAGAAAGCCGCGCCCAAAAAATTAGCAACACAACAACGAGCGGCGCTAAATGTGCTCCCTAAAGAGACAACACGCTATGTTGGCCCGGCTTGGCCACTGATGGATGTGATCCTCAACGCGTTGGATGACGCAAAGGCGGAAAACACTGTGGCCATTCATTTGCAAGGTCGTTCATCCATGGCTGATGGCATGGTGGTAACAACCGGCCGGGTGAACCGCCATGTGGCCGCCATTGCCGACCAACTTCTCACCAAACTCAAAGCGGGCGGCACAAAGAATGTTCGGGTTGAAGGCCTGGAACAAGGGGATTGGTGCCTGGTTGATGCGGGCGACATCATCATCCACATCTTCCGCCCCGAAGTGCGGCTGTTCTATAATCTCGAAAAACTTTGGTCAGCAGACGCTCCCAAAGAACAAGCCGAGTGAAATTTCGCGTCGCTGCGATTGGTAAACTGAAAGCCGGGCCAGAAAGAATTTTGGCTGAAGATTATGCCGGTCGCATTGCGGCCATGGGCAAAAAGGCCGCAGTCTCTGAAATCAAAATCAGCGACTGGACTGAAAGCCAAAAGCCTGATGCGGCCCAGCGCATGAGCGAGGAAGAGGCCCAGCTGTGGTCATCCGTGCCCCAAGGCGCATATGTGATTGCCTTGGATGAGCGTGGCAAAGCCCACACCTCAGAGGCCTTCGCTGCGCATATCCAGACACTGCGAGACCGCAGCATTTCCAACATCGTCTTCCTGCTGGGTGGACCGGATGGACATTCGCCCACAACCCGCACCAGAGCCAATGAGTTATTGGCCTTGGGGCCAATGACTTGGCCGCACCGTTTGGCACGCATCATGCTGCTGGAACAAATTTACCGTTCAGTTACCATTTTACTTAATCATCCCTATCACCGGGCATAATTTCGACACCGTGCCTTCCTAATTCAGAGAGATGCGCGTGGTTTTGAGATGGCTGATGATTTTGTTGTGGGTGGGGGCAGTCCCAACGGCAATTTTGGCAGCCACGCCAGAGGAAACTCAAACTGAGCTTTCCACGGTTGAGCAAAACCTTTTGCAATCCAGTTCCCACGTACAAGAGTTGAAAAGCTCCATTGCGGAAGCTTTAAAAGCGCAAGACGAAATCTCTGGCAAATTGGTGTTTCTCGCTGCAAAACTGCGCGAACAAGAAGCAACCGTGGCCGCGGCGGATGAGCGCATAGGAGAATTGGAGGCGCAGTCCATCACCCTTTCAAGCGACTTGGCAGCCAAACAAGACGAGCTTTCCGTGCTTCTTTCTGGCCTCATGCGCCTGCAACAAAATCCACCCCCGGCTCTGGCAGTTGAACCCGAAGACGTGCTAAAAGCTTTGCGTGGTGCGATGATGTTTGGTTCCGTTGTGCCGGAGTTTCAACAGAAAGCCCAAGACCTGAAAGCCCAACTGAACGCTCTCACTGCCATCCGCCAAGCCACCGAAGCAGAAAAAGCCAATCAGACAGCAGCTTTGGCCGCGCTTTCAGCATCGAATGCGGATCTCACTACTTTACAGCAACAAAAAAGGAGTGTTCTCGCGCTGGCCAAACAAAGCCTTGCTGGAGAAAAACAAAATGTCACTGCATTGGCTGATAAGTCGCAGAACTTACAGCGACTATTAAGTGAGCTTCGCAAAGCGCGAGAAGACGAAGAACGCCATAAAACCGCCGAGGCCAGGGTCGCGGCAGAAGCTGCAGCCAAGGCAGAAGCCGATCGGATTGAAAACTTACGAGGGCCACTGAAACTGCTTTCCAACCTCACCGGCAAACTGCCTTTTCCCGTGCAAGGCAATATCATCCGCCACTTCGGTGATGAGACTGGACTAGGCACAAATTTGGAAGGCGTGGCATTTGATACCCAGCCTCACGCCAATGTGATATCACCCGTTGACGGCAAAGTTGAATTTGCTGGCCCTTTTCGTTCATACGGACAACTCTTGATCTTGAACGCAGGTGAAGGCTATCTGGTGTTGCTTGCAGGCATGAAGCAGATTTCAACGGAATTGGGCCAAACCGTGCGCATTGGTGAACCAGTCGGTGTTATGGGCGTAGAACCCACAGCGCCAGCACTTTTGGGAGAAGTGGCAGACCACAGCCACCCCATTTTCTATGTTGAGTTTCGCAAAAAAGATTTGGCCGTCGATCCCACCCCCTGGTGGGATGAAGGCAAAAGAGAGGCTATGAGATGAAATTGAATTTTGGTTTGAAGAATTTGGGGCTGGTGGCACTGGGTGCAGTTTCAGGTATTGCGCTGGCGCAGGTGGGAAATTTCGCAACCGCCGCCACCAACGCAGACACATACAAGCTGCTCAATCTTTTTGGTGAAGTCTATGAACGGGTACGCTCTGACTATGTCGAAAAGCCCGACGAACAAAAGATGACCGAAGCCGCCATTAACGGCATGCTCACCTCGCTTGATCCTCATTCAAGTTTCATGAACGCCAAAGAATTCGCAGAAATGAACGTCAAGACCAGAGGCTCCTTCGGTGGCCTTGGCATTGAAGTGACGATGGAGAACGGCGTGATCAAGGTGGTTTCACCTTACGACGACACGCCCGCCAAAAAAGCGGGCATCATGACCAACGATCTGATCATCAAAATTGACGGCAAAGATGTGCAAGGCACAACATTAAATGAAGCGGTGGATAAAATGCGCGGTGCCGTGGGCGCCCCCATCACCCTCACCATTGTACGCAACAAGAAAGACCCCTTTGATGTGAAAATGGTGCGCGACACCATCAAGATCGAATCCGTAAAGTTCGAAAAAGCCGCTGACGATGTGGGTTATGTGCGCATCTCAACCTTCAACGAACAAGCCGAAAGCGGCTTGCAAAAAGCCATCGCCGATCTGGATAAGCAGATGGATGGCAAGGAAAAAGGTTTCATCCTTGATTTGCGCAACGATCCGGGTGGTTTGTTGCAACAAGCCATCGGCGTGTCTGATGTGTTCATGGAAAAGGGCGAGGTGGTATCCACTCGTGGCCGCAGCCCAGATCAAGTTGAACGCTACACTGCAACCAAGGGCGATCTAACCAATGGCAAACCACTAGTTGTATTGATCAATGGTGGCTCTGCCTCGGCCTCTGAAATTGTTGCTGGGGCCTTGCAAGACCAGAAGCGTGCCACCCTGATTGGCACACGCTCTTTTGGCAAAGGCTCGGTGCAAACCATTATTCCTCTGGGCAATGAAGGGGCCATCCGCCTCACCACGCAGCGTTATTTCACACCGTCAGGGCGCTCTATTCAGGCCAAGGGCATTGATCCTGATATCTTGATTGAAGAACCATTGCCCCCAGAGCTGCAAGGTAAAAACGTTTCCACCGAAGGCGAAGGCGGCCTCAACGGCCACTTGGCCAACCCCAATGGCGGTGTTGAAACTGGCGGCGGTTCTGCGGCTTATGTTCCAGAAGACAAGACGAAGGATGAGCAACTTAAAGCCGCGGTGGCCGTGCTGCATGGCGAAAAAGTTGTGACTAACGTGAAGCCTGTGGATCCGGCTAAGGATGAGAAAAAAGCAAACTAATCTGGCTCAATCCAATAAAAAGCGGCGGGAAAGTTCCCGCCGTTTTCATTAGTTCGAAGCCTGTTGCTTTTTATTGGCCAGTGCTACCAGGTCGAGCTTCTCACTCACCAGAATTTTACCCGGCGGGCCAAGCACGCCCTTTTCCTTGCCGTCGATCATATAAGCCAACCGGCCCCCATCACGGGATAGCGCAATCAAGCCATCACGATTGGGGACAAGGTAAGTATCGCCCGTGTTCAGCATCTGCGTAATCACGGCAATGCCTTGCGCATCTTCAATGCGCAGCCACACTGGGGCCGTAGCCTTCAACACAACGCGCGCATCTTTATTCTCTGAACCATAAACTCGACCATCAGCCGGCTGCGGGATTGGGGCCGCAGCGGTTACGGTTTTCAGCTGCTCTTCAATCTTGATTCTGTCTTGCAATTTCGCCGTTGCGGCTTTTGACGTCTTGCCTTTAACCGCAGCGGGCTTTGCGGGCGCTGGCTCGTCCTTCAGGAAAGCGCCTATGGCATCGGCATCATCTGCCACAGCATTATTGGCTGCTGTCTGTGGCACCTGGCCCAAAGGCTGATCAGCAATCTTGATTTCTGCAGGTTGGGCGGAGGTGGAAGCCGTGGCCATCGTATCGGCAGCAGACTGGGCAGGCACCTGTATTGCAACTTGGGCAGGCGGCATCTCGACTGTTCTAACATGGCCCGAAAGGCCCCAGCTTGCGCCCATAAATATCGTGAGGGCCGCAGCCATTGAAGCAATCACGCCACCAGAACCACCCGGATAATTGGCAATACTAATTTTCAAACTTGGAATTTTGGGCAACTTGCCAAAGCTCAAAATTTTGGCGCTGGAGAGTATCGGAGGGTTTGCCGGGTGAAAACTATGCTTCGCCACTGGCGGCGCTGGCAAAAATGAAAACAAGTGCTCAATCAAAGGTTCAGCTTCAAAACCCAGATACTGTGCGTAAACCGCTATCATCTCCATGGCCTCCATGCGCGGCGGCATGTGGGTGAGGTTACCGGCTTCAATGGCCTCAATGTGGTATGGGTGAATGCCTGTGGCTTCGCTGACGGCTTCAACGCTTAAGCTTCGATTTTCCCGTTCGCGCTGCAGGAAGAAGCCAACTTCTGCCGCAGGTTCCTTGCGCCCATCGGGCTTGCGCCGCGCCAAGGAAAAAATTTGGGGTTCATGGCGCGAAGCCGGCAGTTCCGAAGTGTCAATGCTCATGATAACTCTCTACGCAACAGTTAACGCAAATTTACAATTTGGCGCGCTGCACAGCCCGCCGCTCAATCAAACATGATGAACAAAATTGGTGAATGCCTGATTAAAGCAGGCAGATCTAATTATTAAACTTCAACACCCTGGCTTTTGGCAAAACTTGTCAGCTCGGAACGGATCGAATGAAGGCCACTGTTCAACAGCGGTTCCATAAAGGCCCACAACTTGCTTTGATCCACAGTGCGGATCATGGCTTTCACGGGCCCGATGCCAGATGGCACCATGCTCATGGCAGTGAGGCCCACGCCAACAAGCCCCATCGCCTCCAACGGCCTGCCGCCAAGTTCACCGCAGAGAGTGACAGACTTGCCGTGCTGTTGGCCCTTCACCACGATCTGCCGCATCGCGCCAAGGGCAGCGGGTGAAAGCGGATCATATCGGCCAGCAAGTTTTGGGTTGCCGCGATCTGAAGCAAACAAAAACTGCACCAGATCATTTGAGCCAACCGATGCAAAATCAACGAGCGGTAAAAGCTGATCCAACTGCCAGAGCAGAGACGGGATCTCAATCATCGCACCCATCTTCAAACTTTTCGGCAATGCTTGCCCGCGTTTGCGCAAAATCTCCTGCTCATTCAGCACCACATCACGGCACAGAACATATTCTGCCACATCGGCAATCATCGGGAACATGATCTTGAGATCAGCACCAGTGCCCGCAATCAACATGGCCCGCGCCTGCAACTTTAACAGGGCAGGCCGGTCTAGCGCCATGCGAATGCTGCGCCACCCCAGAGCCGGGTTTTCCTCGCGTGGCTGGCGCAAATAGGGCAGGGTTTTATCAGCCCCAATATCAAGGGTGCGAAACACCACGGGCTTGCCAGCGGCCTGATCAAGGATATTCCTGTAGTGCTTGATCTGTGTGGACAATCGCGGAAAGCGGCTGGCCATCATGAAGTGCAATTCCGTGCGATAAAGCCCTACACCTGCCGCGCCAGATTCATGGAGATGCGGCATGTCTACCGCCAGGCCCGCATTGATGTTCAGCGTGATCGCAAGACCATCTTTGGTAATTGCGGGAATATCTCGGAGTTCCTTATAGCGCGCCTGACGTGACGCATTGAAACGCACCTTTTCGGCATAAGCTTTTTCAAGTTCTGTTGACGGGCGAATGTAAGCTTCGGCAGTGTCACCATCAATGATGATGGCCGTTCCATCATCAACCAGATTGCTCAGGCCGGTTGCTTGGCCAATGGCAGGAATGCCAAGAGCACGAGCCACGATGGCCACGTGGCTGGTTTTGCCGCCCTCTTCCAAAATAACGCCGCGCACCTTGCTGCGATCATAATCCAAAAGTTCCGCAGGCCCCATGTTGCGCGAAACGACGATGGCATTGTCGGGCAAATCGGTGCGCGACGCTGTGGCCACAGCACCGGTGAGATGGCGCAACATACGGTTGGACAGATCATCAAGATCATGCATCCGCTCGCGCAGATAAGGATCAGGTGTGCGCATCATGCGGGCGCGGTTATCGTTCTGCACGCGCTCAACGGCGGCTTCAGCTGTCAGGCCGGTTTGCACCGCTTCCTTCAACCGTCCCAACCAACCTTTATCATGCGCGAACATGCGAATGGTTTCGAGAACATCCATCGACTCGTTGGCGCTCATCGCCTCGCTGCCATCAAGAAGTTCATCAACCTGCTGGCGCAAGTTGTTAATGGCATCATCAACACGTGTCAGTTCTAGGGGAATGCTTTCCGCGATCATGTTCTGAATGCGCACGCGCGGCTCGTGCAAAACCACATAACCAAGGGCTACACCTTCAGCTAGGCTTTCGCCCTTCACCACTTGGGTGCGAAGCTCGGTGGGGCCAGAAATAATTTGGCGCGCCGTTTCAAGAAAACCAGAAGACGCCAAAACTTCCGCAAGAACCATTGCGGTGGTTTGCAGGGCTTCTTCTTCTTCATCGGCATAAAGCCGCAACGTGCGATTTTGGACGACGAGAACGCCAATCACCGCACCGCCGCGCATGATGGGAACGCCCAAGAAAGAATGATAAATTTCTTCACCGGTTTCCGGCAGATATTTGAAAGACGGGTGATCAAAGGCTTCAGTAAGGTTGAGGCCAATTGCCTGCTGGGCGATAAGGCCGACAAGTCCCTCGCCCGATTTCAATTGCGATTTATGAACCGCCTCGCGATTCAAGCCTTCCGACGCATAAAGTTCTAAAACATCGCCAGGGCGCATCACATAAATCGAACACACCTCCGCCACCATGTTTGACGCAATGAGCGTTACGATTTTATCCAAGCGCGTCTGTGCTAATTCCGGCTCCGCCATTACCTCGCGGAGCTTGCGCAGAAGCACGCGTGGGCCGAGTGCGGAACTAGCCATGCGTTCTCCTCAGGGGTTTATGCCCATTTTCCATGTGTCTTTGAACCGCATATGAAGTGCCATGATCTAAGCTTTGTCCAAACCATATGCCGTATGCAAAGCGCGTACCGCCAATTCTGTATAGGCTTCATCAATCAACACGCTTATCTTAATTTCGGATGTGGTGATGGCTTGAATGTTGATGCCTTTGTCAGCCAAAGATTTAAACATCTTGGCTGCGACACCAGCGTGACTGCGCATGCCAATGCCAACCACTGAAACTTTGGCCACATCAGCAGAATGTGCCACATCATCAAATCCAATTTGCGTTTTCATTTTATTCAAAAGTTCAATGGCCTTGCGCAAATCCTTGCGCGGCAACGTAAAGGTAATATCGGCAACAGCGCCATCTGCTGAGACATTCTGTACAATCATGTCCACGCTGATATCGGCCTCAGCCAGTGGCCCGAAAATGCCCGCCGATACACCGGGTTTATCTTTCACCTTGCGCAGCGAAACTTTTGCCTCATCGCGCGAATAGGCAATACCACTCACCACATGCTGTTCCATGGATTTTTCCTCTTGGCATACAATCGTGCCGGGGCCCGTGCCATCCGGCTTGTTCTGGTTGGGTGAATCAGGCGCTTCGAATGATGAACGCACCTGCAATGGCACCTTATACACCATTGCCAACTCAACCGAACGCGCTTGCAAAACTTTCGCACCCAGGGAAGCTTGCTCCAGCATTTCTTCATAAGATATGCGGTCAAGCTTATGGGCCGCCGTCACGATCCGCGGGTCTGCGGTGTAAACGCCGTCGACGTCGGTATAAATATCGCAGGATGCATTAAGTGCGGCAGCCACCGCAACAGCAGACGTATCAGAGCCGCCACGGCCCAGCGTGGTCACGCGCTTGTCTGGGCCAATGCCTTGGAAGCCGGTGATCACCGCAACTTGCCCCTGCTCCATGCGCTTGAGAATTTCACCCCCATTGATATTGGTCATGCGCGCCGAGCCATGCACGCCGTCTGTCTCAATGGGAATTTGCCAGCCCGCCCAAGAGCGCGCCGGAATGCCGAACTCTTGCAATACAATGGCCAGAAGGCCTGCCGTGATTTGCTCACCCGTGGCCAACACTGCATCATATTCGCGGGCATCATGCATGGGGGCGGCTTGCCTGCACCATTCCACCAGCTGATTGGTGGTGCCAGACATGGCTGAAACCACCACGGCCACATGGTTGCCGGCTTTCACTTCGCGTTCCACATGGCGCGCCACATTGCGGATGCGCTCGATATTCGCAACCGAGGTGCCGCCAAATTTCATGACCAAACGGCCCATCGGCCAAATCCCTTATATTTCAGTTGGTTGCAAGTGATTCACATCAGCCCCCTGCGTCATGATGGTTCTTAGGCGAGAGGCCCAAACTATGCAATAAGGGCACAGTAAATTTGGTTTCACATCATCATGATCTCAGACTCCTCCCCCACTCTATCCAGCTTAGACGCCGCCGAGGTGGAAAAATTCTCCAAATTGGCCGCTGTTTGGTGGGATCCCAAGGGTAAAATGGGCGTGCTGCACAAGTTCAATCCTGTGCGTCTGGTGTGGATCAAAGAACAAGTCTGCGCCCGCTTTGGCTTAGACCCCCTGTTGCGCGAACCCTTCAAGGGCTTACGGTTTTTAGACATTGGCTGCGGCGGCGGCCTGTTATGTGAACCCATGGCAAGGTTAGGCGCCACCGTTGTGGGCGTCGATCCATCGGAAAAAAACATCCGTACCGCGCAAGTTCACGCTGCGGAGATGGAGCTGGCCATCGACTACCGCGTTGGCAAGGCCGAAGACTTGGCAGATACGGGTGAACAGTTCGATGTGATTTTGAACATGGAAGTCATCGAGCACGTGGGTATGCCGCAGTTCTTCGTCAAATCCTGCTGTGCAATGATAAAGCCCGGCGGCCTGATGTTTGTGGCCACACTGAACCGCACGCTGAAATCATTCGGCCTCGCCATCATCGGCGCGGAATACGTTTTGGGCTGGCTGCCCAAAGGCACCCACAACTGGGAAAAATTCATCAAGCCAGAAGAACTTCGCGAGTGGCTTTCAGGCAACGGCGTAACGTTGAAGGCGGAATGCGGCGTCACGTATCACCCACTGGCCAACGAATGGCGCAAGGCGAAGGACATTGATGTGAATTATATGGTTGTGGCACAGAAGAGTTAATTCTTTTTTTGAATTGACTTCACCAAAGCCCAAGTGGAGCCATCGTCTTTTTCTTCAAAATGTAAAAGCTTGTAACCGCGCTTCCGATAGTAGGGCATTGCTGTGATCGACGATGATACCCCAAGTTCCATTAGGCCTATTTCAATAGCGTGCGCTTCAACGTGATTTAACAACTCTTCGCCAATTCCCTGTTTTTGTGAATTTGGTGCCACAAAAAAATTTTGAACTTTACCGCTTCCAAGGCTAATCGTTCCAACAATCATTAGGCCTTCGACGGCTACAAAAACATCACGCCTAAAAAAACACTCTACTAATTTTTCCTCGGTAAACAGTAAGCAAGTTCTGTTAATAACATCTGGGGAATAATCATTGGCATTGGTTAGTCGAATCGACTGGTCAATCAGTTGCACCAAGGCCCTCATCTCATCACGCGTGGCCGGTCGAATATACACCCGATCTTCCATTGGGTTTTAAACTAATTCCCCTCTTCCGGCAGCACCGGAAGCGGGTGAACCTCAATGCCTTCTTCCAACAAACCAATTGCCTCATCACGCGTCGCCTGGCCGCGGATGCCGCGTTCTTCGGTTTCTTTATAATGAATCTTGCGGGCTTCTTCAGCAAAATTTTTGCCCACGTCTTCGGAATTTGCATCCACATGCTTGCGATATTCGCGCATCATTTGCAGCATCTGTGCGGCACGCGGATCCGTGGGGCCAGAATGCATCGGAAAGACCTCAGATTTACGATTGGATTTCGATGGAATGCCGGGGGCCATTAGTTGCTTTTCAATCACCGTTGAACCACAGTGGGTGCATCCCACTCGCCCATGCAGCGCCTGCTTGTCATAAGCATCGCTCGAAGCAAACCAGCCATCAAACTCATGGCCTTGGTCGCACACCAGTTCGTAGTGAATCATAAGGCGCTGACTTCTTTCAACGTAAATTCACGCGCATGGCGCAAGTTTGGAATCTTGGCTCGCGCAGCGGTCGTTTGATCGGGATCAATCTCCAACACTTTAAATTCAGGCTCAGTTCCGGCCTCACAAATCACTTCGCCCCATGGATTGATCACCTTGCTATGGCCAAATGTTTCGCGGCCTGAATCATGCTTGCCGCCTTGGGCCGCCGCAATCACAAAGCTGCCCGTCTCAATCGCCCGGGCGCGCAACAACACATGCCAATGGGCCTTGCCCGTGGGAACCGTAAAGGCCGCAGGCACCAGCAAAACATTTGCCCCGGCAAGCGCCAAGGCGCGGTGCAGCGATGGAAAGCGCACATCATAACAGATCGTCAAACCGAATTTGGTTAAAGGCGTATCCACCACTACAGCTTCGTGGCCGCCCGTGTAAGAATCAGACTCCCGGTAAACTTCGCCTTTGGCTAAATCCACATCGAACAAATGAATCTTGTCATAGCGTGCAAGGATTTTGCCATTGCGATCAAACAGAATCGTGCGGTTGACCAGTTTGCCATCGCCGCCTTTCAGCGCCATCGAACCGATGTGAAGCCAAATGCCCAGCCGGGCGGCAAGTTCAGAAAACCCGGCTACGCAAAGGTCTTCCGCCTCTGGCCGCGCCACAGCCTGCAATCGCTCACGGTCTGGTTCAAATATATTGGTCACCTCTGGCGTGGAAACAAACACTGCTCCTTGCGAAACGGCATCGCGAATGAGCGAGGTTGTCTCTTTCAAGTTTCGCGCACTATCCGTTGTGGATCGCAGTTGTACTAACCCGGCTTTAAATTTCATTTTGTCTCCAACAGCGCGTCAACCCCGCCTTTAGCATCCAAAGCGTAGAGCTCATCACACCCACCGATGTGGACTTTGCCAATAAAAATTTGCGGAAAGGTATTGCGACCGCCTGACCTTGCCAACATTTCGGCGCGGGCCTGGCTGTCGTAGGTTCCGTCAATTTCTTTATAGCTTATACCCTTTTTGGCCAGCAGAACTTTGGCGCGCGTGCAATAGCCACAAAATTCTCGCGTATAGATTATGACATCAGGCATCTTAATCCTCGATATGGGGCCGAAAGGGTGCCCGCACAAGAGCGAAAGTCAGCACATCCACGTGAGCGGCTCCCGCCAGTTTCAATGTTTCAACGCACGCGGCAATGGTGGCCCCGGTGGTGCGCACATCATCGACCAACAATATCCGTTTGCCCTTAATTTGTGATTGAGCCGAAACCAAAAAAGCTTTGCGCATATTTTTGCGCCGCGCCTCCGCGTCAAGCCCCACTTGTGGCGGGGTGGCACGGATTCGGTTCAGAATCATAGGGGCAAAAACCTTGCCCGAACCTTTGGCAATATGCTGTGCCAGAAAAGCCGCCTGATTGAAGCGGCGTTTCCACAGCCGCGTCCAATGCAGCGGCACGGGAACAATCATATCCGCCTCAGCAGTAAGTTGCCGCCCCGCCCTTGCCATCATCCGCGCCATGAACAAACCGGCCTCGGTGCGGTCACTATATTTAAGGCGGTGCACAATTTCTTTCGACGTGTCATCGAACAACACTGCAGCGCGGGCCTTGCGCCAAGGCGGCGCCATGGCGATGGCCTCCGCACTTACCGCGCCATCACCTTGATCATAGATAAATGGCGTTCCCATCACATTGCAAACGGGCGCTTCCAAGATGGCCAGTTTCTGCCAACACGCAACACAAACGGCAGCTGCCTCTTGTACCGGCACTCCACACACCAAACAGTGCGCCGGGGTGAGGCCGTGTAAAACGCCCCGCCAAAACACGCGCAATCCGCCTACGAGTGGAAGCTGGAAGTACTGCCGCTTTTCGGCTAGCTGCTGGTCCATGGATTCTGCAATTCCCACACTCTTTGATCGCAAACTCTATCTCGCCCGCCAGCGCAAAGCCAGTGCCGTGCAGGCACCTTTGTTGAACCACGTGGCCGCAGACCTGGCTGAACGGCTTGCGGTGATCAATCACCAGTTTGCGAATGTTTTGGTGATCGCATCACAATCGACTCCGTATGAAGACGTGCTGAGAATATCCGGCAAGATTCGAAACATTTCGCATTTCGCACCAACGGTCGCTGAGGGGCTTAATCTGGCAGCTCTCTCCTATGATGCGATATTCAGCATGCTGGATTTGCATTGCATCAACGACGTTCCGGGGCATATGGCGCAATGTGCCGCGGCGCTAAAGCCCGACGGGCTGTTCATGTCTTGCTGCTTTGCTGGGGAAACTTTAACTGAACTCCGCCAAGCCTGGCTGGCTGCTGAAAGTGCCACAACAGGCGGTGCATCCCCGCGTGTGGCTCCCATGATTGGCGTGCGTGAAATGGGCAGGCTTGTGCAACGCGCGGGTCTGGCGCTGCCAGTCACCGACAGTGATCATCTTACATTGCGCTATGCCGACCCTTTGGCCCTGCTGCGCGAAATCAGAAACTTCGGCTTTTCAAATCCGTTGGTTGCCCGCGTCAAAACGCTTACCGCCCGCAAAACTTTAGAAGCTTTGCGCAACGACTATGCCCAAAACTACAGCGATGCCGATGGCCGTGTGTTCGCTTCGGTTGATCTCGTCTGGGCCATGGCTTGGAAACCACACCAAAACCAGCCCAGCCCGAAAAAGCCCGGCAGCGCCACGGCGCGATTGGCAGACGCGTTAAAACAGCTGGATGATCTTTCGTAGACCCCCGGCGCGCACTTAATTATGCGTGCTTTTTCTTGGCTACTTGCTTCACAGCCAGCGGCATATATCCTGGCAAGGCTGAAGCATCTGTCGACATCGCTAATTGCCTGGCTCGCTGCAGGGCCTTGGCGAACTCCTTCTTCACCAACTTCAACGCAATGCGTGTCCGGTAGAAATCCGCCCACAAAAATTCTGCATAGGGTGTTTGCGATTTCTCAAAACCACCACCCAATCGCACGAACCCTGCCAAGCTGCGGTAGGGGTCATCTTCCAAATCTTTCACCTTGCGCGGAATGGCGCGATTAGGCTTCCTGCGGCCCTTGCCGTCAAAGGGATGAAGCCAGCCTTTCGCTTCCATCTGTTTCCAGAATTCCGCCATGGGCAAAGTGGAAAGATCAGCCATAATTTCCATTGGAGCTGTCTTGAAACCTTCATCTAACAACGCGTGCGCCAAATGATGATGATCAACAATGAAGAACAATTGAGCCGGCCCTGCGACGACGCGAAGTGGATTTTCAAGAATAAAATTCACCAACTCCTGCGGCTTGCCCTCTTGGGCCCGCAATCCCTTGCGCTTGGCCTTAACCAATTTCATGCCCACCGCAATTTGCGAAGGCCGCAGAGATTTTACGACAACGCTTTGAATGGTCATTCTGCATTCCTCTGAAGTGGATTGATATTTCTTGCTTCATCCAAAGGTTTCACATTGTGTTCAATCAAATGAAAAACACTATTGGCAAGCACGAGCATGACCGTGGCCTCAGTGGCCAGCAGCAGCCGGCCCAGCCCAACAAAACATCCAAGAGCTGCCACGCACCACACTGTACCTGCTGTATTAAGGCCGCGCACATGCAAGCCGTCGCGCAAAATCACGCCGCCAGCCAGAAAGCCGATCCCTGCCGCCACTTGCGCCAAAATGCGAGCGCCTGCATCGCCCCCCAGCGTCAAACCGGCAATGACAAAAAGTGCCGCTCCCGTTGCCACTAAAGCGTTGGTATGAGGCCCAGCCTCATGCCCCCGCCAGCGCCGCTCCAGCCCCAGGGCCCCGCCCAAAACCAGTGCCAATAATAAGCGCAGCAGAATATCCTGATCACTCATCCAGCGATCATAGCATTAAATTCAATAGCGAGGCGAATCTCAAAAGTGAGGGTTAATCGCAATCCATAATGACCTGCGGCAAGCGATAAATAACGGCACCAGCACGATTTATAAAATCTTATTGCGCTTTGGCCTGTGGCTGCACCGCTGCGGCTGCCTTAGCGGCATCGATTAAAGACTGCGCATTGGCAATACAGTCTTTCATTTCTGTGTTGCCACATGCCACGCGGACACCGATGCCATTGCCAAGTTCCAACCGAAAGCCGTGGTGGTTTGGCATACCGCTTCCACCCATCGGTCCTCGACCGTCTGGGCTTGCCATCATTTCAGGGCCCCCCATGCCACCACGCATAGGCCGGCGATCATGACGATGGCCCTTTCGGCCCCACCAACCTTGCCCATCATCGGGAGGTGGAGCAGCGGTATTATCTACCATCTGAGCTTCGGCTGGAGCTGGCGGAGAATTAACCACATTATTTTCGGCATAAGCCACGCCGCCGACGATCGCGAGAGCTGCCGCGCCATAAAGAAACTGCTTCATCATAATGAACTCCATCAATCCAAATCGCCCCGCATCTGCACGGGCGCATTTAAAGGACGAGGCAACGCCGTTCATCCGTCGCATCATTACAAAAGCTTAAATCGAAATCCCGCCATCCACCACAAGTGCCTGGCCCGTCATGAAGATGCTTTCATCACTGGCTAGAAATAGCACGGCAGAGGCAAT
>JANYHB010000065.1 GCA_025359265.1 Hyphomicrobiales bacterium | reverse complement strand
TCAGCAACAGAATGTCCGCGTTCAGTTATTTGTTTAATCGCATCCAGCTTAAAGTCTTCAGTGAAATTACCTTGGCCCATGATCGTCTCCTTGCCTCATTTTAAAGGGGCAAAGTGTCTACAAATCTAGGGGCTATTCAATCCAAGTGTGATGGTGCTGGCGTTGGCCTCCAGCACCTCCCACTCCTCGTCGGCCGCCGGGCCGTGAATGGGCCCCCCGGTTGCCCCGGTGAGCAATGGTTTCCAATCCGCCGCTGGATGGGGGATGTCGCGCCCGATGCCGAAGGGAAGGCAGGCGAAATCGCCGCCAAGTTCGCGTAGATGTCCGGAAATTTTGGGATCAGTGACGCTGCCCATCCAGGGTGCGCGGGCGAATGGAGAAAAACTGCCAGAGGGCAGGGCGAACTGACATTCAGCCAACATGGCAGCCGTCGTCAAAACGGTAGCATGGCCGTGCGACCACTGCAGATGATGAGCGCCCATGGCCCAGCCCTGCTTAGTTGCCGTTATATTTGAAGATGAGGATAGCGCCCGGATTTTCCACTTTGTCACTCACTCCGCCGTCCACCGTTTCGTGGGCGCCACCCGGGTCAGTCGCAATGTAAATGGTGCGGCCATCCGGGCTGATGGCCAGATCGCGGTAGCGGTTGTTGGTGTGGAAATAGCGCTCGATTGGGCCGGAAACCGACTGGCCATCGGCTGAAAGGGGCAAGCGGTAGAGGGAACCGCGTTTCAGCGTTGTGACCAGCAGTGCGTTATCAAAACCTGGAATGCCGCCTTTTGCCGGGCGATACGCTTCGATGCTGGAGGGTGCAACCGTGGGCCAGCAGATGTATTGCATATTGCCACATTTCGGATCGCTGAAGTTCCAGTCACTTGGCACGGTGAACAGGGTGGCGATGGGCTCGGTGAAAGGTTCTTTCCAAGACGTTTCATCTTCACGCGGCACAGAAGGATCGATGGCAAGGTCACTGAATTTCAAACTGGCGCATGGTGTTGTTGCGTCTGCCCAGCGGGCATATTGATAGGCCTTGTTGTCTCGAAAGCCTGCGACATGGGGCCAGCCATAGTTGCCACCGGATTTCAGGATGTTGATCTCATCGTCTGACTTGGGTCCGTGTTCGGAGGCATAAAGCGTGCCATCAGGGCCGAAGGAAATGCCCTGCATATTGCGATGCCCATAGGTAAAAATATGGCTTTGCACGCCGTTCAATACGGGGTTGTCGGCGGGAATGGAACCATCCAGGTTCATGCGCAGCGACTTGCCTTGATACGAGAAATAATCTTTGGCAGACATTTCTGCGGCGGTGGGCAGGCGCTGTGCCTCAATGGGGATGCACCAGTTTGCCAACTGGTTATTTCCACGCTCGCCGATTGTATAATAAAGTTTGCCGTCCGGGCCGATCTTCATGCGTCCGGAATCATGATCGGCGCCTGCGGGCAAGCCATCAATCAATGTCATAGGGTCTGATAGTGTGCCCGATCCTGCATCATATTTGAGCCGGATTATTTTGGCGTACATATGCAGGTAGGGGCTGGCGGGGTCTTTTACCGCAGGGTCAGCGCGGCGCGCGGGGTCAAAGTGGGTATAGGCCGTATAGACGAAATCGTGTCCGGCGCCCTTCCCAAGCCTTGGGTCGAGAGCCAATCCAAGGAGACCGTCTTGGCCACTCTTGGTTGCCAGATCGGTAAAGGTGATAGCGGTCTTGATCAAACCGGAGTGAGGGTCAATCCGGTCAATTCGGCCCGCCGTGCGCTCACTCACCCACAGCATGTCATCGGGGCCCCAGGTGATTTCCCACGGGCCCGGCAGACCTGATACAAGAACGGATTGTTCAAATGCCACGGTACCCGGTTTGACAGACAAGGGATCTTGCGCGAATGCCGACAGGGGCAACACGCAGGCCGCGATGGCCAAAACCACAAAGCGATAAATCATAAAAAACTCCTTCGCTGGTAACTCAACCTTAGTGCCAAGCAAGCCAACAGGGCAATGCCATTGGGAAAATCATGGCCGCCGCGCGTTGACAGGCACGCGGTAAAGTGAAGTCGTGGCCGTCAGGAACAGCGTGTTACCCTCACGTCCGCCAAAGCAGAGATTGGCAGCACGTTCAGGCAGTTTAACTTTGCCAATCAGCGTGCCATCACTGGCGTAACAATGAGCGCCGTCTTCTGCTGCACACCACAGCCGGCCTTGGCTGTCAAAACGGATGCCATCGAATTGTTTTGCGGCGCTTTCGGCAAATACCTCGCCGCCAGTCAACGTATGGTCAGAGGATACGCCAAAGCGGCGGATGTGGTTGGGTCCATCTGCAAAGTTGGTGCTGCCCGTGTCGACAATATAGAGCTGACTTTCATCCAAAGAGAAGGCAAGGCCATTGGGCATGACCATGTCTTGCGTCATCTGCCGCACTTCACGGCTCACGGGGTCAAGCCGGTAAACATTGCAGCCTGCCACTTCAGTTTCACTTTCGCCGAGCGGGCCGCTTCCATAACTGGGATCAGTTAACCAAATGGTCCCATCGGATTTTTCGACTATATCGTTGGGGGCCCGCAGGCGTTGCGCCTTATAGTGCGAAGCCAGTGTAATGATCTCACCCGACAATTCTGTTCTGGTGACCTGCCGCGTCAGGCCTTCGCATGTGATCAGGCGGCCGACGCGATCAATGGTGTTGCCATTGGCGCCATGGCTGGGATGGCGGAAAAGGGAAGTTGCATTGGTTGCCTCATCCCACCGCAGCATCCTGTCGTTGGGAATGTCAGACCAGACGAGAAACCCGGCATCGAACCATGCAGGCCCTTCGGTCCATTTGCCACCACTCCAAAGTCTTTCGGCGCGCCCGTCGGTGACGGTGCATGGCGCAAAGCGCGGGTCTAGCACCTCATAGGCGGCGGCATCCAAGGGGCCAAGGGGTGCTGCGGACATCATAAAGCTTTTTTTGGCAAGGGGTTAAGTTTGCGCCAGGCGTCATATTCGTGCCGCGCATCATCATGCAACGGGTAATAGCGCTGCAACGAACCGCCCTTGGAAAGCATGATCTTCGAAAACTCCTCCCATTCATGGTGCTGCGATGCCAGTTCGATAACCTTGTCGGCAAGTGCGGCGGGCAGGCAGACGGCACCGTCATCGTCTGCCACAATGATATCGCCCGGGATGACGGTGACGCCACCGCAGGCGATGGGACAATTGAAATCAAAGGGCATGAGGCCAGTTTGGGTGTGGAAATTGGGCGTCAGGCCACGGATCCACAGCGGCATATCAAGTTCAATCTGGCCGGGATAGTCCCGGATGCAGCCATCAATCACCAGGCCTGCACCGCCACGGCCCTTGAAATAGGTCATCATCATTTCGCCGAAAATTCCAGCGGTCATGTCGCCGCGCGCATCAACCACAACCACGTCACCTTCTTGCACCTGATAAAGCACATGGCGGTGCAGCTGTTTTTCAGGATCATTGTATTCGCCGTCACCGTAAAGGTCTTCACGCTTGGGCATCATCAAAAGTGTCAACGCGGGGCCCACCATAACCTTGCCCTTATGCCAACTGATCGGCCCCGCAATATGTGTGTTGCGAATTCCAAGGTGGGTGAGTGTGCCTGCCACGGTGGCAGCGCCAATCAGCTTCAGCGCCGCGATTTGATGTTTTGGCGGGCGCGTAATGTTTTTTGTTGTCATTTCGCTTTACCTACCAATTCGTCACCGAGCCGTCGCGGCGCTTGAGATGCGGGGCTTCCCAGAATTTGAAGGCTTCGCGTGTTAATGCCTTTTCGTCGATTTCAATGCCAAGCCCTGGGGCGCTATCGACTGGGTAGACGGCACCGTGCAGGCGAGGCTGGCGGGTGAACACGTCATCACTCTGGCCACCGCCATAAAGATCACCGGGGTTCACCCGCGTTTCAAGCCAGGAAAAGTTGGCCACCGCGGCAGAAAAGTGGATGGTGGCCGCGGTACAAATTGGGCCAAGCGGGTTGTGGGGCATCATATCAACATAATGCGCCTCGCTCCATCCGGCCACTTTCATGGCTTCAGTGAAGCCACCCACATTGCACAGGTCGAGGCGATTGTATTGGTGGATGCCGCGTTCAATGTAAGGCAAGAATTGCCACTTCGAGGAAAATTCTTCGCCAATCGCAAAGGGAACATCGGTCAACTTGCGCAAAGACTCGTAGGCTTCAGGGGTTTCGTCGCGGATGGGTTCTTCCAGAAAATCAAGCGTGGCGGAGGGCATTTTCTGGCAGAAGCTTGCGGCCTCGGCCACGGAGAGGCGGTGGTGCCAATCAATGCCCAGAACGGTTTCGCCGCCCAATGCTTCGCGCGCGGCAATGCAGGTGCGGGCGGTTGCCGCTAAATGTTCACGCGGTTCAAAAATTTTGCCTTGATCGCTAAAATTCGGAAATAGGCGGATAGCTGTCCAACCGGCGGATTTCAATGTTTGGGCCTGGGCGAGGATGGCTGCGGTTTCGTGGGCTGTCGTAGAGGCGAAGGTTGGAACATGCTCGCGCTGTTTGCCGCCCAGCAGATCATAAACCGGCACGCCCAACGCCTTGCCCTTGATATCATAGAGCGCAATGTCGATGGCGGAAAGGGCGGCTTGCAAAACGCGCCCACCTTCAAAGTATTGGCTGCGGTAAACTTCCTGCCACAGGGCACCGATGGCCATGGGATCGCGGCCCTTCAGAAATTCAGCAAAGTGCTGGATTGCACCGGCCACAGCCAATTCGCGGCCCGATAAACCGCTTTCGCCCCAGCCGAAAATTCCCTCATCGGTTTCAACCTTGACCACCAACTGGTTGCGGTGGCCAATCCAGACGGGAAACGGCTTGACGGCACTGATCTTCATTCTACCAACTCCACATGGTGCCGTCTTCGGCGCGCGCAACGGGCAGATAAGCCGCCTTGTAAGGGTGGCGGGCGGCCACTTTCTCGTCAATATCCACACCATGACCGATGGCTTCGCCGGTGACCAAAAAGCCGCCTTCCTGCTGCCATGAATGCGGGAACATCTCGTGGGTTGCTTCCGTATAGCCTGAGTATTCCTGGATGCCGAAGTTGGGCAGCCACCGATCGACGTGAACATTGGCACCCATGGCAACGGGCGACACATCCATCGGGCCATGGCAGGCAGAGCGAACATGATAAATGGCGGCAAAGTCGAAAATCCGGCGCAGGCCGGTAACGCCACCGGCATGAACAGATGTGACGCGGATATAGTCAATCAACTGTTCGCTGATCAGCTGTTGGCAATCCCATATGGTGTTGAACACTTCGCCCACTGCAATGGGCGTTGTGGTGTGCTGGCGGATGAGACGAAAGCTTTCCTGCAATTCGGCGGGCACCGGGTCTTCCAGCCAGAACAACCGGTAAGGTTCAAGGTCCTTGCCCAGTCGGGCCGTCTCAATCGGGGTTAAGCGGTGGTGCGTGTCGTGCAGAAGATGCACGTCCCAGCCCACAGCATCGCGCAATTTTTGAAAAAGCTTCGGCACCAGGGGCAGGTATTTATGTGTGGACCAGACTTCCTCCACGGGAAGGGCCTGTACCATTCCACCGGCTGCCTGATCGGTTGATGGGCCGGTGCCATAAATCGGCGGCAAGCCCGGGATGGAAACCTGGGCGCGGATGGCAACGTGGCCCGCCTCGCGCTTGGCAATTACACCTTCGACGGTTTGCTCAATGGTCAATCCGCCAACATGCTGGTAGATCATCACCTTGTCACGCGAGGCACCCCCCAATATTTGATAGAGCGGCATATTCGCGGCCTTGGCCTTGATGTCCCACAGCGCGATGTCGACCCCGGAAATGGCGGCCATGGTGATGGGCCCGCGCCGCCAATAGGCACCCTTGTAAAGATATTGCCAGATGTCTTCGATGCGCGCGGCGTCTTTGCCAATCAGGATGGGGATCACGTGTTCCTGGAGATAGGCAACCACCGCCATTTCGCGGCCATTCACCGTGGCATCGCCGATACCATACAGCCCTTGGTCGGTCATGATCTTGACGGTGACGAAGTTGCGCCCGGGCGAGGCAACGATAACTTTGATGGCCGTGATTTTCATGTCGTCCTCAGTCCTATGGATTTTCGCCAAAAAAGCTTGAGCCCTTTTTCAGATGCGCCTTGGCCACATCTTCGTTCAGGGTCAACCCGTGGCCGGGTTTGTTGTTAAGCGTGATGAAACCGTTTTGAAGGGGGGAGCCACCTTCAACCAGATCACCCCACCAGGCCACGTCATGCGCGTGATATTCCATCACCAGATAATTGCTGATCGCTGCACACACATGCCCGCAAGCCACGGTGCCAATGGGGCTGGCCACGTTATGGGGTGCCATGGGGATGTAATAAAGGTTTGCATGGTCAGCAACCTTTTTGAACTCCAACAGTCCGCCCATTTTCGGAATATCTGGCGTGATGATGCGCACTGCCTGCTTTTCAATCAATTCACGGTAGCCTTGGTGTAAGTAAAGGTTTTCGCCAGTGCTCGTGGGCGTGCGGGTTGAATGCGTAACCAAACGCTGCGCCTCAATGTTATGCGGGGGAACCGGGTCTTCCAGCCATAGAAGGTCAAGAGGCTCAAGCGCCTGCGCCAATTTTATCGCATCGTTCACTCCGAATTTCCAGTGGGCATCCATCGCCACCATGATTTCGGGCCCAACAGCGTTGCGAACGGCACTCGCCACCGACACCATCCACGCCATCTCCTGCGATCCGATCAGGCGGTTGAAAGGTTCAACCCACTGGCGGCGGGAATGGTCACCATCGGTCAAATCCAGCGTGTAGGGATTGGCATTGTCGAGATCAAACTTGATCGCGGTAAAACCTGCGGCAACAACTTCCTTGGCGCGCCTGGCATATTCGGCTGGGTCAGGCGTGTCGCCTTCGTGACAATCCGCATAGATGCGGATTTTTTCACGAAAACGTCCGCCAAAGAAAGTTGAAATCGGCAGGCCGTGGGCGCGGCCCATCAAATCCCATAACGCAATCTCAATGCCAGACATGGCGGTGACGGTAACGCCAGCCTGCGAACCTTCGCCCGAGAGCGAGCGTTCCATAACGAACATCAACCTGGCGATATTAGTCGGGTCTTCGCCGATCAAAAGTGGTTTGGCGCGGTGCACAAGCTCTGCAACGCCAGCGCCCCAATAGGCTTCGCCCAGACCGCTGACGCCCGTGTCGGTTTCAATGCGCACCAGCACCCAGGGAAAGTTGCCGGCGATGACAGCAGTCGATACCTTGGTGATTTTCATGATGTCTGCCCTTGTGTGGTGGAAAGGTGGTGTTTCCAACCCAGCATGCGCTCCGCCTTGGCACTGGTCATGAAGGCACGGTTGCCGCTCAGGTCACCCGTGATCGGAACGTTGGGAAAGTGGTGTGCGGCAAGCGCAAGCGTTGGAGTTTCAACGATGGTTTCGGGGGCCACAATGTAAAACACCTCGTGTCCTTGAAACGGTGCGGAGATGGCCTGCACACAAGAGCGCACGGCGGCCTGCGGGTCAGTATAAGCGGCGAGATAGCGCCAGAAATTTTCGTCACTGTTGCCATAGGCTTTGATCACATCAGCACGCGGCTTGATCCAGTGAAAACGCAAGCTGGCGATGCTCATGCCTTCAAAGCCACGCACAAGCGCGTCTGCCTGTTGTTCGCAAATCCATTTGGACAAGGCATAGGCGTCTTCGGCATAGTTGGCGTGTCGTTCATCAATCGGGAAGAAGTCATAACGGGGCTTGCTGCTGAATGCCTGACCCACGGCATTGACGCTGGAAGCTTGCACGATGCGCCGGATTCCAACTTCTGCGGCACCCCGCAGCGCATTGTAGCTGGCCACAACATTGTTGTTGTGAACAATATGATCAAGATGGCCTCGCGGGCTGGGAATGGCCGCCAGATGGATCAGCGTTTCACATCCTGCCAAGGCCCTGACCACTGCGTCATAGTCGGCTAAATCTGTTTGAACATAGCGTGTGGCTTCGTTTGCATCCAGGTGCAATGGCTCTCGGTCGATGCAAACCACAGTGTGGCCCGCAGCCAGAACGCCTGGTATGACGATGCGACCAAAACCTCCGTTGCCACCAGTGACCGCGATCTTCATTGCTCAGCTCGCATAAACAGCCTGCCGAAGCCCACGGATATAGCCGATGGCATAAAGCCTGCCGAAGGACGAATATCCGGCATGGGCATTGCTGTCACCCTCAACAGTGGGCACATGATCGGGGCGCAGAACGCCATCAAAACCAATGTCGCGGTAGGCTTTCATGCAGGCCAGCATGTCGGTCTGTCCGGCATCATGCCAGGTTTCATGGAATTGCGACGGCACACCGCGTACATCGCGAAAATGCACGAAGCTGATCTTCTTGCCAAATTTACGGATGACCGATGGAAGATCATCAGTCATCAGCGTAAAATTGCCCTGGCACAGCGTAATTGTGTTCATTGGGCTGTTCGCCAGTTCCATCAAGCGCTGATAATTGGAAACGGAACGCATGATGCGCCCAACACCGCGGATGGGTGAAAGCGGCGGATCATCCGGGTGCATCGAAAGTTTCACGCCGGCCTTTTCGGCGACAGGCAAAACTTTTTTCAGGAAATAATCCAGATTGAGCCACAGGGCTTCTTCAGCAATGGGAGGATTGCTCGTCAGGTCTTCGGGGACATCGGCAAGATTGAAACTCGTCACCACCGAACCGCCACGCGAAGGCGTTGACATGTTCGTGCGCAACCAGTTGAAGTCAGTCATCCACTCATAGCACCAAACGGGTATGCCAAGTTTCCCCATATTTTCGAGAAGGGTGCAGACCATGGCGATTTCTTCATCGCGCCCCGGCAGCCCGCGCTTGGTTTTGTTAAGGGGAGGCCGCGCTTCAATCACCGCCAGCTTGAAGCCCCCCTCCTGATAGGCCGCCTGCATGCGCGTCAACGGAGCGAGGTCACACACCTTTTCGTCTGGCTTCACGTCGGCGGGCAGACCACCAACCGCAAAGTCCACCCCGGCCTGTTTGGCCAGCTTCCAAAGCGGGGAAGGGGTTGGCATGATGTATTCGGCTATATCCAGCATGGCAGCACTTTCAGGCTTCGATTTGAGTTCGCACCGGCAAGAGTTCGGTCAAACGTTCGGCCGCGATTTCAGGATGGCCCGCATGCAAATAGCAGGCGGCGGCCTGGGTTTTGTTGATTTTATAAAGCGGCGGCTGGGTTTTGCACTGCTCCATCGCCATCGGGCAGCGGCTGCGGAATGGACAGCCCACAGAGCTGCTGCCAGCCTCGCGTGCCTTGATCATGTCGGTGCCCCACCGCCGATCGAGTGCGGGCCATGGAATGGAATCGACCAGAAGCCGCGTATAAGGATGCTGTGGTGACTTGATCACCTGATCAACGTCGCCAGCTTCCATCACTCCGCCGCGATACAAAACAATGATGGCATTGGCGATGTGATAGGCGGTGGTCAGATCATGCGTGATGTAGATGATCGACACACCATGGTCACGCTGCAAATTGCGCAACGTTTCAAGAATGCTGGCGCGCAAGCTGGCGTCAACCATCGATACAGGTTCATCAGCAATAAGCAGGCGCGGCTTCAGCAACAGCGCCCGCGCCACATTGATACGCTGGCGCTGTCCACCTGAAAGCTGGTGAGGATAGCGGCCGAGCACATCTTCAGGGCGCAGGCCCACCGCCGTCAGCGCCTCATCCATCTTGGCGCGGGCCGCTTTGGCATTTGTGGCAAGCTTGAAGCGCTTGATGGGCACACTCAGCAAGTGATCAACGGTGTAGAACGGATTGAAAACGGCAAACGGGTCTTGAAAAACCGCTTGCACTTCGCGGCGAAACGCCATGCGCTCTTCGCCCTGCAAAGCGGTGATATCTTTTCCGCGGTAAATAATCTGCCCGGTTGTGGGCGTGATGAATCCCAGCAGCAGCATGGCCAAAGTGGTCTTGCCTGACCCGCTTTCGCCGGCAACGGTCAGGATTGTGGGATCTTCCTGCTTTAACGTCAAAGATATCTCTTGCAAGGCCACTGTGGCTTTGGCGTTGATCAACCCTCGCGTATAGGTTTTAGAGACGTGATGCAGGTCCAGAAGGTTGGTCATGTGTTAGACCACCGCGTCATAGAGGTGGCAGGTGACGAGACGGTTGCTCTCTAACGTGCGAGTGAGCGGACGCGTGGATTGGCAAACTTCCATCATCTTGGTGCATCGTGGATGGAAGGCGCAGCCCGATGGCAGTCGCAACAGCGAAGGTGCCAGACCCGGTATGCCCTGAAACACCCCCTTGTTTTGCAGGTTGGGCAAGCTGGAAATCAATGCTGCAGTGTAAGGGTGCAAGGGGTTGGTGAACATTTCGCGCACCGTTGAGACCTCAACCAAACGCCCGGAATACATCACGGCCACACGGTCTACGAATTGCGCCATCAAACCCATGTCATGGCCAATCAAAATAACAGCGGCGTTGATCTGGTTTTTCACCCGGTCAATGGTTTCCATCACCTGGCGCTGGGTCACAACATCCAGCGCCGACGTTGGTTCATCGGCAATAATCACTTGCGGCTGCAACAAAATCCCGATGGCAATGCAAACGCGCTGCTTCATGCCGCCACTGAGCTCATGCGGATACATGCGGAATACTGCTGGATCAAGATCCACCGATTTCAGTGCATTGATGCAGCGTTCTTCAATTTGCGCGCGACTGTCACGTATGCCGTGGCTGCGAAGCGCATCAACCAGCTGTGCGCCAATGCGGATGACAGGGTTCAGCGAATTCATCGCCCCTTGTGGAATATAGGCAATTTTACTCAGCCTCGCCTGGCGCATATCTTCATCGCTCAACGCCATCAGATCCGTGCCGCCAACAAAGACGTGACCGGCCTCAATGCGGCCCGGTGGCTTGATCATCCGCATCATGGCCAGTGCTAATGTGCTTTTGCCTGAGCCGCTTTCGCCCACCATGCCCAGCTTTTCACCCGCATTCAAAGTGAAAGAAACGTCATCCAGTGCTTTGGCGCGACCGGCATCAGTGTAGTATGTCACTTCGAGATTGCTCACCGTGAGGATCGGGCTTTTGTGAAGTGCATCTGCCATGCCGCTATTCCGATTTACGCACACGGGGATTGGCTAACTCATCAAGACCCATGTTGATGAGGGCCAACGATCCCAAGATCAGCACCATGGCAATCGCCGGTTCTATCGGCCACCACCACCATCCATTGAAGAAGGCGCCTTGGCCCTGCGCCGACCAGATGATGTTGCCCAAAAGCGGTTCGCGCAATGGCCCCAAACCCAGAACGGCGAGATAAAATGAAGCGAACACCGCCTGGAAAACCTGAACCACAAAGGCTGCGGCAATGAAGGGCAACAAGTTCGGCATGATCTCCTTGAAGATAATGCCCATTGACCCAACACCAGACAGTTTGGCCACAGCCACAAATTGCCGCTCTTTCATGGTTAGAACCTGGCTTCGCACCACCAGCGTGGTTCCCATCCAGCCGAGCATGACGATGATAAGGGCCATGACCATGATCGTAACGTCACGTTTGTCGAGACTTCCTGCCACGACGACTTGAATCAGCAGCACGGGGATAGGCGTCAGGATCTGGCAAATTGTTTTGATGATCGCGTCGATCAGCCCGCCAAAATAGGCTGATACAAACCCCAGAAATACCCCGATCATGGTGCCGATGCCGCCCGCGATAAGTCCGATTGCCGCCGTTTGCCACATGCCAACGACCATGGCAGCCAAAAGATCGCGGCCAAAAAAATCGGTGCCCAGGGGGTATTTCCAACTGGGCGCCTGCCTTGTCGCGGCTGATAGCGGATAGGCGTGTCTGGGGTTGATGGTCAGAAACCCGATCACCGTAAATGCAATCAGAAACAACATCACCGCCAAACCAATGGCCAGGCTTTTGTTGCGCCTGATATAGCGCATGGCCAACCAGAACCGGCTGGGCCGCAGAGACATCACGAGTGTTGCATCTGTCACGGTGCCACTCCTATTGATTTCGAATGCGCGGGTCGAGGAGGGGATAGACAAACTCCATCGCCACCATCAGTGTTGCAACGGCCGCGGTGATAAACAGCACGATGCCATAGATCACCGGAAAATCATTTGACCGGATTGCGCTGTTCAGGGCTTGCCCGATGCCAGGCAGGCCGAATAAACCCTCAATCACAATCGCCGAGGTGACGACGGTGCCCAAGGCCAAAGCCAGGGCCGTGGCTTGCGGCAGAAGTGTGTTGCGGAGGTAATAATCCCTGAATATCACCTTGCCAGTCAGGCCCTTGTGTTCGGCAAAGTTCACATAGTCTTCGCCTTGAATGGTGATGCCCATGCCGCGCATGGATAGAACCCAGCCCCCCACCGAGCCCAGAATCAAGGCGAGCGAAGGCAGAATAAGATGCAACAACAAATCAAGATAAGACGATAATGAGCCGTCAGGCACGATCCCGATTGTGTGGGCGCCGCCCAAGGGAAGCAGTTGCAGCCGGAAGCCAATGAAGAACAGCAAAAGCACGCCCATGATGATGGGCGGCACGCCTGTGAGAAGCACAAAAGGTGTTGCCATGGCGCGCACCCAGTTTGGCGCTTTTGGCCAAGCGGACAATGCGCCCAGAAAATTGCCGATGAGAAAGCTGAGCACCGTGGTGACCAGCAGCAAACCCAGTGTTGAAGGGATGGCGGTGACGATCACTTGCGTCACAGTCATGGGATAGCGGTTCAGCGAATAGCCAAAATCCATATGCAGGATGTTTCCGAGATAATCCTGATATTGCTGCCACAGGGGCGCATCAAGTCCGAATTGCTTGCTGTAGCTCGCAATGATCTTTTCCAAATCATCCGGAGAAAATCCGCCGGTGCGTGACAATTCGGCGAAGCGTTCTCTGATGGCGTTGGTCTTGGACAGGCGCGGAATAATAAATACGATAGACGATGCACACCAGATAACAACGAAGAGAAACAACACCCGCCGGAAAATTAAACGCAATATCATAGGGGTTCCTATCAGGACAGCGCCAGGTGCGAATTTTCAATAACAAGGTGCGCGCCAGATGGACACGCACCTTGCATTGATTAAGTCCGATGCTAGGCCTTCTTCAGCGCACTGACAACGAGAAGGCCCGTTTCCGCCCAAAATGCGCCATTCGTGCCCATGGCCTTGTTGGTCGCAGTGGGCCAATTCGTCCAATGGGTTTGATTATAGGCAATGCGGTGCAGCCACTGGATGATCGGAACGTCTAACTGTTCCGTCCAGTAGATCTCCATTGCCTTCACGGCGTTTTCATGGAACTTCGGATCATCCGATGACAATGGTGCCATGGCGTCAACCACGGCATCGTAGGCGGGGTTCTTGTAACGCGAGAAGCGGTTGTTCCCTGCGGGAGTGCCGATCGAGTTGCTGAAACGACCATGATACAGTTCCAGGGCGGCATAGGGGTCTTTCAAGCTGGCACCATGACCGAACATGTAAAGGCCCGGCGCGCCATCTGCCATGTTCTGGTAAGCGTTGGTGCCGAAGTTCACCGCACCGTCAAATCCTGCCGCCACCAAGAACTCCACCAAAACCGGCACGATGTCGCTGTGAATGCCTTCAAAGCCATTGATCGTGCAATTTACGGTCTGGCCACCTTTCTCCCACAGGCCCTTGCCATTCTTGGCGAAACCCGCCTCGGTCATCAGCTTGGCGCTGGCATCTGGATCAAACAGGCCAGGTTTAAGCTTTGCCTCCAACGCTTTCATCTCTGGGCTATCAACGAATTTTTGCAGGCCAGGATAAAGCGGAAACGGATAGATCGTGGCAATCTTGGCACCTTCATACAGCGTGTCGTTAATCACATCGCGGTTGATTGCGAGGCTGATTGCACGCCGCACTTTGGCGTCATTGAAGGGTGCAATCTGGGTGTTCATCCACAGAGAGTTTGGCCACCAATCCAAATAGCCGTATGGCGATTTATTTCCAGTGTGGGTGGTGATCTTGGGATTCTTCGCCAAGATGTTGCCGATCACGGAACTGCGCATATCAAGCGCTGAGTCCATCTCGCTGTTCACGAGGCGTTGGGCAATCGTGTCCATGTTCTGGCCAATCTGGCCACCCAGGTTTGAGATGATAACCCGCTTTACTTCAGGTAATGGAATCAATCCGGCACCAACTGCCCACCAATCTTCGCGCAGATTGAAGATCTTTTGGTTCGCGTCCCAGGCCACCAAATCATAAGGCCCTGAATGCGGCATTGCCACGCCACCGGCATAGGCATTCACATCTGCCTGACCATCAAAGGCATGGGCTGGAACGATGGGAATGCCGGTATCGAATTTTTCACACAACACTTCAAACTTGAAGCGTGGGGCCGGAATCTTGAACTTGACATTTACGGTGAGATCATCTGCAGCAGTGACGCTGTCTACAAATTGGGCAAAGGCTGCATGGTAGGGAAGCTTGTCGTTTTTCAACTGGCCTTCGAAGGTGAAAACCACATCTTTTGAAGTGACAGCTTTTCCATCACTCCACTTGGCCTTGGGATTCAATTTAATTTGGAGTGCGGTAAAGTCCTTCGCAGTATACTCCATGCTGGAGGCCAGCCATGGAATATAGTCATCTTTGAAGATGCCGAAATACATCAGCGGCTCCCACATCAGGGCGTTGCCCTCTTGGTGGGTATAGCCAGGAACAGCCCATGGGTTGGTAACGCCAATGGGCGACGTGATTGACCAGCCAAGCACCAGTTGCGATGTGCGCGGAAGTTCAGCGAGGGGTGTGGCAGGCGTAATCGCCGTTGCTGCTGCTGGCGTATCGGCAAAGGCTGCCAACGGCGCGGCCAAACTGGAAACTGCGCCGGCCGCAGCCAGCATGAATTGCCTCCGATGCATCATAAATACAGCAGGCGGTATGTTCAGCTTTTCTGACATTTGATCGTCCTCCCAGACGTTTTTTGTTGTTGTGTTGACTTAGGAAATCGTTTTATCCGGTATACCACCACCTCAATTTGTGTCAAGAGCGCGACGGTCACTGCGCCGTGGTGTTATCTTGGGATTTAAACTGATCAAAGGCATTCATGCTCACGCAAGTGACTTGGGTATCAAGCAACTTCTGGATAATTTTGTCAACATCGGTTGTGCTGTTTCGAGTTTATGACAGCCATTGAAAACAATTTTCCGAAATTGGCGTTGGCCCGCCCGCGGGCAAAAAAGTCTAGGCGACTAAGTGTTCACCGACTCCAGCACTTTCATGATTGAAGCGAAACTTTTATCGAGATGGTCCTTCATTGCCGTAACACAGGTTTTGGGGTTGCCAGAACGAAGGGCCTCAAGAATTACCTGGTGCTCGATTATGGGTTCTCTCAAACGACCTGGCAGTTGGATCGACAAGTGGCGGGCACGGAGAATCTCCCCCATCGCCCGGTGCAGAAAATCGGGTATAACTTTGTAGCCACTCAATTCCATAATGACATCGTGGAATTCAGTATCAATCGCGATATTTGCGATCATATCACCGCGATCAACAGTTTTGTCTTGTTCGGCAATCAGTTGAACCAGTTTCTTTTCCTCGGCCAGGCCGAAATTCTTAACCGCCGCCTCGATTGCAATACATTCAACGCCTGTTCGAATCTGACAAAATTCCCGCACGCGCAAGGGATCGAAAGCCGCCACAGAAGTGCCGACGTTGGGAACTATTGAAATCAATCCATCATTTGACAAGCGGCGAATTGCTTCTCGAATTGGCGTGCGGCTAACGCCCAATACCTCGGCCAGATAGCGTTCATTGATCGAAGACCCAGGGGGCAATTCGGTTGACAAGATTCGAGCTCGGAGGATCTCGTAGATCTGGCGCGGCACATTTTCTTGGCGGTCTAGTCGAGCTTTCTTCAAAACCGAAGCTTTCCTTTTTTCAATCTGTACACGAAAAATTTCACTTCGTCAGGCTTGCTCCATTCCTTTAACTCATCTGCTGGTATACCGGATTCGCAAACCGGTCAATCAAAGTCATTGGCACGGATCAAATAAAGTTTCCGATGCCAGCAACAAAGTACTGGGAGGTACGTGATGAAGCAGCTGTTACTTTTATTAGCGATCGCCAGCGCCGCTGCGATGACAATTCCATCCATGGCCTTTGCGAAGGAGCCCTTTAAGATTGCTCTCATTCCGGGGCTGACCACTGACGCCTTCTATATTACGATGCACAAAGGAGCCGAAGCAGCAGCAAAGGAATTTGGTGCCGAGCTCATTTATCAAGGTGCCACGGATTGGAATGTTACGCTGCAAATGCCTGTGCTGAACGCGATCATTGCAAAAAAGCCGGATGTACTCTCAAGATTCGCAACTCCTGTCTCGTGTAATAGAATCCTGCCAGCGCTTAATGATCACATCGCAATAACGCGCAATTCTTGCCCGGCAAAGGCACTGAAATCCGGCATTCTGCAACACCATCAGAAATTCCTGCCCCAAAGACCCGCGCTGCTGCCCTGGCCGTCACACAACTGGCAACGTGATCTGTGAAAACAAAATTGGTAATTTCTTTGGAAGCTGCACATTCTCATGCCGAAACTTGCTCATGCCAAAACTTGGATCTGATCCCTATTTTCACCCGCATTCGATTGCAAGAGATTCCACCTTTGGAAATTTCGTCGAAATTGGCGAAGGCACTCGGGTTCTTGAATCGCATTTCGGCGATTACAGCTACACAGATCGCTTCGCCGATATTGCCTATTCGAAGATCGGCAAGTTTGCCAACATTGCAGCCTTCACGCGGCTTAACCCATCAGAACATCCGCTCGAACGCGCCTCATTGCACCATTTCATGTATCGTTCGCCGTATTATTGGGCGGATGAGGAAGATGACGCAGCGCTATTTGCGTGGCGGCGTTCCAGACCGGTGATTTTGGGCCACGACACGTGGATTGGCCATGGCGCCCTGGTGATGAAGGGTGTGAAGATTGGCCATGGTGCGATTGTTGCCGCGCAAGCCGTGGTGACCAAAGATGTGGCACCTTATGCCATTGTGGGGGGCATAAGATGTGGCGATTTGGCCGAATTTGGCTATGTCTTCATAAAGCTTCACATGCATGATGCCATATTCTTCCAACGCATGCAGTTTTCGCGTTTCGGTTTCGCGCGGTTCTAAAAATCTCAGTGGCTCAGGAATGGGCACTTGCAGCACCAAAATCTGGCCCTCTCGCATGGCAATTTTCGGTACCCGATGCCGGGTTTGAATGGTGGCAGCTTCAGTTTTTTCAGTTGTAGGGCCGGAAAAACTGAGCATCATGTCAAGCAAGAGGCGCGCGCTTTGGCGACCCTGCTTATGCCGCCCACCATAGAACGTTTGATCGCGAGTGAAATTGATGGCTTTCTCGTGTTGGTGCCAGAGCGGCCTTGCGTGGAGGTTGATGCCTTGGCCGCCAAATGCGTGCGCAGCTTTGACCATTTGCGTGCGGCACCGGACGCTGAGGAAGTCGCGCGCCGCCTGGCAACCGGCCTTACGCCACGGCAGAGCCAGTATTTTGCTGACTGGGGTATCCATATGTTTTTGAGGAATTTTGTTTTCATATAGCCTTGAGTGCAAGGCTTAACACCCAAGACTTGCTGGCCGCCAGAAAACTGGCCGAAAGCCATTTTGCAGCCATCCATGGCAAGCCCTTCACTTTGCGTAATTTCACCCTTTTTATCGAGTCAGACCCGGGTGGCCAGTTCCAAATTCTTGAACAGTTTTCCGTTGACACTTCAATCGGGGCGGCTTTCGCATGAATGAAATGCTTGCCTGCACCCGATCTGCCGATCACGCCAATGAAGGCCCCTTTCGCAATGTCCAAGGTGACATCAGAAAGCGCCGCCTTGCCATTGAAACTCTTGCCGAGGTTTTGGATTTTGAGCATGGCCTATCCCGTTTCAAAGCTCAGCGGTCAAGCGCCTGGGTGATGCCGTTTGCTTTTGGCCATTGTCGGCGAATAGTGTTTCAACGCACAAAGTCAGTGCGTGCCCCTGCGCGATCTCGCCAGCACGCGACAGCCATTCGCGCTGCCGCTCATATGCGGCCGCAATGCCAGTGGCCTGCTGGGTGGGAACCAGGCCGAAAATATCCAACTCATCGGCAAAATCCGAAAGGTCAGTGGCGCGCTTATGCGCTGAGATACCGGTTCCAAAAACGCCATTGGTTAACATGTTGAAAGTCCCCGCGGGTGAGCATTTTGGACGTGAGGCTAGGGCCGCTCATTGAAGAACACGCGACAGAACCATTGCAAAACCAAGACACCGGATGGTGACAACAGTTGACGTCAAAAATTCGCAAGGTTCGCAACGAAAGCGTGAGTGGCGCTGCTTCGCATGATGTCTGCAACAAAAAAGGAACTTGAAATTTCAAGTTCCTTTTTGCCACTCTTTCAAACAATCTGAAATTATCAGGCCGCTTCCTCAACGTCGCCGGCCGCCTCATCTTCTTCTTCGGCCGCGAAATTGATGCGGCTCTCAGCCAGTTCAGAGAGCTTCTCATCCGCCGCTTTTTCTTCGTTCAGAATGCTTTCCAGCAGGTCTGCCGCTTCGTCCATGCCCAAGCTGATTGCCCAGGCATGCATGCTGCCGTAGCGCGTGATTTCATAATGTTCCACGGCTTGGCCCGAAAATATGATTGCGGCGTCACAGGCCTTGGACTTTCCAAATTCCTGCAACACCTCTTCGGACTCACTCAAGATGCCTTCAATGGCTTCGCATTTCACGGCCTTCGGAGGTTTGCCCAGCAGTGCAAAAATTTCTTCGAGCTTTGAAACATGGCCTTCAGTTTCCATGCGATGGCTCTCCAAACCCTCTTGCAAATCTGGGTCTTGAGCGGCCTTGATCATTTTAGGCAAAGCCTTGAGGATCTTTTTTTCAGCATAGAAAATATCTTTCAATGCATGTTCAAAAAGGTCATCTAAATTCTTATCGTTGGTGGTGGATTTGCGAGCCGATTTTGTGGCTGCGGATGGGTTGGCTTGGTCGCGCATGTTATGGTCCTCACGTGATTGAGTTGCTGATTTGAATGAATACGGTTCAGAGTGGCCAGATTTTCCAATCTGACGCACTAGCAACGGGTGGAACTTGGAAAGGTTCCGCAGACAATTATCGCGCAGAAAAAATTTGCGCCTCTCTTACAAGAGCGCGTATTCGCCCCGCCAGGCACCGAAATCGTAACTGTGGAAATTGCAAATCGCAGCGCGAAATCATTACAAATCGCTGCAGCCGGAACCTTTTTTTGGCTTTGAAATTAAATGGTAGCGTCGGCCAATTGTGGCTGAGCATGACCCAACCCATGAGAGGTATTTCAAATGACCAATAGCAATCAAAACAACCATAAGTCATCCACTTCTGAAAACGGCAAAGATGACAAAACATCGTCTGGCAAGGGCGGCACCGGCGCAAAAGGTGGCACCGGTGCCCAGAGTGGAACGCACACTTCAAAATCTTCCGATTCCAAGTCTGGTGACCAGCGCCGCGACTCATAGCATTGGCTGACTCTGTGTGGGGGAAGCGTAAGACTTCCTCCACAACCATAAAAATCTTTTTTAACTATGGAACCCTAAGCCGAGATCAGCGTTTGGCTTCCATTAAATCGTGCGTCAAAATTGTGGCACTGTTGGTTGGCTCAATTGGGGAATGCCGATTTCATTAAACGAGGAGGTTCCGGTGGGTCGTGGCATTCTGTTGTGGTTATTGGGCGTACCAATTCCTGTGATTATCCTGCTCGCTCTATTCATGCATCATTGAAACCGTTGACGATGTCGCGCGGTCATGCAGCGCAATTCGGCAACGTTCTCAAATGAGGCTGATAAAGTCTCTGTCATTCAACACGTAAGCCAACGGGCTTCAACGAAGCTGTTGATCATTCTCATCTCACGCGTTGGCGTTGAGATATATTCCACCCCCGTAGACTTGGGCGGCTTGCGAAAGCCGCTCTTTTTTATTTAGTTCTGAATTTTAGCCGCTGTGATCAACACGTTTTTGCGCAAAGCCCTGATTTCGCAATCGAAACACTGCAGATTTGATTGGGGCCAAGCGCAAGCCGATACACTTTTACTGCTGGCGCATTTTTCTTGAAGGTAAATTCAAGAGTGTGACTCAGAGGGCAATCTTCTTGTTTTCACCCAAATCAGGAGTTTGTCCCGTGGCGATCGCAAAAGCCATTTTTACTGAATTCAGAAGGCCGGAATGGCCCGCCCAGAATTCGGCGTTAACGGGTTGCACAATCAATGCCTCAACATTGGGGTCATCCGGGCCTTTTGGCCAAAACGCTTGGGCCCCGGGGTTCCACAAATGCCGGATCAGTGCGCGGCTATCGTCGCGCCGGGCTTTGCCGTGCAATGAAACGAATTCGTTTGAACCATTGCTGAAATTGAGCACGACATTTGAATTCTGCTCCACTTCGCGCTCTTTGCCACTGGATTTCTCGGTCAGCATCACGACATCGTTGCTTTCTTTACGCACAATTGTCGACATGGGTCGCGCCCGAACATGTTGTGATTGGCTGGTGATCAACATGCAAATGCCAATGTCTTTCATCATTTGCCAAACTTTATCGGCATCGGCAGCGGTGTTCGATTTGCTATCCATTTTTTGCTCCAGGGTTTATTTTTCACTTCGGCGGCACGCGCCACAAGCTATAATCATAAACGAGTGGATAGTATTTTGGTTCCGGGCTTTGCTGGACAGCGCGATGAAAACAAGGAACGGATTCAGCCACGTTGAGTTTAGTTGCAGCAGGTCATCGCGCACAGGTGAGCTGTAAAAAGCTTTGTGCCTTAATGAGGTGGCAATAGGGTGACAAAAAACTTTGGCTAACACGGAGCATTTTGAATCTTGGCTGCGGCCCGATGAGCACGGGCTATTTTGCGTTCCAGGAAATTTTCATATTGATCCTCATGGGCCGGTGGCGCGGGCGGTGATAACGCATGGCCACTCTGATCACGCCCACGCAGGCCATGAAAGTGTTCTGGGGACTCCGGAAACCATTGCCATCATGAATCTCCGCTTGGGTGCCGCGGCGGGCAAGGTTCAACAGGCTTTGGCTTATGGCGAAACCCTGCAAATGGGCGAGGTTTCAATCACTCTCGTGCCCGCTGGCCATATTCTTGGGTCAGCGCAAGTGGTGATGCGCCACGCTGGCAAAACCGCTGTGGTTTCTGGCGACTATAAGCGCCGTGCCGATCCAACCTGTGCGCCTTTTGAAGTGGTCGCGTGCGATCTGTTTGTTACCGAAGCAACTTTTGCCCTGCCGGTTTTCCGTCATGAAACGGATGCCCATGAGATCAACAAGCTGTTACATTCCCTAGAACTGTTCAGCCACCGCACCCATCAAATTGGGGTTTACGGATTGGGCAAGTGCCAACGGCTTATCACGTTGCTGCGCCAAGCGGGATATACAGCTCCCATCTGGTTGCATGGTGCGATGAAGTCAATGTGTGACTTTTATGAAAGCCGCGGATTTAAACTTGGCACTCTGAAGCTGGTGAGCGAGGCCACTGATAAATTGCCGGGGCAGATTGTGTTGTGCCCGCCCGCAAGCCTTGGAGATCGGTGGAGCAGGCGCTTCGCAGATCCGCTTATAGGCTTTGCGTCGGGATGGATGCGCATCAGGGCGCGCGCGCGTCAACGTGGCGTTGAATTGCCGCTGATCATCTCTGATCATGCAGACTGGCCAGAACTTGTCCAAACAATCAAGGAAGTGGGTGCTGGCGAGATTTGGATCACCCACGGCCGTGAAGATGCACTGCTGCTAAAATGTGAAGAGCTTGGGTTAAAAGCCCGGGCTTTGGCGCTGGTGGGTTTTGAAGAGGAGGGGGAGTGAAGGTTTTTTCCACCTTGCTGGACCGCCTGAGCTATGCTCCGGGCCGAAACTCCAAGCTGGCTTTATTGGCTGCCTATTTCATCACCACCCCAGACCCTGACAGGGGTTATGCATTGGCCGCACTCAATGAAGAACTGAATCTGGGATTGCAGAGCCGCAAGCTTCTCCTTGATCTATCGCAAGTTCATATTAGCGAGCCGCTGTATCGGTTGAGCAGGGATTATGTGGGCGATTCTGCTGAAACACTGTCGTTGATTTGGCCGGATCATGGGGTTGCAGAAGCGCCGCGCCTTTCCGAAGTGATTGCGAAGATTCAGCACCACCCGCGCCAAGAGATTAGAGGCTTGGTGGAGCTTTGGCTCAATAATCTGGATGTCAACGGGCGTTGGGCGCTGCTTAAGCTGTTAACCGGGGCCATGCGTGCTGGCGTTTCAGCGCGCCTTGCAAAACTGGCATTGGCCCAGGCGTTCAACAAGGACGTGGGGCAGATTGAGCAAATCTGGCACGGCTTGGTGCCGCCCTATGCCGACCTTTTTGCGTGGCTGGAAAATCGTGCGGCGCTGCCTGATGTTGGAGATGCGGTGATATTTCGGCCGGTTATGCTGGCGCACGCGCTCGAAGACAAGGATTTGGCCACGCTGCAACCAGCCGCGTTTCAAGTGGAATGGAAATGGGATGGCATCAGAGTGCAGATCACCAGCAGCACCGCTGGCACCAAATTGTTTTCACGCAGCGGTGATGATATTTCTGCAAGTTTCCCGGATTTTCAGAATGAAAAATTCAATGCCACCCTTGATGGCGAACTCTTGGTGGGCCACAATGGAGCCGTTGCTCCATTTCAGCATCTGCAGCAACGCCTCAACCGCAAGACTGTTTCAAAAAAATCTCTCGACGAATATCCGGCCTTTATCCGCCTCTATGACGCGCTGTGGATTGATGGCGAAGACTTGCGCGGTTTGCCCTTGCGTGAGCGTCGAGCGCGATTGCAAGGCTGGTTTGACCAAACGCGGCCGGTACGCATGGATCTTTCGGAAATCATCAACGTGACGGAGCGTGATAAATTGACCGAGATTTGGTCATCAACACGCGAAGAAGGCATTGAAGGTTTGATGTTGAAACGGCTCGATAGCCTTTATGTTTCAGGCCGACCGAGAGGCCTATGGTGGAAATGGAAGCGCCAGCCATTGACGGCCGATTGCGTGTTGATTTACGCCCAACGCGGCTCTGGCAAGCGCTCTTCATTTTATTCGGATTATACATTCGCGGCTTGGGACGAGTCATCATCACCACGGCAGCTTGTGCCGGTTGGCAAAGCGTATTCCGGATTTACCGATGATGAGTTGAAAAAACTTGACCATTTTGTTCGCAATCACACAACCCATAAATTCGGGCCAGTGCGACAGTTGGAAGCGAAACTGGTTTTCGAAGTTGCCTTTGATGGAATTCAACTCTCCAACCGGCACAAATCTGGTGTCGCCATGCGTTTTCCGCGCATTTCGCGTGTGCGGTGGGATAAGCCAGCGGCAGAAGCTGATACGGTTCAGGGCCTGCTGGCGTTGGCTTCACGTCCGCGCAATGCTGCGGAAATATAGGAAGCAGGCCGAGTTCTGCCGATATCAGAATCAGAATCTCAAAATTGGAACCACAACTCCCGTGATGCGTTTATTGATTTTGTGGCTGTGTCATAAACAGCCGTTGCCGTTTATTCTTTGATTTTTGCTGGGTGAATAACGCGAAGGCTTTCTTTCGGCGGAACCATACGCTCTGGTGAAAGTTGAAGCAGCAGTGACCATGATGTCACAGAAAATCAGGAGACGTAACATGTTCAAAAAATCACTTTTAGCTGCTTCACTTTTGGCGCCATTAGCTTTCTCGTCCGCAGCGTTCGCGCAGGCGATGGATGGGGTGGATCCGCTTTGCATCATTAAAAATGCCGACGGCACCCAAACCGTGGATATGAAGAAGTGCCCGGATGGCAAGAAAATGGCAGCCGCAGATGCAACCGATGCTACTAAGGCTGCAACCGATGCGGCAAAGCCCGCGACTGGTGTTGCCGCAGTGCCGGATGCAAACTCGGCAACTGACGCCAAAACCACCGGATCAACCACGCAGGCAAAAACCGACATCATTGTTTCTGCGGATAAAATGACCGGAGCCAAGATTATCAGCGCCAATGATTTTATCGGCAAGACGGTTTATAGCCGTTCCAATGAAAAGGTTGGCAAGGTTGATGATTTGATTTTGTCTGAAACGGGTGTTCAGGCCGTGGTTTTGGGCGTTGGTGGCTTTCTTGGCATGGGCACGAAAGACGTTGCCGTGATGCTGAATTCCATCGAGATTGCCAAAGATGGCAGTGGGTTCAAGCTTGTGGTCGATGCCAGCAAAGACCAGCTCAAGGCCGCTCCCACTTATGATCCAAAGGGTCGTACTTATATGGAATGAGCCCGCATAACTCCCCCTCTACAAGATTCAGGAGATCAAGAGGCTTGGTCTCCTGAATCGATGCAGTTTGCCGCGTTGCCACGCTTGAGATGGTTCGCGTTGACGATTGATATTTTTTACGGTGCTGCGTTATTTGAACTGCCACCGTTTTCTTCAGGATACACGCCGCGCAAAACGTCATGGAAATGCGCTTTGACGGCCTCATTGCAGTTGCAGGACTTTTGTTCCAGTCTCTCTCGGCGTTCGATCACCAGATAGCCGCGGTGAATGGTCAAAATTCCATCTTGCTTTAGGCGCCCAATAACGCGGCTTATATAACTGCGACCCACGCCCAGCATTGCGGCCATCCGATCTTGGGTGAGAGGCACTTTATTTTCACCGGTCCGTTCAATGGTTGCAATAATCCATTTCGCCGTGCGCTGTTCAATGGTGTGCGCTGCGTTGCACGCCGTTGATTGAAAAATTTGCGCCATCACACAGTCAGCATAGCGCGCAAACAAATTATCAAATGTGCGGGATTTTAATTTGAGATCATCGACAAGGGTGACGGGCAATGTCAAAAATTCACCACCCGATTGTACCATAATTCTGGAATAGGCGGGCAATTTCCCTTGGCTGACAATGCCACCCACGGCACCTTCGCGGCCCACCATCACAGTTTCCACCGCGCCGCCGTCTTCTGTTGAAATAACAAATGATGCCAAAGTGGCACCACAGGGAAAGTAAACGGTGCTGACGGACTGACCGGGGTTATATAAAATGTGGTTTGTGAGCGCGTTAAATGGCTTTAAATAGGGCGCCAGAAGTGCAAAGTCTTTCTCTTGCAGGTGATTGAGCAGATTGTTTTTGGTGCGCTGCATTTTCTCTCAACCCTTAAGCAAAAATTCTTAACCCGTGTGTTCACTAGTGTACAGACGATAGTGGATTGTGCTGGTTATACAACGTCACCATTTCATGAAAGATCGGCAAAACGCGATTTTTTATGATTTGAGAAAATTCGCAGGTGTTGTGAGCTTGAGCAAGTCACAACCGGAAATAATCGATATATCATTTCAAAACAACAATTAAGTGTGCCGCATGGGATCGTTGGTAATTCTCCACATCCCATCTGTGGCTGGAAAGGGCAGTGCCACACATGGCTGATAAACACCGAAACTGCCTTATTGTGGAAAACAACATTTTGATAGGGCTTGATCTGGCAGAAACCTTGCGAGCCCTGGGCTTTGCAAGTTGTGACCACGCCAAAGATCAGAATGCGGCTGATGCCATGCTTGCAGCCGAACAGTATGATCTCGCCTTTATTGACTGTGGACTAGAGCAAGAACAGGTGGAAGAGTTGGCACTGCGGTTGAAATCGCAAGGTACTGCGGTCATTCTTACATCAACAACTGTCGATCGCGCTGAACTGCCTGCCGCGCTCAGCACCTTGCCACTGTTATCGAAGCCCTATTCGATGGAAGCGGTGAAAGCCCTCCTGGATTGAATTAATTTCCGCAGCTTCGGCACCGCGCGAAACAGGCGTTGGCGCATGCCGCGGGCGGAACCAATTGGCCCCTCACACGTTATGCCTTGAGGCTTTTGCAAAAGCGGGGAATGATTCACTATGACCAAAATGTTCGACCGTTCGACGTGGTATAAAAATTCCGCGTTCGATCAGTCGGAGTTAATCAGCTCAGAAATTTTTGGCCTTGATCGCTTTCGCCAACATGCCCGCAGCTTGGCTGAAAGTCAAAAACTTGCCACGGCTCCCCAACGCGTGGTTTCCATCATTTATCGCCTCGATGAAAATGCAGACGCGCTTCTGCACGCCTATCGCGATGGCTGCACGGCAGCTGCACAGGGCAAAATTGTAACCCCGGCAGGCGAATGGCTGATCGATAATTATAGCTTGATCGAAGAACAAATCCGCCAGACAAGGGCCGATCTTCCAGCAGAATTCTATCGGCAGTTGCCGAAGTTGGCCGACGGCCCGCTGGCCGGCCACCCGCGCATTTTCGGTTTGGTTTGGGCTTACGTTGCCCATAATGATAGCCAGTTTGACCCCGCAACCCTGCAAGACTTTGTGAATGAATATCAAAACATTCAACCGCTCACGATTGGAGAGCTCTGGGCTGTTGCCATCAGTCTACGGTTGATCCTGATTGAAAATCTCAGACGCATATCGCAGCGGATCGTAAACTCACGCATGCACCGCGAAAAGGCCGATGAATTTGCCGATGCCTTGCTGAATGTGAAAGAACCGCAGACAACATTTTCAGTACTTCTAAAACGGTTTGGTGAACCGCAAGTGAGCGAAAGTTTTGCTGTCCAATTCATTCAACGGCTTCGCGACCAGCCCGAACTATCGGTTGAGGCGAAGTCTTGGTTGAAGGGCAAGCTGGGCCTGACCGACCAAGCATTGGAAGGTGCGGTTGGCGAAGAGCATCACCGGCAGAGCGCCGCAAATGTTACGATGCGCAACATCGTTACCAGCATGCGGCTTATTTCCGATGTCAATTGGGAATCCTGGTTTGACAGCGTGAGCTTGGTGGAAAAGCAGCTGCGCACCAATGCAACCTATGGCGCCATGGATTTCTCCAGCCGGACACTCTACCGCAAATCATTGGAGGAGTTGGCCCGCGGCAGCAAGGTTGACGAATTGTCTTTGGCGCAGCAGCTGGTTGCACAGCATGAGACGGATCCTGGCTACTATTTGTTGGGGCCCGGGCGCATCGAATTTGAAAAATCCATCAATTTCAAAAACAATCTAATGCCACGAATAAGATTATTCGCCAAGCGCCTTGGTCTTGTTGGCTATCTCGGCAGTATTTCGTTTATTGCAATCGTCACGCTGTGCATCGGGTTTATTCTGGCTTTGACTGGCATGCCTTGGCCCATTTCAATTTTGCTGGTGTTGTTCTTGTCATGGCCGGCTTTTGAATTTGGGCAAGCCATTATCAATTTTGCGGTGACCAGATTGATGAACGCCGATGTAATCCCAGGCTTGGCTTTGCGAGACGGCGTTACGGCTGAGCTTCGCTCACTTGTGGTTATTCCATCGTTGTTGACGTCTCATGATGAAATTGAAGAGTTATTGGAACGGCTGGAAGTGCACTTTCTCTCGAATTCAGAAGGCGAGATATATTTTGCTCTGCTGACCGACTGGGCAGATTTTGTGGCCGAATCCAAGCCCAATGATGCCGAACTTCTGAGTGCTGCGCTCGATGGCATTGCTGCACTCAACACCCGTCATGGCACGAACCGATTCTTTCTTCTGCACCGCAGCCGAAAATGGAACCCCAAAGAGAATCGTTGGATGGGCTGGGAACGAAAACGCGGAAAATTGCAGGAGCTGAACCGCTTGCTGCGCGGCGCAACCGATAGCAGTATTACCACGGTATCGGCGGCGCTTCCCGAAACCATCCGCTACGTCATCACCCTTGATGCCGATACCAAGCTGCCCCGCGACGCGGCACGGCGCCTGATCGGAAAAATGGCGCATCCTCTGAACAGGCCGAAATTTGACCAGGCGCAGAACCGGGTCACATCCGGATACTCCATCATGCAGCCACGGGTTACGCCGTCGTTGCCCGTTGGGCATTACGGTTCCGCTTTCCAGCGCATTTATTCGACAACAAGAGGCATGGATCCTTACGTCTTTGCTGTATCAGACGTCTACCAGGATCTCTTTGGAGAGGGTTCCTTTGCCGGCAAGGGTATTTACGACGTTGATGCTTTTGAAGCCGCGTTGGCCAACAAAATTCCAGAAAACAGTTTGCTCAGCCATGATCTTTTTGAAGGTGTATTTGCGCGCGCGGCCCTGGTCACAGATGTTGAAGTGGTTGAAGAATTTCCTGAGCGATATGATGTAGCGGCAGCGCGTCAGCACCGTTGGACGCGCGGCGATTGGCAGCTTTTGCCGTGGATGTTGGGGCGCAGAGGTGTCACCGTCCCGGCATTGGGCATGTGGAAGATGATTGACAATCTTCGGCGATCACTCAGTCCTGGCGCAACGCTTCTGGGTCTTTTTGTTGGTTGGCTGTTCCTGAATGCGCGTGATGCCGCCATCTGGACGGTATTGATTGTGGTTTTGCAATTAATGCCTTCCCTCTTGCCCGCGATCTCAAATGCGATACCTCGCAAGAAGTTGATTACACTGAGCAGCCGGTTAAAATCGACGATCGACGATTTTTTACAATCGGCAACCATTACACTCTGCACTTTTCTGTTTCTGGCGCACCAGGCAGGGTTGATGACAGATGCAATTATTCGCACCCTTTACCGCCTCACGATCAGTGGCAGACATCTTCTGGAATGGACAACGGCAGCGCAGAGTGCTTCGAATAAGAGCACTGGTCTGCTTGGCAGCTATCGATTGATGGCTTCCAGCCTTATTGGGGGCCTCTTGGCCGTCACACTGGTCGGCTATCGCAGCGATGCCATTTGGATCGCGGTGTCACCCTTTGCGCTGGCCTGGTTTCTGGCCCCCGCCGCAGCTTATTGGATGAGCAAGATTGAGATGGTGGAAACGGCGCTGAAATCAACGCCGGAAGATCTTAAAAGCCTGCGTTTGATCGCGCGGCGCACCTGGCGCTTTTTTGAAACCTTTGTTACGGCGCAGGAAAACATGTTACCGCCCGATAATTTTCAGGAAACACCCAAACCCATTATTGCGCACCGCACATCGCCCACGAATATCGGGCTCTATTTGCTGTCGGTTGTCAGTGCGCACCAATTTGGCTGGATCGGGTTGGGCGATGCTGTCTCGCGCATTGAAGCAACACTGGCCACCTTGCTGCGTTTGGAAAAATATCAGGGCCACCTTTATAATTGGTACGATACGACTGATCTTCGCACGCTTGAGCCGAAATATGTTTCATCTGTTGATAGCGGCAATCTTGCCGGGCATTTGATCACTTTATCGAATTACTGCGCCCACTGGATCGTGCAACCAGCTGATCCGAGAATTTCACTTCTCGGCATCGCGGATGCGCTTGATTTGCTGATGGAAACATTGCTGGAAATACCCAACGATCGACGCATGCTGAGACCGGTGCGCAAGAGATTGGAACAGCAGATTGCCGCATTTCGCGTTACCCTGAAGGGCGCTGCCGATGCGCCGGAAATGATTTCGATGAGACTTGTATCCTTTGCCCTGCAAGCGAGCAACATCGTTGCTGCCGCCGTGGATTTGGCCGAGAGGATCAACACGCCGCAATCTGCTGAGGTTGTGCATTGGGCCAACATGGTGCGTCAGACAATTGAAAGCCATTTCCGCGATGCGTCTTTGGCCAATACTGCTTTGAAAAAGCGTCTGGAGAGTTTGCAGAAAGAATCGCGTGCCCTGGCCATGGCGATGGAGTTTGATTTTCTTCTGGACCCCAAGCGCCAGTTGTTGGCCATTGGATACCGCGTATTGGAAACAGCCCGGGATGAAAGCTGTTACGACATGCTGGCCTCTGAAGCCCGGCTGGCGAGCTATTTCGCCATTGCCAAAGGTGATTTGCGCACGCGCCACTGGTTTAGGCTGGGGCGCACCGTTACGGCCGTGAAAGGCGGTGCGGCCTTGTTATCCTGGTCCGGATCGATGTTTGAATATCTCATGCCATCACTTGTGATGCGCACACCCAGCGGCGGCCTTTTGGAGCAAACCGCACAACTGATTGTTGATCGCCAGATTTCCTATGCAACAGCCCACAGTGTTCCCTGGGGCATTTCTGAATCGGCGTATAATGCGCGCGACATTGAATTTTCCTACCAATACTCAAATTTTGGCGTACCGGGATTGGGGTTGAAACGCGGCCTCACCGATAATCTGGTGATTGCGCCCTATGCCACTGGTTTGGCTGCCATGGTGCTGCCTTCTGCCGCGGCAAAAAATTACCAACGTCTGACACGAGGCGGTGCGCGCGGCATTTATGGATTTTATGAAGCCATTGATTTCACGCCGTCGCGGCTGCCGCAAGGCCAAACCATGGCGGTGGTGCAAGCTTATTTCGCGCATCACCAAGGCATGACGATTGTGGCGCTGCTTAATGCCGTGAATGACGGTGAAATGCGCGATCGTTTCCACACGGAGCCCATGGTGCGGGCCACAGAATTATTGTTGCAGGAACGCGCGCCCCGCGATGTGCCGATCAGCCACGCCCACGACGAAGGCTTGGTGGGTGCCACCCCCACGCGCGATTCAGCCAAGCCCAGCCCCCGCGTTTTTACCGACCCAGCGCCAGGTTCGCCGCCCACACATTTGCTGTCCAACGGGCAATATCATGTGATGCTGACGGCGGCTGGCGGGGGATATAGCATGTGGAATGGCAATGCCATTACGCGCTGGCGCGAAGATGGGGTTCTCAACGAATGGGGCTCCTTCATCTACTTGCGCGACAAGCGCGCGGGGAAGACGTGGTCAGCCGGGCTGGCGCCCACAATGGAAAAATCCGAGACTTATTCAGTGATATTTTCTGAAGAAAAAGCCGAATTCAACCGCACCGATGCGGGTTTTTCATCATCCATGGAATGCGTGGTGTCTCCTGAAGCCAATGCCGAGGCCAAGCGCATCGTCATCACCAATCGCGGGCGTTTTATGCGGGAAATCCAGTTTACCAGCTATGCGGAGCTTGTGCTGGCCCCGCGTGCTGCCGATGAAGCCCATCCGGCATTTTCGAAAATGTTCATTGAAACGGAATTTGTGGCGGAACATGGTGCTCTGATGGCCACGCGGCGTCGGCGTTCAGACAGCGAGCCGGCGATATGGGTGGCGCAATTCCTGCTGATTGAAGGCGGCACCAGCGGCGATTTGGAATTTGAAACGGATCGCCGGGCCTTCATTGGCCGCGGAAATGTGGTGCGCAAACCGGCCGCATTGGCCTCAGATGCAGCGCTTTCCGGTGCGGTTGGAACGGTGCTCGATGCCATATTTGCATTACGCCAGAAAGTGAGAATTGCCGCCGGCCGCAAGGTGAGCTTCACACTGTGGACGGTGGTGGCTGACTCGCGTGAGGCCGTGCTTGAGCTGGTTGATCGTCACCGGCAACCCACGGCCTACAGCCGCGCAACAATGCTTGCCTGGACGCAGGCGCAAATTCAACTGCGCCACCTGAACATCAGCAGTGATGAAGCCAATCTCTATCAGAGCCTGGCAAGCCACATTATTTATGCCAATCCGGCGCTGCGGGCACCCACCAAAACCATCATGCAGGACTTGGGCCCGCAATCTGCCTTGTGGCCACAAAGCATTTCAGGTGATCGCCCCCTTGTGCTGCTGCGGATCGATGATGTGGAAGATATCGAAATCGTGCAACAACTTTTGAAGGCCCTTGAATACTGGAAGGCCAAGGGCCTGGTTGCTGATCTGGTTATCCTCAATGACCGCATGTCTTCATATGTTCAAGATCTGCAAACGGCCATCGACGGTCTGGTTCGCAAGTTTGACTCGCTGCGTGCAAACAACCAGATTTTTTTACTGCGATCAGATCTCACCGCCGCAGAAACGCTTCGGGTGGTGGGTGGTGCTGCGCGCGTTGTTCTGCATGCCCGCCGCGGCAGTCTGGCCAAGCAAATGTTGCGATTGCGCGATGACGGTGTGACTGATGTCGACAGCCAGATCGTTGAACCAGTTTCCAAGGTTAAGCCGCTTGCCGTGAAGGATTTGGAATTTTTCAATGGATACGGCGGCTTTGCAGCAGATGGGCGAGAATATGTCACTATCCTGGATGCCAAAAAGCCCACCCCTGCCCCGTGGATCAACGTGATCGCAAATGCCCAGTTTGGCTTTCATGCGAGTGCTGAAGGTTGCGGTTACACCTGGTTTGGAAATGCGCGAGAAAACCAAATTACGTCTTGGAGCAATGATCCCGTCAGCAATGTGCCAGCCGAAGTTTTTTACGTGCAAGATTTAAAAAGTGGCGTGCTGATGTCACCCACATTGGCACCTGTGCAATCGCAGCAGGGATCGCATATGGCGCGGCATGGCTTTGGCTACACTAGATATCAGCGCGGCGTGCATGATTTGGAGATGGAGCTTCTGCAAATCGTTCCCTTGGCCGATTCTGTAAAAGTCGCGCATCTGCGCATAAAAAATACCGGCACCACGGCGCGAAATCTTGCTGTTACATTTTATGCGGATTGGGTTTTGGGGCGTTCGCGCTCCGCTTCGGCCCCTTTTGTGATCACTTCAATCGATGAACCAACCGGTGCCATGTTGGCGCGCAATCCGTGGCGCAATCAAGACGGCCAGCAGGTGGCCTTTGTGGACATGCTTGGAAAACAATCCAGCTGGACGGCTGATCGCCGTGAACTTATCGGAACCTATGGCAGCCTGGCCGCACCCCGTGGGCTGGCGTTTGGCAGCACATTGACCAATCGCGTTGGGGCAGGGTTTGATCCATGTTGCGCCATGCAAACTGTGGTTAATCTTGCCATCGGACAATCCACCGACGTGACGATTATTTTAGGGGCAGCATATTCAACAGGTGCAGCCCAAGCGCTTATAGCCGAGTATAGGCTTAAAAAGCCCGGCGATATCCTGTCAGAAATCAAAAGTTACTGGGCGCAAACGCTTAATGCTGTGCAGGTTAAAACACCTGATCGTTCCTTTGATGTGATGATGAATGGCTGGCTGCAATATCAAACCCTGGCTTGTCGCATGTGGGCCAGGTCAGGGTTTTACCAAGCCAGCGGCGCCTATGGTTTTCGCGATCAGCTTCAGGATTCGTTGGCTTTGCTCACCACGCGCCCGGAGATTGCGCGCGAACATATTTTGCGCGCCGCATCGCGGCAGTTTGTGCAGGGTGATTTCCAGCATTGGTGGCTTCCGGCCACGGGCATGGGGGTGCGCACCCATATTTCTGATGATACAGTCTGGCTGGCCTACTGTGTCAATCGCTACATCGAGGTGACGAACGATAGCGCCATTCTCGACGAGACAGTGGCGTTTATTGAAGGCCAGGCCTTGGAAGCTGGCCAGCACGACGCGTTTTTTCTGCCGACTTTGTCGGAGGAAACGGCCACCCTTTATGAGCACTGCGCACGCGCGCTTGATCGCAGTTTGGCTATTGGCGAGCATGGCTTGCCGCTTTTCGGCACGGGTGATTGGAATGATGGCATGAACCGCGTGGGTGAAGGCGGAAAAGGCGAAAGTGTTTGGCTTGGCTGGTTTTTGCTGCACACACTGAAGGTTTTCGGCGTGCATGCGGCAAATTGCAATGATACCACACGAAACGCGGCCTGGACGCACCATCACACTGAATTGCGTGAAGCGATGGAGCGCAATGGTTGGGATGGAAAATGGTATCGGCGTGGCTATTTTGATGATGGAACACCGCTTGGCTCGGCGCAGAATTCCGAGTGCCGCATTGATGCAATCGCCCAATCCTGGGCCGTTATTTCAGGTGCCGCCCAGGAAAGTCGTGGCGTCGCAGCCATGGAAGAATTTCATCAGCAGCTGGTGCATCCTGATCAGAAGCTGATACAGCTGTTTGCACCGCCGTTTGACAAGTCTGTGCCAGACCCTGGGTATATAAAAGCCTATCCTCCGGGCATCCGCGAGAATGGCGGGCAATATACGCACGGTGTGATCTGGTCTATTTTCGCTGATGCCCTGTTGGGCAGGCATGATCGCGCCACGGGGTTATTTGCCATGCTCAATCCCATCAACCATGCGCGCGGAGAAGATGACGTGCAAAAATACCGGGTTGAACCGTATGTCATGGCGGCTGACGTTTACGCCGTGGCCCCCTTCACCGGACGCGGGGGATGGACATGGTACACCGGCTCAGCCGGGTGGATGTACCGCGCCGGGCTCGAGGCCGTGTTAGGAATAAACCGTAAGGGCAATCAGCTTCGCATTAAGCCATCGCTGGCGGGCGCGTGGCCACAAGCTGAAGTGAGCGTAAAGTTTGGCAATACGGTTTATAAATTGATGTTATCAGATGCTCACGAAAAAGACATTCAACTGCAACCGGATCGTTCCACAGGCGAATATATTATTGTATTGGTTGACGACGGTGCAATGCATGAGATTGTTATTCCAGCACATCCTTCAAAATGAAAAAAAGCGGATCGGCGCTGATGCGCCCCCGCATTTCATGCGGCAATACTGGTTTTTCCCTTGAAGAACAGCGCCTGGCTTACCACGGCTTTCACCATTTCGGGCAGGAAAGGTTTGGTGATTAAAAAGGTGGGCTCGGGATTTTCGCCGGTCAGCAATCGCTCGGGAAAAGCCGTGATAAAAATAACCGGAACAGATATATTTTGCAGAATGCTCCTCACTGCGTCGACGCCGGAGCTGCCGTCGGCCAGTTGTATGTCAGCCAGAACCAAGCCAGGCTTTGTGGTGGCAGCCAAATGGATGGCTTCTTTCTCGGTGCGCGCCACACCCACCACCTTATGGCCCAGGCTCTCCAACAGGGCTTCAAGATCCATCGCAATGATCGGCTCATCTTCGATGATCATCACTTCAGTGGCCACTTGGTCAATAATTGTATGCGAGGCTTCTTCCAACAGCATTTTGGTTTCAGTGAGGGAGGTGCCCAAAATTATGGCCGTTTCCGAGGGTTTAAAGCCTTCAACCGCCACCAATAAAAAAGCCTCACGGGCGCGGGGCGTTATGTTGGCTAACTGGCGCTGGGCGGTGTCTTCCCAGGCGTGAAGGTCATTCGGTTTACGTAAATTCAAGGCGATCGACTGCCATAATTTACAAAAACTGCGATAGATCGCAACGCGGACAGTCGGCTGCGGGTCAAATTGTGAAGGGTCGGCAATCAGGGCCTCAAGAAGGGCGACAACGTAAGAGTCACCGCTGCTTTGGCCCCCGGTCAGAGCTCTGGAAAAACGCCGCAAATATGGAAGGTGTGGTGCAATCTCGGCCGCAAGCTTCATGAATTCCCCATTTTCGTTAATACTTTGAACGGCCACTAAAAATCTATGGGCCCACCATAAGTTACAATGCGCCAGCGGGCATTTTGTTCCATAGGGTTAGCCATCTGCATAACATGGAACTTTTGTATCATATAAACGTTTTTGCTTTAAGAATTTGCAGAATAATGCTTGTAATAAGGGCTTACTTGCTGTTGGGGCATGTTCGGGTTTGGGTGGACGATGGTTGAAGATGAAAAAAAGCACAACAAAAAACAATTCGAAAGCAAGATTAAACCCGTGAAAGGCCCCACCAAGCCGGAAGTAACTGATCTGATCGGCCAGAGGCTTCGCACGTATTATAACGAAGTGGCAGAACAGCCAGTACCTGATCGTTTTTTGAGTCTGCTCGATAAACTTGATGAAGCAACGTCAAAAAAGCTGAAATAAATTGAGAGCCATGGCTTTTGCATCAGGAATAACTCTGTCATGAGCGTCCCGAATGCTTTTCGAGATTTGGTGATTGCTGCCATTCCCAGCCTGCGTGCCTTTGGCCTGTCGTTGACGGCGCGCTCTGATCGGGCTGATGACCTTGTGCAAGAGACTTTAATGAAGGCTTGGAAGCATTACGAAAGTTTTGAGCCAGGTTCAAACATGAAGGCCTGGCTTTACACAATTTTGCGAAATGAATTTTATACCCAGCTGCGCAAACGCAAGCGCGAAGTTGAAGATGGTGATGGTTTTTATTCCAGCAAAGCGGCGGTTCATGGTGAACAAGAGGGCCACCTCCATATGGCAGACCTTCAAAAGGCCCTCGCCAAGCTGCCAGATGATCAACGCGAAGCGCTCATTCTTGTTGGGGCCTCAGGGTTCTCCTATGAAGAGGCGGCCGAGATTTGCAAAGTCGCCGTAGGCACAATCAAAAGCCGCGTCAATCGCGGGCGTACCAAATTGGCAGAGCTTTTGGGAATGGGTGCGGATGAACCGTTCGGGCCTGATTCAAGCACTGAGGCTGTGCTCACCGGTTCGCTCAGGAACTAATCAGATCAATCCGCGTTTTGCTTCTAGGGCATCACGCAATAAGTTAACCTTCGAAGTCGACTGAACTTCGGCGGAACCACATTGAGTTATGCTGCACATAAAACTCAATGATGGAGATTCCCATGCTCAGTACCATTCTGATTATTGTTCTCATTCTCATTATCATCGGGGCCCTGCCGAATTGGGGTCACAGTGCCAATTGGGGCTATGGACCATCGGGTGGCCTGGGCCTTGTCTTGCTTATTATTGTGGTGCTGGCATTGATGGGCAGAATATGAAAATTGCACCGACGCCAGAGCTGCCGGAGGTGCATGATAACACCCAGCTGCACATCCGTAATGCCCTGCGAGGGCTGCTATTCTTTGCAACGATTGCTGCCATGTATTTTGCACGGGATTTTCTATTACCGGTGGTTTTGGCGCTGTTCATTGCTTTAACGCTGCGTCCGGCCATTCGTTATCTTGATCGGCACGGGCTTCCCGCCGGGGTTACAGCCATTGTTTTTGTTGCACTCATCGTGTTGGGAACTTTAACGATTACTTACTTGTTGGCCGCGCCACTCGCTTCTTGGTCTGAGCAGGTGCCGCAACTGTCGCGGGTTTTCTCGGAAAAGTTCAGCGGCCTGCGTGCGCCCATCGAAACCATCAGCGATCTTTCCAAAAAATTGGCTTCGGCCGCTGAGCCAACAAGCGGAAAATCTGCGCAGGAAGTGGTGATTCAAACATCGGCGCTGCCGGCCATGTTCGGCCTGCTCACGGGCTATCCGTTGCAGATTCTCATCACCATGGCAGCCACGCTGGTGATTGCGGTCTTTGTAATGGCGTCTGGCACTTTATTTTATGAGAAATTGGTGCGGATATTGCCCAATCTCACGTCCCGCAAACGCGCCCTGCGTATTGCCTATGATATAGAAAAGGCTGTGTCGGGCTATGTGCTGACCATCACCGCGATTAACGCGGTATTCGGAATTTTGATAGCGGTGAGCTATTATTTCTTTGGCATGCCGATGCCATTGCTGTGGGGTTTTTTAGCATTTACATTCAACTTCTTTCCTTATGTCGGTGCGGTTTCTGGTGTTGCCTTGTCGGCCTTCATGGCAATTGTCACATTCGACGAAGTGGGCTACGCGTTCATGGTTCCACTCACCTATATTATCTTGTCACTTTCAGATTCAGAGATTATCCGGCCACAAGTGCTGGGAAGAAGTCTGCAGATGAACGCGGTGGCAATTTTGCTTTCGTTGGCATTTTTCACCTGGTTGTGGGGCATTGCAGGAGCGGCCATGGCCATCCCACTTCTGCTGTGCCTCAAAGTGTTTTGCGATAGTTTTGAGCAACTCTCGGGGTTAGGTGAGTTCATCGCAGCACGCGAGGTGGAGAAGGAGCCGAATGGCGCTTCTGAAGTCTCGACAGTCTGAAGGCCCTGGCACCCACGTGCCAAATCATAAATAAAAGCCGCCACGCCTTCAGCTGGGCATGGCGGCTTTGTGTGCCTTGCAACTATCGGCGCTTTTTAGGGGCAGCGGTAGAATGGGTCATGCGGGGCAGCAAGGCGCCCACTACCAGGCCCAGACCAAGCCCTACAGCGCCAACCACCAATGGCCGACTTTCGGCAAAATCCATGGCGGCTTTTTGATCGGGCAAATTCAATTTGCGCGCGGCTTCAGGCAAATGCCTGGC
>JANYHB010000054.1 GCA_025359265.1 Hyphomicrobiales bacterium | reverse complement strand
AAAGCATCGTGCAGCTTTCCGCTTCAAGCCATCTCAGTGGCAACGTCGGCGTGGCTGTTTTCGGAGGCTATCTCATCACGGCGGCCGGCAGCATAATTGGGGATTTTGGCATTGATGGATCGAGCCACGGCAGCATTATCAACACGGGGGTTATTTCAGGATATGTTTATGGCGTTATCCAAGAAGGTTCAGTTGCGGGAGATTCCAATACCTTCATTAATTCAGGATCGGTTACCGGACTGAACTGTTCTTATATCAGCACCAACGGAAATGACAGTGTCACTAACTCCGGAACCATGACTGGCAACGTCTCCACAGGCGGCGGCAATGACGCGCTGTATAACTTCGGCCACGTTTATGGCAATGTTGACATGGGTTCTGGCAATGACACGGTTTATACCGATCTGAGCCAGCTTGGGCCTTACACGCTGCAAGGCGGTGCGGGCAGTGACACTTTGGTCAACATCGAAAACAACCACACCGCCTCCGTCAACTTGGCCAATATCGGCTTTGAAACCTATTATGGCGGGGCCATCGTGCCGCTGGCGGAAGGACGGATTTCCGCTGGCGCGGAAGTGACGCGATGAAAAGTGGAAATGCAGTCAAAAAAACTCAGTTCACCTTGAAGGCGCGTTCCAGCATGTTGATTTGAGTATTCACCGGGCTGGTGGCTTCGCTTTCTTCGGTACCGCGGTTCTGCAACATGATGTCCAGGGTTTTAATGCGCTCCAACAAGCGCAGAGAGCGTTCCACCATCACTTTCAAGCCTTCCGGCAGTTGATCAGCCCCGGTGATTTCTGTGCCGCGGCCAATATCGCCCAGATTGATGCGGTGCTTTTCGCGGCCGGCGTCGTTGGCGGTGAGTTCGCCAGAAGCGAGCGCCCGCTGCAACAACAACCAAGACGCCATTTGCATCAACCGCGTGGTGAGACGCATGGACTCTGTGGCGTAAGCGATGGCACTGGCACGGTCTAGAACACGCGCATCAACGCGGCCTTCGCCATCCAGATAATTGGCGGTTTCCTCAACCAGGCCCATGCCTTCTCTAAAAGTTTTTTCAAATTGTTCTGATCCGGTGAAGCGTGCCAGAAAATCAACAGCACCCGAATTTAACTGCACAGTTGCCATGCGCCTTAATCCCCTACTCAACATACTCACTCGCCCTTGTTAATCATGACTGTCAACCATGAGACCGTCAATCAATTTCAACTCATGCCGAGGGGAGCAGCAAGTTTCAGGCCAAAAAAAAGCCGCGTGATGCGCGGCTTTGAGTTATTAACAGGGAGGCGTCAAACAAAGTGGAAAAAACCACTCGGAGAAACCCAGAACCTCTGGGTTGGCCTCGTCTATAAACATTAACTATTACTGAATCGTTAATAAATGCAGAAAGCGCTGCCTCAGATTTTAAACAAGCTTGCCGCCACCGCCTTGGAAGCCTGTTTCTTGGCGATTTCACCGCGCAATCGGTTGATTTCGGCGTCTAAAGCCATAATGCGCTGTTCCAATTCGGCCACCGAGATATCGTCGAGGCTTTCACCGATAACTATATTAGGTTTCTTCTTAGGGCCTTCATCTAAGTCCATCTTGGCCTCCGGGCTTGTGTTAAGATGATGCAACAAGGGCATGACGGCGACAAGGAGCATTCTTGAAATGACGCAGATGAAAGCCATCGTTATGGCAGGGCCGGGCGGGCCGGAGGTGTTAACGATTGGCGATGTTGTTAAGCCTGTTGCGGCTGGCGGCCAGTTGCTGATCAAAGTGGCGGCCGCAGGTATAAATCGACCGGATGTTTTGCAGAGATTGGGGGGCTATCCACCGCCTGCGGGTGCACCAGCGACTTTAGGTTTGGAAGTTGCGGGCGAAATTGTAGCGCGGGGCGAGGGGTGCTTGCGGTTTGCGATGGGCAATAAAGTTTGCGCCTTGATACCCGGTGGCGGTTATGCCGAATATGCCGTGGCGGCAGAAGAAAATTGTTTGCCCGTGCCCCAGGCTTTGAGTTTGGTGGAAGCAGCGGCCTTGCCCGAAACTTACTTTACGGTGTGGACCAATGTGTTTGAGCGCGGTGCGTTGCAGCCTGGCGAAACGTTGCTGGTGCATGGCGGTTCTTCCGGCATCGGCACGACCGCTATTCAACTGGCCAAACAGTTTGGCGCTACCGTGATCACCACCGTTGGCAGCGAGGAGAAGTGCCGCTATGTCGAAAGCTTAGGTGCTGATCTTGCCATTAACTATCGCACCGCAGATTTTGTTGAAATAATGAAAGCCAAAAATCTGCGCGCTGATGTGACGTTGGATATGGTGGGCGGCACTTATGTGGCGCGCAATTTGGCCGTGGCCGCAATGCATGGCCGCATCGTGCAGATTGCGTTTCAGGAATCTTCAACAGTGACGGCGGATTTCATGCCCGTGATGGTAAAGCGTTTGACTTACACCGGTTCAACCTTGCGCCCGCGTAACGTGGCCGAGAAGGCGGCGATTGCACGGGCATTGGAGGAGAAAGTCTGGCCGCTGTTGGAGCAGGGAAAATGCAAGCCGCGCATTTTTAAAACCTTCCCGTTGGCTGAAGCCGCTGAGGCCCACCGCTTGATGGAAAGCAACGCGCATATGGGAAAAATTGTACTGACGCTTTGAGATTGCCATTCACGCCAACCCCGTCTATACACTTCTTCATTCCAGACATTGTTATTGTCAAATCGCGTCTCGGGGCCCGCAACTGGTTCCGACAAGGAGAGAAGTCATGTCCGCACCATTGATGCCTAAAGCCACTGCCGTATGGTTGGTGGAAAACACCGCTTTGTCATTCAAGCAGATCGCTGATTTATGCGTGCTGCATGAGTTGGAAGTGAAGGGCATCGCCGATGGCGACGTGGCCACCGGCATCAAGGGCATGGACCCGGTGACGGCGGGGCAGCTGACGCGCGAAGAAATTCAAAAAGGTGAGGCAAGCGCCGATTATAAACTCACCTTGATCATTTCCAAAGTGAACGAGCAAGTGAAGCGCATGACGGCTGGCCCACGTTATACGCCAGTGTCGCGCCGCAGTGACAGGCCCGATGCCATCATGTGGTTGGTGCGCTACCATCCGGAACTGGCTGATTCAGCCATCATGAAATTGGTGGGCACGACCAAGCACACGATTGCCCAGGTGCGCGACCGTGACCATTGGAACGCCCAGAACATCAAGCCGGTGGATCCGGTTTCGCTTGGTCTTTGTTCCCAGCTTGAGCTTGATCTTGCGGTGCAGAAGGCGGCCTCCAAGGGTGTGAAGAAAGTTGCTGGCGATGCGGAAGCGCCGCGCACGCTGATTCCGGCGCATGAAGTTTCCGGCACGGCGGCGCATGCTGCCGTTGAAGCGGAAAAGGCGCGCGTGGCTGAGGCTGAAGCCCCACCATCGCGGGACAATGATAAAACCTACGACGCAGATTCCGTATTTGCAAAATTGAAGAATGTGAAGATTGAGGAATAGTCATGCGCATTTTGGTGGTGGGCGGCACGGGTGCGGTTGGCCAGGCGGCCATCTCAGGTTTGCGCGACGGGCATGAATTCATTGTTGCGGGCCGCAAGGCGGGCGATGTTTTGGTTGACGTGATGGACGAAGCCTCCGTGGCCAGCATGTATGAGAAATTGGGCCGGGTGGATGCTGTTGTGGCTTGCACCGGGCATTCACATTTCGGCCCCGTGGCGGATATGACACCGAAGCAATTTCTGGACGGTTTGAAAGATAAAGTGATGGGCCAAATCAATCTGGTTCTGCTGGGGTTGGGCCATGTGAATGACGGCGGCTCTTTCACTTTGACCAGCGGTGTTTTATCCTATGAGCCTATTCGCCAAGGTTCCAATGCGGCCGCCTGTGATGGGGCGCTCGATTCGTTTGTGATTGGCGCGGCAATTGAAATGCCGCGCGGTATTCGCATCAATGCGGTGAGCCCTGGGCTTCTCGAAGTGGCGGCCAAGAAATATGATGGCTTTTTCCCCGGCCATCGGCCCGTGCCCAGTGCTGAAGTGGGGCGAGCTTTTGCCAAGAGTGTTGAAGGCGCCATCACCGGGCAAATTGTAAGGTGCGAGTGATTTAACGTTTTCTCTTCGCAAGCGGAAACGGTGGAGTCTTAAAACAACGCCATCTGTTCGCCCTTCTGTGGGGGCTTGGCAAAAAGATCAGTGCGCAGTTTTACGCGGCTGGTGTTGAGGCCCAAACGTTGTGCGGCAAGTTGAAAGCGGCGGCCAATCGTCCAGGCATAAGGCCCGGTTCCTGCCATGCGCGTGCCGAAGTTGGGATCATTCTCGGCGCCACCGCGCACGGATTTTACCAGTGACATTACTTTG
>JANYHB010000073.1 GCA_025359265.1 Hyphomicrobiales bacterium | reverse complement strand
CGAGAACAGCAGCTGTTGCAGCTCATTCACCACCAGCATGTCATGGCGGCCATGGGTGTAATCCATCTTGTAGATCATGAAGGAAAACAGCGTGTCGAAATAATAGGCATCCCGCGCGGGCGTGAACGTTTGCGCAGCACCGATGGCAACGCCCTCGAGACCAGCGCGCTGGGCGACGAATTCATTTTGGGATCGCAACACATGGATCGAACATAGAAATGCTGCCTTTCGATTGTGTTACAGCCTTGGCGACAGAGGCGTGAGGGAGAGGATGACAGCTGGGTGTGGGCTGTTCTAAACCCCTCCCATGCGCTTTCCGCCAACATTCCTCGATGACATCCGCAACCGTGTGACGATTTCGTCCGTTGTGGGGCGCAAGGTGGCGTGGGATCGGCGCAAGTCTAATCCGGGCAAGGGTGACTTTTGGGCGTGCTGCCCATTTCATGGCGAGAAGTCTCCCAGCTTCCATGCCGATGATCGCAAGGGGCGCTATTACTGTTTTGGCTGCAAGGTGAGCGGTGATATTTTCACTTACCTCACTGAAAAAGAAGGGATGCCATTTCCCGAGGCCGTGGTGCAATTGGCCGGTGAAGCTGGCCTGCCGATGCCGGCCTATTCTGAAGTTGATCAAAAACGTGAGGAACAACGTACAACCCTTTATGAAATCATGGAAATTTCGACAAGGTTTTTTCAAACTGAATTGCAATCGGCCAAGGGAGCCAAGGCCCGGGGGTATCTTTCAGATCGCGGTTTGACGCCCGCCATCCAGCAACAATTTGGATTGGGTTATGCGCCCGATGATCGTGCGGCTTTGCGCGCGCATTTGGCTGAAAAGAAAATCCTGCCGGAGCAAATGATCGAGGCTGGATTGCTGGTTTCAGGCGATGCCATTCCAGTGGCTTACGACCGCTTTCGTGACCGGGTTATGTTCCCCATCCGCGATGCACGGGGCCGGGTAATAGCGTTCGGTGGGCGGGCGCTAAAGGCAGACGTTGCGGCCAAATATCTCAATTCGCCGGAAACGCCATTGTTCCACAAAGGCGACATTCTCTATAATTTCGATAAAGCCAGGGCGGTGGCGCATGAAAAGGCCGAAATTATTGTGGTCGAGGGCTATGTGGATGTAATTGCCATGACGCTTGCTGGCATGGCGCAAGCCGTTGCGCCCCTAGGAACGGCTTTGACAGAAAATCAACTCGCTTTGCTGTGGAAAACTGTGGCTGAGCCAACCTTATGTTTTGATGGCGATAGCGCTGGTTTAAAGGCGGCTTACCGCGCGTTAGACTTAAGCCTGCCGTTGCTGAAAGCCGGGCATTCATTGAAGTTTGCTTTTCTGCCAGAAGGGCAAGACCCGGATGATCTGTTAAAAACCGAAGGGGCCGCAGCGGTGCGCCTCGTTGTGGCAGGGGCCGAACCTTTGGCCGCAGTTTTGTGGCGGCGATCGCTGGATGAAAACGATCGCTCCACCCCGGAAAGACGCGCCGCTTTTGAACGTGATTTAAAGCGACTTATCAATACCATCCAGGATGATGTTGTGAAAAAACATTATCTTGCGGATTTGCAAGACAGGCTGGGCGCCTTGTTCGGGCGCAACGCACCCCAACGACGCACCGGGCCGTTTCAACCCCGTGGGCCAAAGCCCAGGTTTGGACAGCCCGCCTGGGAAGTGCAATTGCCGGTGTCAGCCCAGCTTAAGGCGCTTGCCGCGAGCCCGGCCCATAGTGCCGGGGCCGAGCGTCGGGCACAATTGATTGTGCTGGGGGTAATCAACCATCCAGAGCTTTTGCATGAGATCTGGGGTGAGTTTGCCGCTGTTGATTTAGTGGGCAGAGAGCTTGACTCTGTCCGTACACTGATATTAGAAGCTGGCGCATCTGAAGCTGACCTTGAAAGAGACTGGCTTCGTGACCATCTCTTGAATAGAGGTTTTGGTCCCATTTTGGGCCGCCTCGAGCGCCAAGCGAAAAATTTGAATGAGTGGCACTTAAGTCCCGTGGCAGCCGCAGATGATGCCCGGACAGGCCTCCGCCAAATGATCGCTTTGCATCACAAAGCCATTACGTTGACGCGTGAGTTGAAGGCTGCTGAGGCGGCTTTTGCCCACGACATGTCTGAGGATAACCAAAGCGTCGTTCTGGCGCTGCGTGACCAACTTTCCTCGCTTGAGGGCCACGAAGCCACGGTTGTGGGTTTTGGGGCTGCCTCTGGGCGAAGTTCAAACGAGGTGAATTAGCTTCGTTGGTTAAGCAGCGTTTAAGGGCGAGGCGACTAGTTTTTCAAACGAATCAGTTTAGAGCGCGCAGTCGCTGTTAAAGTTAAGGAATTACCATGGCACGTCCGCCCGTGAAAACCACTGTTGCTGCAAAACCTGGCAAGGATATGGCGCCTCCAGCTGCAGAAGCAGATGTGCTGGAACAGCCGGTGGGCGAACCGGTTGAAACAACTGACGGGCCGATCATTGATTTGAACGATGCCGCTGTGAAGCGCTTGATCAAAACCGCCAAGGCGCGAGGCTATGTCACGCTGGACGAAATCAACACGGTTTTGCCTTCCGAAGAAGTGACGTCTGATAAGATCGAAGACGTTTATACCATGTTTGCCGAGATGGGCATCACGGTGGTGGAAAGCGAAGAAGACACTGAAAACGTAGTGGCCAAAGTGGAAGAGGGTGAAGTTTCTTCCGAAACCGCATTGATGAAAGTGGAAGCGCCCAAGCTTCCGGCTGATCGCACGGATGACCCTGTGCGCATGTATCTGCGCGAGATGGGGGCCGTTGAACTTTTGAGTCGTGAAGGCGAAATTGCCATTGCCAAGCGCATAGAAGCGGGCCGCGAAGCCATGATCTCTGGCTTGTGCGAAAGCCCGTTGACCTTCCAAGCCATTATTATTTGGCGCGATGAATTGAACGAAGGCAAAATTTTGCTGCGTGATATTATCGATCTGGAAGCCACTTATGCTGGCCCCGATGCCAAGCAGAACCAGACGGTTGCAACGCCTGCCCCCTATGTTCCGCCCAAGGAAGAAGTGCGCAAGCAAGCTGAGGCCAAGCGCGCCGTTGAAGCAGCCAAAGCTGAAAAGCGCGCGCAACCCATGCGCCGCGCCACGGCCGATGATGATTATTCAGATGTGCTTTCGCCTGAAGATTTTGACAAGCCAACCGTTGAGGATGATGAAGACGATGAGGGTGATGATTTAGGCGTTTCGCTTTCGGCAATGGAATTGGAGCTCAAGCCCAAGGTGCTTGAGGTGTTTGACGAAATTGCGCGCACTTATAAATCACTGCGCAAATTGATGGACCAGGAAGTGACGGAAGGCGAAGGCCTTTCACCTTCACAAGAACGCCGATACCGCAAGCTGCGCGATGATATCATCACCAATGTGAAATCATTGGCCTTGAACAATGCGCGTATCGAAGCGCTGGTCGAACAGCTTTATGATATTGCCAAACGCCTCAACGTGCTGGAAGGCCGCTTGATGCGCATGGCTGAAACCTATAAAGTGCCGCGCGAAGAATTCCTGAAAGAATATACCAGCAACGAACTGGATGTGGATTGGCTGAAGCGCGTTGGCCGCCTTTCCAAGCATGGCTGGAAGAAGTGGGCCAGCGACGAAAAGGACTCCATCAAAGTTATCCGCGATGAGATCTTTGATTTGGCTTCAGCCACTGGTTTGCAGATTCAGGAATATCGCAAAATCGTTGGCATGGTGCAGAAGGGTGAACGCGAGGCGCGCATTGCCAAGAAGGAAATGGTTGAGGCCAATTTGCGCCTGGTTATTTCCATTGCCAAAAAATACACCAATCGCGGCCTTCAGTTTTTGGATTTGATTCAGGAAGGCAACATTGGCTTGATGAAGGCGGTGGACAAGTTTGAATACCGCCGGGGTTACAAGTTCTCGACTTATGCCACTTGGTGGATCAGGCAGGCGATTACGCGTTCGATTGCCGATCAGGCACGCACCATCCGCATTCCCGTGCACATGATTGAAACGATCAACAAGATCGTGCGCACATCGCGCCAGATGATGCATGAAATTGGCCGCGAGCCCACGCCGGAAGAACTGGCCGAGAAGCTTTCGATGCCGCTGGAAAAAGTGCGCAAGGTGATGAAGATCGCCAAGGAGCCGGTGTCTCTGGAAACGCCGGTGGGCGATGAAGAAGATTCACACCTGGGTGATTTCATCGAAGACAAGGGCGCCATTCTGCCCATCGATGCCGCCA
>JANYHB010000062.1 GCA_025359265.1 Hyphomicrobiales bacterium | reverse complement strand
GTGATATCAACAAGCGTGGCATCGCAACTTTCGGGGATATGGTCAGCAATCCAAAAGAAATCATAGGTGCGAAAGCCGGTGCCGGTGACGATGTAGAAATGATCCGCCGCCAATCGCGCCACCGTCAGATCACACTCAATGCCCCCGCGGGTGTTCAATAGTTGCGTGTAGACCAAGCGGTTGTCTCGCCTCGGAATCTGGTTGGCGCAGATAAACTGCAGTGCAGCAAAAGCATCCTTGCCTTTCAGTTCAAATTTGGCGAAAGAAGATTGATCAAACAGACCAGCGTTTTCACGGGTGGCTTTGTGTTCTGCCGCAACGTGGTGAAACCAATTTTGGCGCCCCATTGTATAGATATCTTGCGGCGCGGTGCCTTTTGCCGCAAACCAATTTGGCCTTTCCCAGCCCAGCTTTGAACCGAAACATGCGCCCGCATCTTTCAATCGTTCATAAAGTGGCGAGGTTAGTTGAGGCCGACCGCTTTGATATTCTTCGTGCGGGAAACCAATTGTATAATGCTTGCCATAGGCTTCCAGCGTACGGGTGCTTGTAAATGCGCGGTCGCGGTGCAACGCTGAAAAACGGCGAATATCCACGCTCCACAAATCAGTCGGCGCTTCACCCTTGATCACCCAATCAGCCAGCACCCAACCCGCACCGCCACCTGAGGCGATGCCGAAAGCGTTGAAGCCGCAGCCGATGTAAAAATTCTTCAGTTCTGGTGCGCGGCCCAAAATGAAGTTGCCATCCGGCGTGAAACTCTCTGGCCCGTTGATCATTTTTTTGATGCCAGTAGTTTCAAGCGATGGAATGCGGGCCAGCGCGTGTTCCATATGTTGTTCGAAATGATCGAAATCATCATCAAAGAGCTGGAATTCAAACGTGGGGGGTGGCTCATGCACATCCCACGCAATAGGGTTTGGTTCGTAGCCGCCGAACGCTAGTCCGCCCACTTCTTCTTTGAAATAAGTGCGGCGATCGGGGTCGCGGATGGTGGGTGCCTGTGGCGCCAGCCCTTCTAGTTTTTCGGTGATGACATATTGATGTTTAACGGGTTGCAACGGAACCGAAACTCCCGCCAATGCACCAATGTGGCGAGACCACATGCCAGCGCAATTCACCACGCGATCACACTTCACGAAGCCATGATTGGTGGTAACGCCAATAACCGTGCCATTGCTAATTTCAAAACCTCCCACACGCACGCCTTCAAAAAGCCTTGCGCCATGCATGCGCGCACCCTTGGCCAAAGCTTGCGTGATGTCTGAGGGAGAGGCTTGTCCATCCGTTGGCAAAAAACTTGCGCCAACCAAATCGGAGACATTCAGCAACGGCCACAGCTTTTGAGTTTCACTGGGCGACAATAAGTGCATTTCCATGCCGAAGCTTTGGGCCGTGGTGGCGAGGCGTTTATATTCCGTCCACCGGTCTTGATTGGTGGCAAGACGCAGGCACCCATTCATTTTCCAGCCGGTTTGCAAGCCTGTCTCGATTTCCAGTTTTTTGTAAAGATCGACCGAGTATTTCAGCACTTGCGTGATCGAGGCTGATGAGCGCAACTGGCCAACCAGGCCTGCCGCGTGCCACGTGCTGCCGGAAGTGATTTTGTTTTGCTCCAGCAAAATAACGTCGGCTTTATGGTCGCGCGCCAAATGATAGGCGGTGGAGCAGCCTATGATGCCCCCGCCGATGACGATGATTTGCGCGTGGCTGGGCAAGTTAGGGTTTGTCATGTGCCGATGGTTTGCCAATTCCAGGCCATAAGTCAACGTTGGCTGCGCATGGCCGTATGCAGTGTCATTTTATCGCAAGTGATTGACCTTCCAGCGTGATATGACATATCCTCACACAAGCATCGAATAGGGTGGATAAAAATGCGATATGAAATGCCGACAACGGCTAAAGCGGCGGCGGGTTTGCTGGCCAAAGAAAAGGGCCGGGCTTTTGTTTTGGCGGGCGGCACTGACCTGTTGGTAAAGATGAAGGCAGGCGTGGTTGAGCCGGATTTGATTGTTGATATCAAAGCGATCAAAGGCATGAAGGATATCAAAAAATCTGCCGGAGGTTTTGTAATTGGCGCGGCAGTGCCTTGTGTGGCCCTTTCCGAAAATGCAGCACTAACGAAGGCCTGGCCCGGTGTTGTAGAAGCTGCAAACTTGATTGGTTCGAAGCAAGTGCAAGGCCGTTGCACAATGTCGGGCAATCTTTGCAACGCATCGCCTGCTGCTGACAGTGTTCCTGCACTCATTGCGGCCGGCGCAAAAGTATCAATCATCAGCGCCAAAGGCAGTCGCAAGGTTGCGGTTGAAGATGTGACTACGGGAGTGGGGCGCACCTCTTTGAAAAAGGGCGAATTCGTCACCGCAATTGAGCTACCAGCCAAAAAGCCAAAGTCTGGCGATGCTTATTTGCGGTTTATCCCGCGCACCGAAATGGATATTGCCGTTGTTTCATGCGCGGTGAATGTTTCGCTGGATGCCAAAGGCATGATCACCAAAGCCCGCGTGGTTTTGGGAGCAGTGGCCATCACGGCCCTATTAGTGAAAGATGCAGCTTCCGCGATCGTCGGAACAAAGTTGGATGATGCGGCCAAAGCCAAATTGGCGGCCGCATGCTCGGCGGCCTGCAAGCCGATTGATGATAAACGTGGAACTGTTGAGTTTCGCACTGAAGTGGCGGGTGTGTTGGCGCGCCGCGCTGCTGAGATTGCTTATGCCCGCGCCGGAGGAAAACAATAATGGGTGTTCACGTACGTTCTACTGTTAACGGCGATGCGGTGGAATTCACTTGTCCGGAAGATGAAGTGCTGCTTGACGTGCTGCGCAATCGTTTGGGCCTGACTGGCGCCAAAGAAGGCTGCGGCACGGGCGACTGCGGTGCTTGTTCGGTGATCCTTGATGGGCGTTTGGTGTGCTCATGTCTGGTGCTTGGCGCGGAGATGGACGGTAAAGTTGTTGAAACGATTGAAGGCATGGCCGATGGCGCCAAGCTGCATCCGTTGCAACAACACTTCATTGATGGCGCTGCCTTGCAATGCGGCGTGTGCACCCCGGGATTTTTGATGGCAGCGGATGCGCTGTTGCGCAAAAATCCTGATCCAACGGAAGAAGAAATCCGCTTTGGCCTTGCCGGCAATCTTTGCCGCTGCACGGGCTATGATAAAATCGTGCGTGCCGTGCAGGCCGCAGCAAAAGAAATGCGAGGCTAAATGTCACTCGACTCGATGAACCCGGCTTTGGTTGAAAAGCACTTTAAAGTTATTGGCACCCGTGTGGCGCGGCCTGATGGCGTTGACAAAGTTACCGGGCGCGCCCGGTATGGCGCTGATGCTGCGATGCCCGGACAGCTTGTTGGCTTGGTGCTGCGTTCGCCCCATGCCCACGCGCAGATTGTGAAAATTGACATTTCGAAAGCTGTAAAGCTGGCGGGAGTGAAAGCCGTCATTACCTCTGCTGACTTTCCTGATCACACGCAAGGTGATCGGGGCATGATGGATATTCTCGAAAATTGCATGGCGCGCGGCAAGGCCCTTTATGATGGTCATGCAGTAGCGGCCGTTGCTGCAATTGATGCGGCGACAGCGCGCAAAGCTCTGAAATTGATCAATGTGACATACAAAATCTTACCCCATGTGACTGATGTGGATGAGGCATTGCAAATTCACGCACCCGTGTTGCACCCTCATATTTACACCGAGGGCCTTTCTGAAAAGCCGACTGCCGCATCGAACTGGAACAAGCATGGCGAATATGGCCATGGTGACGTTGACGCAGGGTTCAAGGAAGCTGACATGGTGATCAGCCGCTCATATAAAACTGAGCAGACACATCAAGGTTACATAGAGCCGCATTCGGCATTGGCTTCCGTTTCTCCCGATGGTTCGGCGGAAATGTTTGTGTGTACCCAGGGCCACTTTGTATATCGCAACCAATGCGCCACCTTATTGGGCTTGGATGCGAACAAGCTGCGTGTCACGGCTTCAGAAATCGGCGGGGGCTTTGGAGGCAAAACCCACGTGTGGGCTGAGCCTTTGGCGCTTGCGCTGTCGCGCAAAGCCAACCGCCCGGTTAAATTGACCATGAGCCGCGAAGAAGTGTTTCGTTGCACGGGCCCCACGTCATCCACATCCATTGATGTGAAAATCGGGGCAAAGAAGGATGGCACAATCACGGCCGCTTGGGCCGAACTGCGTTATCAGGGGGGTTGCTTTCCAAGCAACTGGGCTGAGCTTGGAGCGATGACGGCATTTGCCTGCTATGATTTGAAAAATGTAAAAACCGTTTCGAAAGATGCCGTGGTCAATCGTCCCAAGACGGCGGCTTACCGCGCCCCTTCGGCGCCCATGGCGGCTTTCGCCGTGGAAAACACCATCGATGAAGTGGCTAAAGCCATTGGCATGGATCCGATTGACTTCCGGATAAAGAACGCGGCAAAGCAGGGCACCAAGTCTTCATATGGCCCGGTATACGGCCCCATTGGCATTGGGCCAACTTTAGAAGCTGCGAAAAATCATCCGCACATGAAGGCCCCGTTAGGCAAAAACATGGGCCGCGGAATGGCCTGTGGTTTCTGGTTTAACTTCGGTGGCCAAACGTGTGTGGACGTGAATGTTACACCTGATGGCAACGTGACGATTGCACAAGGCACCATTGACGTGGGCGGCTCACGTGCTTCAATTGCCATGGCAGTGGCTGAAGAACTGGGTGTGACTTATAATCAGGTGCGTTCAATCATTGCCGATACTTCCTCGCTTGGCCATAATGATATGACGGACGGCAGCCGCGGCACCTTCTCAACTTCCAAGGCAGCCATTTTTGCGGCCCGAAATGCCATCACAGTACTTCGTGACCGTGCCGCAAAAATTTGGGAAATTCCGGCTTCTGAGGTTGAATGGCGCGATGGCGCTGCCCATGCGAAAGGCGTCAATCATGGCAACCGCACTCCGCTTTCTTTAAAGGAAATTGCCGCACAGGCCGGTCAAACCGGCGGGCCAATTGCAGGCCATGCAGAAACCGTGGCCGACAATGCGGGCGTTTCCTTCGCCACCCATATTGCTGACGTGGAGACCGATCCTGAGACCGGGCGCTCGCTGATCAAGCGTTATACGGTGATCCAAGATGCCGGCAAAGCGATGCATCCGTCTTACGTCGAGGGCCAATATCAAGGTGGTGCCGCGCAAGGCATTGGTTGGGCGCTGAACGAAGAGTATGTTTACGGCAAAGATGGTCGCCTGCAGAATGCGGCTTTCCTGGATTACCGCATTCCCGTTTGCTCTGACCTTCCGTTCATTGATACGCAGATTTTGGAAATTCCAAATCCAAATCATCCTTATGGTGTGCGCGGTGTTGGTGAAACATCCATCGTTCCCCCATTGGCTGCCGTTTCGATTGCGGTGACAAATGCAACCGGTGTGCGGCAGACACATATTCCCATGTCTCCGCCCCGCGTGTTGAAGTCTCTCAAAACCAAAAAGAAGTGAGCGATACACACATTATTCATCTTTGGGGGGCGCTGCGACCTTTAGTTGGCGGCGCCCTTTTCCTAACCGTTAAAGCCACAACCATCCGTGGATTGTTTCGCACGTTGGTGGAGTTGCACCCCGGCATGGAAGCCCACATCAAACGCGGTGTGGCGGTTTCGATTGGTGGGAAAATCTACCGTGACCAGTGGGACACGCCCCTGCCAGAATGTGCCGAAATCTATTTGCTTCCGCGCGTGCCGGGAGGATAGGCGTTTCAAGGAATTCGCCCTCGCTTGGCTTCGCGATAGGGTAATCACAGTGCAAACGGAGTTGTTGATGAGTGCCTTCACCGCATCGTTAGAGCAAGAGCTTCAATCCATTCGCGAGCAGTCCTTGTGGAAGGTTGAGCGTGAGATCATCTCTGCGCAATCGGCCCATATTGATGTGACAGGCCGGAGAGACGTTCTCAATTTTTGCGCAAATAATTATCTTGGACTGGCCAATCATCCAGCTCTTATCGCGGCGGCCAAAGAAGCTTTGGATAGCCATGGATTGGGCATGGCTTCCGTGCGGTTCATTTGTGGCACAACCGATTTGCACCGAAAATTGGAGATGCAGCTCGCCACTTATCTGGGCATGGAAGATTGCATTCTGTTTGCTGCCTGCTTTGATGCCAATGGGGCAGTGTTTGAACCTTTGTTTGGAGGGCAAGACGCGATTATTTCGGACGCCCTCAACCACGCTTCCATCATTGACGGTATTCGTCTCTCCAAGGCCAGGCGCCATCGCTATGCCAATAATGACATGAATGATTTGGAGGCGCGTCTGAAGGAAGCGCGCGCGGCAGGTGCAAGGCGCATTGTGATTGCCACAGACGGCGTGTTTTCCATGGATGGCACTTTTGCTGATCTCAAATCCATCCGCGCCCTGGCTGACAAATATGACGCCCTGGTGATGGTTGATGATTGCCACGCCACGGGCTTTATCGGTCTGCAGGGTGCTGGCACCCCGCAACGGGCCGGGGTGAAAGTGGATATTCTCACAGGCACCCTTGGCAAAGCGCTGGGCGGATCGGCGGGTGGATATATCGCCGCTTCAAAGCCCGTGGTTGATATGATGCGGCAACGGGCACGGCCTTATCTTTTTTCAAATTCCTTGCCACCGCTCATCGTTGCTGCCAGCCTTAAAGGCGTCGAACTGGCTGCAGCAGGCGATGACTTGCGCAAGAGTCTCTTTGAAAATGCAAAATTATTCCGTACACTGATGAGCAAAGCGGGCTTCAACCTATTGCAAGGTGAACATCCTATTATCCCTGTCATGTTAGGCGAGGCAAAAATGGCGCAAGATATGGCGAAATCGCTATATGATGAAGGGATCTACGTGACAGGATTTTTCTTTCCCGTGGTGCCGCAAGGCAGTGCGCGCATTCGCACACAAATGTCTGCGGCGCATACACGTGAAGATGTGGAAGCAGCGGCGCTGGCTTTTGCCAAAGTGGGCCGTAAATTGGGGGTGATCACATGAAGGCTTTAGTAAAAGCTGAACGCCTTGAAGGCCTTGTGTTACGCGAAGAGCCTAAGCCTGAATTGGGCCCTGATGATATTCTGATCAAAGTGGCTAAAACGGGCATTTGCGGCACGGATTTGCATATCTGGAAATGGGATGAATGGGCGCAAAAAACCATTCCCGTGCCCATGGTTGTAGGTCACGAATTTGCGGGCGTGGTGGCCGATGTTGGCGCCCATGTGCGCACTGTGAAAGTGGGTGATCGTGTTTCCGGCGAGGGCCATTTGATCGGCATGAAAAGCCGCATGGCGCGGGCGGGGCATTTTCATCTTGACCCTGAAACCAAAGGTGTGGGCGTAAATGTGCCTGGGGCCTTTGCGGAGTATCTCAAAATACCCGCATTCAACGCCATTCATTTGCCGCCGGAAGTGGATGACGAAATCGGTGCTATTCTTGATCCGCTGGGCAATGCCGTGCACACGGCACTGTCTTTCGAGTTGATCGGCGAAGACGTGTTGATCACGGGTGCTGGCCCCATTGGCATTATGGCCGCTGCCGTATGTCGCCATGTGGGCGCACGACATATTGTGGTGACTGATGTGAATGATTATCGCCTCGATCTTTGCAACCAGGTTTGTGATGCTGTGACTGTGAACGTGTCTCGCGAGAATTTGCGCGATGTTATGGCCAAGCTGCACATGCATGAGGGTTTTGATATTGGGCTTGAAATGTCAGGAGCACCCCAAGCTTTTGACCAGATGGTCGATCATATGATTGTGGGTGGCAAGATTGCCATGCTGGGCATTCCTTCCAAAGCCGCGCCAGTTGATTGGAACCGCGTGATTTTCAAGTCTCTCACCATCAAGGGCATTTATGGCCGCGAGATGTTTGAGACGTGGTATAAGATGATCGCCATGCTGCAGTCAGGTCTCGATGTGCGCAAGGTAATCACCCACCGCATGAAGGCGGCAGACTATGCGCAGGGCTTTGCGCTGATGAAGCAAGGCGCTTGTGGCAAGGTTGTCTTGGATTGGTGTTGAGTGAGGTTCAATTGATTTTGCGCTCGGAAGTTCCTGCCGACGAAGCGTCCATTCACGCTTTGACGAAATTGGCCTTTACTGACATGGAACATTCGGCTGGCGATGAGCAAGACATGATCGACGCTTTGCGTTTTCAGAGCGCATTGGCCCTGTCATTGGTTGCAGTCAAAGATGATGCTATCGTCGGTCATCTGGCTTTTTCACCAGCGAAAGTATCAACAGGGGAACAGGGCTGGTTTGCCCTCGGGCCAGTCTCTGTTGCGCCGTCGATCCAAAGGCAGGGCATTGGCAGCGCACTGATTGAACACGGGCTTAGCATGTTGCGCCAACGTGGCGCGAAAGGTTGTATTTTGGTAGGCCACCCAGATTATTATCCGCGCTTTGGTTTCAAGATCACGCCGCAACTTGCACCGGAAAGCGAACCCGGACAATATTTCATGGGGCTCTCCTTTGGCGCAGCTTTGCCTGCTGGACGTTTCGCATTTCACCCCGCATTCTATGGCACGAAATGAAACTGAAGTATCCTGAACATCCGGCCCCTGCAGATGCTACCGCGAAGAAGGCGGTGAGGCCCGTAATCTGCTACCCGATTGAAGGCCTGCAACAGCCCGATCTCTCCACCTATCGTGCAGCACGCGTGGGTTGGCGCAAGGCGGGTGAGGTTTTGGTACCGCCGCGTGAGGCGCGCTGTTTTGAAGTTGCCGCTGGCCACTTTTTCCGCATCGTCTCGGTGGATGGCCCGCAAGTGGGCGATCTCAATTTGTGGAGCAACGGCAATCACGCGGAGCGCTTTTTCTCTGGCAAAACCCGTGCGTTGCATGGCACGCATGTTTCGACGGGTGATCGGTTGTGGAGCAACTTGCCTTATTTACGACCAATCTCCACAATCACTGAAGACACGCTGGATTGGTATGGGTTCGATGAATTTGGCGCATCCGTGCATGATGTGATAGGTACGCGCTGCGATCCTTATACCCACCGCTTGCTGAGCGGCGATGACTATCATCATTGTTGCCACAGCAATCTCACCCGCGCTTTTGCGGTGCATACAGGCCGCAGCCAGCGCGAGGCAGAACCATTTATCCATGATGTGCTCAATGTGTTCATGTGCACGGGCTTCACGCGCGACACTGGGCAGTATTTTATGAAGGCCACGCCCGTTCGGCCCGGAGATTTTATCGAATTCTTTGCTGAGATTGATTTGCTCGGTGCCTTGTCAGCCTGCCCGGGTGGAGACTGCGGGGCAGAGCATTCCAGTGATATTGCAACTTGCCATCCTCTATTGGTGGAAATTTACGCGCCCAGTGCCGCGCCGGTCGGCTGGATATCGCCGCAGGTTAATGGCTATCGTGGAATTCAAACTGGCTTGCAGCCTTAGCAGCTATTTTGCGACCACACATTTGTTATAGCGCTTGTCAACGGCGGCGGCATAAGATGCGGTTGTCATTTTGTGTGAAAGTTTGGCGCTTGAAAGATCGATGCCCGGCAATTCAGCAAATGGTGCGGGCTTTCTTGTGGTTCTCAGATAATGATTTTTCACGGCCAGATAGGTTTGCGTCGTGGCGAAAGTGTCATCCTTCTCAAGCAAAAGGTCGCTGCGAATTTGCGCGTCGGCCAATCCAAGTGAAGCTGAAGCAGACAGCCCGCGCAGTGCTTTCTCCGTGCCGCTGATGTTTGAAAGTGCCTGGCCGCTTTTGTCATAGAGCAACAGATCACCATCGCGGGCCAGTTTTTGTTTCGTCAGCATATTGATGATATGTTGAAAGGCGGCATTGCGGCTGGAATATCGCCCGGCATTGAAATCTGCAAAACGATATATCTTGCGATCATAGCCACTATTATATCCCAGGAGCTGTTTCACACCGTAATAGATGCCGCCCCGGCGGGTGTAGAGCTCATCGCGCACGGCATAATCATCGCTCAGTGTCATTGGCAAGTAACGGCGTTTGCGTGCGTCTTCCAATGCGAAATGCGCCGAGACTTGCATCGAGCCTATAGTAGAAATGTTGTTTCGCTCTTCGATCATGCGATTGAGAAGACCGCTTTGCACGAGGAGTGACATATTGGAAGCCGTGCCTAGATCATTCACCATGGCACGATACGTCAGATCAAGATCACGCTCACTGCGTGCCCTGCGAATGCGTTGTAGATAGCTTGTCTCGCCTTTCGGATGATTGTCGAGCCAGTCCATCACCATGCCCCTGAGGAATGGCACATTGCCAATTTTCTCGCTCAAAGCTTTTTCGGCAAGTTTGCCGAGGCCGGGCACTGTAGGGTTGGCGACAAAATTGGATTCTTGGTCAATTACCGCTATTGCGGCGCAAACATTTTCGCGAGTCACGGCGATGGACTGCACCTGCATCACATCCAGTAGATCCGCCGCCCAGCCATCGGGCTCTTTGACATTGGGTCTGGCGTGTTTGACGAGCAGATAGACTTCGCCGGGCGTCAGGCCACCAGCGAAAGCCTCAGGGGCAAGTGCTAACAGTAAAATAAACACGGTCGAAAGTCGCTGCATGGCTTGCAGTGTAGTTGCCAATATGGCGAATGTGTAGCGAGGAGAGACTCATGAACCGTAAAGAAGCCATTGCCTTGGACCGCAAAGACCCCTTCGCCAAAAAGCGAAAATTGTTTCAGCTCCCCAAGGGCAAAATTTATCTCGATGGCAATTCGCTTGGCGTGTTGCCAAAGGCCGCTGTGGCGCGGGTGAAGCACGCGGTGGAAGTGGAGTGGGGTGGCGATCTCATCAGCTCGTGGAATAAGCACGGCTGGTGGGAATTGCCGCATAAAGTGGGCGACAAAATCGCCAAGTTGATTGGTGCACCATCAGGCAGTGTAGTGGCAATAGATACCATTTCGGTCAATTTATTCAAAGTTTTAAGCGCAGCTATTAACAAAAGATATGAGCGCAAAATCATCCTTTCAGACTCGGGGAATTTCCCATCTGATCTTTACGTGGCTCAAGGCATCACGCAATTTATGAACGATGGCCACGTCTTGAAAGTCGTTGAGCCGGAGCAGGTCTTCGATGCCATCACCGAAGAGGTTGGCGTGGTGATGGTGACGGAGGTGGATTACCGCAGCGCACGCCGTCATGATATGAAGGCCATCACCGCGCGCGCCCATGCGAAAGGCTGTTTGGTGATTTGGGATTTGGCGCATTCGGCGGGGGCAGTGCCCGGGCGATTGATGGAAGTCGATGCCGATTTCGCCTTGGGCTGCACGTATAAATATCTTAACGGCGGGCCAGGCTCACCCGCATTTGTTTTCGTGCATCCGCGTTTGCAGAATGAGGTTGTGCCGGCACTTGTGGGTTGGTGGGGCCATGCCAACCCGTTTGCTTTTGACCAGACGTTTTTGCCGGCGCACGGCGTCGCGCGCTTTCGAGTGGGCACGCAGCCCATGCTCAACCTGGTGGCGCTGGATGCGGCGCTGGACGCTTACCAAGGTGTCTCCATGCAAAAGCTTTACGGCAAGGGCAAGAAGCAATGTGCCATGTTTGCTGATCTGGCTGAGGCGCGCTGCGGAAAATATGGCATAACGCTTTTCGGCTCTCGCAACTGGGATGAGCGCGGCAGCCACGTGTGCTTGGAACATAAAAATGCCTATGCGGTGATGCAGGCCTTGATCGCGCGCGGCGTGGTGGGGGATTTCCGCGCACCCAATTTAATGCGTTTCGGCTTTACGCCCATGTATACTTCTTACGCAGACGTCTATGACGCCGTAGAGCATCTGCACGAAGTGCTGGCCCAGCGGCTGTGGAACAAGAAGAAATTTTTGGCTAGAAAGGCAGTGACGTGAAGGGAAACTCAAACTCAGTCTTCACTAAGAGCAATCACCCTCGCCCCCCTTGATCACCGCAGCGCCCGCGCCGCTAAAGTTCCGGATTTAGTTTTTCTAACTCTTGTACTGAACCCTTCAACCCTGTGAGGTTCGGATTGATTTGAAGCGCCTCTTTCATTGCCCTCAGTGCCTCGGCCGGTTTGCCTTGTTCCCGCAGCACCATGCCTTTGCCAGAAAGCGCGCCGAAGTGGCGTGGCTCAAGATCCAACACCTTCGCAATATCGCCAAGGCTTTCGTCAAAGCGGCCTTGCATAAAATAAAGCGTAGCGCGGCGGTTCCAGCCTTCTGCAAATCGGGGATGCGTTTGCACTAAATCATTCAACTTGCGCTCAGCAAGATCGGCTGCCCCCGCATTCAATGCGGCGGAAGCTTCAGCCAATTGTGTGACGGCTTCGGGCGTATCATTGCTGGCCCAAATCGCCCAGATTTGCATTTCAGCAAGCTTGGCGGCGGTTTCATCGGTGGCATTGTGCAATGTGGCGAAAAGCTTATCTAACCTCTGCGCATAATCGCTTTGCGTGCTATCGCCCAAAGCCGCGCTGCCCAACACCGCAAAAAACACCAAGCCATAAATATAACGCATGTTAAAATGCTAGCACACCGCATTTCAACACAAAATCACGAAAACGTGTTAGCCGCGCTTTCCCCGCGTTGAGTTGCCGCACACTACTGTTCCCGATGAAACGATTTCATGAAGCAAGGCCAAAACGGCGGCACCTGTCATCATCAAAGGATCGATGTGCAATGTGGCGGAGTGTTTCAACAGAACCGTCGGGTTTAGTTGATGGGTGGTAACCTCGCCCATAGACCAGCCCTCAAAACTGCGCTGCGCAATTTCTTCAAACGATAGAATGGTTACACTCGAATGGCGTTTGTCTTGTGCAATCTGATTATAGGTTTGGCACACTTGCGCACGCCCCCCTTCCAGCACCTGTATAAAACTATCATCTGTAGCCACCAAAACGCCGGTAATGCCGTTTTTGGTGTTATTTTTTCGTGATGACTGAAGAATGGCCCGCAGCGTGGCGGGACTTTGAGTTTTAAGAATACGACTGGCGTATAAACAACGAACAAGCATGTTATCCCTTTCTGGGAATCAGAGACAAAAACTCACGTCGCAAACTAGGATTTTTGAGAAAAGATCCGCGCATGACTGAATTGATCATCAGCGAATCCGCCTCTTTAACGCCACGCCAATGCATACAGAAATGATCTGCTTCCATCACAATAGCAAGCCCATCTGGTTTCACCATGTCCATGAACAATTCAGCAATTTGAGTGATCGCTTCTTCTTGAATTTGCGGGCGCGAGAGAATCCAATCCGCCAGCCGTGTATATTTGGAAAGCCCAATGAGATTGGAATGCTGGTTTGGCATCAAGCCAATCCATAATTTTCCAATGATGGGGCACAGGTGGTGCGAACAAGCGCTGCGCACCGTTATTGGCCCAACAATCATTAACTCATTGAGGTTGGAAGCGTTCGGAAATTCGGTAACAGGGGGCGATTTGTGATAGCGACCTTTAAACACCTCGTTCAGGTACATCTTGGCAACACGCCGCGCGGTGCCTTTGGTGTTGTGATCATTCTCAACATCAATCACCAAGCTCTCAAGCACAGTTTGCATTTTGGCAGAAACTTCTGCCAGAAGCTGTTCATGTTCGCCCGCTTCAATAAATTCTGCAATGTTATCATTGGCGAAGTAGCGTTGCCCGGCTTTCTCAAGCCTTTGCTTGATGCGCAAAGAAGTGGGTAGCGGTGAGGGGGACTTGGCCATAAGCATGATTTAGCAGAAAAAGCTTCCGCGAAACGAGCGCTAAATTTTTATCGTCTTGCTGATCCGGCCTAGCCATGGCAGCGTAGAGAAGCTATGCGTATTTTGAATTCATTATTGGTGATATTGATGGCTGTTACCCCAGCCCAAGCAGCGGGCACTTTATTTGACTTCAATCTCACAGGCCTTGATGGCAAGCCTTTGCCGCTTTCGCAATTCAAAGGTCACCCCGTTTTGCTGGTTAACACGGCCTCTGAATGCGGTTTCACCCCGCAGTATGAAGGGTTGGAAAAACTTTGGGAAAGCTATAAGGGCCGCGGCTTGGTAATTGTTGGGGTGCCGTCAAATGATTTTGGTGGCCAAGAGCCGGGCAATGCCCAACAGATCGCTACATTCTGCAAGAAAAATTATGGTGTGACTTTCCCCTTGGCAGACAAGGCCGAGGTGAGTGGCGCGGCTGCCATACCGGTTTATAAATGGGCTGGAGATCAAGCGGGCTTTTTTGGCAAACCCAAGTGGAACTTTCACAAATATCTGTTTGGCAAAGACGGGCAGTTTCTTGATTGGTTTGCCTCCAATACTGAGCCACAAAGCACCAAAATGACCAATGCCGTAGAGGCAGCGCTGGCCCAGAAATAGCCGATCAGAAGACTAGTTGATGTTTAATCCAGCCGCCGCCGCCTTCAGTTTTTCTGTTGCGGCAGCGTCCCCCTCAAAAGCCTTGAGAGAGAAGGCCAGAGCGCCCCGCGCTTTTTCCGGCTCATTCAAAACCTGCAGAGAGCGCATCAGGCGAATCCAACCATCAATATCTTTTGGATTAGTCTTCAGATCTTCTGCTTGTTTTCGCACCATGGCGAGAATCATTGTCATTTGTGCCGATTGTTCCGCCTGGGCGCTTGCCGAGGCAGACGGAAGTGTTGGCTGCCCCAGTTTTGCATAAAGGCTCACCCCCAAAATAATCACAATGCCTACAACTGCCGCCAGAGCCGTGTTGCGCCACCATGTCGTAAGCGGTCGCGAAGGAGCAACATCGCGCGTTGCCGTAGCCAAACGCCGTTCAATTTCCAGCTTTGCGGTTTTTGCCTGTGGCGCATCAATTGCACCGGCCAGAAGTTCGCGATCAACTTCGGTAAGCTGATCTTGATAAACCGTGGCAGCAGTTGCCTGCTCATTGCTGGCCTCATAGCGGCGGATCAGTGGATAGGCGATTGCAACCGCAGCGCCGCTGCAGACAACCAGCATCATGAACCACAGCACCATCACATCAATCGCCCTTCAACAGTTCATTTTCAAGTTCCAACGTGTCAGCTCCGGGCTGCTTAAAATAACGCCAAGCAGCGAAGAGCCCAATCGCCAAAAATAGAAATGGCAGCAGCCAAAGCAAAACCGTATCCGCCTGAAATGGCGGTTTGAGAAGCACGAAATTGCCATAACGTTGAGCCACGAAGCCAATCACCTGTGCATCGCTATCACCCGCCGTCAACCTTTCGCGCACAATCATGCGCAGGTCGCGTGCCAGCGTGGCATCGGAATCATCGATTGATTCGTTTTGGCATACAAGGCAGCGCAATTCTTGGCTGATGGCGCGTGCCCGGTGTTCCAGTGCTGCATCTTTCAACATTTCATCGGGCAGAACCGCGAAGGCCGAACCGATGCTGGCGAGAAATATAAACACAGCGAACAGGGCCCGGATCATAGGGCTTTCTGCGCCTCTCTAATCAAGGGTTCGATTTGTTGGTCCCATATTTGGGGCGTGAGTGGCCCCGGAATGCGCAACCGAACTTGGCCCTTTCCATCAATGACGAAAGTTTCTGGCGCACCTGAAACGCCCAGATCAATTGCCGTGCGGCCCGAAACGTCAGCGCCGATGAGTGCATAGGGATTGCCGTATTGCAGCAGAAATTGTCTGGCCTCATCTGCCCCATCTTTCCAATCAATGCCCACAAGCTTGAAGCGCGGGTCTTTACTGATGCTCATCAGCAGCGGGTGTTCATATCGACAAGATACGCACCAAGAGCCGAATACATTGATCAGAGTAAGACCTTTGCCCGTAAATTCGTCGCTGCTCATCTTCGGGTTGCCCGCATCGAGCGGCGGCAAATCAAATTGCGGCAACTGGTGATTAAGCAGCATTGATGGCAAAATCTTCGGGTCACGGTTCAGGCCCACGGCCAAAACCATGCCCATCACCACAAACAGGCTAACTGGCAGCAGAGTTGCGATGCGAAAAGTCACGACGCAACCCCTGCCGTATTCCCAATCGGAAATGTTGCCATTTTATCCCTCTGCGCTACGCCAACGCGGAAACGTCGATCAGAAAGAGAAATAAATCCGCCTAGTGCCATGGTGAAGCCGCCTATCCACAGCCACGGTGCCATGGGGTGATAATAAAGGCGAACCGTCCATCCTCCGCTTTTATCGGCGTCTCCCAACGCAATATAAGTGTTGGAAATTAAGTTGGTGCGAATGCCCGTTTGGTTGGTTTGCTGTTGTTGCAGCGCATAATAACGGTGCTCGGCGCTGATCACGCTGAACGTCAAGCCCCCTTGAGAAAGCGCAAACGCGCCACGCTCTGCCTCGTAGTTGGGGCCGATAATCGTTTCGATTTTAGTGAGTGTTACATCGTAATAGCCGATGTGAGTTTGATCGCCCACTTTCAGGGTGACAATTTTTTCCTGCTGCCACGTTGTCACCACCGTTATGGCCAGCAACACCATGCCGACGCCCAGGTGGCCCAGCAAAAGGCCGAAATACGCGCGCGGCGTTTGCCGCAAGATGTTGAGAGCTTGCAAAAGCGAACCCTCAAACAACTTGGTGCGCTTAACAAATACCCAAAGTGAACCCGCGATTATCCAAACCGATAAGCCAATGCCTGCTGCGGTAAAGAGATGATGGGCTAGATTGATGCCGATTACGGCAATCGCGAATATCAGAGCTACGGCCAGGGGCCAGCTTAATTGCTGCAACACAGATTTTAAATTGTCGCGTTTCCATTTCAGGAAAGGCCCGAGAACCATGATCACAAAAATCGGAATGAATAGCGGAACGAAGGTAATATTATAATAAGGTGCGCCCACAGATATTTTGTCGCTGCCAAATAAGTCAATAAACAAGGGCCAAAAGGTTCCGAAAAAAACCGTGGCCGCCGACACAACGAGAAATACGTTATTGAGAAGAAGACTTGCCTCGCGACTGACAATGCCAAAGGGAACACCTTTTTTAACGTGTGGAATTCGTAACGCATAGAGCAGCAACGCTCCCCCCGTGGCTCCGAAAATTATAACCAGGATAAAAAATCCACGGGCCGGATCAGTGGCGAAAGAATGTACGGACGTCAGAACCCCTGAACGCACCACAAATGTGCCAATCAAACTGAGGGAAAATGTTAGGATGGCCAGCAAGATTGTCCACGCCACCAGAGCATGGCGGCGCTCTACCACCAAGGCCGAATGCAACAGGGCGGTGCCGACCAGCCAAGGCATGAATGACACGTTTTCAACAGGATCCCAGAACCACCAACCGCCCCAGCCCAAAATATAATAAGCCCAGAACGAACCCAGGGTGATGCCCATGGTGAGGAAGCACCAGGCCAACAACACCCAGGGGCGAACCCAGCGCGCCCATGCCGCATCAACCTTGCCTTCTATCAAAGCGGCCACCGCAAATGAGAAGGCCACTGAGAAACCCACATAACCCATGTAAAGGCACGGCGGGTGAATGGCGAGGCCAGGGTCTTGCAGCAATGGATTCATGCCATTGCCCTCTGCAGGCGCCTGGGCCAATCGCAAGAATGGATTGGAGGTGAAAATCAGAAACGCCGAGAAAGCAGTGGCAATCATCCCTTGCACGGCAAGAACCCTGGCTTTTAAAGGCTTTGGAATGTTCAGGCCAAACAGCGCGATCAGGGCGGAAAAAATGGTAAGGATCAACACCCATAGCAACATTGAGCCCTCATGATTGGCCCACACGCCGGTAATTTTATAGATGACCGGCTTGGTCGTTTGTGAATTCGCCGCCACCAATTGTACGCTGAAATCATCAATAACGAAAGCCCAGGCCAAACACACAAATGATGTCGCCACCAGCGTAAAGGCCGTAACTGCGGCAAAACTTGCCAGAGCCATCAAACCACGATCTTGTCGGCTTGCACCATAAAGCGGAAGGGTGGCCTGCAACAGGCTGACCATTAACGAAAGGATTAAAGCAAAGTGGCCTAATTCGGCAATCATCTCAATTTCCAAAATTTGCAAGTTATGGTCAGCATCAAGCCATCTTTCCCTAGCATATACAGCGGCGCGGTGTGTCTCATTCCGCCATATTGCCGCAGCGCCGGCAGCGATTGACTATTTGATCAAAATCGCCGACTCTTCGGCCACGAAGGAGATTTCTTATGTTGGAAATGCTGCGTAAAGGGGCCGAGGCGGGCCATAGTGCCTTTGCGCGCAACCTTGGTATTCCGTTGGCGCTGGAGTTGTTTGAAGGCCATCAGGTGAACACGTCTGCCGCCGAACGTCGGGCCGCTTCCCTCATCACGCGCCGCACAATGAAGAAAGAGTATCAAGCCGCATGGCTGGTGAAAGCTGTGCAATGCATAGACCTCACCACCCTTGCCGGTGATGATACGCCGGGCCGCGTGCACAGGCTGTGTGCCAAAGCGATGCGGCCGCTGCGGGATGATATTGTGGAAGGCTTGAAACTTTCCGCGATGCCCAAAGTGGGGGCAGTGTGTGTTTATCCTTCGATGGTATCACATGCCGTGAAAGCCTTGAAGGGTTCAGGCATTCCAGTGGCTTCCGTGGCAACGGGCTTTCCGGCGGGCCTCACACCACTTGCCTTGCGCTTAGGCGAAATAAAATATGCGGTAGAGGAAGGTGCTGCGGAAATTGATATTGTGATTTTCCGCTCCCTGGTGTTGCGCGGCGAATGGGCGGCATTATTCGATGAGGTTGCTGCCATGCGCGAGGCCTGTGGGCCAGCCCATATGAAAGCAATTTTAGCCACTGGTGATCTCAAAACCCTGCGCAATGATTACAAAGCGTCTATGGTGGCCATGCAGGCAGGTGCGGATTTCATAAAGACGTCAACCGGCAAAGAAGACGTGAACGCAACTTTATCCGTGTCTTTGACAATGCTCCGTGCACTGAGAGATTACGGCGCGGCGACCGGATTTGACGTGGGTTTCAAGCCGGCAGGTGGCCTGAAAACCGCGAAAGATGCCATGAATTGGCTAATCCTGATGAAAGAGGAATTAGGCCGCCGCTGGTTGGAGCCAGATTTATTCCGCATCGGTGCATCTTCGATGCTTGCCGACATTGAGCGCCAGCTCGAATATTTTATAACGGGGCGTTATGCTGCCCTTTCGCATCAGCCCATTGCGTGAAAGTGAACCATGCCAACTGTCGATGATGTTTTGCAATCCATGGATTATGGGCCAGCTCCTGAGAGCAACACTCATGTGCAGAATTGGTTGAAAGCTCATGAAAAAGGTTTCGGCCATTTCGTTGGCGGTGGGTTTACGCCTTTAAGAGGAAAGCAGATTGAGGTTTTCAATCCGGCCAATGGCGAAAAACTGGCGCAAGTGGCGCACGGCACCGCGGCTGATGTCGATTCCGCTGTAGCGGCCGCAGCAAGCGCTTATAAATTATGGGGCAAACTTTCAGGCTTCGAGCGCGCCAAACATCTCTATGCGCTGGCCCGCCACATTCAAAAGCGCGAACGCTTTCTGGCGGTTTTGGAAACGATGGACAATGGCAAAACCATTCGCGAGAGCCGCGATATTGATATTCCATTGGTGGCGCGCCACTTTTATCACCACGCAGGTTGGGCGCAACTGCTTGAAACTGAATTCAAGGGTTATCAGTCACTCGGGGTTTGTGGCCAAATTATTCCGTGGAATTTTCCATTGCTGATGTTGGCGTGGAAGATTGCGCCAGCTTTGGCGGCAGGCAACACAGTGGTGCTAAAGCCAGCGGAATTCACCCCACTGACAGCTCTCGCCTTCGCCGAACTATGCACTGAAGCTGGCCTGCCCCCCGGCGTGGTTAATATCATCACGGGAGATGGTGAAACCGGCGCCGCTTTGGTGGCGCACAAAGGCGTTGCAAAAATCGCTTTCACGGGTTCAACCGAAGTGGGCAAGATCATTCGCGCGCAGACTGCCGGAAGCGGCAAAAAATTGTCTCTGGAACTGGGGGGCAAGTCACCTTTCATTGTGTTTGAAGACGCCGATATTGATGCCGCAGTTGAAGGTGTTGTTGATGCCGTATGGTTCAATCAGGGCCAAGTTTGCTGTGCGGGCACCAGGCTTCTGGTCCAGGAGGGCATTCATGACAGTTTCATGAGGAAATTGGTGAAGCGCATGGAAACCCTACGCGTAGGTGACCCCTTGGACAAAAGTAATGATATGGGGCCGCTGGTTGATCCCATCCAGCTTAACCGAGTGCGTGCAATGGTGAGCAGGGGCGAGGAAGAAGGCGGCACACTCATCCAATCAAAATGCGTTTTGCCTGAGAAAGGCAACTATTTTGTGCCTTCGCTTTTTGTGGACGTTGAACCAGCTTCAACCGTGATGCGCGATGAAATTTTTGGCCCCGTGGTTTCCGCCATGACGTTCCGAACGCCTGACGATGCGGCCACGCTGGCCAACCACACCCGCTTTGGTTTAGCCGCTTCCATCTGGTCGGAAAACATCAATGTGGCGCTTGATGCAGCAGCACGTGTGCAGGCAGGCATTGTTTGGATTAACTCCACCAATTTGTTTGACGCGGCGGCCGGCTTTGGCGGTTATAAGGAATCGGGCTTTGGCCGCGAAGGGGGCCGTGAAGGCCTTTATGAATATCTTGTGGCGGATTGGATTGCTGCTGCGCCTTTGGCAAAGGCATCAAAATCTTTGTCATTCAATGTCTCATCGTCTGGGCCGAAAGCCAGCGCTGCAGGCGTTGACCGCACCGCAAAAATGTATTTTGGCGGCAAGCAGGCGCGGCCAGACACGGGCTATTCCTACGGCGTTGAAAACAGGCAAGGCCAGCGAATAGGCGAGGCGGGGTTGGGTGAACGCAAAGATATTCGAAATGCGGTTGAGGCCGCAGTTAAAGCATCGGCTTGGAGCAGCGTTTCCGCTCATAACCGCGCCCAAGTGATTTATTTCATCGCTGAGAACTTAAGCGCGCGGGCAACCGAATTCGCCAATCGATTAAGGGAGATGGGATCCAGTGCCAGCGCCGCCAAACGCGAGGTGCAAACGGCTCTACAACGCATATTCTATTATGCAGGATGGGCCGATAAATATGATGGCCACATTCACTCCACCAATACCAAACGCCAAACTACACTGGCCTTTAACGAGCCATTCGGCGTGATGGGTTTGGCGTGTCCAAATGAAGCGCCACTGTTGGCAATGGTTTCGCTGGCCTTTCCGGCGCTGGCGATGGGAAACCGCATCATCGTGATTCCTTCGCAAACCCAGCCGCTGATCGCCACCGATTTTTATCAAATACTCGACACGTCCGATGTGCCCGCCGGCGCTTTCAACATCATTACAGGTGAGGGCAACAAGCTGGCGAAAATTTTGGCTGAGCATGATGAAGTGGCAGCGGTTTGGTATCATGGCGATGCAGCAGGAAGCGCTTTGGTTGAAAAGGCAGCCAGCGGCAATGTGAAATCAACGTGGGTTAATAATGGTAAATTCGTGGATTGGCACAATCTTTCACAAGGCCAGGGGCCGGAATACTTGCGCCGCGCCACGCAAGTGAAAAACATTTGGATTCCCTATGGCGAATGAACCGATTGCGGCCATGAATGTACCCTCGAGATTGACTGATCAATTGCCACGCCACCGCCTTATCTGCGAATTCTCCATGTGGTCTGCCGATCTTTTGAGTTTAAAAGATGACCTCAATCGCATAGCTGCTCATGCCGATATTTTGCATGTCGATGTGGCAGACGGCCATTTTGCACCGGCTCTCTTGTTCTTCCCCGATCTGGTGGTGGCGATGCGCAAAGTAACGCAGTTGCCCATTCATGTTCACTTGATGGTGGCCAATGACATTCTGCTGAACCAGGTTGCTCAGTTCGCAGACGCCGGCAGTGATTTAATCAGCATCCATGTGGAAAATGCACCGCTGGTTGGCGAAGCACTGGACAACATCAGGGCCAAGGGCATTGCTGCTGGCGTCGTTTTGAAATGGGACACGCCCGTTTCTGCAGTGGCACCTTATATCGACAAGATTGATTTTTTGACTTTGTTGGGTACTGCCATCGGGGTTAAGGGCCAGTCGCTCTCTGGCACCGCACCAACGCGTATTCAAGAAGCCAAAGCGCTGATCGGCAGGCGAGATGTAATCTTGGCGGCAGACGGCGGCATTCGCGACAATACTGTTGCCCTGTTGCGCAAAGCCGGCGCAGCAACAGTCGTGCTGGGTTCATTGGCCTTCGGGGCCACTGATTTAGCTTCACGCATGGACTGGCTTAAAAGCCTGTAAATCCAAGACGGTGAAATGGAATTGACGCGTGTTCTGTTATAACGTAAAGCTGTTATGCTATAACAAAACAAGGGGCGTAAGTCTTTCTTTGAACCAAAATGACAACAGCATTCTGAAAAAGCTCACGGCCAGCGCCAGGCCCATGTCGGCTTACGACCTCTTGCGCGCTTTGCGCGATGATGAGAGGGTTCGCATCAAAGCGCCAACGCAAGTTTATCGTTCATTGGAAAAATTGGTTGAGGCCGGGGATGTTCACCGGGTTTCTGCGTTGAATGCTTTCGTGGCCTGCAGTTGCGCCCACAAGGGCTCGCCACCGGGTTTTCTGGTGTGCACAGCTTGTGGGATGGTGAATGAATTTGATGCCGCGGGAGTTCTCAGTGTTCCACGCCAGCGAACGGGGGGCTTCTCCGTTCAAACGATGAACGTGGAACTCTCGGGTCTATGCAAGAAATGCCAGATAAAGGATTTGCGCAAGTGAAGTGGCATTTGTCTTTCGCTAGTTATGGCTTGGGCCAGAGGTTTTGGTGTGCCGCGATTTTGGTGCTGCCGCTTTGGGTTCTCGTTGCTTTGGTTTGGCAATAATTCGTGGCGGCTTTCGCGTTAGATAATTTGGCATTGGGATATGCCGGGCATATTGCCGTCAGCCAGCTCAACGGAACGTTCGCTTCGGGTTCACTTACCGCGATTGTCGGGCCAAACGGGTCTGGAAAATCCACGGTTCTCAAAGGCCTTGCTGGTTTGCTCAAACCAATTTCTGGTCACATAGCGTGTCATGATATTGAATTGCATGATATTGCGTATTTGCCGCAAGTTGGAGAGGTGGACGTGAGTTTCCCCGTCACTGTTTTTGACTTGGTGAGCATGGGGATGTGGAAGAAGCGCGGCCTTTTCAAACCACACACGGCGGCAGATCATGATCAAGTTTTGAATGCCCTTGTGCAGGTCGGACTAAAGGATTTCGGCGCAAGCCAAATTGCTTCTTTATCCGGCGGCCAGCTCCAACGCGCCCTCTTCGCACGGTTGATACTGCAAGATGCACAGGCCATATTACTTGATGAGCCTTTCACCGCCATCGATGAGAACACATCTGAAGGGCTGATGGCGCTAATCACTGAATGGCATAAGCAAGGCCGAACAATTTTGGCGGTGCTGCATGATTTTAATTTTGTGCGAAGACACTTTCCCAGAACATTGCTTTTGGCAAAGCAGCCGGTTGCGTGGGGTGCAACGGCGGATGTTTTGAGCACCGATAATCTGATGGAAGTTCAGCGCCTATTGGAAGCGCGGAAGAGTTCTGCATGACGTTATACGATCTCCTTATAGCTCCCTTTGCGGAACTCGTTTTCATGCGCAAGGCTTTGGTTGGCACAGTGGCGCTGAGTGTCAGTTCTTGCCCAATCGGTGTGTTCATGATCCTGCGCCGGATGAGTTTGGCCGGCGATGCCATGTCGCACGCCATTCTGCCGGGTGTTGCTGGCGCTTTTCTCATGTTTGGTCTATCAATTTTGCCGATGACGATTGGTGGTTTGGTTGCTGGCCTTGCGGTTGCCTTGCTGGCCGGCCTGGTTTCGCGCAATACAATCCAACGTGAAGACAGCAGTCTTGCTGCGTTTTATTTGATTTCGTTGGCCTGTGGTGTAGCGTTAATTTCTGCGCGTGGTTCATCAGTTGATTTGGTGCATATCCTGTTTGGCACCGTGTTGGCGCTCAATAATCAAAGTCTGGTTTTAATAACCGGCGTATCCAGCCTCACATTGATCGTGCTGGCCGGTGTGTGGCGTGCCTTGATTGCGGAATGCCTCGATCCATTGTTCCTGCGCTCTGTCAGCAACTTTGGCCCAGTTGTTCATTTTACATTTCTGGCACTGGTTGTGCTCAACCTGGTGGCTGGATTTAATGCGCTCGGAACATTGCTTTCAGTAGGGCTGATGATATTGCCAGCGGCCACCGCACGCTTTTGGACTGTGCGTGTGGAAACGATGTGCTTGTTGGCATCCCTCATCGGGGTGGTCTCGGGATATGTCGGGCTGGTGCTGTCTTATCATTTCAACATCGCATCAAGCCCCGCCATTATTCTGACGACGGGCGTAGTTTATATCGCCTCGCTGCTGTTTTCTCGTCGAGACTTCCCATCACATGTCGAGAGGAAGTTTTCATGAAGAAAATTTCACAATTTTTGATCGTTGTCGCTGCGTCTCTGTTCTGGAATGTCTGCTATGCTCAGGCCAAACAACTTCATGCCGTCGCGAGTTTTTCAATCCTGGCAGATATAGTAGAGCAAGTTGGCGGCGATCATGTGGTGGTTACTTCTTTGGTAGGCCGCAATGAGGATACGCATGTTTTTGAACCCAGGCCGCAGGCTGCTGCTACATTGGGTAAGGCCGACATCGTCATTGTCAATGGTCTCGGTTTCGAAGGGTGGATGGAGAAGCTGATTCAAGCTTCTGCGACCAAGGCAGAAGTGGTAGCAGCCAGCAACGGCATCGAGTCTCGGAAGCTGGACGAAGGCGGGCAACAAATTCCTGATCCACACGCGTGGCAAAACCCCGCCAATGGCCTTATTTATGCCCGCAATGTGGCAGATGGCTTATGCAATGTTGATCCTGAAGATTGCGCGGTTTTCCGCAGCAATGTGGAGGTCTATGGCGCAAAAATTCAAACGCTTGACGACAGCCTGCATCAACGCTTCGCGCAGATTCCAGAGGCGCGTCGACTGGTGATCACCACTCACGATGCCTTTGCTTATTTCGGCTCTGCTTACGGCATTCGCTTTCTGGCGGCCGAGGGCATGTCGACAGACAGCGAACCTTCTGCAGCCGATTTGGCAAAACTGGTGCGCCAGGTGAAGCAGAGTGGAACGTCAGCGTTGTTTCTTGAAAATATGTCAGACCAGCGCTTGATTGATCAGATTGCCCTGGAAACGGGGGTGAAACCCGGCGGCATGCTTTTTGCCGATGCATTGTCCCAGCCTGCCGAGGGTGGTGGCACTTATCTTGAAATGGTAAAGCATAATGCCGAACTTTTAATTGCAGCGATGGCGGGAAGTTGATTGAATAAAATAATCCCCATTACGACACTTGCGTTAAGTCTTGCTGGCGGGTGTTGGCCCGCCATCGGCAATGCCCATCCTCACGTGTGGGCCGACATGCGCTCGCAGCTGGTAATTTCTGATGCCGGACTGGTGGCGGGGGTGCGCGTTCAATGGACCACTGACAAGGTTTACGCAAAAGATGCGCTGGACGGGTTCAAGGCCAAACCTGATGGCAGCTACGATTCGGCTGATTTGGAAAAATTAACAGCAGAAAATCTCGATGCGCTTTCGGGTTACGGCTATTTCATTTTCTTTCGCGCCAATGGCGCATTACAAAAGATCGACAAGCCAACTGATGGTTTGCAGACCTACAATGTGAAGGATGGAAGGTTAACCTTGCTTTTCACGGTGCCCCTGGAAACCCCTCTGGATCCGCATGGCGGTGCCATTACCCTGAAGGTTTACGATCCAGAGTTTTTCATTGATTTTGAATACGTTGCAGAGAAGCCACTGTTGATTTCAAAACCGCTGGGCCAAGGCTGCAAAGCGGAACTGAAACCCGCCACCACAGATGCGCAAATCAATCAAACCAAGCAAATGCTTTCAACCAAAGATAAAACCTGGAAGCCGGAAAATGGCGAGGATTTTGGCGGCCTGTTTGCTCAGCCCGTTGAGGTAACATGTGCGTCTTGAGAATAATGGCATCCTACGTGGCGCTATTGCTGATGTGCGTGTGCTTACACTCTGCTGAGGTTCAGGCTCAAACGGCGCCAGAGGCAACATCCACCAAACTTTCCAATCGCCATTTGATGGTGCCCCCGCGCAACGTTGATGGAACAATTCGTGTTACACCCTTCCTCGAAGACCCGGTAATTTGGTTGCGCGATGAACAGCAAAATTTTTATTCGTCAATGGCAGGCGCTTTGCGTGGTGTTGGCGGCAAACAACCCATATCTGCAGCTCTCATGCTCTTGCTGCTCAGTTTTGCCTATGGTGTATTTCACGCGGCCGGGCCGGGCCATGGCAAGGCCGTCATTTCCGGTTGGGTTTTGGCAACTGAAAGCCAATTGCGCCGCGGAGTTCTATTGGCGTTCTTCAGCGCCATGCTGCAAGCCGCCGTGGCGGTTATCATTGTATCTGCCGTGTTGCTGCTGTTTTCCGGCGCTGCTACCGCTGCAAGATCGGCGGCCAATGGATTTGAAGCTGCTAGTTATTTCATGATTGCAGCTGTCGGCCTTTACCTGTTTTGGACGGGGCTGCGCCCAATTTTCACCAAGGCAAGGAATTTGCGCATACATGCGCCGCATTTCGCATCTGCTGGCGGCCGCGCGGTTGGGCAGAACTTTGTGATTGTCAATCCAGTTGCTCAATTCGCTGCTGGTTCAACCCATGAGCATGGCCCTGACTGTGGTTGTGAACATGTTCATCTGCCTGCTGCCACAGAAGTCTCGGGCGATTGGTCACTGCGCAAGGCCGCTTCGCTCACTCTTGCTGCTGGTTTGCGCCCCTGCATGGGTGCCATTCTGGTTCTGCTGTTTGCTTCTGCCCAAGGGATTTATTGGGCCGGTGTGCTGGCCACCTTCATTATGGCGTTAGGCACGTTCATAACGGTTTCCGCCATCGCCTCGCTCGCGGTCTATTCTCGAAGACTTGCGACCCGGCTGTTTGATCGCAATGGCAACTGGCTCAGTGGCTTGAACGCTGCACTGCGTATCGCTGGCGGCTTGGCCATATTCTCGATGGGCGCAATCATGTGTTATGCATTAGCCAGCGGCAGCGGGCCAACTGGAATGTAGACGCCGTATATTAAAGAATAGATTGCCCAGTTGATTTCCAATCCTTGACGAATTGCTCCAAGCCCCTATCCGTCAGAACGTGATTGGCCAGGCCTTTTATCACGGCAGCTGGAACTGTGGCGACGTCAGAACCTGCCAGCGCCACTTCTTTGACATGATTGGCCGTGCGCACAGAAGCCGATAAAATTTGCGTTTTGAACTGGTAGTTATCGTAAATCTTTCGAATGTCGCGGATTAACTGAACGCCGTCGAGGTGGATATCATCTAGCCGCCCAAGAAATGGCGAGATGTAGGTTGCACCGGCCTTCGCAGCCAGTAGGGCTTGGTTGGGTGAGAAGCACAATGTTACATTCGTTTTTACGCCTTGGCTTACGAATGCGCGGCAAGCTTTCAGGCCGATCAGGGTGAGTGGCAATTTCACAACGATATTCGGCGCGATCTTCGATAGAACGGTGCCCTCAGCAATCATTCCATCATAGTCCAGCGCCGCCACTTCGGCAGAAACCGGGCCTGAAACGATCTTGCAAATTTCGGCCACAACCTCTTTGAAGTTGCGCCCCGATTTGGCAATCAGTGAGGGGTTGGTCGTCACACCATCAACCAAACCATAGTCACTCAGCTCTTGAATTTCGCTGACATTGGCAGTGTCTACAAAGAATTTCATGATCCACCATTTCCCATGTTTTCACTGAGAAGCTGCTTAGCAGAGCCAAAGCCCCAAGTCAGCACCAAGTTAAACCATTTATCAGTGACACTAGGCCAGAAGCTTGCGAATACAATCGGCCCAGCCCGCCAATTTGGCCTCGCGTTCGCTGGCAGCCATCTTTGGCGTAAATCGTTTGTCTCGCCTCCAGCGTTTGGCAATCACATCTGGCGGCGGCAACAGGCCCGCCTGCAACCCCGCGAGATAGGCAGCGCCAAGGGCTGTTGTTTCGAGAATCACCGGCCGATCCACGGGTGCATCGATAAAATTCGCAAGGTTTTGCATGGTCCAATCCGAAGCTGTCATGCCGCCATCAACGCGAAGAACGATATTAGCGGCCTGCGGCCAGTCCTTCTTCATCGCGTTCAGCAAATCACATGTCTGATAGCAAACGGCTTCGAGGGCGGCGCGCGCCAACTCCTTGTTTGTTGTTCCCCGCGTTAATCCAAAAAGTGCCCCACGCACATTAGGATTCCAATAAGGCGAGCCTAAACCCACAAAAGCCGGAACGAGATAAACGTTCTGGCTGGCATCAGCGGCCTTGGCCAAACCACCGGCATCGGAAGCTTTCTTCATCACTTTAAGCCCATCACGCAACCATTGCACGGCTGCACCAGCAATGAAAATAGAGCCTTCCAAGGCATAAGTGCGCTTTCCGCCCAATTGATAGGCAATGGTGGTAAGCAATCGATTATGTGAGGTCACCGCATCCTCGCCGGTATTGAGCATGGCAAAGCAACCCGTGCCATAGGTGGATTTTATCATGCCCGGTTTGAAACATGCTTGGCCAATAAGTGCGGCGTGTTGATCACCCGCCACGCCGCCAATTGGAATTTCTGCGCCCAGAAACCTGGCAGCAGTCACGCCAAAGTCATCCGCGCAATTTTTAACCTCAGGCAAAACGCTGTGCGGTATATTCAGGATCCGCAACAACTCATCATCCCACATTCCTGTGTGTATGTTGAACAGCAAAGTGCGCGATGCGTTGGTAGCGTCAGTTGCATGCACCTTGCCGCCAGTCAGCCGCCAAATCAGAAAACTATCGATGGTGCCGAAACAAAGTTCTCCGGCCTCAGCTTTCGCCCGAGCATCTTTAACATGCTCGAGCAGCCAAGCTAATTTCGTGCCAGAAAAATAAGGGTCTAGCAAAAGCCCCGTGCTCTCAGCGAACCGCTTCTCCAACCCGCGCTGCTTTAATTCTTGGCAAAAATCAGCAGTGCGCCGATCCTGCCAAACGATTGCCCGGTGCAAAACCTTGCCAGTTTTGCGGTTCCACAGAACCACGGTTTCGCGCTGATTGGTGATGCCGATTGACCTGATCTGAGACCCTTTGATTTTCGCTTTTTTGATCGCCGCATGACAGGTGGCCAGAACGCCACGCCAAATTTCTTCAGGGTCATGTTCAACATGGCCAGAAGAAGGATAGTACTGTTTGAACTCTTGCTGGCTGGCTCCTTTTACCGCGAGTTTTAGATCAAAAACCAGCGCGCGCGAAGACGTTGTGCCTTGATCAATGGCCAGGATATGACGAGACATCGGCCCTCCTTAATTCACAGCCTTCTTTGGCTGAATTCCGTCCAAATAGTTACGCAGGGCAGCTTGTTCGGCGACGCTCATATGAAGGCCAAGTTTGGAGCGTCGCCATAGAATGTCATCCGCGGTCACCGCCCATTCATGCTCGCGCAGATACTCGATTTCGCGCTCACTGATCGGGCCAAAAAAAATGCCCAAATCTCGCCCAAAGCGCGCGCCATTCATTAGCTTATCGATATCTGTGCCATAAGCCTTGAATAAGCGCAGAACATTCGCAGGCTTCAAAAATGAATAAGCCTTCTGCTTTTCCAAAATATAATTGGGCACTTCCGCCACTTGCAAATCGCCACCAGGCAAAGCCGCATCACGGTTCCATGGTCCTTTCGCATTTGGAAAAAACGGGGCCAGCTTTGCCAATGCATTTTCAGCGAGCTTGCGTGAAGTCGTAATCTTGCCACCGAAAACCGAGAGCAAAGGTGCATGGCCTTCGAGACGATCCAACTTTAAAATATAATCGCGCGTGGCCGTCTGTGCTTTGCTGGCGCCATCATCATAAAGCGGGCGTATGCCGGAATAAGACCACCGAACCATACTTCGGGTAACTTGCCTTTTAAAGTATTCGCTAACCGCGCCAAGCAAGTAATCCATTTCCGCTTCAGTAATTTCAGCTTTGCCGGGATCACCATGATGGTCTTCGTCTGTGGTTCCAATGAGCGTGAAATTTGTCTCATACGGAATGGCAAAGCATATGCGACCATCGGCATTTTGAAAGATATAACATTGATCATGATCATAAAGCCTATCAACCACGATATGGCTGCCTTTGACTTGACGAATTTTGTCAGGATCGTTGCTTCCGACGACATTGCGCAAAACGTCGCCCACCCATGGACCGGCGGCATTAACGAGAACTTTGGCGCATACGGTTTCAAGTTCACCCTCTGCGTTGTTAATTTCAATGATCCATATTCCACTCTCGCTGAGGGCTGAAATTACCTTCGTGCGTGTACGAATTGTTGCGCCTCTGTTTGCCGCATCACGAGCGTTTAAAACAACAAAACGCGAATCTTCCACCCAGCAATCAGAATATGCAAATGCATTTGTATATTCCTCCTTGAGGGGCCTTCCTGTCTCATCTTTGGTGAGATCAACACTGCGGGAGGGGGGCAAAATATGACGGCCACCCAGATGATCGTAGAGAAATAGCCCCAGTCTGATCAACCAGCGCGGTCGCAAGCCCTGATGATGTGGCAAAATAAAGCGCAACGGCCAGATGATATGCGGGGCTGACTTCAGAAGCACCTCACGCTCCAGCAAGGCTTCGCGCACCAGACGAAATTCATAAAGCTCAAGATAACGCAAACCACCATGGATCAATTTGGTCGAGGCTGATGATGTTCCCGATGCAAGGTCGTTCATTTCAGCCAAAAACACAGTTAGGCCGCGCCCGGCTGCATCGCGCGCAATGCTGCAGCCATTAATACCTCCGCCAATAATAAAAAGATCATAAATCGTATTTATTTTATTACCCCAAACTTGGATTTGCGCGACAACTCACGCAAGTCATTGGCATGCAGTATTAACTGTGCGCTCTCGCTTGCTCAGGTTTATGCGGCTGGATTTTAGATTTGACAAGCGAAGTGTCATTAATATTTCGGAGGTTCTTCAACCGCACAATCAATGAGAATAGTGCGGAAAATCAATCTGTTACATTAAAATCGCTATGGAGCCAATTCATAAAAATATCATATCCAAATTGTATGGGATAAAATTCATCTGGGCGCATATCGAGAAAGTTCTCCCCTGTATGATTTGGGAAGCGGCGAGGCGTAACAACCGTGTTTCGAGGTTTTAATGCCAGCTTGGTGAAGCATTTGAACCAGGCCAACAGAAACTGCTACACCATCAATAACCGGCACTTGATATTTGGCGGACAAATCGCACGCGACGCCTGCCATTCCTGCACAGCCGAGCACAATGGCATCACACCCGTCTTCTTCCAGGGCTAAATTAATTTCCGCTGAAATCTTGCTGTAGGCGTCTGACTGAGGATCTTCCAATGCGAGCACCGGGACCTCCGCCGCGCGCACTTTGCGGCAACGGGAGGCCAAACCATAACGCACCAAATTATGCTCAATCGCAGCGACAGAGCGTCCGAGAGTCGTAATTACCGAAAATTTCCCCGCTACCAAGGCTGCAGCGTGGAAGGCCGCTTCACCAATGCCAACCACGGGAGCTTTGGCGACTGAGCGTGCAGCGTCCAATCCGGTATCATCAAAGCAGGCGATGATATGGCCCGCCACATTTTTTGCTTCAGCCTCAACAATGCGCGCCAGCATGCCAGGCACGCAAAAGGCTTCATCGTAGTAGCCTTCGATAGAAACCGGCCCCATATCAGGCTGTGTCATCAAAATATCGACGCCAGTGGCCGCAACAGCCTCGGCCGCCCTGCCAATCTTATCAGTCATTGATTGAGTGGTGTGGGATTGACCACATGAATTAGCATGGCCTCAAACACCCTTGCCGGCATCCGAACCGAGGCGCGTACGCCTTTTTTGCAAGATGATGATGAGACTGAGAGCAACACCAATGACAATGAACGAAATGGCTGAAATCATCGTGCCCAATGCGTAGATATCGGGATTGGTCACAGTTGTCGTCAGCCCCTGCAGCTCCAACGGCAACTGTTCACGGGGCTGAAGGCTTGGCTTGATCTCGCCAGCTCATCCCAAGACAGGGTAAAGCCGAACAGCCCAATGCCGATCACCGAAGGCAAGATGATTGGCAAAATCACAAAGCGAAAACTTTGCCATGGCGTTGCCCCAAGATCACGCGCCGCTTCCTCTAACCGGCTATCAAATCGATTGAAAATCGCAAACATGATGAGCAGGTTGAATGGCAGCGTCCAGCTTAAATGCGCACCGAGGCCAGAGGTGAAAAGCCCCATGCCCGTGTTCCAGTGCGGAAGAATTGTTTTGTGCAATACATCATCCACCACACGAAATTCCAGCGCGATGCCCAAGGGAGGTGACAATGGATGGCACGCTCAAACTTGCAATGGCAAAATAAAACAAGATAGCAGCACCCCAAAATCTCTTTCGGAACGCCAAATCCGCCCACACGGAAATCACCGCCGTCAATAGCATCACCACCAAACCAAGTGAAAGTGAGCGCCGAAAGGGCGAGCCAATATCCGCAAAACCATTGCCCGCCGAGCGGTTATCGTGGTGGAACATGATATGGAATTTGTGCGGCGTTTGGAATGCAAGGTTACAGTCTTGCATGAAGGCTCTGTCTTAGCCGAGGGTTCACTGCAACACGTCACAGCTGACCCGCGTGTGATCGAAGTCTATTTAGGAAGATGATGATGTTGGAGGTTCGCAATCTCACACTTCATTATCGTCAGTCACAAATTCTGCACGATGTTTCGTTGGTTGCGGAAAAAGGGCAAATCACCTGCGTAATGGGCACAAATGGAGTTGGCAAAACCAGCTTGTTGAAGGCCATTGCCGGGGTTCATGCGCGGTCTGGCGGCACAATCACCTTTGATGGGCGAGAACTTGCCAAACCAAGATCAGATGAATTGGCCAAGGCCGGCCTTGCCTATGTGCCGCAGGGCCGTGAGATATTTCCGCTTCTTACGGTGCGCGAAAATCTTGAAACGGGCTTTGCCTGTTTACCGAGAAGTGAACACCGGGTGCCCGACCAAATCTTTGAACTCTTTCCGGTGTTGAAAGAAATGCAAAAGCGCCGCGGTGGAGATTTATCCGGCGGTCAGCAGCAACAGTTGGCCATCGGGCGGGCACTGATCATGAAGCCGAAGCTGTTGTTGTTGGATGAGCCCACCGAAGGCATTCAACCCAATATTATTCAGCAAATTGGCAAAGTTATCGAATATCTGCGAGATCAAGGAAGCATGGCTATTGTTTTGGTTGAGCAATATTTTGATTTTGCCTTTGGATTGGCCGATCAATTTGTTGTGCTTGAACGTGGCGCAGTTACCCTGAGCGGCGCAAAGGATGCGATTGACCGTAAACTGCTTTTGTCTCGCGTTTCTGTTTGAAGCCAATGCGCCCGCCGCACGGTACAAAATAGATGATACGCAGGAAAAATCGGAATATGCGCAGACCAATAGCGTTTCAATAAGTTGCCCGGCCACCCGAAAGATCAAACACGGCACCGGTGGTGAAACTGTTTTCTTCAGTTGCCAGCCAGCAGATCATCGATGCCGCTTCGCCCAATTCAAGCATTCGGCCACGAGGAATTTTTGATATAATCATTTTCAGGAATTCGGGCTCTTGGCTCAACGCCATTGTGGTTTTGGCTACAGCGGGTGTTACGGCGTTAACGGCAATATTATATTTTGCCAATTCCTTGCCCATTGATTTGGTAAGCGCCAAAACGCCGGCCTTCATGGATGAATAAGCCGGTGCGCCGGGGTTGCCTTCCTTACCAGCGACAGAACTGAGATTGACAATGCGTCCATAATTTCGGGTAATCATATGGGGAATTACACTTCGTGACACGAAGAAGGTTCCCACCAAACCAATATGAATAACTTCAGCAAATGCTTCAGGTGGATAGTCCCATGTGTTTGCGTTAGGCCCAACGATCGCTGCGTTATTGATGAGGATATCAATCTGATTAAATTTTTCAACTGTAGCTTTGGTCGCGGCTTCAACTGATTTCAGATCACCAATATCAACTTTATTGGTTTGAATTTGAGAAGACTCATAGCGCGCCGATATTTCACTTAGCAACTTTTCATCACGATCCCATATTGACACTTTGCCACCTGATTGAAGCATGCGCTCTGCCACGCTGAGGCCGATGCCCTGGCCGCCACCCGTTATTACGGACACGCGGTCTTTGAAATCATAGCTGTTCATCTTAACTCTCACGAAGATTTTTGTTGGATTATAAAAAGAGGGCGCCGCGGGGACGCCCCCTCAAAATATTTAGAATTTGTATTCGTCAATATTCTTGGCGTCAAAAGTTGTGAGGGCCGATTGTGTGTTGATTGAATTGCCGGGGTTGATGGTGATCGTTCCCAGGTTCGGCACATCAAATTTACCGCCAACTTCGTTTTTGACCTTGCCGTCGAGAACGCCCTTGGCGAAGTGAACAGCCAGCCAACCTTCATTATAGGGTGACCAAAGCTGGAACGCCTTCACGGTGCCGTCCTTGATGAACGGGCGCATTTCGCTGGGCAAGCCCAAGCCAGTGACATGCACTTTATCGGCGATTTTGCGCCCTTGCACAACCTGCGCTGCGGCGGCGATGCCAACGGTGGTTGGCGCTATCACGCCCTTGAGGTTAGGGAAGTTCGAAAGCAGAGCTTCCATTTCCGTTGTGGATTTTTCAGGTTGGTCATCACCATAGACCGTGGCAACCAATTTCATTTTTGCGTATTTTGGGTCTTTTGCGAGGGTTTCTTTCATGCCCACAATCCATTTGTTTTGATCCGGGGCTTCGGTCGTGGCTGAAAGAATGGCAATTTCGCCTTCATATCCAATGAGTGAACCCACCATTTCGACTTGGTCATGCCCGACAATATCAAAATTGGTTGGCAGGATGGTTGCATCACGGTGGCTTTCGTTTTTGGTGATGTCGCCGTTCACAGTGAGCACCAGAATGCCTTTGGCGCGCGCTGCATCAAACACCTGGTTTAACGCATCGGGGCTGTTGGGCGCAATGCCAATCACTTTCACGCCGCGCTGAACTTGCGCCTCGATGAAGGGGATCTGCGATGTTGCTTCTGCCGTGGCCGGAGCCACGAATTCAAAGTCGCAGCCGAGAGATTTACACGCGTCTTTGAAGCCGCCGGTAATGCTGTCAAAATAGGGATTGCCGGTATTTTTTCCGATATAAACAATTTTCACTGGGTCAGCGGCAAAGGCCACTGTCGTGAGCGCCACAACAGAAACAACGCCGATTAGAGATTTTAGCAGATTTCGTTTTAACATGTTCGTCCTCCGAGGTTGAATGCCGTTTTTACGGCTTGTTAGCCCGCTACCTTTCAGTGCGGGAATAGATAAAATTAGTTGCAATAATTGATATGATAAGCAAAACCCCCAAGACACAAAGTTGATATGCTGGCAGCCAGTTGGCCACAATCATGCCGGTGGTAACAATAACCAGAAGCCAAGCCGCCAAGAATGTTCCCAAGATGGTTCCGCGCCCACCAAAAATATAGGTGCCACCCAACATGGCCATCAATACCATCTGCAATTCGCCGCCCAAGCCCAGATCATAACGAACTGAACCCAGCCTCGACGCCGTCAACAAGCCGGCAAAGGCACTGGTGAGACCGAGCGTTGCAAACAAAATAATTTTGATGCTTTTTGATCTTACGCCTGCGTGGCGAGCGGCAACTTCATTTGTGCCAATCAAATAAATTTGACGGCCAAAAATCGTTGTCCCCAAAACGAGCCCTAGGACAATTGATAAAATGATGAAGATAATAACCGGAGCCGGAATACCGCCGATGAATACATTATTAATTCCGATAAACGATTCAGGCACGCGGATGGATTTATCTCCGGCAATAATCTGTGCCAAGCCGCGATAAAGGGTTAGTGTGCCAATCGTCACAATAATCGACGGCAACTTTAGCCCTATTATGATGAATGCATTAAAAAGTCCCATAAACAGACCCGCCGAGAGACCAATCGCGATTGAAATTGGAAGTGGTGCTCCGGTCTGTTGCGCATAAGCGAAGACGCAGGCAGAGAGTGCCATGTTTGAGGCCGCCGAAAGATCGATTTCACCAGCGATAATCACCATCGTGAGAACCAACGCCACGATTGCAAATTCCGCATAGAGCGTGAAGCTCTTGAGGATGTAATTTATATCAAGAAAAAATTCCGAAAGTTGGCTCCCTGCAAAAACACCCAAGATCAACAATGCCAAAGTCATAGTCTCAGGGCGAATAAGAAAAATTCTCCAAGCCGGCCTTGGCGCGGCCACCTCTCGCGAAGGCGCAAGTGCTGGGTTTTCAACGTTACTCATGCTGCGGCTCTTGCCACATTTTGCCGTTGGCCTTGCTTGCGCACCAATCGGTCAATCAGCAATGCGACGAGAATAACCGCTCCGTAAATGGCATTTTGCGTGGTGCCAGGAATACCGAGCAGAGGCAGTGCCGCAGCCACACAGCCCAGAAGCAAAACACCCAGAACAGTGCCGAGGGCTGTGCCGAGGCCGCCATTGATTGAAACACCACCAATCACAACAGCGGCGATCACTTGGAATTCAAATCCATTGCCTGTGTTTGACGGATTCACAAAGCCCCAGCGACTTGCATACATAATGCCCGCCAAGCCAGACAGAGCGCCAGAAATTGTGAAAACAGTCAACGTCACTTTTGAGACATTGATTCCGCGTAAAGGTGCAGCTGTTGGATTAGATCCCAGTGCAAACACTTCGCGGCCAATGCGGGTGTGCATTGAAAACCAATAGGTGAGAGTGGCAATACCAAAACTCATAAAGATTATCCAGGGAATTCCAAATATAGGAGAGTCTTGTGACATTTCTTTAAGCGCCGTTGGCACATATTGGCGGTCAATCTGCTTGGCATCGGACATGATAAAAGTGATGCCGCGGTAGAGATTGAGTGTGCCCAAAGTTACGATGATGGCTGGCAGGCGAAACAGCGTAATCAGCAATCCATTAAATAGTCCGAGCAACGCCCCACTGCCGATTGAGAGCGCAAAACCAAGTTGCCACCAGATCTCTGGGTGAAACCGAAACATCATGCCGGAAGCCATGGCTGTGAGGCCCAGGATAGAACCGATGGAAAGGTCCACATGCCGTGCAACAATAACCAACATTTGGCCCATTGCGCCAATCATGATGAGAGGCACCAGCAAAAAAATTATGCGAAGGCTATTGAGGGTTAGAAACTGTGGCTTTACTGCACCAACAACCAGGCAGAACAATACGATCATCACGACGATGCCCGCTTCTCGGCGGAGAAAAGTGGTGCCAAGTGATTTCATGCCGCAACCCCTTGGTGTGTGCTGCGCGGCACCGCGGCTTGCATGATTAATTCTTGTGTCGCCTCGCGGCGTGGAATATCGGCGGTTAAACGCCCTTCAGACATAACGAGCACGCGGTCACATAATGCCAGCAGTTCGGGCAGTTCAGAAGAAATCAACAGAATAGCCCGCCCGCCTGCGGCCAATTCGCCGATCATGTCGTAGAACTCCGCCTTCACCCCGATGTCTATACCGCGCGTGGGCTCATCAAGTATGAGAATTGAAGGATCAGTTAAAAGCCAGCGAGCAAGAATTGCTTTTTGCTGATTGCCCCCAGATAGTTCCCCAATAGGCTGGCGCAGGCTTGCCAAGCGAATACGCAGTTTAGCAACAGAATCCTGGGCAAAACGCCGCTCAAGGAAACGGCTGATAAACATCGCAGGCGCAATCCGCTTCGCAATGGCTGCTGTTATATTTTGTTCCACAGCCAGCGTTCTAAAAATGCCAGATTGCGCGCGGTCTTCTGGAACAAAAGCCAAGCCATGTGCGATGGCGTCTGTTGGGGAATTAATTTTCACCAGTTTGCCGTTCACCTCAATTGCGCCCGAAGCGGCAGGAGCTATTCCGAAAATGGCTTGCGCCACATCAGTGCGGCCAGCTCCCACCAAACCGCCAAGACCCACAATCTCACCTTTTTTAACAGCAAGGCTTATATCGTGAAATTTCCCTGGCAGCGTGAGGTTTGTGAGTTTGAGTGCCACCTCACCAATTATGCTGCCCTGCTTGTGCATGTACTCTTTAAGTGGCCGACCGATCATCAGGCGGATGATGTCTGAATCGCTGAGATTTGCCGTACGTTCAGTTGCAACTTTATGACCATCGCGAAATACCGTCACACGGTCACACAACGCGCGCACCTCTTCCAATCGGTGCGAAATAAAAATTATGGTGCGGCCTTCATCACGCAAGCGTCTTGCAATCACAAATAGCGTTGCGACTTCCTTGGGCGTCAATGGCGCTGTTGGCTCATCCATAATGATCAACCGGCTGTTAGAAGCAAGTGAACGAGCGATTTCCACCATCTGCTGATCGGCGATTGATAGCCCGCGCATCGGCTTAGTCACATCGATGGATACGCCCAAGAGTGCCATCAGTGCCTGCGCATCTCGTGTTATTTTCTGCCAGGGGATGCGCGCCAATGGCGCACTATTCAGCCGACCGAGCACAAGATTTTCTGCAACCGAAAGATCCGGAAATGAAATTGGCTCTTGGTGGATGAGCGTAACCCCAAGTTTTTGGGCCACAATTGGACTGGTAATATCAACGTGTTGGTCATTGAGGGAAAGTGATCCGCGCGTTGGCCTATAAACCCCCGCCAGAATCTTCGCGAAGGTTGATTTGCCCGCACCATTTTCACCCACCAACGCATGAATTTCACCGGGCATAAGGTCAAGGTCGACATCGCTGAGCACCTCGATCCCCGCAAATTGCTTTGAAATGCCCCGCGCGGATAAAAGCGCTGTTTCGGGATTCGTCATCCGTGAATTCTTCTCATTTCGGCTGGAACCGGGGCGTCGGCATCAATGAGTTTGTTGGCTTTGAGATCAGACCAGAAAGCGGCCGGGATCGACACCTCAACGGCGGCAATATTCTTGTGAACTTCAAGGGCGCGTGCGGCACCAGGAATAATCGATACAACGGCGGGATGCGCCAGCGGAAATTGTAGGGCTGCGGCCGGTAACGCCACATTATGCGCTGTGCAAACCGCCTCTATGCCTTTTACCTTTGCCTGGATTTCAGGCGACGCATTTCCATACGCATATTTGGCACTAGTTTGTGAACCCGTTACCAGAATGCCCGAAGCAAAGGGCGCACCGATGACTACGCTAACGCCACGCTTTAGACAACCGGCCAAGCCTGTGTGCAAACTTGTCTGATCAAGAAGCGTGTAGGGCATGGCGACCAAAACAAAATCGAGATCTGTTTTTGTGGCAGTTGTAACAAGCGAAACGGCTTGGTTGATGCCCATACCATAGGCTTTGATGTCGCCAGAGGCTTTTAATTCTTGAAGGGCGCGAATGCCTCCATTGAAAAAAATTTGCTCATGGGCTGCAAGGTTGTCCCCGTGATAGCCTTCATCGAGATCATGAATGACGAGAGCATCTACAGTGTCCAGTCCCAAGCGCTGTAACGATTGTTCGTATGAGCGCATAATTCCATCGTATGAATAATCAAACACGACTTCAAAATTATAACCCCCTGACCAAGGCGCGCGGCTGAAGTTTTCTAAGTCTTTTGGTCTACGCAAGATGCGGCCAACCTTTGTGGTGATCAGAAATTCGCTTCGTGGTTTGGCGCCTAAGAAACTTCCAAGCCGATGCTCTGATTTGCCCCGGCCATACCAGGGCGCGGTATCGTAATAACGCACATTACCATTCCAGGCGGCGTCTAAAGTTGCCCGGGATTCTGCCTCGTCAACCGTGCTGTAAAGCTCACCGATTGGGGCTGAGCCAAAACCAAATATTGGGAGTTCAAGTCGGGTAGCGCCAACCTTGCGTTGGTCAGAAAGCTTGACCGACATCACACTCCCTCCCTTTTTTATTGGCAGCATATGCGCCGCTCTCATTCTTTGAAACTAACTTGTCAGACAAATATTTGTTTGACAAGTTTTTATTTTGTGTACATTCCTGTTATTAACCGAAGGGCGAAGATAAGACCCGCGGACGACAGGGAGTGAAATCAGCGCATGGAAATTGGCAGAGAAAACCTGCGTTTCGATGCATCATGTGCACATAAATGGCGTCGGCTGCGCTGTGCTTTGGCCAGTCGGCAAAGCATTGCGCTTTGCTTGATAGAGCCTGTTTGATGCCGAATTTTCCGATCATCGATACGCATTTGCACATCTGGGATCAGAGCCAACTGCGCTATTCCTCATTCGCTGCAAATCCGCTTTTCAATCATCCTTACCACATTGAGGATTATCAGCGCGATTGTGGTGAACTGCAAATCGAGGCGATGGTCTTTCTCGAATGTTATGCCGATTTCTGGGAGGGCGGTGGCCAGTATATCGACGAAATAAAATTTGTTGAAAGACAAGCGCAGCGTGACCCTCGCATTAAAGCCATTGTGCCGATGGCTCCGCTGGAATGGGGCAATAGAGTTGAACCCGTGCTGCGCGAAATGCAACAACATACGACTGTTAAAGGCATAAGGCGCATAGTCGAATTCGATGATGATCCGGGCGCTCTCATGCTTTCTGATAATTTCATTGAAGGCGTTAATCTTCTCTCAAAATTCGGTTGGCACTTTGAAATCAACGTCAACCACACTCAAATGGATATTGTCCGGGAATTTGTATTGCGCGTGGCAGAAGTGCCACTGATACTTGATCACTGCGGGAAGCCGGGCATTAAAGAAGGAGCTATTGCGCAATATCGAGATGACGTAAAATTTCTGGCGCAGCGCAAGAACCTATGGATCAAACTTTCTGATCTTCCGGTTGAGGCTGATCTCGATCATTGGACTGAGCATGACATAAGGCCCTTTATTGCTGCCACGCTTGAAACATTTGGGCCAAGTCGCACAATTTTTGGCGGGGACTATCCGATCTTGTTACAAGCAACCACAATGACAAAATGGGTTGCATTGCTGGACCAGGCGTTTGCTGACCTCGGTCTTTCTGAAAATGAAACGCGATTGATTTACCGCAACAATGCCAACCACTTTTATCGGCTTGATTTGTGAGGAGGCAGTTTTGCGATCAAGGATTAAAATAAACTTACAGACAGCTGATAACAACGTCATTGCTGGTGATAATTTTTTAGCTTTGGTAACAACGCAAAGCAATGCCGCCAAGCCATCAGAATTTGCTGGTCAGGCTCTAGAGCGTCGCTCAATCTCTGAGCAAGTTGCCAATCGTATTCTGACGATGATCAAATCAGGCAATCTCAAATCGGGTGATCAACTACCGACTGAGGCGCAAATGACTGTCGCGTTTTCAATCTCGCGCCCCCCTTTGCGCGAAGCGCTAAAAGCTCTGACTATCATGGGTGTATTGGAAAGCAGGCAAGGAGGCAGGTACTCAGTAACCGACCTTTCACCATCCAGACTTGTTGCTCCATTCAACATTATGTTGAGCGCCGCTGACTATGATGCAGACCAACAATTCGAAGCGCGCGACGCTGTTGACGTTACTCTGGTTCGACTTTGTGCCAAGCGGGCCAGCACCGAAATGCGCCAGCGCATCCTGAAGCTTGCCGTCGACGGCCGGGCGTTCCACCATGATCCACTGGCATTTCGCCTACTCGATATTGAGTTTCATGACGCGATTTACATCGCTGCAAACAATTCAATGCTCTGCACCATGGCGCAAGGTCTCTATAATGTTGGCTTGGATGTGCGCCGCGTTGCCAGCACGGTGCCGGGCATCATCGAAAAAAGTGTGTGCCAACACATTGAAGTGGCCGAAGCAATTATGAATTGCAACGCGGCAGAGGCAGCGAAAGCCTATCGCAGCCATCTCGAACATGTGCGGGATACGACCATTCAATTCGTGGCAGGTGCTGAACCTGCTGGAGGAAGCGGAAATGCCTGAACGGATTGCCTTTCGCATGAACCTCAATCCAGATCAGGCAGCTGAATATGAAAAGCGCCATGCCGAGATTTATCCTGAGTTGATCACGGCGCTGAAAAATGCTGGCGTTTCGGATTACACGATTTGGCTTGACCCGGAAGACAACCATCTTTTTGGCACACTCATGTGCTCCGACGATAATAAGCTTGACCAATTGCCCAATACAGAAATTGTCAAACGCTGGTGGGCCTTCATGTGCGACATCATGGAAAGTCATCCAAGCAACGCACCACTGCAAATCCCACTCAAGCAGGTGTTCTATCTCAAATGAGCGCAGCATTTAAAATCAAACACCTTCGCGTTTTCACGCTTGCTCCTGCCGCGAAGACCGGAACTTATTTTACACCTGGTGAATCCAATCATTGGCTGGTTGATAGTCTTATCGCTAACCCCATGTCTGGGTATGCAAAATATCGTGATAAAAGATCAAGCTGGGGCATCGGTGTGATCGGCGCACTCGTCGTTGAGATTGAAACCGAAGATGGAACCATTGGGGTTGCCACTGGTTCGGGCGGCATGCCTGCTGCCTGGCTGATCAAACACCATTTTTCGCGCTTCATTATAGGTGAAGATGCTCGAAATATTAATCGCATTTGGGATCAGCTCTATAGGTCGTCACTGCCGTATGGCCGCAAGGGCCTTACCATCATGGCAATCAGCGCAATTGATCTGGCGCTGTGGGACTTGGTTGGCAAAGTGCGCCGCGAACCGGTCTACAACCTTATCGGCGGCTTGGCGCAGGAAGAAATTACTTTGTATTGCACCACACCAGAACCGCTGGCTATTAAGCAGCTGGGTTTTTGGGGTGCCAAAGTACCATTGCCTCATAGTCACTTCGATGGCGAAGAAGGCTTTAAAAAGAATCTGGAATATCTTGCCAAACAGCGCGCGGCCGTGGGGCCGCATTATCCATTGATGGTTGACTGTTACATGTCTTTAACCGTGAACTATGCCATCCGCCTCGCTGAGGCCGCAAAACCGTTCAATATCCATTGGTGGGAAGAGGTGTTGTCACCGGATGACGATGATGGCTACCGTGAAATAAAAGCGGCTCATCCCGCTTTGAAATGGACCACGGCTGAACACGAATATACCCGTTATGGCTTTCGCCAACTCATCGCTGAACGAACCATTGATATTCTGCAGCCCGATGTGATGTGGGCGGGCGGGCTAACCGAAACCTTGCGTATTGCTGCGCATGCTGCGGCTTACGATACGCCGGTTATTCCGCATGGCAGCGGGCCCTATTCATATCATTTCGTTGCTAGCCAGCCCGGCAATGCGTTCTGTGAATATGTGGCCGCCAGCCCTGACGGTAAAACCATTCAACCGGTTTTTGGCAACCTCTTCGTGGGCGAACCTGTTCCCGTCAATGGGAAATTAAAAATACCCAGCACCCCGGGCTTCGGCATGGAAATCCGTGATCACAGCACGCTGGTGCCTTTAGATTGACCGGCAATTTTGCAAGCTGCTAACGCCTGTCGAAAGCTTGCAATCATCATTGTGAATCATGTGATCGTGAGCGTTGCTCCAACTTGTGCTTTATGGATTGGACTGCGGCCACCAAAAGCGGCTCACACCGCGCACGCATTGTCGCAAATCGAACCGTTGGAATTGGCATTGAAACAGCATAGACCTGCCGCGCGCGATCTTTGAAAGCCATGCCAAGGGCGCAGATGCCAAGCGTGTGTTCCTCAATGTCAATAGCCAGAGATGTTTCGCGAATTCGACTGATTTCGTTTAGAATCTCATCGAACTTACCGATAGTTTTGGTGGTGAAAATCCGCAAATTGTCGCCCAGTATCTTTGGTATCGTCTCATCGACAAGCTGCGCCAGGGCCGCCTTGCCATACGCTGTGCAATGCATCGGAAAAATATCGCCAACTGCAGAGACAGCTTGCACGCCGATCTATTTTCTCCTGCGCGAATTCCTTCCCGATCTTGGCAGCATTTACTTGATGATCTTAGGTGCGCTTGCCATTGTCATCATGCTATTGGCGCCGCAAGGTATTTGGGGTTTCATCAAAAATCGATTCAACATTTCACTTTTTCCAACGGGATACCGTGTGGTGCATAAGGATTGAGACATGGCAAATAAAGTTATCATCTCAGTGGCCATCACAGGCGGCATTCACACACCCACCATGTCGCCGCATTTGCCAATAACGCCGGATGAGATTGCGCAACAATCCATCGAGGCGGCGAAGGCGGGTGCGGCCATCATTCATCTTCACGCAAGAGACCCGAAAGACGGCAAGCCCACGCCAGACCCAGCGGTGTTCATACAATTCCTGCCGCGCATCAAACAGGCCTGCGATGCGGTGTTGAACATCACAACGGGTGGTGGATTGAACATGACAGTTGACCAGCGCCTAGCGGCACCAATGGTGGCAAAACCAGAAATGTGCTCTCTCAATATGGGCTCGATGAATTTTGCAATTTTTGGATTGGCGGATCGTTACAAAGAGTGGAAACACAGTTGGGAAGAACCCTATCTGAGAGGCACGGATGATTTTATTTTCCGTAACACATTCAAAGATATCAGACGAATATTGAAAGATTTGGGTGAGCAGCACGGCACCCGCTTTGAGCATGAATGTTATGATGTGGGTCATCTTTATAACCTGGCGCATTTTGTGGACAAAGGCCTGGTGAAGCCGCCATTTTTTGTGCAAATGATTTTTGGAATTCTCGGCGGTATAGGGGCCGATATGCGCAACCTGATTTTTATGAAGGAAACCGCCGACAAACTGTTCGGCAAAGATTATCAATGGTCGGTTCTCGCAGCTAGCAAGAACCAAATTCCGTTCTGCACACAAGCGGCGCTGATGGGCGGCAATGTGCGCGTGGGGTTGGAAGATTCGCTTTATATTGGGCGCGGCAAACTTGCCACATCAAACGCCGAACAAGTGCGCAAAATCCGCACCATCATCGAAGAACTGGGCCTGGAAATTGCGACGCCAAAAGAAGCGCGTGAAATACTGGCGCTCAAAGGCGGCGACAGTGTGGGCTTTTAGGATGTCACCATTCATTTATACAGCCTTGCCGGTTCGCGTAATCTTCGGGCGCGGCAAAATCTCTGAAGCTGCCGCTGAAGCCAAACAAACGCGCCAAGCTAGTGGTGAATAGTTTGGTGAAGCACCTGCACGCTTTCATCAAGGAAACCAAACCGACAATGGAAGAATGGACGTATGGCGTCAATTTCCTCACCCGCACTGGCCAGCTTAGCACCGATTGGCGGCAAGAGTTTATTTTGTTGTCAGACACGCTGGGTATTTCGATGCTGGTTGAAACACTGAACAATCATAAATCGCATGGCGAAACTGAATCCACTGTGCTGGGCCCCTTCCATATCGCCAACGTGCCCCATTTTGATAATGGGGCAAACATTTGCTTAGATGGAAAGGGTGAACCGCTCTGGGTGCACGGCACCGTCCGCAATGCCAAAGGTAAAGCAATCGCCGGGGCCAAGTTGGATGTGTGGCAAGCCAATGAAGATGGCTTTTATGACGTGCAGCAAAAAGGCGTACAGCCCGAAAATAATTTGCGTGGTATATTCACGTCTGACAAAATGGGGCGCTATTTCTTCCGCTCGGCCTATCCGCGTTTCTATCCCATTCCTTACGATGGCACGGTGGGCGATATGTTGAAGGCCCTAGACCGAAACCCCAACCGCCCCGCACACTTGCACTTCATCGTTTCAGCGCCTGGCTATGAGACAGTGATCACCCATATTTTCACGCCGGATTGTCCTTGGTTGAAAGAAGATGCCGTCTTTGGCGTAAAGCAAAGCCTGATTGCTGATTTCAAACATGTCAATAATCCCAAGCAAGCAGCTGAAAGAAGCCTGCCCAACCCATTCAGGAGCGTTGAATGGAACTTTATTCTGAGCAAGGAGAAATGACAATTCTTAGCGTGACACAGTGGGTATTTAACCAGTTTTGCCTGCATACCGAGGTGGGTTCAGCCGATTTCCACCAAATCGACCTGTTGAAAATTGTGTCTATTTTTGTTGACACCGAACGAACTGATGGCAGATTACAGTGCGCGCATTGGGTTGAGATTATTTTTGATGCTAAAACCAAATCAAAGTGTGCCTGAAAAAGAAGGCAGTTTTTTCGCGCCACTCTCAAAACCTTGGTAAATGATCGAAAACACAAGGGCCTGGCTCTTGATGGAAATTTTCGTTTGGAAACTCATTCCGGCCATCAGCTATTTTTAATTGACGAAATTTCATTGCGTTGTTCGGCGGGTTGTTGTATCTGGCGACGTTGCTACAATCATTCACCATCATCATGGCCGAAACCCTTGTCGGCATAGGCCTTCTCGAACATATTTTTCTCATGTCGCCCTTGCCCACTGAGAAATTATGGACATGGACACTTTCAAAAAAGCGCAATGTGTCGCATAATGCCAATACTAAACCCAAACCCGACGAACATCATCATACCGTGCTCGGAGCCTTGTTATGACTTCCACCCTATTTGACCATCAGAATTTTTTTGAAAGTGAGCTAAACCAGTTGCGTCAAGAAGGGCGCTACCGGGTGTTTGCCGAATTGGAGCGCAAGGCTGGCTCGTTTCCACAGGCCAAGCGCTATAAGGATGGGGTTACGCAAGAGGTGACGATTTGGTGTGCCAATGATTATCTTGGCATGGGCCAACATCCCAAAGTGATTGAAGCAACGTGTGCCGCGCTGCGTGCCTATGGTGCAGGTGCCGGCGGCACGCGCAACATTTCCGGCAACAGCCATGAGCACGTTTTGCTTGAAGAAGAACTGGCTGATCTTCACGGCAAAGAACAGGCTTTATTGTTCACATCAGGATATATTTCAAATTGGGCCGCCTTGGGCGCCCTGGGTGGCGGCCTGCCGAACTGCGTTATTTTATCCGATGCTGGCAATCATTCCTCGATGATCGAAGGCATACGCTACAGCCGTGCGGAGCGCCGCATTTTTAAACACAACGACATGGTGGATTTGGAAAAGCATCTGAAAGACATCGCGCCCGACCGCCCGAAGCTGATTGCCTTTGAATCAGTTTACTCAATGGATGGCGATATCGGCAACATTAAAGGCATTTGCGATTTGGCTGAGAAATATGGCGCGATGACCTATCTTGATGAAGTTCATGCCGTGGGGATGTATGGCCCGCGCGGTGGTGGCATTGCAGAGCGTGAAGGTTTGATGGACCGCATCACGGTGATTGAAGCGACATTGGGCAAGGCTTACGGCGTGGTTGGCGGCTATATCGCAGCCTCAAAAGCTTTGTGTGACTATGTCCGCAGCTTTTCGTCTGGGTTTATTTTTACCACGGCTTTGCCTCCCGCCATTGCAGCAGGCGCTCGCACCGCTGTACGCCATTTGAAAGAAAGTGAAATTGAGCGGATGCGCCACCGTCGCGCCGTAAGCAAGGTGCGGGCGGCATTGAAAGGCATTGGCATTCCGATGATGGACAATGAAAGCCACATCATCCCCGTCATGGTGGGCAATGCTGCCAAATGCAAAATGATCAGCGATGTGTTGATGGATAAATATGGCATTTATATTCAACCCATTAACTACCCCACGGTGCCGAAAGGCACTGAGCGCCTGCGCATCACGCCATCGCCTTTTCACACGGATGAAGACATTGCCAAACTCACCAAAGCTCTCTCGGAACTGTGGAGTCATTGTGCATTGAGCCGTGCCGTTGCCTGAAACATTATTGCTAAGGCGACGATGGGCGTGATCCGTATCGGAACCCGAGGGTCGCCGCTTGCCCTTGCGCAAGCCCATGAAACGCGGTTTCAATTGATGCAGGCGCACAGTCTGGATGAAAATCAATTTGAAATTGTGGTGATCAACACCACGGGAGACCGCATTCTCAATCAACCCCTCGCCGAAATTGGTGGCAAGGGTCTTTTCACTTTTGAAATTGAGGAAGCGTTGCAGGCCGAAAATATCGACCTTGCCGTGCACTCAATGAAAGACTTGCCGGCCATCTTGCCAAAGGGTTTGGACATTGCAGCGAACTTGCAACGCGAAGACGCGCGCGATGCCTTTGTGAGTTTGACGGCCAAAAGCTTGCATGACTTGCCCCACGGGGCCGTGCTTGGCTCTTCTTCCGTGCGCCGCACCGCGCAGGCTTTGCGGATCAGGCCCGATCTTGAAACAGTGCAATTTCGCGGCAACGTGCAAACGCGAATGCGAAAATTGGACGAAGGCGTGGCTACCTGCACATTTCTGGCCGTGGCCGGCCTCAATCGACTAGGCATGGCCCGGCACATCAGCGCCATCATGGAAATGGATGAAATGCTGCCTGCCGTTGCCCAGGGTGCAATTGGCATCGAGATCAAGATCAGCAACCACCGGGCCCGAACGCTGGTGGAAGCCGTTCATCACCAAACCACCGGTGATGCGATTATCTGCGAACGCGCGTTTCTTGCCACTCTCGAAGGTTCCTGTCGCACGCCTATTGCTGGACACGCGACAATCTCTGGCAAAACAATTTCCTTCCGTGGGCAGATATTGTCGCTTGACGGCAAGCAGAGTTCCGAAGTTGCCCTCCAAGGCCCGATTGAAGATGCGGCAGCAATTGGCAATGAAGCAGCTTTGCGCGCCACTGCCCAACAACAAATATATTCTTAATTTTTTCTCGGCTTCATCGCCGGCAGATATTCTGCGCCATTTTCA
>JANYHB010000044.1 GCA_025359265.1 Hyphomicrobiales bacterium | reverse complement strand
CTGATCTTGAAAACGAGGCGCAAAGACAAACCAGCATAGTCCAAAACGAAGCCACGGGCATCCCTCGTTTGGGGGAAGACGGGGGGCGGTTCAGCGACGGGAAGATGCGCTAAGTGGCACGGGCGGCATTGCCTCCGCTGTGGCTTATGTGGAACTGCGCCTCGTTGATGGCACAACGCTGTTCGGTGTGGGCATTGATAAGAACATCGTGGTGGCCCCGCTTAAGGCGGTGGTGAGCGGCGTGAACCGGGCGGGGAAGCGGGCTAACTGATGTCAAAAGGCCCCAAGGGCAAGTCACAGAACTATGCGCACTGCGCTTGTCGTAATCGAAGGTGCATCGGCTTGATCAATCCATTATCCTCAGGAGAATAACTGAGGAGCGTTTGCCGTGCCAGATCGTTTGAAAATTTCCGAGGCGCTTTTTGCGGATGAGCAGGCATTGGTCACTGCACTTGCCAACGCCGCCGCGCTTGCGCCAGATGAGGCAGCGCGTGTCACCGCACTGGCGGCCACTATCGTTAGGGGCGTTCGCGCCAATCAGCACAGCCAAACGGGCATAGACGCCTTCATGCAGCAATTCGCGCTTACCTCTGAAGAGGGCGTGGTGCTCATGTGCCTCGCCGAAGCGCTGTTGCGCGTGCCCGATGCGGAAACGGCCGACCGCCTGATCGCCGATAAACTGGCTGGTCGTGATTGGGCTGATCATGTGGGGCAGTCGCAATCGATGTTCGTCAATGCCTCGGCCTGGGGCTTAATGCTAACCGGGCGCTTCGTTGAGCTTGGCCGGGAAGCGAAGAACACGCCATCATCATTCCTCAAAAAACTGATTGGCAAATCTGGTGAACCCGTGGTGCGTGCTGCCATGAAGCAGGCCATGCGCATTATGGGCGGGCAATTTGTGTTGGGCCGCACCATTGCGGAAGCTCTGCGCAATGGTGCCAAAGATGCAACGTCGCTGACGCGGTTCTCTTTTGATATGCTGGGCGAAAGTGCGATGACGGCGGCAGATGCTGAGCGTTATTTCACGGCCTATGAAAAGGCCGCTCAGACCATTGGTGAATCGGCAAAGGGGGGCGGCGATGTATTTGCGCAGCCATCAATATCAGTCAAATTATCTGCCTTGCATGCGCGCTATGAGGAGAAAAATAAAAGCGGGTGCATCCCGCCGCTTGTGGAGAAAATGTTGCGTCTGTGCGTTATCGCCCACTCGCGCAATATGGGTTTAACCATTGATGCGGAAGAGGCGGCGCGGCTGGATATTTCACTCAGCGTTTTGGAGTTGCTGGCGGCCAGGCCTGAATTAAAGGGTTGGAACGGCCTGGGCCTTGCCGTGCAAGCCTATGGCCGCCGCGCCAGGCCGGTGTTGGAATGGCTGGCGGCTTTGGCCGTGGAGACGGGCCGCGTGCTGCCGGTACGTTTGGTCAAAGGTGCTTATTGGGACACCGAAATCAAACGAGCGCAAGAAGGTGGGTTTGCAAGTTTCCCCGTATTCACTCGGAAAGTTTCTACTGATGTCAGCTATCTGGCCTGCGCAAAATATATGCTGGACCACGGTGATAACTTCTACCCACAATTTGCCACCCACAATGCGCAGACGATTGCGGCTGTGCATGTGATGGCTGGCAGTCATCGCAATTTTGAATTCCAACGCCTGTTCGGCATGGGTGAAGCGCTTTATGCTCAAGTGGCGCAAAGCGAAATCAAACAGCCCATCCGGATTTATGCGCCAGTGGGCAGCCATGAAGACCTGTTGGCTTATTTGGTACGGCGATTGTTGGAGAATGGGGCAAACACGTCATTTGTCAATCGCTTGGCTGATCGGCAAGTGGAGGTTGCGGCGATAGTGCAGAACCCGGTTGAGCAAGTTCGTGCCTTAACGCCTATCGCCAATCTTAAAATCCGCTCGCCGGCAAACCTGTTTGACGGACGCAGCAATTCAATGGGTGTGCCATTCTGGCATGGCGCAACCCGCGCCGAGATAATGCAGGGCATTGGTTTGGCTTCGGCTGAAACTTTTGCGGCACAACCAATCGTTAATGGCAAAAATATGCGCGGCGATGTTGAACACAGGGTGACCTCTCCGCAAGACCGATCAATCATTGTAGGTCGGGTGGTTGAAACGCGCGATGGCGATATTGCATCTGCGGTGGAGTTTGCCGCCAAGGCACAACAGTCTTGGTGCCAAAACGGTGGCGCGGCGCGCGCGAAGATTTTAGAACGCGCAGCTGAGCTTTATCAGAAGAAGCGCCACGTGTTTTTCTCTTTGCTGATGCGTGAGGCGGGCAAGACCCTTGACAATGCCCAAGCCGATTGGCGCGAAGCGGTGGATTTTTTGCGTTATTATGCTCAGCGCGCGCGCCTTGAGTTTGAGCAACCGCAAACTTTGCCTGGCCCGACGGGAGAACAGAACGAGTTGAGCTTGCATGGTCGCGGGGTGTTTGCCTGCATCTCGCCGTGGAATTTTCCTCTGGCCATTTTCACGGGGCAGGTGGCGGCTGCTTTGGCATCTGGCAATGCCGCCATCGCCAAGCCCGCTGAGCAAACACCACTGGTTGCTTGCCTTGCGGTGCAGCTGTTGCATGAAGCGGGGGTGCCGCCAGACGTGCTGCATTTTCTGCCCGGCGCTGGTGCGCGCATCGGCGCAAAACTTTTAACGAATGCCAAGCTTGCGGGCGTTGCGTTTACCGGCTCCAACGCCACGGCAACCGTTATTGCGCAAGCTCTCGCCCAGAAGCCCGGCCCCTTGGCCACCTTGATTGCTGAAACGGGTGGCATGAATGCCATGATTATGGATAGCACCGCCTTGGCCGAGCAGGCCGTGCGCGATGTGGTGGCATCGGCGTTTGACAGCGCCGGGCAGCGCTGTTCAGCGGCGCGGATTTTGTTTGTGCAAGACGATGTGGCGGCGCGGGTGACCGAGATGCTGCGCGGTGCCATGGATGAATTGTGCATCGGTGATCCGATGGAGTATGCCACGGACGTTGGGCCCGTGATTGATGAGACAGCCCGGGGCAAATTAGAGGCCCATAAAGCGCTGATGGCCAAGGTTGGCAAAACAATTTGCAATCTGGTGCTGCCGCCTTCCTGCGCTGCCGGATGTTTTGTTGGGCCTGCAGCTTATGAGTTGCCTGATCTCAACGCGCTTACACAAGAAGTGTTCGGCCCGATTTTGCATGTGGTGCGCTATCAGGCTTCGCAACTCACTCAAGTTGTCGGGGCGTTGAACGACAAGGGATTCGGCCTCACCCTTGGGCTTCACACCCGCATTGAAGATACAGTTGATCAGGTGCGTAAAGCGGCGCGGGTTGGCAATCTTTATGTCAACCGCAACCAAATCGGCGCTGTGGTGGGCGCACAGCCGTTCGGGGGTGAAGGCCTATCGGGCACTGGCCCGAAGGCCGGTGGCCCGCATTACTTGCACCGCTTCGCCGTGGAGCGCGTATTATCCCGCGACACCACGGCATCCGGCGGCAATGCAACCCTGTTGGCGATGGGAGATTGAGTTTACCAGCTGCCGATGTTGGGCATGCTTGCCCAGGGTTCAGCCACCGGCAGATGCTCGCCTTCGCCGCGTTGCAGAACTTCAATCGAAATGCCATCCGGTGTTTTGATGAAGGCCATACGACCATCACGCGGCGGGCGGTTGATGACGACACCATGCTTCATCAATGCCGCACAATAATCATAAATGTTATCGACGGCGATGGCGAGATGCCCGAAGTTGCGTCCGCCGGTGTAAACTTCAGGATCCCAATTATAGGTCAACTCCACGGGGCAGTCCGGGGTTTCGGGGCACGCCACGAACACCAGGGTGAAGCGACCCTTCTCACTTACATGGCGGCGTTGTTCGACAAAGCCTAAAATCCGCGTGAAAAAGTCAATAGACTTGTCAAGATCCGTAACGCGGATCATGGTATGAAGATATTGCATCGTTTATTTGCTCCTATTTTTCTGGTTGCTTCCAAGGTTCACGGCGAATCGCGGGATATTAAATGCTGCATTATGTGCATTGCGACTGGGTGGGGCGCATTATGTGGGTTGTTCACAGGTTATGCCTATAAGTTTCATATGATAGTGTTGCAATGGTGCCATAAACGCATTTACGTGTTAAAAGCGCGGCTTGTTTGCAACAGTTGTGGTCTGAACTGAAGTGTGCATCGCAATATGAGCGGTGTTTCCACAAACTGCCTCTGTACAAATCATTAAGATTTGATCAATTTGCAACTCACAAGGGCGGGGAGGCTACTCGCTCTAGAGGGATGGGTTGGGTTTGTACATGTCTGAAGCGGCTAAATTCGAAGGCGTTGCAAAAACGCCCGTAGGAATTGATAATGAACACGGCGTAACGATCATCCGTGTTGATGGATTGGTGAAGTGGTTTGATATTGGCCGTGGTTATGGCTTTATCATTCCTGACAATGGCCTTCCTGATATTTTATTGCACCTCAGCTGCTTGAAGCGTGATGGCTTTGATGCGCCGCTCGAAGGCTCGCGTGTGGCCTGCGAAGTTGTCGCCCGGCAAAAAGGTTTTCAATGTTTGCGCGTGTTGAGTGTGGACCATTCAACCGCCATTCACCCAGTAGAGCGCCCAGCTAAAACCCATAATCCGGTTGCCGCAAAAAGTGCTTGGGTTCGCGCTCGTGTGAAGTGGTTTAACCGCACCCGCGGCTTTGGCTTTGTTACGGAGGGTGAAGGCCAGGGTGACATTTTTGTGCATATGGAAATTTTGCGCAAGACTGGCATTGCCGAGCTGGTGCCTGAAACCTGGATTTATGTGCGTTATGGTGATTCCAATCGCGGTAAAATGGCAGCCGAAGTGCGTACGAGCCTTGAAAACGGCCCGCCGCACACGAACTAGGGTTCAGGTTCAGTGCGTTGCGTAATGAAGTTGGGTTTTTCGGTCTTTGTATTGATTGTATCGCAATCACTTTCGTTCGCGGCCATATCACAAGACATGATGCGGGTTGAACCCGTAACCATTGTCAGCGCGCACTCCTCAACAACTTTCTCTGCCGAGGTGGCAGACACCGAAATGACCCGCGAGCGCGGTTTGATGTTTCGCCAAGTGATGCCGCCCGATCAGGCCATGCTGTTTGACGTTGGATCGCCGCGCCCAATTTCCATGTGGATGAAAAACACCTATGTCGCCCTTGATATGGTGTTCGTGCGGCAGGATGGCACGATTGCCGCCATCGCGGAAAACACCGTGCCCAAATCCCTCGATACTATCGGCGTGCAAGAACCCGTGCGCGGGGTGATTGAGCTTGCCGCAGGAACAGCAAAGCGCATCGGCTTGGCCAAGGGTGACCATGTGATGAGCAGCATCTTTACCGAGCCATCCAACTAGCCCTTTGCAGTGGGCTGCGAAGCTGCCTATAGGAATGCAAAATCATTCCACAAGGTGCTTCCATGCATGACATTAAATCCATTCGTGAAAATCCTGCGGCGTTTGATGCAGGTCTGGCACGTCGCGGGCTTGCTGCACAATCTGCCGCATTGATGGCTTTGGATGAAAAGCGCCGCTCTGAAATGTCAACGCTGCAAGATGCCCAAAGCCGTCGCAACACCTTGTCAAAAGATATTGGTGCGGCGATTGGCAAGAAGGATATGGCTCTGGCGGAAAAGTTGAAGGCCGAGGTTGCGGCACTGAAAGACCAGATTGGCGCCGGCGAAGAAAACGAACGGTTGTTGGGCAAAGAATTGCAAGACGCACTTTCCGGCATCGCCAACATTCCACTGCCATCTGTGCCGGAAGGCAAGGACGAACATGGCAATGTGGAAGTGCGCCGTTGGGGCACGAGGCCTGAATATAATTATACGCCGCTGCAACATTTCGAAATCGGAGAAGGGCTCAAGCTCATGGATTTCGAAGCGGCCGCCAAATTGTCTGGCGCGCGTTTCGTGGTTCTGAAAGGCGCACTTGCCAAGATGGAACGTGCACTTGGGCAATTCATGTTGGATATCCACACCAGTGAATTTGGTTACAGCGAAACCTACGCGCCCTATATGTTGCGCGAAGAATGCATGTATGGCGTCGGCCAGCTTCCAAAATCCCGCGAGGACATGTTTCAGGTCAATTCCGGCCATTGGCTTATTCCGACAGCGGAGGCCTCACTCACCAACTTGGTACGCGAGCAGGTGTTGGACGAAGCAACTCTGCCGTTGCGCATGACGGCTTATACACCGTGCTTTCGCGCGGAGGCGGGTGCTGCTGGACGCGATACCCGCGGCATGATCCGCCAACATCAATTTTCAAAAGTGGAACTGGTATCGATCGTCGCTCCGGAACAATCGGATGCTGAGCACGAGCGGATGACGGGCTGTGCTGAAGAAATTCTGAAACGTTTGGGTCTGCATTTCCGCACCATGTTGTTGTGTACGGGCGACATGGGCTTCGGATCACGCAAGACGTATGACCTGGAGGTGTGGCTGCCTGGGCAAAACTCTTTCCGTGAAATTTCATCGTGTTCGCAGTTTGGAGATTTTCAGGCGCGCCGCATGGATGCGCGGTGCAAAGCCGGTGATGCCAAACAGGCGCGTTATGTGCACACACTCAATGGCTCAGCTCTTGCAGTAGGGCGCACCATGGTGGCATTGCTGGAAAATTATCAAAACCCCGATGGCTCTGTCACCATCCCACAAGCCTTGCAGCCATACATGGGCGGCATGGCAGTGATCAAAAGGCCCTGAGCACCATGCGCATTCTTGTTACCAATGACGACGGCATCCACGGACCGGGGCTGAAAGTGCTGGAGGCGATCGCGCAAACCTTGAGCGACGATGTTTGGGTTGTGGCGCCTGATGTTGAACGGTCTGGGGCAGGGCATTCGCTGACTTTGTCACATCCGCTGCGCTATCGGCACATTGAGGCCCGGCGCTTCGAGGTGACTGGCACCCCAACTGATTGTGTGATCATGGCGTGCCGCAAAATCATGCCGGGAATGCCAGACCTCTTGTTATCTGGTGTTAACCGTGGCCAGAACATTGCCGATGATGTGACTTATTCCGGCACCATTGCCGCTGCGATGGAAGGCACGTCTTTGGGCATCAAGTCCATCGCCCTTTCACAATGTATGGGCCTGTATGACAACGGCACCACTTTTGCCGTGGCCTCCGCGCATGGCGCAGATATCATCAATAAATTGGTGGCCCTGAATTTCGGCGATGGCAATTTGATGAACGTAAACTTCCCCGATTGTCGCGTTGAAGAGGTTGCAGGCGTTGAAATTTCCAAACAAGGCAAGCGCGACCAGAATTATATGGTGGTTGATGAACGGATGGATCATCGCGGTGAACCTTATTTCTGGATGACATTCAAGCGCGATAGGGGTTTGCCACCCGCTGGCACTGATCTTGAGGCGGTATATGCCCGCAAGATTTCAGTTACGCCGTTGCATATGAATTTGACCCAATTGGATTTGCTGACCACGCTTCGCGCAGCATTTTGAAACAGCTGGTGCAAGTGCCACACCAAACATCCGCGCTGCCGATTTTGGGGTGTGAAGGCTCGGGCACAGTGTCGTATACATGTGGGAGCCTTAACAGCGCCAACGACAAGAGACGGCAAAGCGCGCGTTGTGGCGGCTGCAGTAATTGGACGGAGAGCTTGGGTTGAGCGTGACACTTGGATCGACAGCTTATCTGGCATTGCCTTGTCAAACTAATTGAAAAGTGCAATTATTCGATTGAAATTATTTGAATTATTCCAATTAAAAGTTGCAGATGTATCTCTGCTGGAACTGTGCTTGCGTCCTAAGCCCTCGTTTTATCTCGTTGAAATTTGATTTCATAATTTTTTGAAACTGCTCAACAAAAGGAGAGTTGAAATGGAATATATGGCTAAAGCAAAAGTGGGAACAAGCGCTGCGGCGGGTGCCCATGGCGGCGGAGTGCGTGGCGACCAAGTTAATCGTGGTTCCCGGACATTTGTAGGTCGGTTTGGGCGCATGTTCCGGTCGTTGCCTGTAGCTGAATTCGATGGGGAAGCCTTAAGTGATTTGGCCAAGGCAATGTCGGCAGACGCCGAAAAAGAGAATGGAAAACCTTCTGCTGCCCCAGAAAACCATAATAGAATTCAAGATGGTGAAGAAAACACAGGAATATCTGCGGGCTACACTTATCTTGGCCAATTCATCGACCACGATATAACATTTGATCCCGCGAGCAGCTTGCAAAAACGTAATGATCCGGATGGACTGATTGATTTTCGCACACCAGCGCTTGATCTCGATTGCCTATATGGGCGTGGACCCGACGATCAGCCTTATATGTATGAACAGCCAGAGGGCAAGAAATTTATTTTGGGAGTTGACAAACTTACTGAGGGCAAAGGTGGCAAAGTTTTAACCCATGATTTGCCGCGATTGGGGGCAAAAAATCGGGCGGTCATTGGTGATAAGCGTAATGATGAAAATGTTATCGTCTCGCAATTACAGGGCGTTTTTCTGCAATTTCATAACCGCACGGCAGATGATATGTTGGCCCAAAATCCTGATTGCAGCTTTTATGCAATTCAACAGCAAGTACAATGGCATTACCAATATGTGGTTTTGCACGATTATCTGCCCAAAATTGTTGGTGACAAGACGATGGATAAAATCTGGCTAGGGCGAATGGATGGTAATATCTGCGGTAATGGCCCCAAACTGTGTTTTTATCATTTTCACGATTCTGCTTATATGCCAATCGAATTTGCCGCAGCGGCTTATCGCTATGGCCATTCGATGGTGCGGCCAATATATCGGCTCAACACCACGTTTACTGGCCCAGATCGTACGGACAATGAAGCTATTGATGGCCGGCTCTTCATATTCGCGGGTGTGCAAGAACGCGGTCTCAATGGGTTTGGTAAATTCCCAAGAAATTGGGGAATCGATTGGAGTCTGTTTTTTGATATTAATGGCTCGGGTACAAAAGGCGGCAAGGAAAGAGTTCAGCCCGCCTATAAAATTGATACTTCGATAGTAAATCCCTTAGCTTTTTTGCCTGAATTTTCGCATGATCCTGAGCCGGTGGGCACGTCACTTACTCTCGATAATCTTCCGTCAACTGAAAAAGATGCTGTTAAAAGCCCGAGCAATCTTGCCATTCGCAACCTCTGGCGCGGCAACAGCATGGGTTTGCCCAGCGGCCAAGATGTGGCGCGAGCTATGGGTGAGACGCCTTTGCCTGACTCTAAATTATGGGTTGGTAAAGCGCAGCGTAAAAATGATGCTGATACAGACGACAGAAAAAACATTACTGATATCAATAGCAAGGAATTCAGCAACAAGGCACCTCTTTGGTTTTATGTGTTAGCTGAAGCATATGAACAATGGGAGACAGCTTCTAAAGATGCGAAAACCATGAATGAAGCAAATGAAGTCCCTGTCACCCTTGGCCCAGTTGGGGGGCGGATTGTTGCCGAAACACTCATCGGATTAATGTTGGCAGACAGTCATTCTTTCCTCAATCAAAATCCAAAATGGCAACCTCCTGCTGCGAAGGGCGGTAAATATACGATGGGTGACTTTGTAAAATACGCGTTGAAGCTTTGAGTTCCAAATAGGAAAACTGTTGATTGGATGGGTCGCACAATATTTGTTTCGCGACGCTTCGCCAAATAGTGGCTTGGTTGAGCTATTTTTTTAAGCTCTTGTGGAACTTTAGACTTCGCGCAACGCAGAAAATTCAAAACTGAATTACTGGCATTTTCTGCTGAAGAAGCTTTGCCAGAAGATTTAGGTCATTTTGCTCTTGCTGCGTTACCAAAGGCAAGGGTTCCACCCGCCAAGTCACTTGATCCACTGTCTTCTTCATGTGCTCTATCTTAGCATCATGGCCTTGCCACCGCCATTTTAACAACAACAAAAAAGAAGCTAAAAAGAGACTAAGAGGGATTTCGAACTTATGTAAGTTATTGAAAAGATTGGTGCCGGTTGCAGGATTCGAACCCGCGACCCCCTGATTACAAATCAGGTGCTCTACCAACTGAGCTAAACCGGCATTGGTGCAATTAACCCTAACAGCTAACTGGGAAGGGTGTTCGAGACCCTCGCATGGGCTCCTTAGTCCATTTGGCCCCATTGCTGCAACACCCCTGTCATCGCCGCCGAAGCTTTTCGATTTGTGTCATTTCGAAACAGCCAAGCAAAACTGTTTAACAAGGGGTAATTAAAAATGTCTCACTCTCGGAAGTTCATCGTGCCAGCATTATTTGCTGCCGGCGTTTTCGCCTTAGCGCCACTGGCCACGGGCCTCACTGGGGCTATTGCAGTTGGCAAACACGGCACGGGCGTTAAAGCGGCCGGCATTCCTGCTGGCGGCGGCGGGGGCGATAAAAATGGCGGCGGTAATGGCGGCGGCGGAAAAGGCGGCGGCGGCAACGATGGTGGCAACGGCGGCGGTAATGGCGGTGGCGGAAAAGGCGGCGGCGGCAATGGCGGTGGCAATGGCGGTGGTGGCAACGGTGGCGGCAATGGCGGTGGTGGCTACGGCGGTGGTCATGGCGGCGGCTACGGCGGTGGTCATGGCGGAGGCCACGGTGGTGGTCATGGCGGTGGTGGAAAAGGTGGCGGAGGAAATGGTGAAGGCGGCAACGGAAACGACGGCGGCACGATATTCGGTGGAGGAAGTGGTGGTGGCGATTATTATGGTGGTCGAACGATTACCTGCGTCGTCAACGGGCAACTGATTCCGGTTCGAAGCGTGAGCGAATGTCGCTATGGCCGTGGCTTTGCGCATAATGGCGAGAGTTATTTTGGCGGTGGCGGCTATGCGCCCGAACCGCGCTTTGTTCAGCGCCGCGTTTTGCGCCATCGCTTCGTACAGGATTTTGGCTATGGGCGCCCACGGGTTATAGCACGTCATCGCGGCGAGTATTACGGCGGCAATTTCGCAGGCAATGGCGGCGGATATAATGCTGGCGGAGATGTTTTTGTAGGCAGCACTGCTGCTGTCATGCAAGCGCAACGCCGCACACGTGAAAGTGGATATGCCAATGATGGCGGCTATGCTGCCACGGCAAATTATGGCCAATATGCTGGCGGCTATGCTTTTGGCGGTGGCTACGGCCAGGAGCAAGGTTACGGCATGCGCCGACACCATGCACGCTATGCCAAGCGGTTGCGCCAGCATCACTATGGCCGCGGAAATATGGGCGGTTATGGCTTTGGCGCTGATGGCGGCGGCTGCAACTGCTATGATCCAGGATATGTGGTTCATTATGGGCCAACACTCAGCAAGGATGGCGGTTATTGATCACTGCCGCGTTTAAATCGCTTGAGGGCCAGAGTGATCTGGCCCTTTTTATTTGGCGCGACTGAGTGCGTAAAGGCAAACCGCAGCCGCGATTGACACGTTCAAGCTTTTTATTTTTCCGGGCATCGCAATGCGGGCCAACACATCGCACGTATCACGCGTGAGTTGACGCATGCCTTTACCTTCAGCGCCCAAAACAAGCGCCAAGGGACGTGACTCCGCCACATCATCGATCATTGTTTCGGCCTCTGAATCAAGGCCAACCAGTTTGAACCCGTTGCTTCGCAATTCTTCCAAAGCGCGCGCCAAATTAGTGACTGTCACATAGGACACATGCTCAAAGGCACCCGACGCTGCCTTCATAAAAACGCCATTGGTTTCGGCGGCATTGCGCGTGGTTGTTATCAGGCCGGTGACGTTAAAAGCAGCGCAGGAGCGCATGATGGCGCCAACATTATGAGGATCTGTCACCTGATCCAGCACAAGAACAATGCCGGAGAGTGGCAGTTGATCAAGCCTGGGCTGGCGCAACGGCTTTGCTTCAAGGATAATCCCCTGATGAACAGCGTCCTGGCTTTTCAGCATGTGATCAAGCAGACGCGGGTGAACCAGTTCAGGCTCAATCGGCAGTGCGCCAATTTCTTCGCGCAGACGCGCTGCGCCATTTTCGGTGGTCCACAATTTCACGCATTTGCGTTTTGGGTTGGCCAAGGCGGCGGCCGCTGAATGGGCCCCGTAAATCAAGTCATTCTCTGGATCAAATACCAATTTGCGTTCGGCGTCATTCGTTGGCCCCGGTTTGGGTGGCGGCGGGCCGTCATACCTTCGGTTGAATTTGGGCGCTGATTTTTGAAAAGGCGGTCTCATGCCATGGTTGCATAAAGCTTTTTCATAGAATTGCCACTCTGTTGCCTTGAAGGCCAATTACGGCTAGTTGCCTTGCCACTTTAATGGAGATTTTGATGAAACGATTCCTGATTGCAGCCGCCGCGCTGGGGCTTTTTGTGGCACCCGTTTTTGCTGCAGGTACATTAAAAGTAGATACATCGAGGAACTGCTCTTTCACCATCAAGTTACGTGCCGATTTGGCACCTAAGCATGTGGCGCAAATCACCAAGCTGGCTTCTTCTGGGTTCTATGACGGGATCGTTTTTCACCGCGTGATTGACGGCTTCATGGCGCAAACCGGTGACCCCACCGGCACCGGCGGGGGTGGTTCGAAGGAGCCTAATCTGGCAGCGGAATTTTCCAAAGAACATTTCAAGCGCGGCACGGTGGGCATGGCGCGTACCAACGACCCAAACTCGGCCAACAGCCAGTTTTTCATGATGTTTGCCGATGGGGGCTTTCTTGATGGGCAATATACAGTTGTTGGCGAAGTTGATGATGCAGGAATGAAGTGCGTCGATTCCCTCAAGAAGGGTGATCCACAATCCGGCGCCATGGAAGGCCCAGATAAAATGACAAAGGTAACGGTGCAATAATGGCTGATCTTGAAAATACCCTCCACTTGGAAATCGCCGACCACGCTGGCAAGGCCAAGGGCAAAGTTGTGATTGCCTTACGGCCTGATTTGGCACCCGGACATGTGGGTCGCATCAAGGAACTGGCGCGTGAAAAATTTTACGATGGCGTGGTGTTTCACCGGGTAATCGAAGGCTTTATGGCGCAAGGCGGCGACCCCACAGGCACCGGCACGGGCGGCAGCAAGAAGCCGGATTTAAAGGCCGAATTCTCGGCTGAACCGCATGTTAAAGGCGTTTGCTCGATGGCGCGTTCGTCGAGCCCAAATTCTGCCAACAGCCAGTTTTTTATCTGCTTTGGCGATGCTCGCTTTCTTGACAAGCAATACACGGCTTGGGGCAAAGTGACGGAGGGCATGGACGTGGTTGATGGCATCAAGCGCGGCGAACCCGTGAACAAGCCCGACAAGATTGCCACCATGCGGGTGGCCGCTGACGTTTAACAGTTGACTGAACCCGCGTCATGCGCGTTGCAGATTTTGACTTTGAATTGCCGCCGGACAGAATTGCCCTTCGTCCGGCGGTTCCACGTGCGGCCGCCCGTTTGCTTGAAGTGGGGCAGGGGTTTGCTGATTTTACCATTGCCGATCTTCCACGTTTACTGCGGGCTGGCGATGTGTTGGTGTTTAACAATACCAAAGTTATTCCCGCCGCCTTGAGTGGCCACCGCATTGGGCGACTTGGGACGAGGCCCAAAATTGAAGTGCTGCTGCATTTGCGTTTGGACAAGCAGCGTTGGCTGGCCTTTGCCAAGCCTGCCAAGAAGTTGGAAACCGGAGACCAGCTGCAATTTGGCTCACTCGCTGCCGTGGTTGAGAACAAAAGTGGCGCAGGTGAAATAACGTTGAGCTTTGAGGCTTCGGGCGCGGCGTTGGATGAGGCACTTTTGCGGGTGGGACGCATGCCTTTGCCGCCCTACATTGAATCGAAGCGCAGCCAAGATGAACAAGACAAAAGTGATTATCAAACGATCTTTGCAACCGAACAAGGTGCAGTTGCGGCACCGACGGCGGGATTGCATTTTACACCTGACCTTATGGCCCAGTTAAAAGCGGCTGACGTTGGCCATGAGTTTGTGACGCTGCATGTGGGAGCAGGTACATTTCTACCGGTCAAGGTTGCTGATACCAACGAGCACAAGATGCATGCGGAGTGGGGTGAGATATCAGCTGAAACGATTGCCCGTCTCCAGTCTGCGCGAGAAAGCGGCAGGCGGATTATTGCCGTGGGCACAACGTCGTTGCGATTGCTGGAAGCCAGCGCGTTGCAACCATTTTCCGGCACCACGCAAATTTTCATCACGCCCGGTTATCAATTCAGCGCAGTTGATGGTCTGCTTACCAATTTCCATTTGCCAAAATCAACCTTGTTCATGCTGGTGTCGGCTTTTGCTGGGCAGGCGCGCATGAAGGCCGCTTATGCCCATGCAATCGCTGCGGACTATCGGTTTTATTCCTATGGTGATGCCTGTTTGCTGTGGCCACAGAGATGAGCCGAGAATTTTCATTCACTCTTCACAAAACAGACGGGCAGGCACGTCGGGGCACGGTTCATACGGCGCATGGTGATATTCGCACCCCGGCTTTTATGCCTGTCGGAACCGTCGGCACGGTGAAGGGCCTCTATATGGAGCAAGTGAAAGCCGCCGGTGCTGATATTATCTTGGGCAATACTTATCACCTGATGTTGCGCCCTGGGGCTGAGGAAGTGGCAGCGCTGGGTGGGCTGCATCAATTTACCGGGTGGAAAGGCCCGATCCTGACTGACTCTGGCGGCTTTCAAATCATGTCGCTGTCTAAAATTCGCAAGATCAATGAAGCGGGCGCCACGTTTCAATCGCATATCGATGGGCGCAAATATGAACTCTCCCCCGAGCGCGCCATGGAAATTCAGCGATTGCTGGGATCAGATATTCAAATGCAACTTGATCAATGCATTCAATTTCCCCATACTGAGAAAGAAGCCGAAGACGCAATGCAGCTTTCGCTACGCTGGGCGGAACGATCACGCAGCGCTTTTCAATCCGTATCGCAACCGGGGCATGGGAATTTTGGTATCGTTCAAGGTGGTACCAATGAAAAACGGCGTCTGGTCTCAAGTGCTGGCCTGCAGAATATCGGTTTTGAGGGCTATGCCATAGGCGGATTGGCAGTGGGCGAGGGGCAGAAGTTGATGTTGTCGACGCTGGATTTCACCACGCCCAATTTGCCCCATGATCGCCCACGTTATTTGATGGGTGTAGGCACACCGGAGGATATTTTGGAATCGGTGGCACGTGGTGTTGACATGTTCGATTGTGTGATGCCAACGCGCTCTGGCAGACATGGGCAAGCGTTCACGCGGTTTGGCAGAATAAATCTGCGTAATGCAAGACATGCCGCTGATTCGCGCCCGCTGGACGGCGAGCATCCGTGCCCGGCGCTTTCCCACTACAGTCGCGCTTATTTGCATCATCTTATCCGTGCCGGAGAGTTGCTGGGCATGATGCTGCTTTCGTGGGCCAACATCGCTTATTATCAAACCTTGATGCAGGGCATACGTGAGGCGATTGAATTGGGCACGTTCGAAGATTTTCGTGCGGCGACCCATGAGCAGTGGCAGCGCGGCGACGGTTTGCGGCCCATTTAAAACCAAGCGAAACAATCAATTTGCCACCGCAAAATCGCAAGGAAATTTAGCCGCGCCTTGGGCCGCGGGAAAATTATTTGCGGCACTCTTCTTTGTGCTGCCACACCGCAAGTCGCGCTTTGGTTGCAGCGGCTTTCAAAACGATTGCAGCACGATCAATTAAGCTGGATATTTCTCAGCTGCGGCACGATTATCAACAGGCTGCAAGACGATTCGCTGCAGGGGATTGGGTGTTGCAATTTTAATGGAAGCAGATTGAAGAAAGTGTTTGCGATTGTCTGACGTCGCAGCAAAGGCTGCATTGCACGTGGCTGATCTGCACAAATCCTTTGGCCAATTAGAGGTGCTGAAAGGGGTTAGCATGATTGCGCAAAAAGGCGACGTGGTGTCTCTCATTGGTGCATCAGGCTCTGGCAAAAGCACGCTGTTGCGCTGTATTAATTTCCTGGAGTTACCATCACAAGGTCGCGTGATCGTGGGCGGGGAGGAGATAATACTGGAACCGCGCGCCGACGGCAATTTGCATCCGAGCGATCGCAAGCAACTCGAACGGTTGCGCACCAAGCTGGGCATGGTGTTCCAAAGTTTTAATCTGTGGCAACACATGACTGTTTTGCAAAATCTCATTGAAGCGCCGGTTCACGTTTTAAAATTATCGAGGGCTGAAGCCGTTGAACGCGCGGAAGGCTATCTGAACAAGGTGGGATTAATCGATAAGCGCGATCATTATCCTGCAACGCTTTCAGGGGGCCAGCAACAACGTGCGGCAATCGCGCGGGCCTTGTGCATGGAACCGAAAGTCATGCTATTTGATGAGCCGACCTCCGCCCTTGATCCGGAACTGGTTTCTGAGGTCTTGCGGGTAATTCGCAATCTGGCGCAAGATGGTCGAACCATGATTTTGGTGACGCATGAAATGCGGTTTGCGCGCGAGGTTTCATCCCACGTTATTTTTTTACATCAAGGAAAAGTGGAAGAAGAAGGTTCACCGCAGCATGTATTCGGCACGACAAAAAGCGAGCGTTGCAGACAATTTGTGAGCGGGGGTTTCCATTGAACATTTCCGAAGGAGATTAAAATGAAAAATATAATACTGACAAGCGGGCTGGCGCTTGCACTGGGCATTTTTCAGGCTTCGCCGTCATGGGCCGATTTAAAAATGGGTGTGGCGGCTGAACCTTATGCGCCATTCACCTCCAAAGACGCTTCTGGCAAGTGGGTGGGTTGGGAGATTGATTTCATGAATGCGCTATGCGCCGATATTGGTGAAAAATGCAGCGTGGAAGAAGTGGCGTGGGATGGCATTATCCCAGCCCTGCAAGCGGGGAAATTTGATGCGATTATGTCTTCAATGTCGATCAATGAAGAACGCAGGAAAGTAATTAAATTTTCTGACATGTATTATAATTCAGCGCCAGTTCTGGTTGGCGCAAAAAATGGCGATAAGGATTTTTCGCCAGAACATCTCAAAGGCAAGATTGTTGGCGTGCAAGTGTCAACCATCCATGCCGCCTATGCAAAAAAGTATTTTGAACCGAAAGGTGCCACGTTGAAAACCTACGAAACACAGGACCAAGTGAATGCCGATCTTGCTGCTGGCAGGCTTGATTACACGTTGGCTGACGGTGTTACGCTGGATGATTTTTTGAAGTCTGAACAGGGCGGTTGTTGCGAACCCAAGGGTGCGGTTCCTTACGATGTTGAAATCTTCGGCGTTGGCGTCGGTCTTGGTTTGCGTCAAGCTGATGGTGCCTTACAGGCGAAGTTCAACAAAGGCATTGCCGATTTGGCCAAAGCCGGAACTTTTGCAAAGATTACGGAGGCTTGGAAGTTGACCGGCAAACTTCGATTGCCGCAAGCCAATTAGCGCCACTTTGCGGGTATGACCATGATTGCGGCAGCGCTGCCCATTACCACGCTGTTGTCATTTGGCGATAGTGGTTATGGCGATGAGTTGGCTTGGGCGGCGCTTCGCACCATCGAGATTTCAGTCTTTGGCTATGGGTTCGGCATTGCCCTTGGACTGGGCGGGGCACTCGGCAAAATCGCTGGGCCGTTGTGGTTGAAACGCGTGCTGGGCATTTACACCACTTTGTTTCGGGCGCTGCCGGAGCTTATCCTGATCATGCTTCTCTATTATGCTGGCACCGACGGCTTGAACCGATTGCTGAGCGGTGTGGGACTTGGCCCGTTTCAGTTGAATGGTTTGATTGCATCAATCTTTGTGCTGGCAATTGTGCAGGGCGCTTATGCAACAGAAGTTTTGCGCGCAGCGATCTCTGCCGTGCCTATTGGACAGCTGGAAGCGGCAAGCGCCATGGGAATGTCTGCCGCCTTGCGCTTTCGGCGCATTACAGTGCCCGCGATGTTGCCGCTGGCACTGCCGGGGTTGGCGAATTTATGGCTCAACATCACCAAAGATTCCGCACTGGTGTCGATCGTGGGTTACACTGAACTCGCGCTGGCAACGCAACAGGCCGCTGGTGTTTCAAAGCAATACTTTGTGATTTATCTGGTGGCGCAGGGCATCTATCTGAGTATTTCTCTAACCTCGGTTTGGCTTTTCGGGCGGCTCGAGAAGAATTTGCGGCGCGGCCAATCCTTGGCGCGGGCGGCTGCTTGATGCGCTGGGACTGGGTGCCCGATTATGCGGCCGCTTTGGCGCACGGACTATTCATCACGCTGCTGGTTCTTGTTGTTTCAGTTTTTTTGGGATTTGCTTTGGCTGTGATGCTGGCTCTGGCGCAGGTCAGAGGCGGGATGATTTCCAGCTTCATTTCAAAATGTTTCTGCAACTATATTCGTGGAACACCTTTGTTGATGCAGCTTTATCTTTTGTATTATGGCGTGGGTTCACTGTTTCCGCTGATCCCAGGTGTGCGCGAGCATTTGCAATGGCTGGTGCGCCTTGACGCGATTTATTATGTGTTGATGGCTTTCACTTTGAGTTTTGCCGGTTATGAAGGCGAAATCATGCGCGGGGCCTTTTTGGCCGTGCCACGCGGTGAACTGGAAGCGGGTGAAGCCATCGGGATGAGTGGATGGCAGATTCTGCGGCGCATTTGGCTGCCGTCAGCTCTCTATAAGGTATTGCCAACTTTGGCCGGTGAGGTGATTGGCCAATTAAAGTCAACCCCCTTGGCTTTTACAGTGCCGGTGATGGATCTGATGGGGGCGGCCCACAAAGTGATGCAGGATAAGTATTTGATCTATGAGCCACTACTGCTGGTTGCGTGTATCTATCTGGTTTTAACCTGGGCGATCACCAGCGGCTTTTCGCTTATTGAACGACAAATACCATCACGGCGTTCGGTTTGAAATAATTGGTGAGCCCGGCGGGATCCGAACCCACGACCCTCTGATTAAAAGTCAGATGCTCTACCGCTGAGCTACGGGCCCACACGGGGCAGTACATAGTTGTGCAATGCAAACGGGTCAAGCGCGGAATTGCGATTTTAACTGCCGCTTAATCTTCCCGCCAATTCCGCCATATTCATAACTCAGTGACTAAAATCAACTAACACGGGCCTCGATTCTGCAACGGGTGAGAAATGACTGATTTGGCTTTGGTGGTGTTGGCGGCGGGCATGGGCACGCGGATGAACTCAGTTACTCCCAAAGTTTTACATAAAATAGCCGGTCGCACCATGCTCAGCCATGTTCTGCATGCGGGCAGGGAATTGAGCCCGAGAAACGCTGTAATTGTGCATGGGCCGGGCAAGGCTTTGGTGCAAACTGAAGCCCGCTCAATTATAAATAACTGCGAATTTGCCGAGCAGATTGACAGGCTGGGAACCGGCCATGCTGTTTCGATGGCGAAAGACATTTTGAAGCGCTTTGCCGGCGTGGTGCTTGTGCTTTATGGCGATGCGCCGCTGGTCAAGGCCCAGACCTTACGGGCTTTGGTCAGGCAGATTGAAGGCAACACCAAAATGGTGGTGTTGGGATTTGAAGCCGCCAATCCGCATGGTTACGGCCGGCTGATAACCAAAGACAACCATGTTCTCGATATTCGCGAAGAACTGGATTGCACGGAGAATGAGCGCAGTATTCGCCTCTGTAATTCTGGCATCATTGCCATCGACAATGCCTTGCTTTGGCAACTGATCCCGAAGCTGAGAAACAACAATGCGAAGTTTGAATTCTATCTCACCGATCTGGTGAAATTGGCCAACGGTGCGGGTAGCAGAGTGGCGTTGGCTGAGTGTCGGGAAATAGAAGTGGCGGGGGTGAATGATCGCTTGCAGCTTTCAACATTAGAGCGGCATTTTCAAAACGAAGCGCGGCGCGAAGCGATGCTGTCTGGGGTGACGCTCATTGATCCTGACACAGTTTATTTTTCCGCCGACACCAATCTTGGCAAGGATGTGATCATCGAGCCCAACGTATTCTTCGGTTCAGGCGTAACTGTGGGTGATGATGTGGTCATTCTTGCGCACTCACATATCGAGGGCGCGACCATTGCAGAAGGTGCCCGCATTGGCCCCTTTGCACGCCTGCGGCCTGGTGCCGAGATTGGCGAGAATGCACATATCGGCAATTTCGTTGAGATCAAACAGGCCGTGATTGGCCGTGGGGCCAAGGCCAATCATCTCAGTTATATTGGCGATGCCAAAATTGGGGCGGGAAGCAACATTGGAGCCGGCACGATCACCTGCAACTATGATGGGTTTGAAAAGCATTTTACCGATATTGGCGAAAAAGTATTTGTGGGGTCCAACACTTCGTTGGTGGCCCCGGTGAAGATTGGTGCAGGGGCGAACATTGCGGCATCCAGCGTGATCACACGCGATGTGCCGGCTGATGCTTTGGCCCTGACGCGGCCGGAACTGCAAATCAAAGACGGTTGGGCCAAGCGGTACCGCGAAGTGAAGCAAGCGGCCAAAGATTCCAAGAAAAAGTTTTGAGGGGACTGATTGATGTGTGGCATTGTAGGCATTTTGGGCACCAAGCCGGTAGCACTTGATATTGTTGAAGCGCTGCGCCGCCTGGAATATCGCGGCTATGATTCAGCGGGCGTGGCCACCATTGAGAAGGGATCGATTGAGCGCCGCCGGGCGCCGGGCAAATTGCGCAACCTGGAAGACAAGTTGGCGCAGCATCCACTTGCTGGCACATCTGGCATTGGCCACACGCGCTGGGCCACGCATGGTGTGCCCAATGAAACCAATGCGCACCCCCATATTTCTGGCGATGTGGTCATTGTGCACAACGGCATTATCGAAAATTTTGCCGCGCTGAAGGCCGAACTTATCGCCAAGGGAGTGAAGTTCGAAACGCAGACTGACACTGAAGTTGTTGCCCACATGATTGCGCAGGAGCGCAGCAAGGGTGTGGCGCCAATTGATGCGGTGCGCAATGTGCTGGGCAATCTGCATGGGGCTTTTGCGCTGGCCATCATGTTTCGTTTTGAAGATGATTTGATGATTGGGGCGCGCAATGGCCCACCGCTGGCGATTGGGCATGGTGAGGGGCAAATGTATTTGGGCTCAGATGCCATCGCCCTTGCCCCCTTCACCAATCGCATCACCTATATGGAAGATGGGGATTGGTGTGTGATCACCCGCAAGGGCGTGACGATTTATGACGCCGCCAACAAGCCAGTGAAGCGGCCAATGAGTTTCAGCCAGGCGTCGGCGATGATGGTGGACAAAGGCAACCACCGCCATTTCATGGCCAAGGAGATCGAAGAGCAGCCGGAAGTGGTGAGCCACACGCTGGCCGAATATATCGATTTTTCCACGCGCACGGTGAAAATGCCGACGCGTCTACCATTTGATTTTGCGCAGTTGGACCGCATTTCCATTGTGGCCTGCGGCACAGCTTATTATGCGGGGCTGGCTTCCAAATATTGGTTTGAAAAGGTGGCGCGTTTGCCGTGTGAGGTGGATGTGGCTTCAGAATTCAGGTACCGCGAAGCACCGATGACCAAGAACGGCATGGCCCTGGTGGTTTCGCAATCGGGTGAAACGGCAGATACTCTTGCCGCTTTGCGTTATTGCAAATCGCAAGGCCAGCACACCGTTGCGGTGATCAATGTTCCTGAATCCACCATCTCGCGCGAAAGCGAATTGGTGATCCGCACTTTTGCCGGCCCGGAAATTGGCGTGGCCTCCACCAAGGCCTTTACCTGTCAATTGGCGGCGCTGGCCTGCCTGGCCTTGTTGGCGGGCAAGCTGCGCGGCACGATAACACCAGAGCAAGAAGTTGAATATGTAACCGCTCTCATCGAGGCGCCGCGCCACATGCGCGCAGTGTTGAAGGAAGAAAAAAATATCGCCGCCGTGGCGCAAGAGATTTCCAAATCGCGCGATGTGTTGTTTCTGGGCCGTGGCATCAATTACCCGATGGCGCTTGAGGGCGCGTTGAAGCTGAAGGAAATTTCCTACATTCACGCTGAGGGCTATGCGGCCGGCGAGTTGAAGCATGGGCCGATTGCTCTGGTGGATGAACATGTGCCGGTGATTGTGATTGCGCCGCGCGACGAGCTTTATGAGAAAACGATTTCCAACATGGAAGAGGTTGCCGCGCGTGGTGGCAAGATTGTGCTGATCACCGATGACACGGCGCACAAACAGAACGCGCATAAAACCTTCCGGCACATTCATGTGCCACATGCCCACGCGTTCATCAGCCCGTTTGTTTACGCTATTCCCGTTCAGCTTCTGGCGTATCACGCCGCGGTGTTCATGGGCACCGATGTGGACCAACCTCGCAACTTGGCAAAGAGTGTGACGGTGGAGTGAGGCGTCACTTCGGGCGATTATACCTCGTGCCCGAAAGCGCTGCCGAAACCGCGCAAGTCTTGGTGTCTTTGAAACCCAGCGCCCGCAACTTTTCGCGAATGGTATTTTCGCCAAGTGCGGATTTCGGGCCTTTGAAATTGATCAGCCAGAGCGGCACTTGCGCCTTGCCATAGGCTTTCAGTGCTGCGTCAAGTTCGGCTTCGCTCCGCACAACGGCGATGAAGAGTGCGGCCTGCTTTGGCGTTGCGGTGGTGTTGCCTTTGAGGGCGGCATCAAGTTCCGCATCGTCATGCGCGCCGATCACGAAGGCCATGGCCTCAACGGAAATTCCCAGTTTCTTGGCCAGTGATGGCGGCGGCGCTGCGATCTTCTTGGCCCAGGCGGCGGACTTGGCCGCGCCCAAGGCGAGGGCAAAACTTTCGCCTTCGGCTGTGAAGGTGAGAGCGGTGTTCTTGACAGTGACGTGTTTGAGTGCCGCAATCGGCAACTTGCGCTTCAAAGCGCCGCGCAGGATGAGTTCGGTGGATTCCAACAGGGCTTTGACGGCGAAGATCTTGCCGGACACGGTGCAGGTGGTTTCAGCTTCGAGGCCCATGCGTGTTTATTTGCCATAACTACTGCCGTCATGCCAGAGCAGCAGCTTCCACAGAGGGGAAAGGGCGAGGGATGAATGCACTGTCACCGTAATCCCGAAACTGGTGAATGGGTGAGGGGTGGCGCGGAATTGAGTGCGGGCGGCGGCATATTTGGGATCGAATGCAGTGGCGGCGCAACATCCCCTATCCCGTCATCCCCGCGAAGGCGGGGATCCAGCTTTTGGCAGGTTCGGAGGGCGTGGCTAGCTGGGCCCCTGCCTTCGCAGGGGTGACGGAGATAGATGGACTGCCACCGGAATTCCGTAATTCTGTCACCGTAATTCCAGAGGGGGAAGTGTGAGGATGGATGCGTTGTCACCCTAATACCCGAGAGAAATGTCACTTCTGTTTTGTCGCGGGTGCCACTTTGGTAGCGTAAGCAAAATTAAATTGCTCAACTTGTGCCAGTAGAAGTTCAACTGTTGTGCTGATCAATTCGTTGCTTATTTCCCAGAGCTGGGCTTCCCACTTCTTGATGTCTAGCCGAACATCAGTTGCCGCATCTTGAGCGTGGCCCACCACATCGTATCGGTTGCCGATGCCCAAATTGGAGGCGTCGCTGAGAATTTCGACCATTCCGAGCTGATACATCGCGGGATGCTCTCTCGTCCAGCCATGTACAATTTCGCCGCGCGCCCTCTTAAGCGTCGCAAGTTTTTTAGTTGCGTCCTTACGTAGAACCTTCAGCTTTTCTGATCCGCAGTCCCTATTGATGTCATAGGGCAGTTTTTCTACTATTTTCAGTAAGAGACCAATTTTCTCGTGAAAAATGTATGCGTGGTGCTGAAAGCTATGCCAGTAAAATCTGAGCAAGGACGACTGAAGAATATTCTTTCTCTTCGATTTTGGAATTCTGATCTGTTGCCGGGCTATTAAGCAGTCCTCATAAGCCGAACGCATTTGAAGCAAGGCGGTAATCACTGGGCCAATGCGTGCTCTTTCTTCCCAAAACTGCAGCCAGTTGGCTTGAGTGCCATCTTCGAGAAGGTAAAAATGTTCGCCAACAAAAAATGGATGTGAAGCATTCATGAGATTAGTGATGTGATTGTCGTCGCTCACTCCGCCGCTTCTTTGCGTCCACGTTTCAGCACGTCCTTCAGATATTGCCCGGTGTAACTCCGCTTTTCCTTCGCCACATCTTCCGGCGTTCCGGCTGCGATGATTTCGCCGCCGCCGTCGCCGCCTTCTGGGCCCAAGTCAATGATCCAGTCGGCGGTTTTGATGACTTCGAGATTATGTTCGATCACCACCATGCTGTTGCCTTGGTCCACCAACTCATGCAGCACCTCCAACAGCTTCTTCACGTCATGGAAGTGCAGGCCGGTGGTGGGTTCATCCAGCAGATAGAGCGTGCGGCCGGTGGCGCGTTTCGAAAGCTCCTTGGCCAGTTTCACACGCTGAGCTTCGCCGCCACTTAGCGTTGTGGCCTGTTGGCCGACCTTGATGTAGCCCAGGCCCACACGCTCCAGCGTGGTCATTTTATCGCGCACGGATGGGACGGCGCGGAACATGTCGGCGGCTTCGGCCACTGTCATATCCAGCACGTCGGCGATGGATTTATCTTTGAATTTCACCTCCAGCGTTTCGCGGTTATAGCGGCGGCCCTTGCATTCATCACAGGTGACATAAACATCAGGCAGGAAGTGCATTTCGATTTTAATGACACCATCGCCCTGGCACGTTTCGCAGCGCCCGCCCTTGACGTTGAAAGAGAAGCGCCCCGGGCCATAGCCGCGGGCCTTGGCTTCGGGCAGGCCGGCATACCAATCACGGATAAACGTAAACGCGCCTGTATAGGTGGCGGGGTTGGAGCGCGGGGTGCGGCCGATGGCGGTTTGGTCAATCTCGATGATTTTATCGAGGTGTTCAATGCCGCTGATTGAATCATGCGCCAGGGGGGCTTCGCGTGTGCCCATGAGTTTGCGGGCGAGTGCGCGGTAGACGGTATCCACAACAAGGGTGGATTTGCCGCCGCCGGAAACGCCGGTAACACAAGTAAAAACGCCGAGCGGAATTTCGGCTGTGAGGTTTTTCAGATTATGCGCGCGGGCCCCTTTGACGGTGATGCTGCGCGTATGATCAACCTTGCGGCGCTTGTGCGGAATGGGCACTTGCTGAAAGCCCGTGAGATATTGTCCGGTGAGCGAGGCGGGGTTGCGCATCACTTCACCAGGCGTGCCTTGCGCCACGATGTGGCCGCCGTTGACGCCCGCACCCGGGCCAATGTCGAGAACATAATCCGCCAGCCTGATGGCATCCTCATCATGTTCCACCACAATCACGGTGTTGCCGAGATCACGCAAGTGGGTGAGGGTTTGGAGCAGCCGCGCATTATCGCGTTGGTGCAGGCCGATTGACGGCTCATCCAGCACGTAAAGCACTCCGGTAAGGCCAGAGCCGATTTGTGAAGCCAGCCTGATGCGTTGGCTTTCGCCGCCCGACAAAGTTCCGGACACGCGGCTGAGAGAAAGGTAATCCAGACCCACATCGACGAGGAACTTCAAACGGTCGCGGATTTCCTTCAATATGCGAACGGCGATTTCGTTTTGTTTGGAAGTGAGCTTGCCCGCCAGCATGCCGAACCATTGGTCAGCTTGGCGGATGGAAAATTGCGACACTTGCCCGATGTGCAGGTGATCAATCTTGATTGCCAAAGTTTGCGGCTTCAAGCGGAAGCCCTTGCAAACGTGGCACTCAAAGTCTGATTGATATTGCGACAGTTCCTCGCGCATCCATTCCGAATCCGTTTCGCGCCAACGCCGCTCGATATTGCCCAAAACACCTTCAAAGGCCTTTTTGTTTTTATAGGTTCTGAGGCCGTCGTCATAAGCAAAGGTGACTTCTTCTTCTCCCGTGCCGTTCATGATCACATCGCGCACCTTTTTGGGAAGGTCTTTCCACGCCGTCGTCATGGAAAATTTAAAGTGCTTTGAAAGCGCTTGCAGCGTTTGTGTGTAATAGGGCGAAGTGGCACCCGTCTTGGCCCATGGTGCTATGGCGCCATCTTTTAGCGAGAGCGACCCATCGGGCACCACCATATCGGGTTCAAATTTCAATTCCGTGCCCAGGCCATCGCAGGCGGGGCAGGCCCCAAAGGGATTGTTGAAGGAGAAAATCCGCGGCTCAATCTCATCAATGGTGAAACCTGAGACGGGGCAGGCGAAACGCTGCGAGAACATCACGCGCTCATGCGTTTCATTGGCGGATTTGTTGGCGCTGTCTTCCTTGGTTTGCGAGGGGGGCAGAGGCTTGTCGGCAAATTCAGCTATGGCCAAGCCGTCGGCCAGTTTTAACGCGGTTTCAAAAGAGTCCGCCAGGCGGGTGGCCAGATCGGCTTTCACCACCAGACGATCAATCACCACATCGATGTCGTGCTTGAATTTTTTGTCCAGAACGGGCACGGCGTCGATCTCATAAAACTGACCGTCAACCTTGACACGCTGGAATCCCTTCTTCTGATACTCAGCAAATTCCTTTTTATATTCACCTTTGCGGCCGCGCACCACGGGGGCCAGCAGATAAAGCCTGGTGCCTTCCGGAAGGGCCAAAGTTCGGTCAACCATTTGCGCAACACTTTGCGCTTCAATCGGCAAGCCGGTGGCTGGCGAATAAGGAATGCCAACCCGCGCAAAGAGCAGGCGCAGATAGTCATAGATCTCTGTCACCGTGCCAACTGTGGAGCGCGGGTTCTTGCTGGTAGTTTTTTGCTCAATGGAAATGGCTGGCGAGAGGCCGTCGATTTGATCGACGTCCGGCTTCTGCATCATCTCCAAAAACTGGCGGGCATAGGCCGACAGTGATTCCACATAGCGGCGCTGGCCCTCAGCATAAATGGTGTCGAAAGCCAGGGACGACTTGCCCGAGCCAGACAAGCCGGTAAAAACGATGAGCTTGTCGCGCGGGAGCTCGACCGAAATGTTTTTCAGATTGTGCTCGCGGGCACCTTGGACAGTGATGACTCGTTTATAGGACATGGGGACTCAACTAGAATAAAACGTGAACATATTCAATAACAGTTGCATTATGGCAGCAGTTGCGTCGATCAGGTGTCAGCAGATTGGGGATGTCCACAGTGATTCTTTCAATGCGCGCGGTTGGGGTGAAGCACATATGGGTACGCAAAGCGTGTTACGCCAGATCTTTGGTTTTGAGGCGTTTCGCCCGGGCCAGAAAGCGGTGGTGGATAGCTTGATGGCCGGGCGCAATGTTTTGGCGGTGATGCCCACGGGTTCGGGTAAGTCGTTGTGCTATCAGGTGCCGGCCTTGGCGATGGGTGGACTGGCTGTCGTGGTTTCACCCCTTGTGGCATTGATGCAGGATCAAGTTCAGGCGCTGAAACTGGCTGGGGTTGAGGCAGAAACCATTAACTCATCGGCTTCGCGCGAAGACAATGTTGAAATCTGGCGGCGCGTGGCAGCGGGAGAGGTGAAAATTCTCTATTTGGCGCCAGAGCGTTTGATGACTGCACAGATGATTTCGGCTTTGAAGAGATTGGATGTGCGCTTGATTGCGGTTGATGAAGCGCACTGTATTTCCCAATGGGGTGCTTCGTTCCGGCCAGAGTATGATGCGTTGCAGAACATTGCGCGGCAATTTCCGGGTGTGCCGATTGGCGCGTTTACCGCAACGGCTGATCAATCAACGCGCCAAGACATTGTGAACAAGATGTTCAGCGGCAAGGCCGATGAATATGTGGCAGGGTTTGATCGACCCAACATTCAGCTTGGTGCCTCGCCAAAGAACGATACCAAGGCGCAGATTTTGGAGTTTCTTGCCGATCATAAAAATGCAAGCGGCATCGTTTATTCCCTGTCGCGCAAGAGCACTGAGGAATGGGCTGCGTATTTAAAGGCCAAAGGTTTTCGCGCCATTGCCTATCATGCGGGGCTGTTGCCTGAAGTGCGCGCGGATAACCAGAATCTTTTCATGACTGAGTCTGCGGTGGTTGTCTGTGCCACCATCGCTTTTGGCATGGGCATAGACAAGCCGGATGTGCGCTTTGTTATTCATGCTGATTTGCCCTCATCACTGGATGCCTATTATCAAGAAATTGGCCGGGCCGGACGGGACGGTGAGCCGGCCCACGCACAGATGTTTTATGGCCAGCAGGATATCATGATGCGTCGGCGCTTTATCGATGACGAAGCTGGTGGCGAAGAACGCCGCAGACGGGAGTTACAGCGGCTCAACGCGCTGGTGGCTTATGCCGATGCACCGTCTTGCCGACGGCAGGTGTTGTTGAGTTATTTCGGCGAAGATTCCGCGCCGTGTGGCAATTGCGATATTTGTCTTGATCCATCTGAGATGATGGTTGGCACGGCGGATGCATGCAAGGTGATTGATGCTGTGGCGCAAACCGGCAGCCGATTTGGTGCAGGCTATCTTGCCGATGTGTTATTGGGGCAGGTGACCGAAAAGGTGCAAAATTCCGGCCATTTCGAATTATCGGTTTTCGGAATTGGCAAGAACCAAAGCCGCACACATTGGCAGTCAATTACGCGGCAGATGGTGGCGGCGGGGTTGCTTAAGAAAAATGATGATGGCTTTGGCGGCATTGTCTTAACGCGGCAGGGGCAATTACTGCTGAAGGGCGAAGGCGAGTTTAAATATCGCGCAGAAACAACCCGCGCGACGCGCAAAGACAAGAGGACGGCAGCTGTTGCGAAAATTGATCCGCGCTCGCAAAATCTGTTGCAAGTTTTGAAAGCCTTGCGTTTGCAACTGGCAACCAAGAAGCGCGTGCCAGCCTATGTTATTTTCTCAGATCGCAGCTTAATTGACATGGCCGAGAAAGTGCCGCTGACCAAATGGGACTTTGCTGAAGTGCATGGTGTTGGTGATGCGAAACTGGAGCAGTTTGGTGCGGTGTTCCTGGCAGAAATTGCGAACTACGTTCAGCAAACAGCTTAGCCAGTGGTTTATTGTTGCGTCCACCGTGCCGTTTATTGGCTCTCACCAATTTGGCTGAGGCCATTGTAACGCGTTATCAAAGTGGCCCCGAGTGGATAACGATCAGAGAAACCTTGATCGCCGTTGAAAATCAGGGTGCCTAGCTTCCCAGCACTTCACCCACTGCCATCACCTGGTTTTCGCCATAGCCATTGAAGTGGGTTAGGGTGGAGATGCCATAGGCGCCCAGCATGCCGAATTCCACAAAGTCGCCATCTTGCAGATTGGTGGGAAGATCAAGACGGTGGGGCAACACATCCATTGGATCGCAAGTGGGGCCGAAGACTTTCCAGTTTTTCACTGGGCCTGCGAGGATTTTGCCATTGCGGATGGCACGAACAGGTGGCTTTAATTCCGGCACTTGCCAGTATTCCATCAGGCCGCCATAGACACCGTCATTGATAAAAATGTCATCGCCATCGGTACAGACCAGTTTCACGCAAGTCAGCAACGACATGCAGCCCGCCACCAGGCCGCGACCAGGTTCACACTCAAGTTGCGGCAACGGCAAACCAGCGAAATGTTGATCACGGGCCACTTCGATGGCGCGGAAGTAAACATCCGGCTCTGGTGCCTTTGAGTATTCATAATCGGCTGGAAATCCACCACCCACATTGAGTTTGGGAATGGTGACATCGGCCTGTCTGGCGATGCGGGCGGCGGCTTCGATATGGCGCGCATAAGTTTGCGGGTCTTTGGATTGGCTGCCGGGATGGAAAGTGAGCACCGGAATGAAACCCAAGGCTTTCACTTTCTTCAATAATTCTATGGCGATATGCTCTGGTGCTCCAAATTTAGTTGAGAAGTCATGGGCTGATGCACCGCGATCTCTGGGCAGCACAAGGCGCACAGCGATTTCAATGTTACGGTCGGTTCCGACGATATCGGAAATCTTGGCTAATTCCTCTTTGCAATCCACGCAAAAGCGTCGGCAACTGAATTGCTTATAGGCGCGTTCAATCTCACGGCGCGACTTGACGGGGTTATGATAGTGGAAATTCGCGTCGGGTTGAATCGAATAGACCAGTTCCATCTCTGGCACCGAAGCCACGTCCCACGAGGTCAAACCAGCTTTGGCCAAAGTAGCCACTACCTCACGCGAAGGATTGGCCTTCACGGCAAAAGATGTTTCACCTTTGAAATCCTTCATAAATAATTTAGCCCGCGACATGAGCGCTGAAGCCGAAAAACAAAATATGGCGGTTTCACCATCCAAGGATTTTGAAAGTATCGCCGCGTTGGCGGGTAAAACATGCGTGGGTGCATTCATATCTGTTCTCTTTGGATGTGTTGCCGAAGCGGCATTCTCCCTACATAATGCCAAAGGTTCAAGACTATTCGAAAGGAAATTGTGTGATGCGTCTGGTTGCAGGTTTTGTCATTGGGTTGGTTTTGGCGGTGGGGCCTGTGTGGGGCGATTCCAATAATGTGCCGCGCAACAAATCTGATGTGATGATGAGCTTTGCGCCGTTGGTTAAGCGCACTGCTCCTGCCGTGGTGAATGTTTATGCCAAAACAGTTGAGCGCCAGCAACAGCCGCAGCAAAGCCCGTTTGATGACCCGTTCTTCAAACAACTGTTTCCGCAGCTGCAACTGGGGCCTCCGAAAGAGCGGGTGGCGAATTCTCTGGGATCAGGGGTTATTGTTGATGGCAAAGGCATTATTGTCACCAATAATCATGTGATCCACGGGGCCACCGACATTCGCGTGGTTTTGGCGGATAAGCGCGAATTTGCCGCGAAAGTTATGGTGGCCGATGAAAAAACGGATTTGGCGGTTTTGCGTATTGATGTGGCCGAGGAAAACCTGCCAAGTTTGACATTGGCGAATTCTGATAATTTGGAAGTGGGCGATTTGGTGCTGGCCATCGGCAACCCTTTTGGTGTGGGGCAAACGGTGACGAGCGGTATAATCTCGGCTTTGTCGCGCACCAATGTGGGCGGCAGTGATTATCAATCATTCATTCAAACTGATGCGGCCATCAATCCTGGCAACTCTGGTGGCGCTTTGGTGAACATGCGCGGGGAGTTGATTGGGATTAACTCGATGATTTTTTCGCGCAGTGGCGGATCAGTGGGGTTGGGCTTTTCGATCCCCTCAAACTTGGTGGCCACTGTGGTGCAATCAGCTGAGACGGGCAAAAAAATTATTCGTCCGTGGATGGGTGGCGAGTTCCAGAATGTATCGCAGGATATTGCGGATGCGTTGGGCCTCTCGCGGCCTGAAGGGGTTTTGATTGTATCGCTTAATCCATTGAGCCCCTTGGCCAAGGCAGGGCTGAAAAGTGGCGATGTGATCATGGCGATGGATGGTAAATCTCTCGAAAATGCGCAAGAGCTGAATTACTTGCTGGGTGTTTCCCATGTGGGAGATGCAAAGCTGATTGAATACCGGCGTGATACGCAAACCAAACAAGTTTCAATTTCGTTGGTGGCAGCGCCTGAGACGGTTGAACGCCATGATCTAACGATAGAAGGCCGCAACCCATTCGGCGGCGTGGTGGTGGCCAATCTTTCGCCAGCGGTGGCAGATGAGTTGGGCCTTCTCAGCTCAGCCACCGGGGTGGCGATCACCGCTATTAAAGTTGGGCCAGGGCAACAGTTTTTTGGCAGGGGCGATATTTTGCAACAGGTGAATGGCGTGCCTATCGACACTGTAGAAACTTTGAAGAGGGTGTTGCAGCAACCCTCGCGAGGCTGGACAGTGTCATTGCAGCGCGGCAATCAAAAACTCTATTTCCGGCTGGGCTGATGACAAACCTGTTTGAGGCGGCGGGGCTGGATAAAGAAGGCCCGCGGCCTTTGGCTGATCGCCTTCGTCCGACACGGTTGGCCGATGTTGTGGGGCAAGACCATTTGGTAGGGCCGCAAGGCAGCTTGACCAGCATGTTGGCATCCGGGCGAATGCCATCGATAATTTTGTGGGGCCCGCCTGGCACAGGCAAGACGACGATTGCCCGCTTGCTGGCTGGTGAGACTGGGCTGGCCTTTGAACAAATGTCGGCGGTTTTTTCCGGCGTCGCGGATTTGAAGAAGGCCTTTGAGCAAGCGCGGATGCGGCGGATGCAAGGGCGGGGCACACTGCTTTTTGTTGATGAGATTCACCGCTTCAACAAGGCGCAGCAGGATGGGTTTTTGCCTTTTGTAGAAGACGGTACGATCACGTTGGTGGGGGCCACGACTGAGAATCCCAGCTTTGAGCTGAACGGCGCTCTGCTGTCTCGCAGCCAGGTGCTGGTGCTGCATCGGCTGGATGAGGCCGCGCTGACAGGCCTGCTTGGCCGTGCAGCCCTGTTTGAGAAAAGATCAGTTCCGCTGAATGATGACGCCCGCGCGGCTCTTGTGGGTTTAGCTGATGGGGATGGACGTTATTTTTTGAATATGGTGGAAGAGATTTTTGCGGGCGTGCCTGAGGGTGCAGCCCTAATCAATGCCGAAGACCTTGGCAAGATCACTTCAAAACGCTTGCCACTTTATGACAAGGCGGCGGATGGACATTATAATTTGATTTCAGCTTTGCACAAATCGGTGCGTGGCTCTGATCCCGATGCGGCCCTTTATTGGTTGGCGCGCATGTTGGCAGCGGGGGAAGACCCGTTGTTTCTGGCCAGGCGCATCGTCCGGATGGCAATTGAAGATGTTGGGTTGGCTGATCCGCACGCTGTGCAACAGGCGCTGGCCGCGAAAGACGCCTACGATTTTTTAGGTTCGCCCGAGGGTGAGTTGGCCTTGGCGCAGGCTGTGGTCTATGTGGCCTCGGCACCCAAGTCGAACGCCATCACACTGGCTTTTGGGGCGGCCACGGCAGCAGCGCGTGAGACAGGTTCTTTGATGCCGCCCAAGCATATTCTCAACGCGCCCACCAAACTGATGAAGCAACAGGAATATGGCACGGGCTATCTTTATGATCACGACCAGCCGGAGGCATTTTCAGGACAGGACTATTTCCCAACCGAAATGGGTCGGCGAAAGTTTTATGAGCCCGTGGAGCGCGGCTTTGAGCGCGATATTCAAAAGCGGCTGGACTATTGGGGCAAGTTGAGGCTCACCAGAAAATAATAAAGCCGGAGCGCAGTCGATCCGGCTTTTTGGCTTTGGCAGGGTGCAGGTGTCTGAGATTGCCAACTTGTGCGAATAATGCCGTTCAGCAGAGAGAACAATCCTTTGTTAGGGTGAAGTTCCATAATGGTAACTAAATAAATTACATTAAGCAGCCCCATTTCCTCTTTCCATTCACAAAATCCCTCTGCTATAGGCGGCGGCAACTAAGGAAGCCCGTTGGGGCAGTGACGCTGCTTACGCGGACGTGGTGAAATTGGTAGACACGCAGGATTTAGGTTCCTGTGGGGTAACCCGTGGGGGTTCAAGTCCCTCCGCCCGCACCAGCAGCACTGCGCCAGATTATTTGAGAGTGAAATGAACATGCAAGTTACAGAAACGCTGAACGCTGGCTTGAAGCGTGAATTCAAAGTGGTGGTTGCCGCCGCTGACTTGAATAAGGAATTGGATGCCAAGCTCAAAGACATTGCTGGCAAGGCCCAGATTAAAGGCTTTCGTCCTGGCAAGGTGCCAGTTTCCCATGTGAAAAATCTCTATGGCAAATCCGCCATGGCGGAAGTGATCCAAGAAAAAGTGGATGCGCAATCGCGCCAGGTGTTTGCCGATCGCAAGTTGAAGCCGGCTTACGCGCCAGACGTGAAGCTGCCGGAAGACGAAAAAGAGGTGAATGATGTGATCGCCGGCAAGGCTGATCTTGCCTTCACGGTGGCTTCCGAAATCGTTCCGGAATTTGAGGTGAAAGACTTCACAGGCTTAGAGCTTCACAAACATCTGGTTGCGCCTAGTGACGCCCACATGGATGAAGCGATGAAAAATCTGGCTGATCAGGCCAAGAATTTTGAAGCCAAGGCCGAAGGTTCCGCGGCGGCCAAGGGTGACCGCGTGATGATTGATTATTTGGGCACAATCGACGGTGTGGAATTTGACGGCGGCAAGGGCGAGGACATTCCGTTGGAAATTGGCTCTGGCCAATTCATTCCGGGTTTTGAAGAGCAACTAACCGGCGCCAAAGCAGGCGACGATGTGGCAGTGAAGGTGACGTTTCCGGCCAACTACGGGGCGGCGCATCTGGCAAGCAAAGACGCAACATTCGCCGTGAAAGTGAAGAGCGTTGAGCAACCTGCCGAAAGCAAGATTGATGAAGACTTTGCCAAGAAGGTAGGTTTTGAAGATTTGGCCAAGTTGAAAGATATGGTCAAATCCAGCCTGGAGCGTGAGCATGGCCAATTGACGGCGATGAAGTTGAAGCGTGACGTTCTGGATGCCATGGACAAACAATACAGTTTTGAGCTGCCGCAAAAGTTGGTGGATGGTGAATTCGAAACCATCTGGAAGGCCCTTGAGCAAGAAATGCAGAAGGCGGGCAAAAGCTTTGCAGATGAAGACACAACCGAAGAAAAAGCCCGTGCCGACTATCACAAAATTGCTGAACGCCGGGTGCGCCTCGGGCTGGTGTTGGGCACCATCGGTGAAAAGGAAAGTGTGACGATCACCGACCAGGAATTGCAGCAGGCCCTGATTTCGCGCGCTCGCCAATTCCCTGGCCAGGAAAAACAGGTGTTTGATTTCTACCGCACCAACCAGAATGCTCTGCTTGAACTGCGTGGGCCCATATTCGAGCAGAAAGTTGTTGATCTGATTGTGGGTAAAGCCAAAGTGACAGACAAGCACGTGTCGCGCGAAGATTTGCGCAAGATGGTGGAAGACGAAGACGCGGCGTAGGCCTCCAAGCCGAGGCATTTTGCGATGCGTCGGCCGGGCCTAGACAATCAAGCCCTTCATCGGTTTCACATCGCCGGAATCAGGAAAGATGGATTGCGCCAGTGTTTGTTCACTCACACCCAGTTGGTCTGCCAGCAGGCCTTTTAAGACGCTGCGCACATCAGTGGTGGGCTTCAGGTCTCGGCCTTCGTAAAGCTGGGCGGGTTTCAATCCGGGCCAATCTGAAATAACGCGGCCGCCTTTGATTGCGCCACCGGCCAAGAATGACAGTGTGCCCGTGCCATGATCGGTGCCTTCCGTGCCGTTGATTGCAGCAGTGCGGCCAAACTCGGTCATCACAACGATGGAAGTTTGCGCCCACGCTGCTGCCCCCAGCCCTGATTCAAGTTCTGCTATTGCACTGTCAAGCTCAGTCAGCAGATTAAATAAGCGGCCCTTGGCGCCGCCTTCATTCTCATGCGTGTCCCAACCGTCAAAGGCCATGGCGGCAATACGGGGCCCATCGTCAGCTGACATAATGCGGGCAGCACCACGGGCTTGGGCGGCCATTTGGCCGGGGAGATCCGCAGCGTTTTTTACCATCGAAGATTGGCCGTTTGCGATGGTTTGCGCCGATAATCCTTCACTCAACAGGTTGCCAAGCTTGGGGTTGGTGTGGGCATAGAGATCCAGCAGGCGCTTGTTCAAATCAGCGCCGGGATCGGGCAAGTTGGCGGGTGCCCAGCCTAAGGTTTCGGCTGGGCCGCGGATGATGAGTGGGGCCGTTGCCCCTACGGCCAAGCTGCTGGGTTTTCCTACACGCTGGCCCTGTGGAAGTAACGCTATGGCGCGGTTGAGCCAGCCTGAATCGGTGCGGCCCGGCCCGGCATAACCACTTTCTAAAACATCTTGGCCATCAAAGTGTGAGCGATCACGGTAACCCGTGGCTGAGGCGTGAATGACTGCGGCTTGGCCTTTTTGATAGAGCCTGGCAAAGTTGCTCATGGCAGGGTTGAGGCTGAAGAAACTATCCAACACAATGCCGGCCCCATCTCCAGACGTGGTGAGGGCCAAATCACCGTGGAGGGCTGCGTAGTCTGGGTCTCCCACCGGGGCCACAGCTGAAAGCCCATCCATTGCGCCACGTAAAATGATGGCGATGAAGCGCGGGTCGCGGCCATCAGCGGCGCGGGCAAATTTGGGGATAAAGGCTGAAGCAACAAGTGCGCCGCTGAAGCCAAGAAGGCGGCGCCGCGAGAGCGATGGAACTTCACACAAGAGTGGCAGAGAATTTTGTATGGTCATTTCGGCTCCATTCATCAACGCAGTTGAAATTCCGGCGACATCAACATCAAGGCCAAAGCTTGCTGACGCGACTCGGCGCGGGCCACCGCTTGTTTGGTATCGGTTGAAACAGTATCGCCCAACGTTTGGTTTAGAATATCGAGTGGATTGCCCGTAATTTGCGTCTGCTTGGCCATTTGTGAGGCATAAGACAGGCGCACTTTCATACCCTCGGGCGAGGCCCAAACGTCTTGCGTATCGCCGTGACCGTTCGGGCCTGGCGGCCGCCATAGAGGCTGACCCAAGCTGGCGAGGGCGTTGGCCAAAGGCTGGGGGTTGTTAGGCGGCAAATTCAATGCCCGCGCCGACGCCAGCAAGTATTCCTGGGGGGAACGCATTTTTTGTGGAGCGGTATTCCAGGCGCTGTCATCATCCAGCAAAGTGATGGTGAAAGATTTCAGATCACCATCGCTGGCCAGAAAATTCTTCGCAAGTTTCTGCACAAGCTGTTGTGGTGGATCATCGGCCACAAAATGGCGGGCAAATTTAAAAGCGATGTGGCTGGCTGTGGCGGGGTGATGCGCCAGGTTGTGCAGAGCGGCTTCTCCTTGCGCCAAGCCTGGTTGCTCATAGGATTTGCCCAATAGTGTCTGGATGCCGGGTTCATGGGCGTTGCCGTTGAAGGTGAAAACCGCAGGCTCGGCTTTGTTACTGTTGATGCCGGGAAACGTCCAACCCGTAATCATGCGGGCCAGCGATGTGACGTCAGTCTGGGTGTATCCAGCTTTTAAGCCCAGCGTATGGAGCTCCATAATCTCGCGTGCGAGATTTTCATTCAGGCCCTTCTTGCGATTTTGCCCGGCTTTTGAGTTGGGGCCTAGCGAGTCCCGGTTATCAAGATAAGATAACATGGCGGGGTGCTGTTCAACCGCCTTCAACATGTCGGCAAATTTGCCGAGCAAGAAGGGCCTGATCGCCTCACGTTCAAAACTTCCTGCGGCCACTGCGGTAGGGCCGCCCTTAACGGCTGAGACGCAAAAATGGTTGGACCAAAAATACACCAATCTCTCAATGAAGCCGGTTTTGCTGTCGAAGGCTTTTTGAAAGCGGGCTTGCGATTCTGTGGTAATGGCTTCGCGCCTCACCAATTGTGGCTTGGCACTATCAGGCAGCATTGAAGCCACCGGCTTATCGTTGGCCGAGACGTTTGAAGACGCCGCCATTTGGGTGTTTGGTGACGCCGCATATGCCATTTGATCCTTGAGCATTTTCTTCTGCTGTTGCGCCTCAAAAAAAGCGATCAACGCATCTTTTGTCGATGCCAAGTCGGGTCCTTGCAGGATTGCATTGCTGGGCAGCAATTCGGATTTCAGGGCGGCTTTTGGATCAGCCAGCAATGCGGCGCGTTCGGTTTCCGAAAGATCAAACCTCGGGCCCAACCCAAAACGGGTGAAGGCCAACATGGCATATGGCGGGGGCATTGCTACCATCGGGTTCTCCAGGTTCTCCAACGTGTGATGAATTGACGCGTCATTGTGCGACTTCCGTCGATGAATGGTTTTGGCGTTCAATATTTCAACTTGGTAACAATTCGTGAACGCGCTAGTATGACAGTGTTCGGGCTTTTTTTAGCCTGATTCATGTGGCGGATTGAGGCGAATGAGCGACACACCGAGAATAAATGCAACTCTGGCACAGCGTTACCGTGCGTGGCGGCGCAATGCTGTTTATACCACGGGCGAAAAGCTGACGCGGGTTTTGGAAAAGTTTTTCAGCAGGCAAAGTCTGGTGGGTGACAAGCCATTTTTACACAACGAGAGCTTTCCATTTTTACAGACGTTTGCAGATAATTGGGAAAAGATCAGAGACGAAGTGCGGGAGATCCTCAAAAATCGCGAAGAGATTCCAGCATTCCAAGAAGTCTCACCCGACCAAGTGAAAATTGCCACAGGCAAAAATTGGCGGACGTTCTTCCTCTATGGCTTTGGCGAGAAATTAAATAAAAATTGCGCGCAGGCTCCATTCACCGCTTCGCTTTTGGAAAAAGTGCCCAATATTGAAATTTCGTGGTTTTCTATTCTATCGCCAGGCTATCATATTCCGCCGCATCAAGGCGTCTCCAAGGGGATCTTGCGGGCCCATTTGGGGTTGATCATCCCCAAAGACGCAGAGAGCTGCCGCATTCGTGTTGGTAATGAATTCCGCGTTTGGAAGCCCGGGCAGATTTTCGTGTTGGATGACACCTATGAACATGAAGTGTGGAACAACACGAGCGATGAACGCGTGATCTTGATATTTGATTTTGACAGGCCGATGAAGTGGCCAGGGCGGATATTGTTGCATTTCCTCATCCGCGTGATGAAATTTACGGCTTTTTATTTGGAGCCGAAGAAGAACCTTGCGGATTTCGAAGACCGTTTCGAAGCAGCCACGCGGCGCAACAATGAAAACATGGAAAAACTGGCGGATGCAGCGCAGGCGGCGCGGCAGAAAACCCTTCATTGAGTTCCATTGCGTGGCCCCTTTCACTTCTGGCCAACCACCCCTATCTAATGTGGCAGACCGACAACTGATTCACTGCTGAAGAGGCAAAATATGTACGATCCAATGTCTATCTCTCCCACGGCTTCGTTTTGGCCATCTGTTATCCAACAAGAAAGTCGGGGCGAACGGGTTTATGATTTGCCTTCGCGGCTTTTGCGTGAGCGCATCATCTTCATCAACAGCGCGATTGATGACCAAGTGGCCGCTTCCATCTGCATGCAACTTTTGTTTCTTGAGGCGGAAAATCCCAAGAAGGAAATTTCCATGTATATCAATTCCCCAGGCGGGTCTGTGACCTCTGGCATGGCGATCTATGATACGATGCAATTTATCAGGCCCGTCATTTCCACCACGGTGATGGGGCAGGCGGCTTCAATGGGTTCTCTGCTTTTGACGGCGGGCCATAAAGACATGCGCTTTGCTTTGCCGCATTCATCTGTGATGGTGCATCAGCCTTCGGGTGGTTATCAGGGGCAGGTGACAGACATTATGATCCATGCGCGCAATGTCGAAGATTCCAAAAAGCGGCTGAATGAAATTTACGTCAAGCATACTGGGCGAAGCTACAAAGAGATTGAGGATGCCCTGGAAAGAGATAATTTTATGACGGCGGAACAAGCGGTGGCTTTTGGATTGATTGATAAAATCCTGACCAAACGCCCAGAGATGAGCGATTCCAAATAGTTAGCGAGGACTATTAAAGTTGAACAGCGCAACGCAAGGTGGTGCCTTGGGATTTCTTGTGAAAGAATTGCTTAACATTGCCGTAGTTAGCTGGATTGTGCAGTCTGATTTGGTCTAGTCTACGTTATTTATTGATTTGTAGTTGAGTCCTGAAAGTGAGGAAATATGAGCAAGAACGCGACATCTGACAGCAAGAACACGCTGTATTGTTCGTTCTGCGGCAAAAGCCAGCATGAGGTGCGCAAGCTGATTGCAGGCCCCACCGTGTTTATTTGTGATGAATGCGTTGAACTGTGCATGGACATTATCCGTGAAGAAAACAAGTCTTCACTCACTAAATCCAAAGACGGGGTTCCAACACCGCATGAAATTCGCAAAGTGCTGGATGATTATGTGATTGGCCAAGATCACGCCAAGCGCGTGCTTTCCGTTGCGGTTCATAATCACTACAAGCGCTTGAACCACGGCACGAAAAATGCCGGTGACGTTGAGTTGGCAAAATCAAACATCATGTTGGTTGGTCCAACCGGCTCTGGCAAGACGCTGCTGGCGCAAACTTTGGCGCGTATTTTGGACGTGCCTTTCACCATGGCTGATGCCACAACTTTGACAGAAGCCGGTTATGTGGGCGAAGACGTAGAGAACATCATTCTCAAACTGCTGCAAGCGGCTGACTATAACGTTGAAAAAGCGCAACGCGGCATTGTTTACATCGATGAAATTGATAAAATTTCGCGAAAATCAGACAATCCATCGATCACGCGGGATGTTTCGGGTGAAGGCGTGCAACAAGCGTTGTTGAAAATCATGGAAGGCACGGTTGCCTCGGTTCCACCGCAAGGTGGGCGCAAACATCCCCAACAAGAATTCCTGCAAGTTGACACTTCCAATATTCTGTTTATCTGCGGCGGCGCTTTTGCCGGGCTGGAGCGGATTATTTCGCAGCGCTCAAAAGGCACTGGCATTGGTTTTGCCGCCACTGTGCGCGGGCCAGACGATCGGCGCACGGGCACAGTGCTGCGTGAACTGGAGCCTGAAGATTTGCTGCGCTTTGGATTGATTCCAGAATTCGTTGGCCGTTTGCCGGTGGTGGCCACGCTGGAAGATTTGGATGAAGCCGCACTTGTGCAAATTTTGGGCGAGCCCAAGAATGCCATCGTTAAGCAGTATCAGCGCCTGTTTGAAATGGAGGGGGTGAAGCTCACCATTCCTGATGACAGCATGAAAGCGATTGCGCGGCGTGCGATTGAGCGCAAGACGGGTGCGCGTGGTCTTCGTTCCATCATGGAAAGTATCTTGTTGGATACGATGTATGATCTTCCCGGCATGGATGGTGTGGAAGAAGTTGTGATCTCAAAAGAAGTGGTCGCTGGCGATGCCAAGCCCTTGCTGATTTATGCAGACCGAGAGAAAACTGCGAACGCGAAGTCTTTGCCGGCTTCGGCGTAAATAGAAGGCTTGAAAGTGGCGCGGGCCATATCCACATCACTTTCAATACTGGCGGAACCTGTTGCTGAATTCAGGGCAGGAACTACCGCGCGAAAGGAATGATTATGACAAAAAATACTAAAACTGAAACGCTTCCCGTTTTACCTTTGCGCGACATTGTGGTGTTTCCGCATATGGTGGTGCCACTGTTCGTGGGCCGCGAAAAATCCATCAAGGCATTGGAAGAAGTCATGCGCGAAGACAAGCGCATTCTTTTGGTGGCGCAGCGCAATGCCGGCGATGATGAACCGACGGCAGAGACGATTTATGACGTGGGCACCTTGGCCCAGGTGTTGCAGCTTTTGAAATTGCCTGACGGCACAGTCAAGGTTCTGGTTGAAGGAACCGAGCGTGCAAGGGTTGAGAGATTTATTCCCAAGCCAGAGTTTTACGAAGCCGAAATTTCTTCGATGCCTTCCATTGTGCAGACCGGACCAGATGCGGATGCATTGGCGCGCACCGCAGCGCAGCAGTTTGACTCATACGTCAAGTTGAATAAAAAAGTGCCGCAAGAAGTTTTAGCCACGATTGGGCAGATTACTGATCATTCCAAATTGGCCGATACAATTGCAGCGCATTTGGCGGTGCAGATCAAGGACAAGCAAGGCCTGTTGGAAATAGCCTCTGTAGAAGAGCGTTTTGAAAAATGCTTTGCCTTGATGGAAGGCGAGATTTCTGTTCTGCAGGTTGAAAAGCGCATCCGTGGCCGGGTGAAGCGCCAGATGGAAAAAACCCAGCGCGAATATTATTTGAATGAACAGATGAAGGCCATTCAAAAGGAGTTGGGCGATGGCGAAGCAGGTGAAAAGAACGAAGTTGAAGAACTTGTGAAGCGCATTGCTGAAACCAAGCTTTCTAAAGAAGCGCGTGAGCGGGCAGAAGCTGAAGTTAAAAAGCTTAAGCAAATGGCGCCCATGTCTGCGGAAGCCACAGTTGTCCGCAATTATCTGGATTGGTTGTTGAGCATTCCTTGGAACAATAATTCCAAAGTGAAATCTGATTTGGAGTTCGCCCAAGGCGTGCTTGACAATGATCACTTTGGCCTCGACAAAGTGAAAGAGCGCATTGTTGAATATCTTGCCGTGCAAACCCGCACCAAGAAATTACGCGGGCCCATTCTGTGTCTCGTTGGGCCCCCAGGTGTGGGCAAAACATCTTTGGCCAAATCCATCGCCAAGGCTACGGGCCGTGAATATGTGCGCATGTCGCTGGGTGGTGTGCGTGATGAAAGCGAAATTCGTGGTCATCGCCGCACTTACATTGGCTCCATGCCGGGCAAGATTATCCAGTCGATGAAAAAGGCCAAGAAGAGCAATCCGCTTTTCTTGCTGGATGAGATTGACAAGATGGGCATGGATTTCCGTGGGGATCCTTCGGCGGCTTTGCTGGAGGTTCTTGATCCCGAACAAAACAATACGTTTATGGATCATTATCTTGAGGTTGAATATGATCTTTCGAATGTGATGTTCGTCACCACATCCAACACGTTGAACATTCCGCCGGCTTTGCTGGACCGCATGGAGATCATCCGCCTTGCGGGTTATACTGAAGAGGAAAAGGCTGAAATTGCCAAGCGTCATCTTGTGCCAAAATCCATGGAACACCATGGCTTGGACAAGAAAGAGTTTGAGGTGACGCCCGATGCCTTGAAGGTGGTGATTGAAAATTACACTCGTGAAGCCGGGGTGCGCAGCTTGGAGCGTGAGATTAATTCGCTTTCCCGCAAAGCCACCAAAGACTTGATGATGGGCAAGAAGAAAAAGATCAAGGTTGATGCTGAACTTGCCAGAAAATATCTTGGCGTGCAGAAATATAAGCACGACATGGCTGAGGGTGAAGATCAAGTTGGGGTTGTTACGGGTTTGGCATGGACGGAAGTGGGCGGAGAATTGCTGACCATCGAAGCCCTGATGATGCCCGGCAAGGGCCGCATGACGGTGACGGGCAATCTGAAAGATGTGATGAAAGAGTCGATCTCTGCTGCCTCTTCCTACGTGCGTTCACGCGCGACATCGATTGGCGTGAAACCGCCGGTTTTTGACAAGCGCGACATTCACGTGCACGTGCCGGAAGGGGCAACCCCGAAGGATGGTCCTTCAGCAGGCATTGCGATGGCCACGGCTGTTGTCTCGGTGATGACGGGCATTCCGGTGCGCAAAGATATTGCCATGACCGGCGAGATCACCTTGCGTGGGCGCGTGTTGCCGATTGGTGGGTTAAAAGAAAAACTTTTGGCGGCACTGCGCGGTGGCATCAAGACGGTGTTGATCCCTGACGAAAATTCCAAAGACCTGGCTGACGTGCCGGATTCTGTGAAGAACGGCATGGAAATCATTCCGGTGGCGCGGGTGGATGATGTTTTGAAGCACGCCCTCACGCGCCAGCCTGAGCCCATTATCTGGGATGAGGTGGCCGAAGAAGCTGCCGCTGCTGCGGCAAGTGCCGCCAAGCGCGGGCCCGAAGAGGCGGCCACGGCGCATTA
>JANYHB010000027.1 GCA_025359265.1 Hyphomicrobiales bacterium | reverse complement strand
AATGCGCGAAACCTTCATCGGCAACGCCAAGATTCTGGAAGTGTTCAACATCACCAAGGTGGGCAAAGTTGCCGGCTGCATGGTCACCGAAGGCAGCGTTCAACGCGGCAACAAGGTGCGCCTGATCCGCGACAACGTGGTTATCCACGAAGGCACACTCTCCACTTTGAAGCGCTTCAAGGATGAAGTGAAAGAAGTGCCCGTGGGCCAGGAGTGTGGCATGGCCTTCGAGAAATACGAAGACATGCGCGCCGGCGATGTGATCGAATGCTTCCGCGTGGAGAAAGTGGCAAGAACGCTGGAGTGATTGTAATTTAATGGCCAAGGTTATTGCGGTTGCGGCCTCTCAAAAGCACGAGTTTTCAAAAAGAACCGCTCACCAAATTTATCTTGAAGCGGGCTTAGGTGTTCACGGTGACTGCCATAATGGTGTCACCGTCCAACATCTTTCGCGCATTGCAGTTGATCCCACCCAACCCAATTTGCGCCAAGTTCATCTGATTCATGGCGAATTATTTGACAAACTTGCAAGTGAAGGTTTTCAAATTTTGCCCGGGGACCTAGGCGAAAATATTACTACAAAGGGTATCGATCTGCTTGCGCTGCCCCGCGGCGCAATTCTTATGATTGGAGCGGAAGCCGAAATTCTGATCACGGGATTGCGCAATCCCTGTGCCCAGATCGAAAGATTCCGTTCTGGCCTCCTTTCAAAAGTTGTATTCAAAGGGCCGGATGGCAACCTTGAGCGAAAGACCGGAATTATGGGTGTGGTGCGAGTATCAGGCCCCGTTTCAGTCCAAGATGAAATCTCCATCATTCTACCGGATGCTCCGCATTTTCCATTGGATCGCATTTGAGAGAAAGCAGTGATTGCTCCAGGGTGGAAACGGTGGCACGAACGCTGGAGTAGTTTCGGTGGTGCACCCTTCGAGGCATCGCTTGCCGCGATGCACCTCAGGGTGAGGTCGAAGCCGTGCGTCCAGTCCCTTTCCGACCTCATGCTGAGGTGCCCGCTGCAAGCGAGCTTCGAAGCATGAGCAACAAGCGAGGACGACAATGATCTCCAACCTCTCCCACGTCACCTTCATCACCAGCAATCTTGAAGCTTTTACGCGCATCGTCACCGAAGTGTTGGGCGGCGCAGAAGTTTACGATAGTGGTGCAAAACAATTTTCTCTCTCCCGCGAAAGATTCTTTACTGCAGGCGGATTGTGGATTGCGGTGATGGAGGGCGAGAGCCTGCCTTCACGCAGCTACAATCACATCGCCTTCAAGACCGACGACGATGGCCTTGAAAATGCCCGCGCAGCCATTGCCCATCTCGGCCTTGAAACCAAACCCCCGCGCCCGCGCATTGAAGGCGAAGCGCAGTCGATCTATTTCTACACGCCAGATAATCACCTCATCGAGCTTCATAGCGGCACATTGGAAGAACGTCTGGCCTCTTACACCATGAGTAAGCGACTTAGCCCGTAACTTGCAGCTTCTGCCGAGACAAGCTGAGCTCCAACCCCCAGCACTGCCCACCTAACTGCGGGAATTGAACTACTGCGAAGAAGATTTGGGTTTGCCGCGGTGGCGGTAACCTTCCGACCATGTCACCAAGGCTTGAAAACGCGCGGCTTTCAGCACATCCTCTTCCGACAAGTTCGGAAGCGCCAAGTGCAGCGCCTCATGGAGATAGGTTTCAAACTTCTCCCTGCCCTTCAGCCGGCTGTCGATTTCGATGTGGCTATCCAGGCGTCGATCCATGGGAATATGGGCCATGCCAGTGGCCTTGTGGCGCCCCAGCTTTCTGAAGGTCACTCTTGGCATTTTACGCAAATCTACAAAGAACATGAACTAACGCTAGCAACATTATGTGCCCAACACAAATGGCAGTTTTGCGCTGCAGCATGTCCATATGATGCAACATAAGGTTGTGGTTCTTCGCCGTTATGTGAGGACGAGGACAGATGCAATGGCCTCGTCAGGCGGTTGCCCTGCGCGCCAGTAGCGACTATGGCAGGCAACCATGCCCAATAACGCCCCTTCCCAACGCATGCTGCGCGCCGGAGAATTGATCCGCCATGCTTTGGCCAGCGTCATCATGCGCGGTGAAACCAACGATCCGGAGTTGGACAAGCTGGCCCCCACCATCACCGAGGTGCAGCTCTCGCCAGACCTGAAAATTGCTACCGCCTATATGCGCAGCCTGATCGTCGGCAAGGAACAGCAGGCGCTGGAGGCCCTTAACCGCAACCGAAAATATATTCGCGGCCTTTTGGCCCCCAAGCTCGACATGAAATACATGCCGGATATTCGTTTCAGGATTGATACGGCCTTGGACTATGCCGTCAAGATTGATGAACTTCTGCAAAAGCCTGAAGTGCAGCAGGATTTGAAGAAACAATAGGTAGTTCTTCTTGCCGTTACATGTTCGCGGCTCTAGTGTTGAAACCTGAAAGACAGGAGTTTCGAATGCGTGTAATTGCAGCACTTGCATGTGCCTTGCTGGCCCAAATCGGTTTAGCCGCGGCCCAAACCCCGGATGAAGTGAAGGCTGATGTTCTGTCGGCTCTTTCAACACCCTTGCCGATCACTGTGGTTGGCCCCATCATCACGCGCGACGTGAAAATCACCCCGGCAGGCGATGGTTTTCTGGCGACGTTGGATTCACCCATGTTGATGGGCATCATCCCGCTGGGCTCTTTGTCATTCAAGCTTACACCGGCGGGCGACAGGCTTTATCACGTCACCGATCTGGCACTGCCAAAGGCACTGGATATTTTGAATGGCATTCAACTTTCCATCGGTGGCACTGCGTTTGATGGCATGTGGAATGCGCAAACTCGCAGCTATGGCAAACTATCGTTCAAGCTCGACAAGGTAAGTGCTGTGCCCAAGGGCGCGCCAAATATGAAGGTTGAGCTGGGTTCCGTCTCTCTTGATGTGGCCAAGCAGGCAGAAGCAGGTGCCACGGAAAGCAGATTTTTGCTGCAGGCCAATGATCTTTTATCCAAAGGTTTCCCGCCAAATAACCTCAGCGCCAAAAATCTGAAAATTGAATTGAATGCCAGCGGGCCAGAGCCGGTTGATCTCTACGCCATACTGGCGCGCTTTGCCGTGTTGTCACTGACGCAACACGAAGGTGGCAGTGGGGCTTTGCAATTTGCCGAATCTCTGCGGGCCAAAAGCTATGACAGAGTGGCCATTAATCTTTCGGCTGATGGGGTTGAAGCCATTGGCGCGGCGCCAGGATCAACCGACAGAATTTCAATTGGCACGGTTTCAGGCACTGCTGATCTGACCAAGGTTACGCCAGATAATTGGGGCACTGTGGCCGTCGCGCTGAATGGCAAAGGCATCCGCGACCAAGGCGTTGCCGGCGTAAAGGAAATGGATGCAGACACTGGAACCTTTTCGGTGACGGGAACGCAAATTCCGATTGGCGCAACACTCACGGCACTCAGCAAATTACAATCACTGTCCAATGGTGAAGAAACATCGCTGAAAATGTCAGACGTTCTTGATGGCCTGTTGGGCATGGGAGCGCTGAAGATTTCATCCAGCGCCGAGGGTGTGATTTATTTGCCGCTGATAAAGGATGATCCATCGCTGCACATTGGGAAGTATTCAATTGAAACTGGCACCGAAGGTTTTCGCGACAACAAGGGCCGCGCATTCTTCGCAGCGGCAATTGATAACCTGAACTGGGAAATGCATAAATTCAAAACCGCAGTTGAAGAAAAAACCATGGCGGTACTTAATCCCAAGGTGGTGCGTTATGATCTTAGTGTTTCTGAACTCAATGAAGGCCTGTTACGCAAGCTGTTAGGCGGCGTGGTGATCAACACCAAAGATGATTATGCCGCGCTTGCTGCACCGGCGATCACCTATTTTATGGCCATGAAACCGATGATTGAAACCAAAGACCTGCGCTACACATCGCCCGAAATTGATGTGGCATCATCAGGCCTCATTCGGTTCTATCCAGCCTGGACCTTGGGCGGTTTGCCTTATGAGGGCGAAAGCAAGATTTCGCTCAAAGGGATCGATAAACTTCTATCACTGTTGGACGAATTGAAAGCGGCACCGCCGCCAGACCAAATTGCCCCAGCTGAAGCAGCTGCGGCCAAGCCGCCCGCACCCGCAGAAGAGGGAGATGCCGCCGCGGCTGATCCAAATGCGCCAGCCGAAAAAGATGCTGCGGCTGATCCCAACGCCCCCGCTGATGGAGATGCTGCTCCTGATAAACCCGCGGACGCATCGATCACGCCACCTCCTGCATCTTCAGACAACCGCTTGGCTTTCACGGTGGCAAAATCGGCCTTGGAAACCTTGCGCGCGCTCGCTCATCCAGATGGCGACACACTGAGCTGGGTGATCAAATATCCCAAAGCCAATGAAGGCTTGTTTATTGTCAATGACACGGAGCTGCGTTACCCCAACATTGCAACATCGCTAGCGCCGTTGATGGGAATTGGGATGTTCAAATAATCAGTTTTAGAGCGCTAGATTGCAGATGAACGCCGCTTGTCGCCCCATGCCGAACCCGCACCCCCGAACTCTCATGAAAAAACCGAAACTAAAAGTCAACGGCTGGATCGCTCTTGATAAACCTTATGGCATGACGTCCACACAAGCGGTTGGCAAAGTGCGCTGGCTGTTCAATGCCGAAAAAGCCGGGCATGGCGGCACGCTTGATCCGCTGGCCACGGGCTTGCTGCCCGTCGCCTTGGGCGAGGCCACCAAAACCGTGCAATGGGCCATGGATGGCCGCAAGACTTATCGCTTTACAGCCGCCTGGGGTGCAGAAACCAACACGGATGATCTTGAAGGCCACATTATCCAGCGTTCCCACAATCGCCCGTCAAAAGTTGAAATTATGGCCCTGCTGCCGCGTTTCACTGGAGCCATCCTGCAGGCGCCACCGGCGTTTTCAGCCATTAAGATCGACGGCGAGCGCGCCTATGATCTTGCGAGGGCAGGTGAAGTAGTTGAGATAAAGGAACGGGCAGTTCATATCGATACTCTGAAACTGCTGCAAGCCGATGAACATACAGCAAATTTTGAGATCGACTGCGGCAAGGGCACCTATGTCCGCTCCCTCGCGCGCGATATGGGCCGCGCCCTGGGCTGTTTCGCCCATGTTTCAGCTTTACGCCGCACGCAAGTTGGCGCCTTGAGCGAGGCACAAATGATTTCGCTGGAAAAGCTCGAAGAAATGGGTATAGACGGCGCATCTGAGGCGCTGAAAAGGGCCTTACTTCCACTAGAGACCGTGCTGGACGGCATCCCGGCACTGGCCGTTTTGGATAATGATGCCGCCAGACTGAGGCAGGGCCAAACGGTTCTGCTGCGCGGGGCAAATGCCCCCATAAGCGAGGCGGCGGTTTTAGTGCAACATGGCACGGAACTCGTCGGCATCGGCGAAGTCTACCAAGGGTCACTCAAAATCAAAAGACTGTTTAACCTCTTGTGATGTCCGGAGAAGATCAATGACGATGACTCCTGAGCGCAAAGTCGCTCTCGTGAAAGAATATGCAACCAAGGCGGGCGATACAGGTTCTCCTGAAGTTCAGGTGGCAATCCTGACGGAACGCATCAACTATTTGACTGACCATTTTAAAATGCACAAGAAAGACAACCACTCGCGCCGCGGCCTTCTGAAGATGGTTGCCGCGCGCCGCAGCTTGTTGGACTATGTCAAAGGCAAAGATGAGAGCCGCTATGCGACGCTGATCAAGCGTCTGGATATCCGTCGCTAACAACACTTTCCCTCGCCGTGATGGGGAGGGCATTTATTTACGAGCAGGTGGACACCGGATTGCCACCTGCGTTCCCAACAGAGGTTTCAGCAATAGGGCTGTGACGATCTCGTCCAAAGGGGATGCTGCCCACAGGTTCGGTGACAAAGCGGCAGCGCAGGACAAAGGAAAAGAAAACATGTTCAACATTGATGTTGAAGAAATCCAATGGGGCGGCAAAACGCTCCGCCTCGAAACCGGCCGCATGGCCCGCCAAGCCGATGGCGCAGTGCTCGCCACTTACGGTGAAACCACCGTTATCGCCACCGCCGTTGCCGCCCGCTCTGAAAAGCCCGGCATCGACTTCTTCCCCCTCACCGTAAATTACCAAGAAAAAACCTATGCCGCAGGCAAAATTCCCGGTGGTTATTTCAAACGTGAAGGCCGCCCCTCAGAAAAAGAAACTTTGGTTTCGCGTTTGATCGACCGCCCGATTCGTCCGCTATTCCCAGAAGGTTTCCGCGTTGAAACGCAAGTGATCGTAACGACTTTGTCCTATGACCTTGAAAACGATTCAGACATCGTGGCCTTGGTGGCGGCTTCTGCGGCTTTGACACTCTCCGGCATTCCCTTCATGGGTCCGGTTGGCGCATCACGCGTGGGGGTTATTGCAGGCGAATATGTTCTGAACCCCACCAAAGACCAGATGAAAGAATCCACATTAGATCTCGTGGTTGCCGGCACCAATGATGCTGTGTTGATGGTGGAATCGGAAGCCAAGGAACTTTCAGAAGAAGTGATGTTGGGTGCTGTCAGTTTCGGCCACAAAGGCTTTCAGCCTGTGATTGAAGCCATCATCCGCCTGGCCGAGCGTTCATCGCGCGAAGCCCGTGAATTCAACCCGCCAGATGAAGCAAAACTCTTCACGGCTGTGAAGCAGCATGCGGAAAAAGAACTTCGCGCTGCCTACGCTATCGCCAAGAAAGAAGACCGCCAAAACGCTGTTGCCAAAGTTAAGGATGAAGTGAAGGCCGCTTTGGTGAAAAAAGAAGACGCCAGCGCTCCTTCCGAGCAAAAAGTTGGCGAAGCCTTCAAACATTTGGAAAAAGACATCGTTCGCAACGCTATCTTGGATACCGGCCTGCGCATTGATGGCCGCGACACCAAAACCGTGCGCGCCATTGTTGCGGAAGCCTCGGTTCTGCCCCGCACCCATGGCTCGGCATTGTTCACCCGCGGTGAAACGCAGGCGCTGGTTGTCACAACGCTCGGCACTGGCGAAGATGAGCAATATGTCGACAGCTTGGACGGCATGTATAAAGAAACTTTCATGCTGCATTACAACTTCCCTCCCTTCTCGGTGGGCGAAGTGGGCCGCATGGGGGCCACGGGCCGCCGCGAAATCGGCCACGGCAAACTCGCTTGGCGTGCCATCCACCCGATGCTGCCAGACAAGTCGGAATTTCCTTATACCATCCGCGTTGTCTCTGAGATCACTGAATCAAACGGCTCGTCTTCCATGGCTTCCGTTTGCGGTGCGTCTCTGGCATTGATGGACGCTGGCGTGCCTTTGAAGGCCCCTGTGGCAGGCATTGCCATGGGCCTGATCAAGGAAGGTGAGCGCTTTGCAGTTCTCTCCGACATCTTGGGTGATGAAGATCACTTGGGTGATATGGATTTCAAAGTGGCAGGCACAGCAAATGGTGTGACTTCGCTGCAAATGGACATCAAGATCACCGGCATCACCGAGGAGATCATGAAGGTTGCCTTGTGGCAGGCCAAGGATGGCCGTTTGCATATCTTGGAAAAGATGGCAGAAGCGCTTGAAAAGGCCCGCCCGGGCCTTGGCGAACATGCACCACGCATTGAAACCATCAAGATCCCCACCGATAAAATTCGTGAAGTGATCGGCACGGGCGGCAAAGTCATCCGCGAAATTGTGGAAAAAACCGGCGCCAAGGTCGATATCCAAGACGACGGCACCATCAAAGTTGCCTCCTCTTCGGGTGAAGCGATCACCGCTGCTTTGAAGTGGATCAAGTCTATCGTATCAGAGCCAGAAATGGGCGTGATTTATGATGGCAAGATCGTCAAGGTGATGGAGTTTGGCGCTTTCGTCAATTTCTTTGGCTCAAAGGACGGCCTTGTGCACATCAGCGAACTCTCGCAACAACGCGTGCAGAAAACCTCTGACGTGGTGAAAGAGGGCGACGCCGTGAAAGTGAAAGTCATGGGCTTCGACAATCGCGGCAAGATCAAGCTGTCAATGAAGGCTGTTGATCAAGCTACAGGCGAAGACCTGACGAAGAAGCAAGGCGGCGATGCAGAAGTGGCGGCAGAAGCCGCAACCGACGCATAATCATCCGTTTACGGACGAATTTAAAACGCGGTGCCTTGTGGTGCCGCGTTTTTCGCTTCAGGTCTCAACGCCATCTCCAGATGCACCACCAGAAGCAACGCGATATTTTATCGGGCACTCTGGATTTATGTCCTTATCCGCGCGCTGAACAATTTTAAAATGCTCTCATCTCTTGAATATCTCATCATAGATGACCTTGTTGCGAAGCATAAAAAAGTTAACTGCAAGTGCGGCCAGGTTAGGATTGCTAAATCTTGATCAATTGTGGAACTTTAACGGTGCGCGGGCGTTTCATCGCATACAGGTGCCATTTCAATTACACATCATAGTCAAATCCAAAGCGTGCCTGCAAAAGAGGTAACATAATCATGCGTGACACGACGACGGAATATAAGGTGCCAGAAGATATGGCGACGCCGTCTGACTTGGCTAAGCCCGCGGTCGACAAGATCGTAAAGGCGCTGAATGGGTTGGTTGCTGACGCATTTGCGCTTTACGTGAAAACGAAGAATTTTCATTGGCATCTGACAGAGCCGCATTTCCGCGACTATCACGTCATGCTCGATGAGCAGGCCGACCAGATTTTCGCCACGATAGACCCGCTAGCCGAGCGCGTTCGCAAAATCGGTGGCACCACAATCCGCTCGATCAGCCACATATCCGAGTTGCAAAATGTCAAAGACAGCAATGTCGAACGCGTGCCGCCCCTAGACATGATTCGAGTGCTTCTGGCTGACAACAAAGCAGTTGCCAAGGCGATGCGCGAAACCCATGCGATATGTGACAAAAACAACGACGTGGCGACAGCAAGCTTGCTCGAGATCTACATCGACGAGACCGAGAGGCGCACGTGGTTCCTGTTTGAATCAGGCAGGGCCGCAGACACGACGGGTCACTGAGTGATCGTGCCCGTATTTCGCCTTCGCTCCATCACTTCGAAGCTTTGCAGATGATTGAGCCGAAAATTTCTTCTATAAATTCTGTCATATTTCGACAGAATGATTCAAGTTTGGTTGCGAGATCCACCCTTTCAACTATTTTTCCAGTTTCTTTTTGGTCAAGCCATATTGCCAAGTTGGAGCTGAGAATTATTGTCCGCCTGAAACATGATGTATGAGATAGCCAATCGCTGACCCAACTCCGGATGCCGAATTGCAGTGCTGCATTCTGAGATAATTCGGACCCCTGTGGCACTCGGGAACCAAACTCAAATAATCAATCTCGCCGCCGATCACTTCAAACTTAAAACATACTCCGCAATCGCTTTCACATCGGCTTCTGGAAGTTTCGACAGATTGCCCTGCACTTCGCCCATGCCGCCGCCGGACATATGTTCATATCCCAACACTTCTCCGTTCTGGAATGCTGAAACGAGATCGGCCGCATCTTTATAACGCGCGCGTTCCACCAGCCCGTGCAGGCTGGGCACCTTGCCTTTGCCCTCAGGATGCGGGCCGCCCATGAATGCGCGTGAAGTATCCAGCGTCATAAACAGCGTGCGCGGCGTGTGGCATTCTTGGCAGTGGCCGGGCCCGTTCACCAGATAGGCACCGCGATTCCAGCTGTCGCTTTGTGCGGCGTCTGGCTTCCAGACGGGTTGCGATAGTGCGAGCCATTTCCAAAAGGTCAGCCCGCGCCGAACGATGGGCAGGCCAATAACCTCATGTGCGGGCACTTGGTTTTTAACGGCGGGAAAGGAATTGAGATAAGCAAAAACATCCGCCACATCGCCAAACGTCATCGACCGATAAGAACCATACGGAAAAGCCGGAATGAGATGGTTGCCGTCAGGATGCAAGCCTTGTTGCATGGCGGCAAGGAAGGCTTGCAACTTCCAGTTCCCCAACCCGCTTTGAGGATCAGGTGTGAGATTGGGAGGGTAGAGAATGCCAATCGGCGTTTTCAGCGGCTTGCCACCCGCAGGCACATCGGCAGCAACGTCCTTCACATCGGGCCCGGGTGCGTGGCAGGAAATACAGCCACCAGCATTGAACAGCAGCTTGCCGTTTTCAAGATCTGCGACGTGATCAGGCAAGACCGCAGACGTTAACGCAACCGGTGTCGTTATCACCCAAACAACACCAAGCCCCAGAAGCGCTAAGGCACCCAGGGCTTGCAGAATTCGTTTCATGTGCAAATGCTATTGCAGCGGTGCGCGGAACTTTTCGTGGCAGCTCTGGCAAGATTTGCCCAGCGCCGGGAAAGCGACCTTGAAGCTGGCTTCATCAGTGGCGGCGCGAACCGCTTGATCGGCCTTATACCAATCGCCGCCCGCAGCTTCAAAACCCTTTGGATCAGACCAGATTTCAGCTTTTGCGTGGGTGGTTTCCTTATCGCCCTTTTGCGTATCAACACCCCAGAGACTGGCATAATCTTTACATGCCGCATCTTCCGCAGCAAATGCAACTTTCAAAGCAGCCGCGTCAAATGGCTTTTCGCCCTTCATAATAGGAACCGCAACACCCATGACCCCGCCATGGCCGATTTTCATGCAGGCTTTGCGCGCTTTGATGGCATCATCGGCACTCATCGCGGCCAAGGCCACGCCCGCACCGAGAGACAAGGCCAAAACGCCTGCCATTAATCCCCATTGCATTTTTGAAAACATTGGCACTACTCCATGTGAAACCGGGCGCGTTAAGCCCAGTGAGATTACAGTTCCATCAAGTACGATACAGCTGAACACTAAGACTTATTCCCAACCTCGCCACACAATTCGGCGTGAGCAGGGCATTTTCATGAGGATAATTTAATCTGGCGCGGTGGTGGCTTACCAAATGAACACCATGTGAACACCGCGCTCCGCCGCCATTCAGAATTGCAGGCTTAGGGTCTTTTTAAGTTCAACGTCTTAATTGCCAGACCCAAGGGATGCCAAACGTGAAAAAGCCACAGAATACCAGCCAATATCGCCAATTCCGCCAATCAACAGCCATGAGCCCAGAGCTTCTGGAAGAGCTGAAAGTTTTAAAGTCACTGGAAACGCGCGAGCGGCCGCAAACCTAGCTCACGCCATTGTCCAGTTCGACACGGCTTGCCTCAAGGCCGCAACATTTTGGGCTGCCGCACCCGTGCTAACCTGCACTGCGCCAAAGCTGGAAGCCAGACGTTCAAGTTTCTGCGCAACCTGCGACACTAAAATCAGATCCCTGGCCTGTTGGGCTGCACTCATCGCGTTAATCAGATGATACATCTCTTCAGCCGCTGCATTGGTGATCTTTTTCCACACGCCGGGCGGCAACACCGCCTTCAGGGCAACCACCAGCTCTTCTTTCGATGGCACGGCGGGCAGCCGTTTGGCGCGCTCATCCTTGGCCTTAATGGCTGATTGCATGGCCAAAAGCAGTTCATTGGTGTTGGCGGGCTTGGGCAAAGCGCTATCGAAAGCATCCCGCCAAATGGTGTGTTCTGTTGAATCGGCAAGAAAAGCGGAAAGCGCCAAAATCGGGGTGTCTGCACAGTGCGCCAACTCGGCGCGAATAGAGCGGGCCGCCGTAACGCCGTCCATCACCGGCATTTCAATATCCAGCAAGATCACATCATAGTTGTCATTGCGGGCGCGCTGCACCGCAAGCTCACCATCCTCTACCGCATCCACCTTAAAGCCCATGCGTTCCAGCATGGCCTTGGTGACCACGCGAGACGTTACCTGATCCTCGGCATAAAGGACGCGGCGCGGCGAGCCATCAGCACGCGGAAAAATTACAGCAGTTTGAGCGGGGGAAGCAATCATGTGGCCGCAAACTAGCCGTTAAAACCTTGATGCAAGTTTTAACAAATTGATAAACCCAAAGTGATGCTTAATGAGGTGTTATTTAGTGCCAAACATCCGGTCTCCCGCATCGCCGAGGCCCGGCACGATGTAGCCGTGTTCATTCAGCTTTTCGTCCACCGCTGCTGTGAATATCGGCACATCAGGGTGGGCTTGATGAAAGCGCTCAATCCCCTCCGGGGCCGCCAGCAGGGTGCACAGGCGCAAATTTTTTGCACCTTTTTCCTTCAAACGATCGAGTGCCACAGCCGTTGAATTTCCCGTGGCAAGCATGGGATCAACCACGATTGTGGTGCGCGATGCAATGTCATCCGGCACTTTGAAATAATACTCAACAGGCTGCAAGGTTTTGGGATCACGGTATAAGCCGATGTGCCCCACGCGTGCCGAAGGCAGCAAATCCAACATGCCTTCCAACAAGCCATTACCGGCGCGCAGGATGGAAACGATCACCAACTTTTTGCCCATGATGATGGGTGCCTCCATGGGCGCCACCGGCGTTTCAATATGTCGGGTGGTCATCGGCAAATCGCGGCATACTTCGTAAGCCAACAATAAGCTGATTTCACGCAGCAACTGCCGAAACACTGCCGTTGGAGTGTTTTTATCGCGCATCAGCGTGAGCTTGTGCAACACCAGGGGATGATTAACGATTGTGAGATTGGTGGGTGGTTGGAATGTCATCTGGCCATCATGACGCAGATTGTGAGCCTTGCCCATTGCCGTCAAAGCGCTATCCACTTTTTTCAATTTGCCTCTTGCAATCGCACTGTGGCAGCTTTATTTGGTAACTTAAGAGGTTACATAATGACGAAACAGGATTTCATTGTGCCCGCCGGAACGCATATTGGCCACGTGCATTTGAAAGTGGCTGACTTGAAGCGTGCGTTGGATTTCTATTGTGGGGTGTTGGGTTTTGAGTTGCAGCAGATGTATGGTGCGGATGCCGCGTTCATTTCTGCGGGCGGCTATCACCATCACATTGGCCTTAACACATGGGAAAGCAAAGGCGGCTCTGCGCCTCCGCCCGGCACGACGGGGCTTTATCACACGGCCATTCTTTACCCCACGCGGGTTGACCTTGCCAATGCATTCAAGCGGGTGTTGCAAAGCGGGCGTGAACTGGACGGCGCAGCAAACCATGGCGTATCTGATGCGCTTTATTTGCGTGACCCTGATGATAATGGCGTAGAGCTTTATTGGGATCGTGCCGAAGCGGATTGGCCGCGCGGGCCAGATGGCAAGCTGACGATGTCTAACGCGCGTATTGACCTTAAAGCATTATTAGAAACTGCAACAATCTAGGAGAAATAAACATGTCTGCAAAAGTTCTTGTTCTTTATTATTCAAGCTGGGGGCATATGGAAGCCATGGCCAATGCCGCTGCCGAAGGTGCCAAGTCTGCCGGGGCCAAAGCCGACGTGAAACGCGTGGCCGAAACTGTGCCGGAAGATATTCGGAAGACCTTTCATTATAAGATGGACCAAAAAGCCCCGGTTGCGGCGGCGGATGATCTTGCCAACTACGATGCAATCATCTTCGCAACACCAACACGCTTTGGCATGATGGCTGCACAAATGAAAAACTTTTTTGATCAGACCGGCGGCCTTTGGATGAAGGGCGCACTGGTTGGCAAAGTTGGCTCAGTGATGGTTGGGGCAGCCAACCAACACGGGGGACAAGAATCCACCATTCTGTCTTTCCACACGTCTTTGCTGCACCAGGGTATGGTAATCGTAGGACTGCCTTACGCTTTCGCTGGCCAAATGGGCCATGATGAAATCCGTGGCGGCTCCCCCTATGGTGCATCCACCACAACAGGTGGAGACGGCAGCCGCATGCCAGCCAAGCATGAATTGGAAGGCGCGCATTTCCAGGGCGCGCATGTGGCCAAGATTGCAGCCAAGCTGGCCGCGAAGTAATTTGCACCCCAAACAAAGACCCTGCCGCGAGGTGGGGTCTTTTTTCGTTTCACTCCTGATAGGCTTTCAAACTTGCCAAAAATCCTTCGGCCTGGGTTTTGATGGCAGATTTATCTTCGGCGCTCATTTTTTGATAGCTATTGGCTGTCTGGCTCATGCGTGGATTGCGCGAGAATGCTTGGTGGTGAGTTGCGATAAAATTCCAATAAAGCGCATTGAACGGGCAAGCATCCGGCCCCAGGCGCTGCTTAGGATCATAGCGGCAGGAACCGCAATAGTCTGACATTTTGTTGATGTAATTAGCCGATGCCGCATAGGGCTTGGAGCCCATAAGGCCGCCATCGGCATGCAGCGCCATGCCAATGGTATTGGGCGCTTCCACCCATTCCAATGCATCAATATACACGGCGTGATACCAATCATGCACCTGCGCGGGATTGAGGCCGGCAAGCAGTGCGAAATTACCGGTGATCATCAGGCGCTGAATGTGATGGGCATAGGCTTCATCATGGGTTTGGCGGAACACCTGGGCCATGCAATTCATTTCTGTGTTATGCGACCAGTAAAAATCAGGGATGGGACGCGTGGCACCAAGGGCATTGCTTTGGAGATAGCCCGGCATTTTCAACCAATAGATACCGCGCACATATTCGCGCCAGCCTAGAATTTGGCGGATGAAGCCTTCCACAGCTGCTAGTGGTGCCTCTCCTGATTGGTAAGCAGCTTGGGCAGCACAGCAGATTTCCCGCGCATCAAGCAGGCCAAAGTTGAGATAAAGCGAAATCACGCTGTGGTTAAGATAATACTGTCCTTCCAGCATTGCATCTTGGGTGGCCCCGAAATGGGGCAAGCCGTGGCGCAGGAAATGCTGAAAGGCTTTCGCAGCTTGCTGGCGGGTGACACCAAACCAAAAGGGTTCAGCCAATCCATAATGATCAGCGAAGTGGTGTTTCACCAATTCAATCACTTGCTGGGTAATAGTATCAGGTTCAAAATGCGGTGGCGTTGGAAAATTCCTTTCGCCTTTTGCAGGTTTGCGGTTTTCGGCATCAAAATTCCAGCGGCCGCCAACAGGATCAGGACCGTTCATCAACAGCCCCGATTTGCGGCGCATTTCGCGATAGAAAAATTCCATGCGTAAAGAATGATGGGCCTTCGCATAGTCGGCGAATTCCTTGTCGCTACAAAAGAACCGGTCGTCCGGCAGTTGGGTAATGAAATCCAGTTCCCGCCTCAAACGATAGTCATTAGGTGCCGTCGTCTGAAGTATTTCTGCCCCGTGGCGTGACTGCGCGCGTTTGACTTCACTGGCAAGGCTTTGGGTGTTTGCCGCATCATCCAATTTAACATAGTCGACGTGCCAGCCCTGGCCGCGCAATTCTTCGGCGAAATGGCGCATGGCAGAAAATACGAAAATGATTTTTTTCTTGTGGTGCTTGGCCGTGGTTGCCTCGGGCCTCACCTCGGCCATCAAAACGCGCGTTGTGGCTTTATCACTGGTGCGCAACGCAGCGAGCGTCAGCGAAAGCTGGTCGCCGGTAATCAGAAGAATTGAGTGAACTTTTTGTGTCATTATACGTATTACGGAAGCTGACAACAAAGAGATCTCATGAACAACCCCGTACTCGCCTGGTTTCGCCAAGACTTGCGCCTCTGTGATCACCCCGCGCTGGCGGCGGCTGCATCCAAGGGCGCGGTCATTCCCCTGTTTATTCTGGATGATGAAACGCCGCAGAAGTGGCGCTGGGGCGGGGCTTCGCGCTGGTGGTTGCATTATTCATTGACAAGCTTGGCCAAAGCCGTTCCCTTGCTCTTGCGACGTGGCCGCACTGATGACGTGCTGCGGGAGGTTGTTAAAAGTTCTGGTGCAACCTCTTTGCATTTCACCCGGGATTACGCACCCTGGAGTGCCGCACTTGAACAACGCATCAAAGCGATTTGCGATGAACTGAATATAGAATGCCACCGGCATGGTGGATTTCTGCTGCATGAACCTGAAAGCATCCGCAATCTTTCAGGTGAACCTTATAAAGTTTATACACCTTTTTCACGCGCCTGTTTTGCACTGGGAGAACCGCGCGCGCCCAGGCCACCTGCTGAAATAACCTGGGCCAAGCACGTGTTGCCATCTGATAAAATTGCTGACTGGAAACTACTTCCTACAAAACCAAATTGGGCCACTGGGTTTGCCGGCACATGGCAGCCCGGTGAGCATGGTGCTGCAAATCTACTCATTCGTTTTCTTGATGATGCCTTGGCACACTATGCCGAAGGCCGCGACAGGCCTGATAAAACTTTAACGTCACGTCTCTCGCCGCATTTGCACTGGGGTGAAATTTCTCCGCAGCAAGTATGGCATGCCACGCGCGCCGCAATGGCAGCGGCTGAAGGCAAGCTGGATGGCGGTGGCGAAAAGTTCCTCAAAGAAGTTTTGTGGCGTGAATTCGCTTACAGTTTGCTGCACCATTGGCCGGACCTTCCGCAAAAAAGTTTTAAGCCGGAATACGAAAATTTCCCTTGGGTAAAGGATGATGCTGCATTGCATAGATGGCAGCGCGGGCAAACCGGCTATCCGATTGTGGACGCGGGCATGCGCGAACTTTGGGCTACGGGCATTATGCACAACCGCGTTCGCATGATTGTTGCATCATTCCTGATCAAGCATTTGCAGATTGATTGGCGCGAAGGCCAGCGCTGGTTTTGGGACACTTTGGTGGATGCCGATATCGCCAACAATGCGGCCAGTTGGCAATGGGTGGCAGGCTGTGGAGCCGATGCTTCACCCTATTACCGTATTTTCAACCCCATGCTGCAGGGCGCCAAGTTTGATCCGGACGGCACTTATGTGAAACGCTGGGTGCAAGAATTGCAAAATGTTCCTGCTGAATATATTCATGCCCCATGGGAAATGGCCGAGCCGCCAAAAAATTATCCAGCGCCGATGGTTGATCATGCCATGGCCCGCGACCGAGCCAAGGCAGCTTTTGCTACAATAAAACGTTAGTGTCGGTTAAATTCAGCTTGCCATGCCCCAGCGTGTGCCAGCGTAGGGTGACATGGGCTTGCGCACCGCGTTTTGCGTAAAGAATGAGATCAGCAACATGACAAACATCACAACAGCAGGTTGCCAGCCGGGTTGGCCTGACGTGACATGGGCGGAAAATGCCAGGAGAAGATGAAAGAACATGCCTGAATAGGCCAAATCACTCAGGGCCAGTGAGTAACGGCTGATAATTGCGGCGGGGCCGAGAACTTTTACGATCGGCAGAAGATATGTCAGGTAAACCGGATAACCCAACTGCGGGAACAATTGCGCAACCATATCATGGTTAAAAGTATACAGCACCGCACCGCCCAGGTAACCCAGACACAAAAGGGCAGTGGAAACCCAATAAACCCAAAAAACAACTCCGCGATTCATTCTCTAACTCCTGTCAATAATTGAAACTATATTGGTTACATTAAATCGCTTTCAGAGCTTTAGCAAGGGCTAAGCCAGTGTTGCTTGTATGATTGCTTGCAAGCCTTCTTCGTCCACGCGCTTAACAGCCTCGGCGATGGGAAACCATTTTCTACGGCGTTCACTGCTCTCTGGCCACTCGCTGAAGCGATGCGTAACTTCCAAAAGATAGACGGTAACGTCACATTCCACATCTCCCGCCTTTCGGCGTTTCACGTAACGATACGTGCCGATGGATTTGCGGCCCATGTTGCCTTCAACGCCTGCTTCTTCAAAGGCTTCTTGAGCTGCGGCATTCCAATCTTTTTTACCTCGCATAGGCCAGCCCTTGGGGATGACCCACCGTTTGGTTTCCCGCGAGGTGACAAACAAGACCTCAAGAACTTTGCCGTTTTTGCGATAGGGCAGAGCGCCAACTTGTTTCTGCACTTGATTATGACTCGACACTTTCAGCACAGCCTCAACCTCGCGCAAGCCGAGTGATTCGGAACTGCATTTTCGTAAGGAACCAGGCTTTATGTCAAATTGGTTTTGGTGAACCGCAAATAAGCACTGCCCCTGCCCTCGCGCCGCGCCTTTGCTTCATAGCGGGTTTGCACCCAATTTTCAAACGGGGTTTGGGCATCCGGCTGTTCCTCAAAAAGTTTTGATGCGGCCACGTGATGGCGCGTCCATTGCACATAATCATCAATATCGGAGGCGAACCATAACTCGCCTCCGGATTTCAGCACACGCGCGAAGTGAGAAAGATTTGCCGCATTTATAAAACGGCGCTTTTGCTGCTTGAGCTTTGGCCAGGGGTCTGGATACAGAAGATAAATGCGATCAAAGCTTTCAGCAGGCAGAGCTTCGAGCAACGGCCTTGCGTCGCCGTAGTGCACACGGACATTAGAAAGCTTGCGGGCCGCAATCTCAGACAAAATTTTGGCGACGCCATTGAGGAACGGTTCGGCACCGATGTAGTTTATTGTTGGGTTGAGGTTGGCTTGATGGGCCAGATGTTCACCGCCACCGAAGCCGATCTCAAGCATGCGCGGCGCGGGCGTTGTAAAAAGTGGTTGCGCCAAGTCCACAGCGATTTTCGGCAACAGTGTTTGCATCAATTCAGAATGCAAACGGCGCAAGGGCTTTCCCTTGCGCCGTCCGTAAAATTGATGTTGCGGCCGGTGCGGCGTCACTTCACCGCTTTTTTCAACTTGGCGACAAGGTCAGTCTTCTCCCAAGAGAAGCCCCCATCTTTTTCGGGCTTGCGACCGAAGTGGCCATAAGCTGAAGTGCGCGCATAAATCGGGCGGTTAAGTTCCAAATGCTTGCGAATGCCATTAGGACGCAAATCCATGACTTTGCGCAGCGCTTTTTCAATTTTGCCGTCCGCCACTTTGCCAGTGCCATGCGTATCAACATAGACCGACAGCGGTTCAGAAACACCAATTGCATATGATAGCTGGATGGTGCATTTTTTGGCCATCTTGGCGGCCACAACATTTTTTGCGAGATAGCGCGCGGCATAAGCTGCAGAACGATCCACTTTGGTTGGGTCTTTGCCAGAGAAAGCGCCGCCGCCATGAGGGGCCGCACCGCCGTAAGTATCCACAATGATTTTACGCCCGGTTAAACCCGCATCGCCGTCCGGGCCGCCGATATAAAATTTGCCGGTTGGGTTAATGTGCCAAGCTGTATCTTTCTTGATCCAGCTTTTGGGCAATGCCTTGCGCACATGCGGCTCAATGATCTTGCGCATGTCAGCCGAGGTGAGGCTTTCATCCAAATGCTGATGCGACACCACGATTTGCGTCACGGCAACGGGTTTGCCCTTGGTATATTGAACGGTGATCTGGCTTTTTGAATCGGGGCCCAAGCGCTTATCGCCAGCGTGGCGGGCTTCAGCCAAAACTTGCAGGATGCGCTGCGCATAATAGAGCGGCGCCGGCATCAGATCTGGGGTTTCATCGCAGGCATAGCCAAACATAATGCCTTGATCGCCAGCGCCTACGTCTTTGCTGGCCGTGTCATCCACGCCTTGGGCGATATCTGCCGACTGATTATGCAGCAGCACTTCAATCTTGCATGTATCCCAGTGGAAGCCAGATTGCTCATAGCCGATGGCCTTGATGGCTTTGCGGGCCACATCGATGATCATATCATTGGTGACGGATTGGGGCCCACGCACTTCGCCGCCAATCACCACGCGGTTGGTGGTGGCAAAAGTTTCGCAGCCCAAGCGCACGCGGGCCGGATCCATTTTTTCAGCCAAAGCCTCGCGGAAGAATAAATCCACCACTTCATCGGAAATGCGGTCGCAGACCTTGTCTGGATGACCTTCGGAAACAGATTCACTGGTGAACTGATAAGAACTACGCGCCATGATTACCCCTTGATTGCCTTTATGCTGCGGCACATAAAGATATCTTTATGCGTTTTCAAGCGCTCTCATACAGGCATTTCCAAGAGATTCAAGGGGCGGGCACGCGTTCTACAGGCTCACTATTTTTTTTCATTCTCAACAACCAGGCGGGCCAAGCCGGCAATCAATTTGCGCATGGTAGAACTATTCGCATCTTTGAAAGCTCTGGCCAGCAGCACACCTTCTGGAGACATCATGGCAGCACTGAACTCGTCGCCACTCGAGGGTTCACGCAAGCCATCCGAACCTTCCATTCCCGGCAGTCCATCATAGAAAAACTGAACCGGCACGCCCAAGGTTTTGGAAGCATAAAAAAGCCGGCTGGCACTAATGCGATTCGAGCCCTTTTCATATTTCTGCACTTGCTGAAATGTGATGCCAAGCAATTCGCCTAATCGTTCCTGGCTCATGTTGATGAGTTGGCGACGCATTCTGATACGGGCACCCACGTGAACATCGATATAACTGGGGTCTCTTCTCGTCATTTATCTCTTAATACCTCCGCCCCCAGCAGGTTTACTATTGTTTCGCCGCCAATTGCCCAGCCCCGGCAACGTCAACTGATCTTCAGTTTTTAATCAGGGGTGATCTAGCGTCTTTTTGCAATTTCTCCTAGAACTATTGCGCAGAAAAGTAAAAGCAATAGCGGAACATTCAACCAAGTTCCGTTCCCGAATTTTATTCCGCGTTGCGGCAGCACCACATCAAAAGCCCCGGCTGCATTAAGTTTTGAGGTGAAAACCTCGCGTCCATAGGCATCGATAACGGCTGAAATTCCGGTGTTTGCGACGCGCACGGCGGGTGCACCGGTTTCGATCGCGCGAAGGCGCATTTGCGCCAGGTGTTGCCAGGGGCCGGAAGAATTGCCGAACCAGCCATCGTTGGTTACATTGATCAGCCAATCTGGCTCTCCCACCGCACTGGCTACGGCCTCAGGAAAAATGGCTTCATAACATATTGAAAAACCAGCCATGCCAGCGCCAGGCACAGGCAAGGTTGTTGCACCCCCACCGGCCGTGAAACTTTCGGGCAAGGCGGCGAGCTTGCGCAAGCCCAGCGGTTCCAACAACCAGGCCAAGGGCAAGAACTCTCCTCCGGGCACCAATTTCCACTTGTCATAATGGTTCAAGACATTTGCGTTGCTATCAAAAACCAGAATCGAAGTGAAATAAGCCGCATCATCGCGCGGTGCCGAGCGGCGCACAGCCCCAGCCAGAAGTGTTTGGCCGGGCAATAACATGTGAGCAATTTCGGCACGGCCCGTTGGGCTTTCATCCACAAGAAAAGGAATGGAAGACTCTGGCCAGATAACATGAGTGACGGGAAGGCCGGTACTCGATGGAGCCGAGGTGAGGCTGAGAAGTTGGTCAAATATTTTGCGGGCATTGCCTTCACGCCATTTCTCATTCTGGCTGATATTGGGTTGTACCAATCGCAGCATTATACCGGGCACATAAACGGTGGGATGCGTTGCCAGTCGCCATTGGCCCAACAGAAGTGTGGCTGGAAACGAAAGCAACAGCAGGACGCAGCTCCACCGCAACCATCCGCGTTCAACCCATATTCCGTAGACGGAAGCCGCCCAAGCCCAAATTAAAAAAGTAAGACCTGTCATCCCCACAAAGGCTGCCGCTTGTTCAACGCCGCCCATGCCGTCAACCATTTGACCAAACACCGACCATGGAAAGCCCGTGAATAAATGCCCGCGCAACCATTCCATTGCGGCAAAGGCGGGCGGTATGCTCAACCAGAGCGGATGGCCACGCCGCGCCAGCAAAGCCGCAATCACTGTTGCCACGGCCCAATATAATGCGAGAAAAGCTGAAAGGCCGCCCAAGGCAAGGGGCATCATCCACAGATCATGGGTGCCATTGACGAAGAAGGCGAAGCCAATCCAATGCATTGCAAAAATAAAATAGCCAAAGCCAAAGCACCAGCCAGCCAGAAAGATACGCCACGCGTTGTTCTGCAATAATCCCTGCAAACCCAGTATTGCGATTGGCACGGCAATGAATAAAAGCCACCACTGATTATAAGGTGCAAGACCAAACGAGCAGCTTGCGCCAAGCCCAGTTGCAGCAGCCAAATTCTGACTGAAGGTTAATTTACGCATTGGCTTTTCATTCATCCGTCAATCCGCTAGAGGGCGTGGGCGCGGCCAGCAGGTGATGCGGCTATCGCTGTTTCGGGGGAACCATGATTCGTAATATGCCATTGCCGCAGCTTGCTCCACATGAAGGCAGGGCTTTGCAGGATATTCTTAACACCGTCAAACTGCCCTCTGGATTTTCACGTTTATCGCCTATGCAACGACGCGCTTTGGTCGCCGCCATACTTGCTTCGGTCATTCCCATCGATGGCCGTCTACGCGATGTTGAAGTCAAACATTTTATCGAACATTTGCAAAATAAATATCAATTTACAAAAGATGAACAGAAGATTGCCTTGAGTTTTTTGCGCAACGGCCTCACGGCGGCACAATTGAATGACGCGGCAAAACAGTTGCAGGACCTGCTGAGCCATGATGACCGCGCCAAGTTGGTGGGGCTGATGTGGGATGTGGCCTTGTCTGATCACGAGTTGCACCCTGAGGAAGAGCGCCTGATCCATTCCGTGGCCGGTATTGCCGGAGTGGCCCGCAAGCGGGTTTTAGAAGAGCAGACGCGCGCGGCTGATGCCAATGGCGCCACGTTCTAACGCGATTTTGATACGGCCTCTGCCATGGTGCACAAAATCTCAAACATCATCACCACACCTGCATAAGCAGTGAGGCCTGATGGATCAAAGGGTGGAGAAACTTCCACCACGTCTGCACCAACGATATTGAGCCCCCGCATTTCGCGCAGCAGGCTTTGCGCCTCACGCGTGGTGAAGCCGCCAATTTCCGGGGTGCCGGTGCCCGGGGCATAGACCGGATCAAGCATATCAATATCAAAGCTGACATAGGTCTGCTTATCGCCCACAATCTGGCGCGCCTCCGCCATGATGGCCTTGGGGCCTTTTTCGATTGCCTCTTCGATGCGCACCAAGCGCACGCCCATTTTCTCGCCCCAAGCAAAATCGTCATTGTCATACATCGAACCCCGCAAACCAATTTGGATGGTGCGTTTGGGATCTAACACACCCTCTTCGATGGCGCGGCGAAACGGGGTGCCATGGGTATACTTAAAGCCGCCAAAGTAAGAGTCATATAAATCGGTGTGGGCATCGAAGTGTATCATGCCTACGGCGTTTTTCTCTCCCAAAGCGCGCAGCACCGGCAATGAACTGAGATGATCACCACCCATGGAAAGGGGCCGGATATTTTTCGCAACAAGTTTTTTGAAATAGGTTTCAACGCGCTTCAATGCATCTTCCACATTGGCGGGATTGACCGGGCAATCGCCGAGATCAGTCACATTACAAAGATCATAGGGCACGATCCGGGTGAGTTGGTGCATCCTTCGCACCATTGAGGATTGATCACGCATTTGGCGTGGTGCGTGGCGTGGGCCGGGGCGGTTCGTGGTGCCGCCATCCCATGGAATGCCGACAACGCCGATATCTACACCCTTAGCGTCTTCCAAGGGAACATGTGGCAAACGCCCCCACGTGGCAATGCCGCCAAAGCGCGGGGTGACAAGGCCAGATAAGGGTTGGCTGAAGTTTGGCATGATGTTTCCTTTGGCTCTACAATAAGCTGAAAGTGCCAGTTGCCAAGTGGCCATATAAGTGGCTTTGTTGGGCCATGGCAGATTTTGATTTTATTGTGATTGGTGCGGGCATTGCCGGCGCTTCAGTTGGCGCGCATTTGGCGGCCAAGGCCAGCGTGCTGATTTTGGAGATGGAAGAACGACCGGGATACCATACCACCGGGCGTTCGGCTGCCGCTTATGAGCCCAACTACGGCGCGCGGCCGTTCTTGCCTCTCAGCCGTGCGGGTTTGGCGTTTTATAAAAACCCGCCGACGGATTTTTCTGAACGGCCAATTTTCAGTCGGCGCGGCACGTTGATTATTGAAGCCAAGGGGCAAGAGGAGGCTTCGCAACATTTCCTCAAGCCGGGTTCCAATCTGCGCGAAGTGAGCGTGGATGACATGGTGGCACTGATTCCGGTTTTGCGGCGCAACTATGCCAATCGTGGATTTTATGACGACGGTACGGGTGACCTTGACGTGGACTTGCTGCACCGTGGCTATTTGAAATGGTTCAAGCAACGCGGCGGCAAACTTGACTGCAATGCCCCTGCCAAGGAGATTGCCCGCGTTGATGGGCATTGGCAGGTGGTGACACCGCAAGGCACCTTTAGTGCAGGGGCGGTGATTGATGCCGCTGGGGCTTGGGGCGACAAGGTGGCGATGATGGCTGGTGTTGCACCAGTGGGGCTGCAACCAAAACGACGCTCCATCGGGGTGATCCCGATCAGCGGCCACGGGTTTATGGATTGGCCGTTCTTTGAGGACTGCGCCGAAACCTGGTATGCCAAGCCGCAGAGTGGCAAGCTGATTGTTTCATCCGCGGACCAAACACCGGTTGAGCCGCATGACGCTTTTGCCGACGATGAAGCGATTGCAGTTGGTATTGACCGTTTGATGCAAGCCACCACTTTGGAAGTGACGCGGCTTGATCATTCCTGGGGTGGGCTGCGATCTTTTGCGCCCGATCATTTTCCGGTGTGTGGCTATGAATCCTCTGCCCCGGGATTTTTTTGGCTTGTTGGACAAGGCGGCAATGGTATTCAATCCAGCTGGGGCTTATCGCGGCTGGCGGCGGCTTTGGCGTTGCGTGAAGCGGTGCCGGAGGACTTGTTGGCGCATGGCTTGCTGTTGGAAGATGTTTTGCCCGCACGGTTGCGCAAGTGAACGCACGACCTGAACATTCCATCGGCGAGGCGCTGGTTGGCCTGCTTGAGGCTTATGGGGTGGACACGATCTTTGGAATTCCCGGCGTGCATAACATCGAAATGTACCGCGCATTGCCACGTTCTGCGATCAGGCACATTCTGCCGCGCCATGAACAGGGCGCCGGCTTTATGGCGGATGGCTATGCACGCGCCACGGGCAAACCTGGGGTGTGTTTTACAATTTCGGGGCCAGGGCTAACCAACATTCTCACTCCCATCGGCCAAGCGTGGAGTGACTCATCGAATATGCTGGTGATTTCGACGGCCCTTGATGTTGGGTTTTCCGCGCAAGGTCGGGGCCGCCTGCATGAGATGATTTCGCAATTAGATGCGGCAAAATCAGTTACTCAATTTGCAAGTCGTGCGTACACCGCGCAGGACGTGCAAAATGCCGTGGCGGAAAGCTTTTCACGTTTTGCCTCGGCGCGGCCACGGCCTGCCTATCTTGAAATTCCGCTGGATGTTTTGGGGCAACCTGCAGGAGGCGGATGGAATGCCGCCACGATGCCTTTACGACCCCTTGCATCTGAAGCACAGATTATTGCGGCAGCGGCGAAGTTGAACAGTGCAATGCGCCCCATCATCATATTGGGGGGTGGTGCACAGGGTGCCGGATACGCCGCTTTGAAAATTGCCGAGGCTTTGCCAGCGCCGATTATAACTACCGTTGCTGGCAAGGGCGTTGTGCCGTCTCATCATCCTTTGGTGTGGGGGCCGCGCTTGATGCTGGAGCCCGCGCGCAGACTGTTGTTGGAGTCTGATTGCATTCTGGCCGTTGGAACCGAGTTATCGGAAACCGATCATTGGGATTTGAATTTTGCGATCACGCAAAATCTTATCCGCATTGATCTGGACCAGGGTTCACTGGCACGGCCGCACAGCGCAGAGCTTGCGATTCTAGGTGATGCGGCAGACGCGACGTCGCGCATTGCGGCGTTGATTAGGACCCGAAAAGGTGAAGCACTGTCCCCACCACCCACCGTCGATATGCCACTGCGAAATCAACTCCGTAAAATGTTGACGGTTATCCGCGAGGCCCTGCCGCAGGACTGTATTGTGGCTTCCGACATGACGCAGATTGCCTATGCCGGCAATGAGGTGTTCCCCATGTTTGGCCCGCGCACGTGGCTTCATCCATCGGGCTTTGGTACACTGGGTTTTGGCCTGCCCGTGGCCATTGGTGCAAAGTTTGGCGTGGGTGAAAAGCCTGTTGCCGCACTGGTTGGTGATTACGGGTTGCAATATACTTTGAATGAGCTTGGCACGGCGGTTGAGCACAAGTTGCCTATTCCGATTGTGCTGTGGAACAACGATGCGCTGGGGCAAATTCGCGATAATATGGTGGAGGCTGGCATTCAGCCCAACGCCGTGACTTTGCTGAACCCGGACTTTCAAATGCTGGCCAAAGCTTACGGCGCGCGGGCCACCCGGCCGGAAAATCTTGTCGCACTTTCCAAGGCGATTGCTGCGGCATTGAAAGCCGATGGGCCGACGCTGATTGAAATGACACCTACCATGGTTGGCATTTGAAAGGCTGGGCCATCGTTTTTGATGTAGACGGCGTGTTGCTGAAGCTGACGCGCGCTGAGGAAGAGTTGTTTTTCGCGCCCTTTGCCGCGCGTATAGATGCAACACTGCTTTCACGCGATTGGAACAGCTACCGAATTCGCAACGATGAAGACATCGTGCGCGAGATTGCGGAGCGTTATCACTTGCCCGCACAGGACGTGCAGACCATCACAGCCGAATATCTTGCCTTGCTGCAGCGTGAATTAAGGGGGTCTTTGAAGACAGAAACAATAAGAGGTGCTGCGCAGTTGATCGGCGAATTTGCTGACGTTGCCCAGCTTGGCGTCGCCACGGCCAATTTTCTTGAGGCGGCGCGGTTGCGGCTGCAACAGGCAAACATGTGGGAGCCCGTCTCACGCCTGGCATTTGGAGCAGATGGTGGCGGGCACAAGGCTGCGATTTTGGCGCGGGCGATAGCTGCGTCTGGATTACCAAGTTCGCGCATTATATTTATTGGCGACAATGTGAGTGATGTGCAAGCAGGGCACTTAAACAACGTGAATTTTATTGGTTTTTCGACCGAAGCCGCGCGGCGCAAAAAACTGGGAATGGCCGGTGCCACCCGGCTCTGCGCTGATCATACTGAAACCCGAGCCGCCATTACCCAAATACTGAATGCTTGACCGCACGCCAAGGGGCGTGGCAACGCTTGCGCCCATAATCCCTTAAGGACATGAATGTCTGACCCCAGCCAATTTGCATTGCTGACCACGCGGCGCTTTTTGCCGCTTTTTGTGGTGCAGGCGATTGGGGCCTTCAACGACAACCTGTTTCGCACGGCGTTGACCATGCTTTATGTTTATGTGTTGTCCAAGGAATTAATTGGCAACCCGGATTCCATTGTGGCTTTGATGGGTGGCCTTTTCATTCTGCCGTTCTTCTTGTTCTCGGCTTTTGCCGGGCAACTGGCTGACAAGTACGATAAGGCTTTGGTGGTGCGCCGGGTTAAGTTGGTTGAAATCGGGCTGGTGGCGCTGGCCTCTTATTCCTTGTTCAGCAACAATGTGGCTTTGCAGCTCACTTGCGTTTTCTTGCAAGGCTTGCAATCCACCATGTTTGGCCCAGTGAAATATGGGGTGTTGCCGCAATATCTTTCGAAGGGTGAATTGCTGGCTGGCAATGGGCTGATTGAGATGGGCACATTCCTGGCGGTATTGACCGGCGGAATAGCGGGCACAGTGATTGCCACTGCAAGTTTCGGCCCGCAGGTTGTTTCGGTTCTCATGATCGGGCTTTCGGTCCTGGGCTATGTGGTTTCGTGGTCGATGCCCGCGGCCCCATCGCATGAACCTGATTTGAAGTTGAATTATAATCTGGCTTCGGAAACATGGCGGGTGTTGAAACAATCGGCCCAAAAGTCTGATGTATTTCTGGCCATTCTTGGTATTTCCTGGTTCTGGCTATTGGGTTCAGTGTTTGTCACCCAAATCATTCCCTTCACGCGCCATGATCTCAACGCCAATGAGAGCTGTGCCACGCTCATCCTGATTGTGTTCAGTGTTGCGACGGCGGCGGGCTCGGTGTTCTGCAATAAATTGCTGGCTGGAAAAATCTCGCTGAAATATGTGCCATTTGCCGCGGCTTTGATGAGCTTGTTCATATTCACGCTGGGCTGGGGTGCGGGTTTCTTCGGCATGATCGGCAATGATGCGGCACTGTCTTCGCCCATGACCATGATCAGCAGCGCTTCCGGTTTGCTGGTTCTGCTCAGCCTTTTCCTTCTTGCCTTCTGCTCCGGGCTTTTTGTGGTGCCGCTATTTGCGCTGATGTTGGCGCGCACACCCTATTATCGCCGGGCCCGGGTGGTGGGGGCAACGAATATCATGAATGCCATTTTCATGGTGTTTGGCGCGGTGGTGAGCGCCTGGCTTTTGACGCGCGGCTGGTCTTCACGCGGGCTTTATCTGTTACTGGGTGTGACTAATATCGGCGTGGTGATTTATTTGTTTCTGAAATTGCCGCAGACTTTGTTTGCCGCCTTTGCGCGCGGCATCATGCGCTTTCTTTACCGCGTGGAAGTGAAAGGCATGGAGAATTATGAAGCGGCCGGACACAAGGCTTTGATCGTGCCCAACCACACATCTTTTCTGGATGGGCCGCTGCTGTCTTGCTTTTTGCCCGAGCGCGCGGCTTTTGCAATCAGCACACAAATGAGCAAAGCATGGTGGGTGAAGCCGGCATTTTATCTTTATGACATGGTGGCGATTGATCCGCTCAATCCGCTTTCGCTGCGTTCATTGGTCAACAGACTGAAGCGCCACCAGAAGGTGGTGATCTTCCCGGAAGGTCGCCTTACGGTGACGGGTGGGTTGATGAAAATTTACGAAGGCCCGGCAGCGATCGCCAATTTGGCCGGAGCCAAAGTTTTGCCGTTGCGCATTGATGGAGCGATTTATTCACCCTTCAGCCGCATGCGCGGCAAATTGCGCTTGCGCTGGTTTCCCAAAATTACGCTGACATTTTTACCAGCCGTAAAATTTGAATCTCCGCAGGGTCTGGTGGGTTCGCCATTGCGCGAACATCAGGCTGAGCAGCTCTATGACGTGATGGCGGATATGATATTCAAAACCTCCAATATCGACCGGCCGCTGTGGTTTACCTTGCTTGATGCCGTGAAAACCCATGGCAGAAATAAAGTGATCATCGAGGATATTCAGCGTCAACCGCTGGCCTATGGCCGCTTGGTGATGGGTTGCATGGTACTGGGGCGCAAGCTTGCCGCACTGACGGGCAAAGAAAAATATGTTGGCGTGTTGTTGCCCAACGCGAATGCCGGCGCGCTCACCTTCTTTGGTTTGATGGCGCATGGCAAAGTTCCGGCGATGTTGAATTTCTCAACGGGGGCCATGAACATGGCGGCCGCCTGCACCGCAGCACAGGTGCGCACCATAATCACCTCGCGGCGTTTTATTGAGACGGCGGAAATGCAAAAGGATGTGGAGCTGCTGAGTGTTGGCTGCAAAATAATCTATCTTGAAGATGTGCGGGCTGCGATTGGAACACGCGACAAGCTGTTTGGATTAGCCAGCAAATATTTTCCGCGATGGTTGTCCAAGCGGGCTGGGGCAGTGACAGATGCGCATTTGCCGGCCGTTGTTCTGTTTACGTCGGGCTCTGAGGGTTTGCCCAAGGGCGTGGTGCTCTCACACCGAAACTTGAATGCGAATTGGCAACAGGCTGCCGCGCGCATTGCTTTTGCGCCCAATGATGTGGTGTTTAATTCCCTGCCGGTGTTTCACGCGTTTGGATTGTTGGCGGGGATATTACTGCCACTGTTTTCTGGCATTCGCAGTTTTCAGTATCCATCGCCGCTGCATTATAAAATCATACCAGAGCTTTGTTACGATATCGATGCAACGGTTTTGTTCGGCACAGATACGTTTCTGAATGGTTATGCAAAAACGGCGCATCCTTATGATTTTTACAGCATGCGCCTGGTTGTGGCAGGGGCTGAACGCTTGAAACCCGACACGCGGCAGATCTGGATGGATAAATTCGGCTTGCGCATTTATGAAGGCTATGGGGTGACGGAATGCTCGCCCGCCCTTTCCATCAACACGCCACTGCATTACCGCGTGGGTAGCGTGGGCCAGATGTTTGATGGCATAGCGTGGCGCATTGAACCGGTGCCTGGCATTGAACAAGGCGGGCGACTTTTTGTAAAGGGCCCCAATGTGATGCTGGGCTATTTGCGCGCCGACACGCCCGGCGTGATTGAAGCGCCGCCGGATGGTTGGCACGACACCGGCGATATTGTTGATGTAGACAGTTTGAAGTTTATCACCATTTTGGGCCGCGCCAAACGTTTTGCTAAAATTGCGGGCGAGTTGATATCGCTCGGCGCTATTGAGGCCAAATTACAAACGGCTTTCCCCGATGTGTCGCAAGCGGTGGTGGCTGTGCCGGATAAAAAGAAGGGTGAACAGCTGGTGTTGTTCACTGCGCTGGCGAAGGTTGATCGCAAAATGATCGGCGATGCGCTGCGCCGCGAGGGTGCCCATGAGTTGATGGTGCCAAAGACTATCGTACAATGTGAACAACTGCCCCTTCTGGGAAGTGGCAAGACGGATTACGTAACCCTTGGGCGCATGGCGCTTGATAAGGTTAAAGCGTAATTTAAAGAGTGATCATGCGTTTTGCAAAAATAACAGACCGCGTTGCGAATTTGGCCGCCAATAAATGGGCGGTGCATTTTGAGGGCAAACAACGGCGCGATGCTGGCGAGAAATTGATTTTTCTTTCCATTGGTGAGCCGGATTTGCCACCTGCTCCTGCCATTCTGGAGGTTGCCGCCAAGAAAATGCAAGCCGGACGCACACGTTATTCCGGTGGCAATGGCGAAGCGCCCTTGCTTGATGCGCTTTCGAAACACTATACGAAGCAAACGGGGCGCGCGATTGCGCCCGATCAATTTCTGTTTTTGCCGGGCACGCAAACGGCTTTGGCGGTGGCGTTTTTATCCATCATCGAACCGGATGATGAGGTGATATTGCTTGATCCCTACTATGCTACTTACGAAGCCGTGATTTCCGCACCCGGCGGCATTCCGGTTTCGGTGAGGTTGGATGCAGATCGTGGCTTTCATCCGGATGTTGCCCGCATCGAACACGCCATCACGCCGCGCACCCGGGCCATATTGTTGAACTCGCCGAGCAATCCCACCGGTGCCGTGTTTACCGAGGCTGAGATTAGAGACATTTCGGCATTGGCGGTGAAACATGATTTGTGGATTGTGTCTGACGAAGTTTATGCCACTTTGATTCATGGCGACGAGAAATTCTATTCGCCGTTTTTTGACAAGGCACTGGAAGAGAGAGTGATTGTTTGCTCTTCGATTTCAAAATCTCACGCGCTGCCCGGCTTTCGGGCGGGGTGGATTGCGGCTTCTGCGGCCTATTGCGAAAAGGTGATTTCAGTTTCAGAAACCCTGTTGTTTGGTTCACCACAGTTTCTGCAGGATGCGACTGCCTATGCGCTGACGCACGAATTCGCAGAAACCCGAGAGATGCAAAGACTGTATGTTGCGCGTGCGAAAGCTTTGTTGAAAGGCTTGCGCGGCAGCAACAAGGTGACGGCGCGCATGCCCGAAGGCGGCATGTTTGTTATGGTGGATGTGCGCAAGACGGGGCTTTCTGGTGAAGCCTTCTCCCTGCGCTTACTGCGAGAGAAAAACGTTGTGACTATGCCGGGCGAAAGCTTTGGTTTATCAGCCGCGGGCCATTTGCGCGTGGCCCTGTCTGTGGATGAAGCTGAGATTGCCGAAGCGGCTCGGCGCATTGCGGAACTGGCAGCAGAGATTATCTGACCGGATCCACCATTCCGCCATCACATTTATTTTGCGCTGGATCACCGGCGGCCAGCAAGGTTTTCAAATCTGTGCCTGCCGGAATGTCGCCTCGCAAGTTCATTGTGAAGCCCGACAGACGGCCATTGCGGTCACACTCCACCTGAACATGATCGCCAGCGCCTTTGCCGAATGATTGGTCGAAGGCAGCACGAATTTCTGGCGCGGAAATGTTCCGGCCAATGTTGAGCGCGAAAAGCTGCTGGACGGCGGAGGCGTTCACTTCATTTTCCAAACGGATTTCATCTTTGAAGTATTGTTCGGCGTTGCCTGAAGGATAACAGGTGCCATGTTTGATCCATTCATGGCGTTGCAGGTTGGAGAGGGTGCCGGGCATGGCGATGTTGAGGGCAGCGCGAGTTTGTGGGCTTAATTCCGGTTCGGGCAAAGCGTCCCATTGATGTTGGTCATCAAGGGCCGATAATTTGGGATCAACACCACAGAATTGATTGCGGCGCGGTTGTGGCCACAGGCCGTGCAATGTGAAGTGTGACGCTTCCCAGGAAGATGGCGATTCGGCCCTGCACTCAGCTTTATCGCGCATGGCTTCACAGAAAGTTGGCTCCCACGACAAAGCGAAAGCGTAGTAAGGCACGCCGCCGCCAAAACCGCGAGATTGAGGTTTGGGTTTTACGGTGCCTTGTGGTGTGTTGACGGCGACGTTGCCTTGTTTGGGGGCTGGGGCTGGCGCGGTGATCGCTGCATGTCCATCAGTTGATCCGCAATCCACCGCCACCCAGCGCTGTTTTGGTTGCGCGTCCGGCACTTCAATCCAATAATGCGTGGCATCATCTTTATTCTTGCCCAACAGATGATAGGCCTTGCCAGCATTAATTGCGGCCTTGTCTGGATTGGTGCCTTTCTTGATCGACACCACCGCTTCACAGGCCTTGGCAGCCGTAAAGGTGCCATCCATCTTCACTTGCGCCATGCCAGCGGTGGCGAATGCGGCAGAGGCAAATAGGGCGAGAACGCAACGATTCATCGGATGAAAACTCCTGTTGCGCCGCATTTAGCCGGAATTGGATTTGGCCTCATCTTAAATATCACCGAGATTTCAAATAGGATTTTGACATTCAAATTATCATATGATAGGAAATTTCCTATTATGCGTGATACTTCCAGCATTTTTCTGAGCGAAATTGAACAATTTTTGGCCAATTCAGGCATAGATCCTAGCGCTTTGGGCAAAAACGCTCTCGCTGATCCCAATTTTGTGTTTGATTTACGCGAGGGCCGCAGCCCTTCGGCCAGAACCATGGACAAAGTGCGCGGCTGGATGGCGGCGCAAAAACCAAAGGCAAAACCAATGATCGCAAACGACCGCCTCACCCATCTGCAAAAGCTGGAAGCCGAATCTATCCACATTATCCGCGAAGTGGCCGCCGAATGTGAAAAGCCGGTGATGCTTTATTCCATCGGCAAAGATTCTGCCGTGATGTTGCATCTGGCCATGAAAGCGTTTTATCCGGCCAAGCCGCCCTTCCCGCTTTTGCATGTGGATACACGTTGGAAATTCCGTGAGATGATTGCGATGCGCGATGAAACGGCACGGCGGCTGGGGCTGGAGCTGATTGTGCACATTAACCCCGAAGGTGTGGCTAAAAATATCAACCCGTTTGATCATGGCTCGGCGCTGCACACGCAAGTGATGAAGACCGATGGTCTAAAGCAAGCGCTGGACAATCACGGTTTTGATGCAGCTTTTGGTGGGGCACGGCGCGATGAAGAAAAATCCCGTGCCAAAGAGCGCATCTTTTCTTTCCGCGACACCAAGCACCGTTGGGACCCGAAGAATCAAAGGCCGGAATTGTGGAACCTCTACAACGCGCGCAAGAACAAGGGCGAAAGCATTCGCGTGTTTCCGCTGTCAAATTGGACGGAGCTGGACATCTGGCAATATATTGCGCGCGAGAATATTCCAATTGTGCCTTTGTATTTTGCGGCCGAGCGCCCGGTTGTTGAGCGCGATGGGCAGCTCATCATGGTGGATGATAACCGCATGAGGCTTCACGCGGGTGAAAAGCCCCAGATGAAGAAAATCCGCTTTCGCACGCTGGGCTGCTATCCTTTAACCGGGGCCATTGAATCAGAAGCAACTTCACTCAATGACATCATTGAAGAAATGCTGGTGGCCACGTCATCTGAACGCCAAGGCCGCGTGATTGACAAGGATGCTTCCCAATCGATGGAGAAAAAGAAGCAGGAAGGGTATTTCTGATGGATTTCATTCATCGTCCTTCTCCCCTTGCGGGAGAAGGTGGCGCGAAGTGCCGGATGAGGGGTCGCTCCGATCCTTCCATGCTAGCACTGCGCGTGTTGAACCATACCCCTCATCCATCTTGCGCCGACGGCGGCGCAAGCCACCTTCTCCCGCAAGGGGAGAAGGAATTTAGATTTGGAGCTTACATATGACCCGCTTTGTTGAGTTCAAGGGCGGCAATGTTGACGCTTATCTTGCAGAACAAGAAAATAAGGATTTATTGCGTTTCATCACTTGCGGTTCGGTTGACGATGGTAAGAGCACACTCATTGGTCGCCTGCTTTACGAATCCAAGATGTTGTTTGAGGATCAGCTAGCCGCACTGGAGGCGGATTCAAAAAAGCTTGGCACACAAGGCGGCAATTTGGATTTCGCCTTGCTGGTGGATGGGCTTTCGGCAGAGCGCGAACAGGGTATTACCATCGACGTCGCCTACCGCGCTTTCACCACGGCCCGGCGCAAGTTTATCGTGGCGGATACGCCGGGGCATGAACAATATACACGCAACATGGCCACCGGCGCATCAACTGCCGAGCTTGCCATTATTCTGATTGATGCGCGCAAAGGCGTTCTCACGCAGACGCGGCGCCATAGTTTCATCTGCAAGCTGCTGGGCATTCGTCATCTGGTGTTGTGCATCAATAAGATGGACTTGGTGGGCTTCTCACGCGAGGTGTTTGAGCGGATCGAAGCCGATTACCGCAAGTTTGCTGCTGATCTTGGTGTTACGTCTGAAATCAAAATAATCCCGGTATCAGCTTTGATGGGCGACAATATGATTGAGCGCTCATCGCGAATGCAGTGGTATCAGGGGCCAACCTTGATGGGCCATCTCGAAACGGTGCCAGTTGGGGACGATGCGAAGCTAAAACCCTTCCGCTTGCCTGTGCAATGGGTGAACAGGCCCGATCAAAACTTCCGTGGCTTTGCCGGAACCATTGCTTCGGGCAGCGTGAAGACGGGCGACAAGGTGAAAGTTCTGCCATCGGGCAAGCAAAGCACAGTGACGCGCATTGTTACGCAGGATGGTGACCTTTCGGAAGCGCAAGCCGAACAGGCCATCACACTCACACTGGCTGATGAGGTTGATGCCAGCCGTGGCGATGTGATTTGCGCGGCGCAATCTGCTGTTGAAGTTTCTGATCAATTTGAAGTGCAGGTTTTGTGGATGGGTGATGAGCCCATGCTGCCGGGCCGCGCCTATCTCATCAAATCCGCCACTAAAATGTTGCCCGGCACTTTGGATAAATTGAAATACAAAGTGAATGTCAACACGCTGGAACACCAGGCAGCTGAAACTTTGGCGCTCAATGAAATTGGCTTATGCAATTTGGAACTGCAAGGCCCGCTGGCATTTGAGCCCTACACGGCGAACAAAACCTTGGGCAGCTTCATCATCATTGACCGTTTCTCCAACAACACGGTTGGATTTGGCTTAATCAATTTTGCCTTGCGCCGCGCGGCCAACATTCACTGGCAGGCGATGGATGTTAACAAGAATGCCCGTGCCGTATTGTTGCGGCAAAAGCCAACAGTGCTGTGGTTCACCGGCCTTTCAGGCGCTGGCAAATCCACCATCGCCAATCTGGTGGAAAAGAAATTGCACGCACGCGGGCAACTCACTTATCTTTTGGATGGCGACAATGTGCGCCACGGCCTTAACCGCGATCTGGGTTTCACCGATCAAGACCGCGTGGAAAACATTCGCCGCGTGGGCGAAGTGGCCAAGCTGATGACGGATGCCGGGATGATCACCCTGGTCTCGTTCATCTCCCCCTTCAAGGCTGAGCGTCAAATGGCGCGCGAACTGATGGGCGAAGGCGAGTTCATGGAGATTTTCGTGGATACATCTTTGGTTGAGGCCGAAAAGCGCGACGTGAAAGGCCTCTACGCCAAAGCGCGGCGAGGAGAACTGAAGAACTTCACCGGCATTTCCTCGCCCTATGAAAAGCCGGATGCACCGGAACTGCGCGTGGATACCGCGGTTTCATCGTCGGAAGAAGCTGCTGAGGCTGTGGTCAGGTTACTGGCTGAGCGCGGCAGAATATAAAAATGATGTACGCCCCTCAAATTGTGCTTGGCGGGTTATAAATCTGCGCTATAAGCCCGCCAAACCCAGACCTTAACAGGAGTGCCCCATGGCCAAAAAAGTTCGCGTCGCAATCAATGGCTTCGGCCGCATCGGGCGCAATATCTTGCGCGCCATCCATGAATCTGGCCGTCAAGATATTGAAGTTGTTGCTGTGAATGATTTGGGCCCGGTGGAAACCAACGCGCATCTACTGCGGTTTGACTCCGTGCATGGCCGCTTCCCGCATGAAGTGCGCGTGGAAGGAGACATGATCAATGTTGGCTCAGAAAAATTCAAAGTGACAGCGGTAAAAGACCCGTCGCAACTGCCTTGGAAGGAAATGGGCGTTGATATTGCCATGGAATGCACCGGCATTTTCACCTCGAAAGACAAAGCCTCGGCCCATCTCACTGCGGGTGCCAAGCGCGTGATCGTTTCAGCGCCTGCCGATGGTGCCGACAAGACGATTGTTTATGGTGTGAACCATCTGTCCCTCACCAAGGACGACATGGTGATTTCGAATGCGTCTTGCACCACCAATTGCCTCGTTCCGGTTGTGAAGGTTTTGCACGATGCGATTGGCGTTGAAAAAGGCATGATGACCACCATCCACTCTTACACGGGTGACCAGCCAACCCTTGATACCATGCACAAGGATCTCTACCGCGCGCGGGCTGCGGCCTTGAGCATGATCCCAACGTCAACCGGCGCTGCAAAGGCGGTTGGCCTGGTGATGCCCGAACTTAAGGGCAAGCTTGATGGTATTTCCATCCGCGTGCCAACACCGAATGTTTCAGTGGTGGATTTGAAGTTCATCGCCAAGCGCGCCACCACGGTGGAAGAAATCAACAATGCCATCAAGGCAGCCGCCGCCAGTGGCGCCCTGAAGGGCATCCTCACTTTCACCACGCAACCCAATGTTTCTTCCGACTTCAATCACGATCCGCATTCATCGATTTTCCATCTGGATCAAACCAAGGTGATGGACGGCAACTTCGTTTCCATCCTGTCTTGGTACGATAATGAATGGGGCTTCTCAAACCGGATGAGCGACACGGCCGTGCATTTCGCCAGCTTGATTTAAGCCCTGCCAACATTGCCCCTCTCCCCTTGCGGGAGAGGGTACCCGACAGGGCGGGTGAGGGGTCGCTCCGAACCAAAAGTTTTTCGTCGGAGCGACCCCTCATCCGGCGCTGCGCGCCACCTTCTCCCGCAAGGGGAGAAGATTAAAATGTCATGGACAAGACATTTGTTTTTGCCTCCGCCCTCAACTATGAAGGGCCATGACCCGCCCTCTTATCATTGCTCCATCCATTCTCGCTGCAGATTTTTCGAAACTTGGCGATGAGGTTTTGTCGGTTCTCACGGCGGGAGCTGACTGGGTGCATGTGGATGTGATGGATGGGCATTTTGTGCCTAACATCTCATTTGGCGCGCCGATCATGCAAGCGCTGCGGCCACTCACCCATGTGCCGTTTGACACGCATTTGATGATCTCTCCAGCAGATCCATATCTGGCGCAGTTTGCAGGCGCGGGGGCGGATTGTATCACCGTCCATGCTGAGGCGGGGCCGCATTTGGATCGTTCGTTGCAAGCCATTAAGGCGTTGGGCAAGCGGGCGGGAGTGGCGATCAATCCGGCCACGCCAGTTTCAGCGATTGAACCTGTGATTGATCGGCTTGACCTTATCTTGGTGATGACGGTGAATCCGGGCTTTGGCGGGCAGCGATTTATCGGGCCCATGCTGTCTAAAATCTCCCAGGCTAAAGCCTTGGCGGGCGGGCGTAATATCGATATTGAAGTGGATGGCGGGATCGACGTTTCAACAGCAGGTGCAGCGGTTCGCGCCGGGGCAAATGTGCTGGTGGCAGGCAGTTCGATATTCAAGGGCGACCATGCGGCCAATGTGAAAGCGCTGCGCAATGCTGCGTTAATGACAGCGTGAGCAAATATCCGCAACTTACAGACGCTGGCATTATTGCCTTTCTGGAAGAAGGCGAGAGGCTTTATCCTGACAATGCAGTGAATTTTACGCTGGACGAGCAACGGGCGTTTTATGATCGATATTGCCAGCACTTTGCAGGCCGACGCCCCATCAATGTTGCCATTCTTGATTTTAATGTTGGCGTGGTGAAATGCCGTCGCTACACACCACAACAAGCGAGAGCCAAATTGCTTTACCTGCATGGCGGCGGCTTTGTTGTTGGTGGGATTGAGAGCCATGATGCCATTTGCGCTGATCTGGCTGATCTGGCGCAGGTGGAGGTGACGGCAGTGGAATATGCTTTGGTGCCTGAATATCCGTTCCCCGCTGCCTTCAATCAGTGTTGGGCGGTGTTGCAATCGCTTGGCCCTTGTGTGGTGGCGGGCGATAGCGCGGGCGGCAATCTGGCGGCCGCGCTTTGCCTCAAGGCAAGAGATTCAGGCATGACACAAATCAAAGGCCAAGTATTGATCTATCCCGGCCTTGGCGGCGACGTCAGCAAAGGATCTTACGTTACGCAAGCCCTAGCACCCGGGCTTTCAACACAAGACACGATCTACTATCGTGACACTTATGGCGGCATAGGCAACAAGTTTGCGCAGCCTTTGGTGGAGACGAATTATCATGGTTTGCCGCCCGCATTCCTCGTGGCTTGTGCCCATGATCCGCTGCATGATGATGCCCATGAATACGCCGCAAAGCTGAGTACAGCTGGCGTGAAGGCCGAAGTGCGCGAAGAGCCCAATTTGGTGCATGCCTTTTTGCGGGCGCGCAAGTTAAGCACGGAAGCCGCAGCAAGTTTCAAAGCCATCGCGCAAGCCATCAGCCACTTCTCATAAAAAGGCGCAGCCTGATAGCGCTTGACGCTTTTGCCAAATTCCCTTTTGTTGGAAGGCGAATTGGCAGAGGAAATCCATGCCCATACCTTTTTTTGGATTTTCGCAACAACTGCATGCATTAGAGCAGGATCTGTTGCGCCAGCGCGGGCTTCGCCTGGCAGAGCTTTAGCAAGTGGGCGGCAAGCCGGAATAGCGCCTGTTGATAATTCACAGTTCAGACGCTTCATTTCCAAGGCAAACTCATCTAATCAATCGCCATGTCCACCAAAACGATTAGCAAATTTCCCCGCAAAACCAAAGAAATCCAGAACCTGTGGATCCCGCTCGCAGACGGTACCAAACTGGCGGCACGCCTGTGGCTGCCCACTGACGCTGAGAAAAAACCCGTTCCAGCGCTTCTTGAATATCTCCCCTATCGTAAGACTGACGGCACGCATGTGCGCGATGCGTTGACACATCCTTACCTCGCTGGCCATGGCTATGCGTCAATCCGCGTTGATATGCGAGGCTCCGGCGACAGCGAAGGCATTATGCTGGATGAATATACCAGGCAAGAGCAAGATGACGCGCTGGAAGTGATTGCGTGGCTTGCCAAACAAAAATGGTGTGACGGCAAAGTTGGCATGTTCGGCATTTCATGGGGCGGATTTAACGCGTTGCAAGTGGCGGCACGCCAACCGCCTGCCCTCAAAGCCATCGTGACGATTTGTTCAACCGATGATCGCTATGAAGATGATATTCATTACAAGGGCGGCACTTTGTTGAACGAGAACATGGGTTGGGCGGCTACCATGTTGTGTTATTCATCACGCCCGCCTGATCCGAAAATTGTTGGCCCTGGATGGAAGAAGATGTGGTTGCAGCGGCTAAAGAAAGAGCCATTCCTCATCATCCCTTGGCTGCAACATCCGCACCGTGATGACTATTGGAAGCACGGTTCGGTGTGCGAGAATTTCGGTGCCATCACTGCGGCCACGCTGGTTGTGGGTGGATGGAATGATGCTTATTCCAACGCCGTACCGCGTTTGATGAAGGGGCTGCGTTGTCCGCGCAAAGCCATCATTGGGCCATGGGCGCATAAATATCCACATTTTGCCGTGCCTGATCCGAAAATTGGTTTTCTGCAAGAGATGCTGCGCTGGTGGGATTTCTATTTGAAGAACATTGACACCAAGGTGACGAATGAGCCGGATTACCGCGTCTATGTGATGGAGCCTTGGCGGCCCGGTTCATTTCCTTCGGAAATCAAGGGGCGCTGGATTGGCGAAAGCTATTGGGGCTTTGGCAATATCGAAACCAAGAAATGGTTTCTGACCGACAAAGGCATTGCTGGTGGAAGGGGTGATGAGAAAGCCTTGGAGATTTCATCAAAGCAGACCACCGGCTTTGATGGCGGAGAGTATTGCATCATCTGGTGTGGGCCGGAATTTGCCGGTGACCAAGCCAAAGATGATAGCCAATCCCTCACCTTCGAAAGCCCTGCGACGACCGAGGATATGGAAATTGTTGGCCAGCCGTTGGTTGAGCTTGACTTCAGTGTGAATAAGCCCGTGGCGCATATAGCTGTGCGTCTCAATGATGTGTGGCCCACAGGTGAGGTGAGCCGCATTAGTTACCATTTGCAAAATTTGACGCAGCGCGAGTCACGCAGCGAGCCAATGCCGCTGGAGCCGGGCAAGCGTTACCGCGTAAAGATCAAACTGGATGATGTGGCTTACAAACTGCCGCACGGCCACAAGCTGCGCGTGGCGATTTCCACATCCTATTTTCCCATGATGTGGCCAGCGCCTGAAAATGTGAAGCTTACAGTTTATGCAGGCGGCTCTGAATTGCACATGCCCATACGCAAGAAATATGCGGCCGGGCAGTTGGTGGCCTTTAACGAAGCTGAGGCTGCCAAGCCGGTTGATCTCAAACTGGTTAAACCCCCCAATAACAAACGTGAGATGACGGTTGACCCTAAGACCGGCGAAACCCGGCTGGAAATCATCGACGATTTCGGCACGCAGACGATCAAGGAATTAGGGCTGACGATTTGGTGTGCGGGCCGCGAGAATTATTCTGTTCTTCCGGACAATCCATTATCAGCGAAAATGGAAACCCATTGGACCGACGGCCGCAAGCGCGGCAAATGGGAAACCCGTACCGAGACGTATGGCCGCCTTACGTGTACGAAAACGCAATGGATTGTGTGGGGCAAGATCGAGGCGTTTGAAGGCAAGAAGCAGGTGTTTGTAAAAGAGTTCAACGAGAAGATTCCGCGGTTATTGCAATAAATATGCATCAGCCGCCGCATTTCAAGGAAGAGCGACTTGACCTTCAGCACGCGCTGAAGATGGAAAATCTTACCCGTATGCGTGAGTTTCCATTGGCCCAGCCGTGGCACGTTTCAAATGCGCCCACGCACTATGTTGAAAGCCAGCTCAAAGGCATTGTAGGCATTGAAATCACCATTGCGTCCATCGAAGGCAAATGGAAGGTGAGCCAGAACAGAACCGAAGCTGATCGAGAGGGCGTGGCGCGCGGCCTCGCTGAATCCCAGGTTGATATGACCCAACTGGTGCGCCTTGCCCACCGCTGAAAATATCCGAGCCAAGCTTGCGCAAGTGGCGCAGTCTTATGATGCGATGCCCTATGTTTCGGTTGGCGTAAAGCAAAGCCAGCCCAACCGACTGGCAGCCATTGCGCAAATTTTCGGGCTGTCGGCTAAGCCATTGGCGCAGGCGCGGGTGTTGGACATTGGTTCAGCCGAAGGCGGCAACTTACTGCCTCTGGCTTTGCGATTTCCGAAAGCTGAATTCATGGGCATTGATATCTCTCCGGTGCAGATTGAACGTGGAAGGCAACACGTTAAAGCGCTTGGCCTCAGCAATGTGCACTTGGAATGTTGCAGCGTTACCGATCTTCGCCCGGCTTTGGGCCAATTCGATTTCATCATTTGTCATGGCATTTATAGCTGGGTGGAAAAGCCGGTTCAGGACGCCATCTTCCATGCGCTGAAAGCTCACCTCGCACCGCAAGGCATTGGCTTTGTAAGTTACAATGTTTTGCCAGGCTGGCGCATGAAGCAACCCTTTCGCGATGTAGCGCTTTCGGTGTTGTCGGCAGATTTAGAACTGCCAAAAAAAGTGGACGCGGCCAGCGAGATGCTGCATTTCCTGGCCAGCCACAGTGATGCCAAAACAGCTTATGGCATGGCGCTGCGAGAGCAGGATGAGACAATCGCCAAGATGCGCAGAGATTATGTGGCACATGAATATCTGGAAGATACCAACTCCCCCTGTACTCTCACCGCGTTTTTAAAACACGCCGGTTCTGCTGGTCTTGCCTATCTGGGCGATGCTGAAATCAGCGAGATGATTCCAATTGGTTCGTCGCCGGAGCTGCAACAGGAAATCATGGCAAGGAGTGGTGGCGAGCAAGTGGCGATGGAACAATTACTGGATTTCATCAAGGGCCGCCAATTCAGATCCACGCTTTTGGTGCATGACCATCAGACCGCAAGCATTAGCCGCAATCTTTCTTCTGAAAGCCTGCAAGGCTTGCACTTTACGTGCCGCAGCAACACACGTATTCATATTGACGCTGCGCAGAAAGTGTTGATCGCTGACGGCATGGCCCCTTGGCCGATGCCGGATGAAATCTACGCGCGCTTGATGGAGAGATTGATTGCGGCTTATCCTGCGAGTCTGTCATTCAATGAATTGCTTGTGGGCTTGGGTGATGCATCGCCAGCAATGCTGGCTTTGGTGATGTATGGCGTGATTGATCCATCCAGCGATGCAATAGAAATTGCCAATGCGCTGGGCGCTCGGCCCAAAGCTTTCTCACTTGCAGCTTATTCCGCCGCCACGGGGGCCGCTCAAACAACCAATATGTTGCATGGTGTGGTGCAACTCAATCCTCTGATGGTGCATTTTCTCAGGTCCAGTGATGGAACCAAGACGACAGCTCAACTTACGGCAGATTTTGTACGCAGCTGTACAGACGGCCAGTTTGAGTTGGCACAAGAGGGCCGGAGGCTGACCAGCAAAAAAGAAATCGCCAAAGCGGCAGCCCGGCAAGCCGAAGAAGTGCTAAGCAGTTTTGTAAGTTTAGCGCTGATTGAAACTCCGCGCTGAATTACCCGGCGCGGCGCATCCGGTTCTGTGGTGGCTGATAAGCAATGCGCGCGTGATATTCGCAATAGGGCGAGCCATCACGTGGGCCGTGGCCACAGAAGCAGAAATCATCATGCATCGGGTCACCAATGGGCCACTTGCAGGTTTTGTCGCTGAGATGCAAAATTGTGATGCGGCCATCTTTGGCATTATCCACCAAGCGCAGCGGTTTAGGCTCTGGCAACGGCATGGGGCGCGGTGCAGTTTGATGATAGGGCTTCAAAGCAGTATTGCCCGCCGTGGGCATAGAAGGTGAGCGACCGGGAATAGAAGGTTCACGGGTTTTGCGAACCGTGCTGCGCGGCGTGGTGCTGCGCGGTTGTGTGGCGCGGCCGGCCAGATTGAGGCGGTGCACTTTGCCAATCACGGCATTGCGCGTGACACCCATGCCCAAACGTCCGGCAATTTGGCTGGCGCTGAGGCCTTCAGCCCAAAGCTGCTTTAGTGTGCCCACGCGGTCTTCCGTCCACATGGCCTTTTCCGGTGCTACCGCAACATCCGTCATATCAGAATCCTCTCGCATTCGCGACTGCGGGCCCCCGCACTCACGCCTTAAACTCAACACTTCACTGAATTGAGGCACCACATATCGTGGCCCTGTTGGATTGTTCCTACTATGGGCTGAGTTAGCGAGACAAGAAATTAGGTTCGTCTGCGCATTGTTTTCCCCAGTTTTGTACTTCGTCTGCCTCTTAACAAAGACTTAAGCGCCGAATTAACCATGTGAACATGCGCTATTTTGACTCACCTGTTCATAAGCCACCATTGACCCCTCGCCTGCACTTGACTAAACCCATCTTTTAACTGCGCTGACTTTTCTGGTCGGCGCTTTTGGTTTTTGGAGATCGCTATGATCGCAGCCGTTTTGCCCACCTATGCCAGAGCACCAGTTGCCTTTGTGCGCGGTGTGGGCGTGCGCGCCTACGCCGAGGACGGCACCGAATATCTGGATTTTGGAGCGGGGGTTGCGGTGAATTCTTGTGGCCATGCGCACCCGCATTTAATTGCAGCGCTGACTGAGCAAGCGAACAAGATTTGGCATACGTCAAATCTTTATCAAATGCCCGGCCAAGTGAAGCTGGCCGAAAGGTTGATTGAACACACTTTTGCAAACACGGTATTTTTTTGTAACTCAGGCACGGAAGCCACCGAGCTTGCCATTAAAATGGCGCGCAAACATTTTGCGGCTTTGGGACAGCCTGAGAAATTCCACATCATCACTTTTGAAGGGGCCTTTCATGGCCGCACGCTGGCGGCTTTGGCTGCCGGTGGTCAGCAGAAATATCTTGATGGCTTTGGCCCCAAGGCGCCAGGCTTTGATCAGGTTGCCTTTGGCGATCACGCGGCACTGGAAGCGGCCATTGGCCCGCACACCGCGGCAATCTATATTGAGCCCGTGCAGGGCGAAGGCGGCATTCGTTCGGTTCCACCGCAATGTTTGCGCGGCCTTCGGGCTTTGTGTGACAAACATGACCTGTTGCTGATGTTTGATGAAATCCAATGTGGCATTGGCCGTACGGGTAAATTATTCGCACATGAATGGGCAGGCATCACACCAGATATTATGGCCATTGCCAAAGGCCTTGGCGGTGGTTTTCCCCTGGGTGCTGTGCTGGCCACTGAGAAAGCGGCATCCGGCATGGTCGCTGGCACACATGGTTCCACCTTTGGCGGCAATCCATTGGCCACGGCGGTTGGCAATGCAGTACTTGATGTGGTGTTGGCCGATGGCTTTTTGGAAAATGTGAACCGCCAAGCGCTGAACTTGAAACAGGGCCTCGCACGCCTCAAGGACCTTTATCCAAATGTGATTGAAGACATTCGCGGCGAAGGCCTGATGATGGGCATTAAAACAAAAGTGCTCAACAGCGATTTCGTGAAGGCGGCCCTGGGGCAGCATATCTTGGTGATTGGCGCCGGTGATAACGTGGTGCGCCTGTTGCCGCCGCTTATCGTCAATGACGCTGACGTGACGGAGGCCCTGCACAAGCTTGAGGCCGCAGCCGCCACTTTTGAAAAGAATTAAATCATGACGCATTTTTTGGATATCAAGGATTTCACCAAGCCGGCACTTCGGAAAATTTTGAACGAAGCCGCGCGTCGCAAAAAAGTGCGTGCTCATTTACCCAAGGGTGAGGCAGATATTGATCAGCCGCTTAAGGGCAGAGCTATTGCTCTGATTTTTGAACGGCCTTCCACCCGCACGCGCTTTTCGTTTGAAATGGGCGTGCGCCAATTGGGCGGCGAAGTGTTCACGGTATCTGGCGCAGAAATGCAGTTGGGGCGTGGCGAGACGATTGCCGACACCGCGCGTGTTGTATCGCGCTATGTGGACGGCGTGATGATCCGCGCTGCCAAACATGAAACCCTGTTGGAATTCGCATCGGCGGCCACCATTCCTGTGGTTAACGGCCTGACCAATTACACGCACCCCTGCCAAGTATTGGCTGATGTGCAGACGCTGGAAGAGCGCAAGGGCGATATTTCAAAGCAGCGCATCGCGTGGATCGGCGACGGTAACAATGTATGCGCCTCATGGATTGAGGCTGTTGGTGTTTTAGGCGGATCGCTGAAAGTAGGTTGCCCCACGGAGCTGCGCCCGCGCCACGAGGTGTTGAATTGGGCCACGCAGCACAAGGCGGATGTTGAAGTTTTGGTGTCGGCAGAAGAAGCTGTCGCGCATGCGGATTGCGTGATCACCGATGCCTGGGTTTCGATGCATAATGATGATGTGGCCTCGCGCCATAATTTGCTGAAGCCCTATCAAGTCAATGAAGCGCTGATGTTGCACGCCGCCAAGGAGGCGATGTTTATGCATTGCCTGCCGGCGCACCGCAATGAAGAGGTGACAAACGGCGTGTTTGATGGCGCACATTCTGCCGTTTTCGACGAAGCCGAAAACCGCGTGCATGCGCAGAAGGCGATTTTGCTGAGCTGCTTTGGAAAATGAGCGCCGCCACCGATCAGGTCATTCCTTTTGCCATTAAGCCATTAGGTGTGCGTGGCCGTTTGGTGCGGCTTGGCCCGGTGGTTGATGACATATTATCGAAACATGATTATCCCGATGCGGTTTCAGCACTTGTTGCAGAAAGTGTTGCCCTCACCGCCATGTTGGGCACCACGCTGAAGTTCAACGGCAAGTTCATCGTGCAAACCAAAACGGATGGGCCGGTGACGATGCTGGTTGCTGATTATGTGGTGCCGGGCCAGGTGCGCGGCATGGCGAAGTTTGACAAGACAAAGCTTGAAGGCTTGCAAGCGCCAAAACAAAAAGAACTGCTCGGCGAAGGTTACCTTGCGATGACGGTGGACCAGGGACAAGATATGGAGCGTTACCAAGGCATTGTGCCATTGGGCCAAAATACTTTGGCGGAAGCCGCGCATACATATTTTCTGCAATCTGAGCAAATTCCCACGCGCTTGCGCGTTGCCGCGGGGCCAATGTTATCACGTGGTGAAAAGGCGAAACATTGGCGCGCGGGCGCCATATTGGTTCAGCATCTACCCAATGAAGGTGGCGTTTCAGCCATTCCGGAACAGATGGGCGATGCGCCGGAAAGTTTTGTTTCGGAAACGCCGGAAGATGATAATTGGGTGAAAGCGCGTTTGTTGCTCGACACGGTTGAAGATCACGAGCTGCTAGACCCCACGCTCAGCTCAGAGGATTTGCTCTATCGTTTATATCACGAAGATGGCGTTACGGTTTATCCGGCTATTCCCATCACGCGCCACTGCACGTGCTCGCGCGAAACGGTGGAGGCCATGCTGCGCAACTTCCCCAAAAATGATCGCGCCGACATGGAAAAAGACGGCACGATCGAAGTGGTGTGTGAATTCTGTTCAACGCCTTATCGGTTTACACCTGCCGAACTTGAGTGAGCTTTCGCGGCGGCCTCAGGTTCAAGCTATCGGTAGCCACAACGGTTTTTCCCACGGGGAATAAAGAAGCCAGAGCCAGTTTAACATGCGCCCAAGCGAAGGGGATGCCGATGATGGTTATTGCCAAACTCACCGCCAGCGCCAGATGGCTTAAAGCCAACCACCAACCCGCGAAGATGAACCAAACAACATTGCCGATGGTGCCCAATGTGCCGGTGCCAAGGTCTTCGCGGCCATAATATTGGTCGCGCGAAACGATGTCATAGCCGAAGGGCCAGAATGAATAGCGTGCAATCATGAAACAGGACCGCGCCCAGGGGAGGCCCACGATGGTGAGTGCTGAGATGACGCCCGCAAAGATCCACAGCAAGCCAGCAATCCAGCCGCCTAAAACGAACCAGAGAAGATTCAAAATGAAAATCATTACACTGCCCTCCAATGCGATGAATTAGATGGGGAGCGCAGGAGAGAGATTCAAGATGCTGAAAACATCCTCCCGTCAGGGAGGATGAATTCTTATATCCCAAGCATCCTTTTAATCTGTGCCTTATTTGCGCCCTCGCCTGCGGCAAAGTCATCAAAGGCTTTGCCGGTGGTTTGGATGATGTGGCCTTGGATAAAGGGCGCCCCTTCAGCCGCTCCTTGGTCGGAAGACTTCAAACAGCACTCCCATTCCAGCACCGCCCATGAGTCATAATCATATTCGGAAAGCTTGGAGAAAATTGCGCTGAAATCCACTTGCCCATCGCCTAGTGAGCGGAACCTTCCGGCGCGCTGCGTCCAATTTTGAAAGCCGGAATAAACACCTTGACGGCCGGTCGGATTAAACTCTGCGTCCTTCACATGAAACGCGCAGATGCGCTCGTGATAGATGTCAATAAAATCGAGATAGTTTAATTGCTGCAACACAAAATGCGAGGGATCGTAATTGATTTGGCAACGCTTGTGGCCTTTGAGTTTTTCGAGGAACATCTCAAAAGTGATGCCATCCATCACATCTTCGCCGGGGTGAATTTCAAAGCCCACATCCACGCCGCATTCATCAAATTTATTGAGCAGAGGCAGCCAGCGCTTGGCCAATTCGGTGAAGCCTTCTTCGATGATGCCGGGCGAGCGAGGCGGCCATGGATAGAGATAGGGCCAGACCAAAGCGCCAGTGAACGAGACGTGAGAATGCAGGCCCAGGTTTTTGGAAGCGGTTGCCCCCATCATCACCTGTTCAACAGCCCAAGCTTGGCGCGCACTGGCATTGCCGTGCACTTCTTTGGGGGCAAAGCCATCGAGCACTTCAGTGTAAGCCGGGTTGACGGCTACCAGGTGGCCCTGCAAATGGGTGGAGAGCTCAGTGATTTCCAACCCGTGGTTAGCGGCGGTGCCTTTGAGTTCGTCGCAGTAGGTTTTACTTTCCGAGGCTTTCTTCAAATCGATAAGGCGTGCATCCCAGGTGGGCACTTGCACGCCTTTATAACCAAGGCCTGCGGCCCATTTGCAAATGCTATCAAATGAATTGAACGGTGCCTTGTCGCCGGCAAATTGTGCGAGGAATATGGCGGGGCCTTTGATGGTGGTGGGCATTGGGTTCTCCCTGAATGTTTATACGGTATTGAGAAGGCCTTCGAGATATTCCTGGCGGCCAGACTTGGGTTGCGGTTCAATCTTGTCTTTGTGAACGCGGGCGGCGATAGATTCCAAAGTCGCGCCTTTGTCCAACATGGCTTTGTTCTCTGGCTTGTCCCAGCCAGAATAGCGTTTGGCGACCGCAGCATCGAGTTTGCCATCTTCGATAATCTTGGCGGCGTTGAGCAAACCTCGCGCGCAGGCATCCATCGAAGCCACGTGGGCGTAAAGCAGGTCATCAGGATCAAGCGATTGCCGACGGATTTTCGCGTCAAAGTTCATGCCGCCGGTGGTGAAGCCGCCTGCGCGAATTACCTCCAGCATCATCAAGGTGAGTTCCGGCACATTCATGGCAAACTGGTCGGTGTCCCAACCCACTTGATAGCCGCCGCGATTCAAATCCAGCGAACCGAAAATACCCAGCGATGCAGCGAGTGCAATCTCATGTTCAAACGTGTGGCCCGCCAGAATGGCATGGTTTTGCTCAATGTTCATTTTCACATCGTTCTCAAGGCCATATGATTTCAGCAGCCCAAAGATCGTGGCCACGTCGTAATCATATTGATGTGTCGATGGCTCCTTGGGCTTCGGTTCAATCAGGATGGGGCCTTTGAAACCGATCTTGTGTTTGTATTCCACCACAAGCGACAAGAAACGTCCCGCCTGTTTCAGCTCTTGGCCGATCCTCGTGTTGATCAAGGTTTCATAACCTTCACGCCCGCCCCACATCACATAATTTTCGCCGCCTAAATCTTTGGTGATGTCGAGGCAGTGTTTCACCTGGGCTGCACAATAGGCGAACACGTCTGGGTCTGGGTTAGTGGCCGCACCCGCCATGAAGCGGCGGTTGGAGAACATATTGGCGGTGCCCCACAACAGTTTTTTGTTGTGCTTGGCCATTTGTTTTTCAAGAATTTTGGCAACGGCTGAAACATTGGCGTTGAATTCCTGGAGGTTGTTGCCTTCGGGCGCAATGTCAAGATCATGAAAAGAGAAGTAATCAATGTCGAGAATGCGCAGTGTTTCAAACATTACCTCGGCCTTCATCTCGGCAGCCTTCATCGGGTCTGCCATATGGTGCCATTCGCGCATGAAAGTTTCACCGCCAAAAGGGTCTCCGCCTGGCCAACACAGCGTATGCCAATAGCAAACCGCAAAACGCAGATGGTCGCGCATGGTTTTGCCCAGCACTTTTTGCGATGGGTTGTAATATTTGAAAGCCAAGTCATTTGAAGTTGACGGCCCTTCAAACTTGATGGCGTCTTTGGTTGAGTAGAAACTCATTTGATGTCCTTAATGGCTGGATAAATTTGAATGTAGCGACGATATGCAGCTTCGTAAGCCGCTTGCGCTTTTTTCTCAGGTAAAATGGTCTTGGCAATTTTGGGCTTGGTGCAAATCTTTTTGTATGAAGCTCCGGTTGCCGCGATCAAGCCCAGGCGTGCGCCGCCGAACGCACCGCCCACGTCGCCTGCTGCGGGAAGGTCAATCGGCACATCCAGAACGGTGGCAATGATTTTCAACCAGATTTCGGAATGCGTGCCGCCGCCAACAGCAGTAAGGCGGTTTACGGTTGCGCCTCCATCACGCAATGCATCAAGCGATTGACGAAACGCAAAGGCGACGGCATCAAGCACGGCGTGGGTCATAGACTTGGCGTCGGTTTCATGGCCAAGACCCAAAAATGCCGCGCGAATTTGGGAGTCTCCCACTGGCGTACGCTCGCCCGAAAAATAGGGCAGCAGCAAAACTTCGGCAGGCCCTGCAAGCTTGTTGCCCAGGGCGGCGGTGAGTTTCGGGGCTGGGGTTTTTAACAAGCGGGCTAACCATTCGATAGAATCGGTGGCTGACAAGATAACACCCATTTGGTGCCACATATTTGGCACGGCGTGACAAAAGGCGTGCACGCCGCGCGCCGTGTTGGGGCTGAATTTTTCATTGGCCACAAACATCACACCCGATGTGCCCAGCGAGAGAACCGCGTCGCCATCGTGCACGGCGCCGATACCCACGGCAGCCGCAGCATTGTCGCCGCCGCCGCCTGCGACGACGGGCTTCAACAGCATGCCCCATTCTTTCGCCAGCTTATCGGTGATGCGGCCCGTTACATCGGTGCCTTCAAACAATTCTGGCATTTGGTCGCGGCGCAGATGAGTGGCTTTGAGCACAACATCAGACCAATCGCGTTTGGCCACATCAAGCCAATAAGTGCCCGCGCTGTCGCTCATGTCTGAGCCATAGGTGCCCGTCATGCAAAAGCGGATATAGTCTTTGGGAAGCAATACTTTTGCCACTTGCTCGAAAATCTTTGGCTCATGCTTTCGCACCCAGAGCAATTTTGGCGCCGTAAAACCCGCCAACGGCACATTGCCGGTGATGGCCTTAGCATCAGGGCAATCGCGCAGAATATCGGCGCATTCTTCAAAACTTCTGGCGTCATTCCATAAAATGCAGGGGCGCAGTACCTTGCCGTTTTTGTCGAGCAAGGTTGCGCCATGCTGTTGGCCACTCATGCCAATGCCCTTAACGGCGGCGATGGCCTTGGGTTTGGCTTTGCGCAAAGCTCTCACCACGGCATTGGCGGCTTTCCACCAATGTGCCGGGTTTTGTTCAGACCAGCCGTGGTGCGGGCGAGATACTTTTAAGGGCGAAGAGGCCGTGGCGATGAGCTTTTGATTATCATCGATGATCACGCCTTTGACGGAAGACGTGCCGAAATCCAACCCTAGATACATGGTGGCCTCACCTGTTGTGAGCTGAAACTAAAACCGTTTTTGCCAGCTTGGCAAGATTTATTTCACTGGATGAAATAATTAAACTTCGAGCGCTGCCGTAAGAACATAATGCGCAATCGCCCAGGGGTGCGAAGCGTGGATGCCATCTGGGTGTTTTCCGTTTAACATCAACCGCACATCATCAAATGAAAACCAGCGCGCAGCCTCTAATTCTTTATCATCCAGTGAAATCGCGTCACTCTCAGCTTCGGCCACGCAGCCAACCATCAAGCTGGATGGGAAGGGCCAAGGCTGGCTGGCCACGTAGCTTACTTTGCCGACAATAATTCCGGTTTCTTCTTTCACTTCGCGCGCCACGGCCTGCTCCAACGTTTCACCCGGCTCCATAAAGCCTGCCACTGCGGAATACATGCCGGGTGCCCAAGCCTTTTGACGGCCCAGTAAAAGCCTATCACCGTGGCGCACGGCCATGATCACCACCGGGTCGGTGCGTGGGAAATGATCGGTTTTGCAAGAGGGGCAATGGCGGCGATAGCCCGCATCTGACATTTCAGTCTGGTGACCGCAGTTGGCACAAAAACCGTGGCGCTCATGCCAATGCAGCAAGCTTCGGGCTTGCGCCATGATTGACAGTTTTTCTTGAGGCATTGTGTGAGACATCATTAACGGACGTAACGCCTGCATTTCCCCTTCCGCATTGGCGCTAAAGGCGAACCACGGTGCATTTTTATCGTCGGTTCCCAAAAAAATGAAATCATGCTGGCCCGCCGGACGATTCAAAATCGGCTTATTCGCCAGCATGCGCAGCCCATCGCCAAACATTTGAATGAAATTGGCATTCTCGCTGGTCATTTGGCTTGAAAGCCAAGCAGCGTTGGTGCGGTGATTAGCCATCCGGTCTAGCGGTGAAGATACAAAAGCCATTTTTGCCATGGGTGCATTCCAATCGTAAAGAATCATACAAAAAGTGGCCCGCTTTAACGCAATCTTTACCTAAAAAGTTAACTTTCAGGTTTTATAGCCGGCAACATGTGATTTGCCTTCGGCTGGCATTGGAGAAAGTGCAAATGAAGCCAGGAATTCCATGGAGCATCAAGGGCGTTGAGCCTGAGCTCAGGGAAGTTGCCAAATCCGCCGCGCGCCGTTCAGGCATGACGTTGGGTGAATGGTTGAATTCTGCCATCAACGTGCAGGCCGATGGCACTGTGCCCAGCGAAGACGGAACATCCGCGCAGAGCGAACCCCGCAGCCTGATTTCCACCCATCCAATTGAACGCGCCGCCAGCAAGTTGGAAAACATTGCAGCGCAACTTTCCAGATTGGCCTCACGCGAAACCGAAGGGTCTTACCGCCCGCTGCCATCAGCTGAAGACCAATTTCAATTTGCCAAAGTTTTAGGTCGCGTTGAAACAAGCGAAAGGCAAACGACTGAACAATTTGCCGCGATGAATGACCGCTTGGCCACCATCAGCCGCCAAATCACGCGGGCGCAACCTGCAAAAATCGAAGAAGCACCAGGCTTCATGGCTTTGGAAAAGGCCGTGCGCAACATTGTGGAGCATCTTGATGTTTCAGACAAGCGCACCCGCGAAAACATGAAATCGCTGCAAGAGCGCATGGGTGAAATGGCATCTCGCGCTTCAGGTGGTGCAAGTACACAGGCTCCGGCTTTCAGCCAGCTTGAGAACCGCTTGGCCGAACTTGCCCGCAAGATCGAACAGCCCGCGCAGCCCGCTTACACCGAGCAGCTACGCTCCCAAATTGAGCAGTTGACCGGCCGCATTGATACGGTGCGGGATACGGCTGAAACCTTGGCCAACCGTGCCCAAACGCAAGCGGTGCAAGAAGCCCAGGGCGAACTGCGCACGATTGAGGCGCGTATTGTCGGTCTTCTCAATGAAGCCAAGCAGTCGATTGCCCAAAACCAAGTGGGGCCGGCTGAGTTCCAGCGCTTTAGACAAGAGATCGACAAGCTCAACAACCGCATTGATGAGACTTCACGTGGCCAAGCATCAGATCGGGATGTGAGTGCGCTGAAAATTGCCATTGAACAGCTTGCAACCAAAGTGGCACAAAATGCCCACGCCCAGCCCATGGCTGAAATCGATCGCAAAGTTGTTGAAATATCGCAGAAGCTGGAAAAGGCTGAAGCGGCTGCCCGCAATATGCCGGCTCTCTCTGATCTGGAACGGCGCTTTGCAGAGCTTGACCAACGCCTTGCCCAATCATTGCAGGCCCCATCTGCGCAACATGCAGAGGCCTTGACGCAAAAACTTGTTGAGGTTGATGACAGGCTGGCGCGCACTGAACATCAGCTTGGGCATCTTGAAACCATTGAGCGGGCCATCAGCCAGCTTTATGACACCATTGAGCAGAACCGCAAATCCACCCACGACATTGCCAGTGATGCGGCCCGCAGCATGGTCGCGCAAGTGGCCGGACAGACGGCAGCCCCGGTTTCACTGGCCCATGCGCCCGAAATCATGGCCTTGGAAAGTGGTCTTAAAGCCGTACGTGAAGCTTCGGCCCATGCTGACCAGCGCAGCCAAGAAACGCTTGAAGCCGTTCACGAAACACTTGAACATATTGTGAGCAAACTGGCAGAGCTGGAAACCGCGGCAATCGGCCAGCGGCTGGTTCACGCGGCTGGGCCAACCGCTTTCGCTTCACCCGATCTTGAGCAGACCGTCTCCATTCGCTCAGATGCTGAGCTTGCTGAAAAAATCACTGATGAACCATTAATTTTTGCCACGACAACGCATCCGATTGAAGCGACGAATGATGAGCCACTCGAAATGCCAGATATGGCTTCGGTATTCCAAAATGAGCCGAAATCAGAAAACTTTATGGATCCGATTTTTACCAGTTCCCATAATCCATTTGCCTATTCTGATGAAGCCAACACGCCAGCGGCAAGCCCGGCTGAAGCACCAGAGGGCGGCATCAGCGACTTTGTAGCAGCCGCACGGCGCATGCATCAGGCCAGCCAGAACGCCACCGCGCATGGCTTAGCTGGCGTTGTGCCGGAAAAGAAGCAACACTCCATAAAAACGAAGGGTTTCAGTTTACCGTTCTTGAAACGGCGGAGCGATGGAAACGCCGGCTTGCACGCTGCGGCCACGCCAGAGCTGGCAACTGAATCCGTCACCGCCGCGCCAAAGCCTGCCAATCCCATCGAGGGCAGCAGGCGCCGGTTAATCCTCATCGGCTTCCTGGTGCTGGCCATTGGCACGTTTGGCATTACCAATATGCTTGGCCGGATGCACCAAACCGACGCGCCTGCCCCATCAACAGCAGTGGAGCAGCCAGCAGCGGTTGAAGCAGCCCCTATAACAATATCACCGGCTGGCGCGCAGCAACAAACAACACCACTGCAGCCAGAACCTGCGCCTTTGGCAAAGCCCATGCAACAAGGTGATGCAAATTCGGCCTTTCCGGCGGCAGACCCGATTCTTACTGGCACATTGCCTGCGGTTAAAACGGCGCCTGCAGCACCCGCAGCAGAAACTGCAGCAACTTCAGCCAAACCAGTCAGCGTGGTCATTGATGCCGCTGTGGGGCCCAGCAAACTTCGGCAAGCAGCCGAAGGTGGTGATGCCGGTGCACAATTCATCATTGCCAGCCACTATCTGAATGGCGACACAACGGTGATTGATTATGCCAAAGCGGCTTATTGGTATGGAAAAGCCTCGGCCGCAGGCTCCGCCCCGGCGCAATATCGCCTCGCCACACTTTATGAGCGCGGCAAGGGTGTTGAAAAAAACCTCGCTGCAGCCCTGTCTTGGTATGAACGTTCCGGCGCTTCGGGCAATGTGAAGGCCATGCACAATGCCGCCGTTCTTTCAGCCGGCAATGAAGCTGGAACACCGGATTATACGCGGGCCTACAAGTGGTTTTCACTTGCTGCATCACACGGCCTGAAAGACAGCGAGTTCAACCTTGCCGTTTTAATTGAGCGTGGGCTGGGCACCAAGCAAGATAATTCGGCGGCGTTGTTCTGGTATATGGCAGCGGCAGCGCAAGATGACCCCGATGCAAAAACCCATGTTGATACCTTGTCGAAATCGCTGGCCGCCGCAACGGTTGACGCGGTGAAAGCCAAGTTCAAAACCTGGGTTCCTGAAAAGGCGCCGGAAACGGCCAACACCGTTGGTGCCAATGATGCGCAGTGGAACCCCCAAGCCGCACAAAATTCACCAATTCCCAGCAATGTGAATGATCAGGCAAAGGCTTTGCTTGATAGGCTGGGTTACCGTGTGGGTGCCGCTGATGGCGCTTTGGATGCCAAAACCTCTAATGCCATCAAGCTGTTTCAAATCAAGCAGGGGTTAACCGTAACGGGCCAAGTCACTCCGGATTTGCTGAACTTGATGCAAAAACAAGCGGGCTAACACAGCCTGGCAAACGGAAATTTGTAGAGCCGCTCTTGGCCAATCATCCAAGCCCGGGTTTCCTCGCGCTTGAACAGGCGCTCATAGGGCTGTGCAAACACTGAAAGTGCGCCGGTGTAGGCACCGAAGGCTGGCATGATCAAACGGCGTTCATCAGCGATAAAGCATTTACCGGAAACGCGCCGTCCGCGTTGCGCCACCGCACATCCAGGGTGCAGGTGGCCGGCAATTTCGATTTCTGCTTTGCGCAAACGTTGTGGCGCGTGCCGCAGGGTTAGAGGCCCCAACAAAATATGATCGGCTGAATGGCCTGCCAAATGGCGCGGCGGCGATGGATCGTGGTTGCCACAAATCCAGAAACATTCATGTGCCACCGCAATTTTTTTCAAGCGCTGCATCAGCGCCGCCTCAATGCGTCTCTCGCCATCATCGTCGTGGAAGCTATCGCCCAGAAAAATCAAACGCTGTGGGGCCCAGCGGTTGATTACGCTTTCCAGCAAGCCAATGGTTATGCCCGTATCAAAGGGCGGCACGCTGATGCCGCGCCGCGCCAGTGATGTGCCCTGTTCCAAATGTAAATCTGAAATGATCAGCGCGGCAAGATCGGGCACATACAACGCGCCAGATAGATCAGGCCGCAGCTCCACGCCGCCCAAACTGATCACAGTGTCAAGCAAGACGGCTGGCCTCAGCGGCAAGTTCGGCTTCGGCTTCGGCGAGAAGGGCATCATGTGCCTCACCTTGAATCGATTCGCGGCCAATCTCAAGCAGCACAGGCACCGCCAGTGGCGAGACACGTTCAAGCGCCTTGTGCAGGATATGGCCCTTGACGCGCTTCAACATGGCACCCAGGCGTTCAACATTGATCAAACCGTCGGCAGCATCCTCCCAAGCGGCCCGCATCAGGATGTGATCGGGCTGATGGCTGCGTAAGGCATCAAAAATCAGATCGGTGTTCACCGTCACTTGCCTTGCGGTTTTTTCCTTGCCGGGAAAATTACGCTCCACCAGCCCAGCGATGATCGCACAGTTGCGGAAAGCGGATTTCATCATATTGCTTTCAGCCAACCACGCCTCAAGATCATCGCCCAGCATGTCTTCATCAAAAAGTTTAGGCAGTGAGATGCGGCCTTGATCAATCATGGCCGAAAGATCATTCACCATCCACACCATCAGTGCATATTCCGAGGCGACAAAGCCCAACGGCTTGGCGCCCCAACGCTCAAGCCTGCGCGTCAACAACATGCCCAGTGTTTGCTGCGCCAAGCGGCCTTCAAAGGGATAACATACCATGTAGTGCTTTTCCGCGCGGGGAAAGGTTTCAACCAACATTTCATCAGCTTTGGGCAGTACCGAAGCCCAACTCTGCAAACTCAACCAGTCGCGCACTTGCGGCGGAAGGCTCTGCCACTGCGCCTTGTCGGCAAGGATGCCGCGCACGCGCTCTGCCAGATAAGTTGAAAGCGGAAATTTGCCCCCGTTATATGATGGCACGCGCGGCTCCCTGCCCGGTGCCCTTGTGGCCAGGGCGCCAAACTCATCCATGCCCTCGAAGCGCAATACTTCACCGCCAAACAGGAAAGTATCGCCCACGCCAAGCTGGCTAAGGAAATATTCTTCCAATTCGCCGATCACGCGCCCGCCCAATATCGTGCGGCGGCCTTGGCGCATTTTGACCGACGAAAGACGCACTTTCATCATTTCATTTTGAACGATAGTGCCCATGTTCATTTTGTAGCGCAGCACCAGCTGAGGATGCGCCAAGCGCCACTGGCCATCTTCGCCCTGCTTCAGTTTGGCGTAACGCTCATAGGATTTCAATGCGTAACCGCCAGTGGCCACATAATCAAGCACTTGATCAAAACGCTCGCGCTTTAAAGTGCGATAGGTGAAAGCCGATTTTATTTCCGCAAACAACGCATCCGCATGAAATGGCCCTGAACATGCGCAGGCGATAAGATGCTGGGCCAGAACATCCAGCTTGCGCGTCATTGGATATTCCGAATCTTGCGCACCTTCTTCAGCTGCCTGGCGTGCGGCCACGCATTCCAATACTTCAAAGCGATTGCTCGGCACCAACAAGGCATTGCTGGATTCATCGAGGCGGTGATTGGCGCGGCCAATGCGTTGCAACAGGCGCGATGAACCTTTGGGTGCGCCCACCTGCACCACCAAATCCACGTCACCCCAGTCAATGCCGAGATCGAGTGTTGAAGTGCAGACCACGGCTTTGATTTTGCCATCGGCCATCGCGGCTTCCACTTTGCGGCGCTGCATCACATCAAGCGAGCCGTGGTGCAATGCAATTGGCAAATGATCTTCATTGGCGTTCCATAATTCTTGGAACAGCAACTCCGCTTGCGAACGGGTGTTGACGAAGAGCAAAGCCATTTTTGCGGTTTTGATGGTTTCGTAAACCTCGGGAATTGAATACCGCGCCGAGTGCCCGCTCCACGGCACGCGCTCCACCGAATCCAAAATGCGAATGCGCGGCGGTGCCCCTGCCTTGCCGAGCACGAGGGGCACAGGCGGTGTGCCCACCGGCGCAAGCCACGCGCGCAAAGCATCAGGATCAGCCACCGTGGCCGAAAGCCCGGTAAAGCGCGCCTGGGGTGCGTGAGTTCTTAATCGTGACAGCGCCAGTGACAATAATACACCACGCTTTTGCGAAACGATGGAGTGCAGCTCATCGATGATGACGCATTGCAAGTTGCGCAACAGATGGGCTGCGGCGGGATCAGCGATCAACAAGGTCATTTGCTCTGGCGTGGTGATCAAAACATCTGGCGGCTTTTGGCGCTGGCGTTGGCGCTTGGCATAAGATGTGTCGCCGGTTCGGGTTTCAATCGAAACAGGCAGTTTCATCTCCCCAATTGGCGTTTCCAGATTGCGGGCAATGTCAACAGCCAACGCTTTCAACGGTGAGATGTAGAGTGTGTGAATGCCTGCAGTGATGTGCGGCGCGGCAAGCTCAACCAGGGTGGGTAAAAAACCCGCAAGTGTCTTACCGCCGCCCGTTGGGGAGATGAGCAGAGCGCTTTGGCCATTGCGGCCCAGTTCCAGCATTTCCAACTGATGGGGGCGGGGCTGCCAGCCTTTGGATCTGAACCAGTTTTGAAAGTGGCCTGGAAGCGTCACTGCGCCACCATTCTCACCAAATCGATGGCCTCCACCAGCCCCACGCGGTCCACGCGGATGCCGGGCGGGAACGCCGTGGTGAATCTGGTGGCCAAGCGCGGGTCTAAAATTACAAAAGCGCCGCGATCGCCTTCTTGTCTGATCAAGCGGCCAAAGGCTTGCCGCAGGCGCAAACGCACCACCATGTCTTTGTAGGCATTGCCGCCGAAGGCTTCGGCACGGGCTCGCTCCAAAATCGTCGGTGTGCCCCAAGGCACTCTATCCATTACAATGAGGCGCAGAGAATCCCCTGGCACATCCACGCCGTCGCGCACCGCGTCCGTGCCCAGTAAACACGCGTCGCGCTCAGCGCGAAACATATCCACCAGCGTGCCCGTATCCATCGGGTCCACGTGTTGGGCATAAAGGGGCACGCCTTTTTTGGCGAGCCCGGGGGCCAGCCTTTTATGGACAGCTTTCAGCCGCGCAATCGCAGTGAACAAACCCAAGGCCCCGCCGCCCGCTGCCAAAAACAATTCACGGTAGGCGGCAGCGATTTGCTCCATGTCTTCGCGGTTCACATCATTCACCACCACCACTCGCGCGATATTGGCATAGTCAAAGGGTGAATCATAACTCACGCGTTTCACCGGATAGGGCAGATGGATCACACCGGTGCGGGCTTCGGCATTGCTCCAATCATCAGGCACATCAGGCGGCCGATCTTTCAGTGTCGCCGAAGTGATGATCAGCCCATCGGCTTGGCGCAGCACGGCATTGGCCAAAGGCACGGATGGGTCAATCCAATGCGAGTGAAAGCCCACATCATGCTCACGGCCAAAAACTTGCTCCACTGCAAACCATTCCACAAACAAAGGATTGGTTTGGCCCTGTAGCTGTTTGAGCATGGATACCCAGCCACCCACCATCAATTCGCCGCGCCGTTTCAGCCCGCGCGCAATGGCTTCAATGCGGCCACGATCGGCAGTTGCCAACTCGGCGGCTTCATCATCAAGTTTCTTGAGCAGCAAATTGGCCAGCGCCGTCATTGGTTTTTGCAAAGAAATCAAATGGTCGATGAGATCATCAATGGCCGGCGGCAGAGCGGTGACGAGAGGCAGGCAATCAGCCTCCAGCGAATTGGAGGCACCCGCTTCAGAGCGGGCCAAAACTTGCTGGCGCACCAGCGTGAGGAATTCTTCTGCTGAACCTTCCGGATGGCCGGATTGAATACGCCGTGTCCAACCAGGGCCGGGCAGTGAGGCCGCCGCACGCAACACATCGGCCAAATATTTTTCGGCTTTCTCTTCACCGGAAAGCAGATCACCCATGCGTTCTGAAAGCCCGCGCCCACGCCGACGTTCAGTTTCTGGCCCGCGCAGCCAACGCCGTAATTCCGAAGCTTCAAGGGCGGTGAGATGACCAGCGAAGGCCGAGTCAGCCGCATCAAACAAGTGATGGCCCTCATCAAACACCAAGCGGCGCAAGCCTCCCGGTGCGGCCTCTTCCTCAGCGGTTTTGGCCACGCCGATGGCATGATCAAGTGCGGCTTGGTGCAAAACCAGTGCGTGGTTGGCAATCACGATGTCGGCCTTGCGGCCTGCACGAACGGACTTTTCGATAAAGCAGCGTTTGAAATGCGGGCAAGCGGCATAAATGCATTCGCCGCGTCTGTCGGTGAGGCCCAAAGACGTGGGCGTGGAACTGCGGGCTTCGCCGTCCAAACTGGTTTCGGCAAACAGCGGCATCAACCAGTTTGGAAAATCCCCGCCCACAATATCACCATCACGTGAGAACCTTGCCCAGCGGGCAATCAAGGTGGCCAATAAAGCTGAGCGCGCATTGGCCGCTGTCAGCCGGCCGAACACTTCCTGCATGTTGAGCAAGCAGGCATAGTTTTCACGGCCCTTGCGGATGACGATTTGTGAACGCCGCTCCATGGGGTCTGGCACCATGCGTGCGGTTTCCTGATCCAGCTGGCGTTGCAGATTTTTGGTGTAAGTTGAAATCCAAACGGGCGCGTTGTTCTTGCGGGCCCACAAATAGGCAGGGGCGAGATAGCCCAAGGTTTTGCCCAGGCCTGTGCCTGCTTCAGCCAAGAGAATGTTATTCACTTCCTTGCGGTCGCGCGGGGCAAAAGCATAGGTGGCGGTAGCGGCATAATCCTGCTGGCTTTCGCGGCGCTCTGCCCCTTTGCCCAGAATGCGGCGCAGAAAGGATTTGGCTTCATCTTCTTCTACAGTGAGCTGCGTGCCCGGCGCACGCTGGCCTTCGTCTTCCCATTCTTCCACCCGGTCCCATACATTCAGGCCCGTCGCAAACTGCGCATTCTCCAATTTCGGATTAGCCTTGGAGAGGCTGGCCAGCACGGCTTTGGCCCAAGGCCAGTTGCTGCGGGCCAGAAAATGCGCGGCTTCAGAAGCTTCACGCAAAAAGGGATAAGTGGGGCTGGTGAGACGGCGCAGCAAATCTTCTGCCACCGCGGTCAGCGTGGCGCCGTCATCAGCGCCCGGTTCAACCCCCAATGACCGCGCAAGACCCGCTGGCGTGGGCGTGGCCATGCGCGCGGGGGCGACAAAGGCAAATAGCTCTGCCACGTCCCAGTGCTTCTGTTCATGTGCCGAGCGGCTCAACGACTTGGTGGCAGCCGCCTGTTGCGCCAGTCGCTCAATCACAAACCCGGAATGGCAAATGAGGTGGGGCAAGGCTCCCAGTCGCGCCAACGCCGCCGCGGCACCCAAGCTTGCGCCCGCAAGCACAGCGCCCATGGCGGCAGGCATGGCGGTAGGAGGAAGCTTCAGGTTTGGATCAAAATAGTTCACGATTCATTCTATAGATTGCTCTTGCGGAAATTCAAAGGTCACACCCTGTGCATTGTCCTTGGAATTGTCATGTTTGAAGCCAAAGCTGATGTTCAATTTATAAAGGGAATAAGGCATGGATCAGAAAATCATTGGACTTTTCGACACCTTTACGCATGGCGGCATGGACCGGCGGGCGTTTCTCGATAAGCTTGCGCTCATGGCTGGCAGTGTTGCGGCGGCAGCCGCGCTTTTGCCGTTGTTGGAAAATAATTATGCAATGGCCGATATTTTGCCTGAGGGCGATCCCCGCATCACAACGTCTGCGATCACCTTTCAGGGGGGTGCGGGCTATCTGGTGCAACCCAAGGCCGAGGGTAAATTCGGCAGCGTGGTGGTTATCCACGAGAACCGTGGCCTGAACCCGCATATCAAAGACATTGCGCGGCGTGTGGCCGCAGAAGGTTTTGTCGCTTTGGCACCAGACTATCTGAACGGCCTCGGTGGCACACCTGCCGATGAAGACAAGGCACGTGATTTGATCGGCACTTTACAACCCGGCGCAATCTTGGCCACCTCGCGGGCCGCTTTGGCGGCGGCAAAAACCCAGTCGAAAAGCAATGGCAAGGGCGGCTGCATCGGCTTTTGTTGGGGTGGCAGCGCGGTCAACGCACTCGCTGTGGGTGAACCAACATTGAATGCGGGCGTGGCCTATTACGGCATGCAGCCCCCTGCGGCAGATGTTGCTCAAATCAAGGCTCCCTTGCTGCTCCATTATGCTGGCCTTGATGACCGTACAAACGCGGGCATTCCGGCCTTCGAGGCCGCATTGAAAGCTGCTGGTAAAACCTATCAGATCCATGTTTATGATGGCGCCAACCACGCGTTTAACAACGACACGAATTCTGCGCGTTATGACAAAACCGCTGCGGATCTGGCCTGGAGCCGCAGTATCGCATTTTTGAAGAAATATCTGTCCTAGTATTTTCCCAATGTGAGGGCGGGATTGACCGTGTTGCAGCACAACACTAAAGCAACCGCCATGACACAGAGTGTTTCTCCCGACCTTCGCGCCGCCGCCCTTGCCTCCAAAGCCTGGCCTTTTGAGGTGGCACGAAATATATTGAAGCGCGTGGAAAAAACCGGGCAGAAACAAGTTCTGTTTGAAACCGGTTATGGCCCTTCAGGCCTGCCGCATATCGGCACCTTCGGCGAAGTGGCGCGTACCACAATGGTGCGCAAGGCTTTCGCAATGATGAGCGATCTGCCCACGCGGCTGTTGTGTTTTTCAGATGACATGGACGGCATGCGCAAGATTCCTGATAATGTGCCAGACAAGAACTTCTTGGCACCCCATCTGCACAAGCCCCTCACCTCCGTGCCCAATCCGTTTGGCGGCGACTATGAGAGTTTCGGCCATCACAATAATGCCATGCTGCGGCGCTTCCTCGACACGTTTGGCTTTGATTATGAATTCGCTTCGGCAACGGACTATTATAAGTCAGGTCGCTTTGATGCCATGCTCATCCATGTTCTGGAAAAATATCAATCCATCATGGATGTGATGTTGCCCACGCTGGGTGAAGAACGGCAAGCCACCTATTCTCCCGTGTTGCCGATCTCGCCCACGACAGGGCGCGTGCTTTATGTGCCGATGAAGAAGGTGGATGCCAAGGTGGGCACTGTCACCTTCAATGATGAAGATGGAACCGAGATCACGCTTGACGTGCGCGGTGGCCGCACCAAGCTGCAATGGAAGCCGGATTTCGGCATGCGCTGGGCCGCCTTGCATGTGGATTTTGAAATGTTCGGCAAAGACCATCAAACCAATGCGCCGATCTATGACAAGATTTGCGAAATCCTCGGCGTGCCAGCACCAGAGCATTATGTTTATGAGCTGTTCCTTGATGACATTGGCCAGAAGATTTCCAAATCAAAAGGCAATGGCCTGACGATTGATGAATGGCTGACTTATGCTGATCCCAATTCGCTGGCGCTTTACATGTTCCAAAAGCCGCGTGAGGCCAAACGGTTGTATTTTGATGTGATCCCGCGCGCGGTGGATGAATATGATGCGTTTTTGTCGGCTTATCAGCGTCAAGGTAACGACTCTGCGGCATTGTTGATGAACCCCATGTGGCATGTGCACGGTGGGCATCCGCCAGCGCCTGAGGGGGCGGGCCTGTCGTTCTCGCTGCTGTTGAATTTGGCCACGGTGGCCAACACGGAAGACAAGGCGGTGATGTGGGCCTTCATCAAGCGCTATAAGCCGGAACTTGATCCTTCCACCCATCCGCGATTGGATAATCTGGTGGGTTATGCCATCCGCTATTACCAAGACTTTGTGAAGCCTGCCAAGCAATACCGCGCGGCCACGGAAGAAGAAGCTGCTGCATTGCGCGATCTGGCCGCTGCGATTGCTGCACTGCCAGAAGGCGCATCGGCGGAAGACATTCAAAGCAAAGTCTATGAAGTAGGCCGTCGCGCGCCCTACACCACCACGCAGAAAGACGGCTCCATAGGTGTGGCACAAGGCTGGTTCAACATGCTGTATCAGGTGTTGCTGGGCGAAGAGCGCGGCCCAAGGTTCGGCAGCTTCGCCGCGCTCTACGGCAATGGCAACACGGTGAAGCTGATTGAAACTGCGCTGAAGGGTGGGCTGGTGAAATAGCGTGACCTAAGAGTTTTTTCTCCGTTCACCTGTTTGGCGATTTTGAAACGAACTTATGCAACAGTTAAGCCATTGAACTGGATAGGTTCGGAAGTGTTTCACAAGTTTAGACTTGCGAAACACCGCTGAAGCCATCAGGTCATCGACCTTAAGCTGATCATGCGCCACAATTCGATTGATCTAGCCTTCATTTTATCCGACCAAACTGTTCAAGGAAGATGTCTAGAAAATACGTCCAGCCTTGCTCGTGTTTCCTGCCACTATCTTTATCTGGAAGCCCACTGTGGACGATCCTCATCAAGGTGTTTTCACCCTGCTTTTCAAAGGTGATCGTGACTTGGCTTTCCTCGCCGTAGGTACTGCGCGACACCCAGGTTTTTTGAACCAATGCTGGGCGCGTGATGGACAAAAAACGACCGTAATGCGCATCATCCTTCATTGACCAGTAAAAAAGACCATCAACTTTGCGATCTAGGATGAACTTGTCGGCGATGTTCCACGGATTGCCCGGAACCTTGTGATCAAACCAGGCATCAAAAACCGCTTCGGGCGACGCGGAAATCTCGCGCTGCACCTGCGCTTCTACTTTCTTACGGGCATCCGTCATTGATCATCTCCTTTTTTATGCTTCGGCAAGACTGACAGGTCATGCTTTCAAGAATGAGCCGCATCTTCCAGCGAAATTTCGGGAAACACATCATGCGTCCAGCCATATTTGAGACCAGGCGATTTCTGTGCTTGGCGCGAAGCTTGATCCAAATTGTCGGCTTCGAACATAATCACGCCACCGACTTCACCAGCATAAGCCTCAATCGCTCTGGCGGTTACGCTGGTGCCGCCCCGAACAGGAATGGCCACTTGATTTCGAAGCGTCCCGAGCCATGCTCCCATGTCGCTCATCAGTTTTTCCGCGTCTTGCGCAGGGGGTTGTTTTCCGCCGGTGTGGCGCGAGATCAGAACAAATTTCATAGCTTTCTCCTTTGCTTTGTTTAATCAATTCGACTTCTTCTTGGACTTGAAGTGCTGCTCAAGTTCATCGAGCTGCTTCGTCCAGAAATGTTCGTATTCGTGAATCCACATGGAAACCTCCCGCAGTGGCTCCGGCCGCAATGAAACAAAAACCTCTCGGCCGCGCCTCTCGCGCGCAACAAGGCCCGCGCGCTCAAGCAGCTTGAGGTGCTTGGTCACGGCGTTGAGGGCAAGGTCAAATGGCTTTGCAACGTCGAGAAACCGCGCTGGCCCGCGCGTGAGGTGCTTGATCATCGTCCGCCGTGTCGGATGAGAAATCGCAGTCAAAACATCTGAAAGATGATCCATTTAAATATTACACCATAAGGTGTAACAAATAGCAAGAACTTTTTTTTGGTCCCGTTAGTTTATGCAAGAAGCTGTTTCACAAGTCGTGACTTGTGAAACAGCCGCACTCACGGACAGTTGGCTTGATTGCAATCTATTGCGCTTGATGAATATGGCAAAGCTGGGCGAAACAAGCCTGAACAGCGTATCGGCGGGGCAAAATTTTTCAGGCTGCCATTGGCGCGCTGAGTGGTTGAACTTGAAGCTCTGTTGATATTTCAAACCAAAGTTAACGACATCGGCCATCGCGATCCCTACACTACGACGCAAAAAGACGGCTCCATCGGCGTGGCGCAAACTTGGTTCACATGCTGTATCAAGTGTTGCTGGACGACGAACGCGGCCTCAGGTTCGGCAGCCTTGCCGCGCTGTATGGCATCAGCAACACTGTGAAGCTGATTGAGACCGCGCTGAAGGGCGGGTTGGTCGCTTAAAACCAACATCACCGCAAAAAGAACTATCACCAGACCCATATCCGTGTCCTTTCGAAGAAGGAACTTAAGGGCTGGTTGTGGCTAAATTATGTTATTTCCTATAATAGGAAATTATTTTAATGAAGCCTGGTCGCCACCATTTCGTGCTCCATGGCATTGCCAACGGCGGCTTCATAGCTCTGCGAAATCGAAATCGGTGCCCCGTTGGCGTTAAACAGCACGAAAAGCTTGCCTTCCGGCCCGGCCTGAACGGGCTGGCCAAGCATGCGGGCGGCATCAGCGGCGCCAATGGGCTTCACATAGGCCAAAAAGCCATTGCCGATGGCTTGCAACTGTTCGGGGGAGACGTCGATATGATGTTTCTGTTCCATACGCATGAAATGGGAAGCCTCGCAAATATTTCAAGGGCAGCTTCTGCCCCACATCTTGCCAAAACGTTAAATTTAGCGTTCATTGATGCATGGCTTATTCAGCTGGTCAAAAATTCAGGAGTTTTACGATGATAAAATCACTGCTCGGTGCAGTAGCACTTTCCACCCTCATGATCTCTGGCGCATTTGCCGCCGGTGCGGGGCCTGCCATTGTGTTCGACATTGGCGGCAAGTTCGACAAGTCGTTCAACGAATCCATGTTCAACGGTGCCGAAAAGTTCAAGAAAGAAACCGGCCAAGGTTATGCCGAGTTTGAAATTGCCAATGAAGCCCAGCGCGAACAGGCCATCCGCAATTTCGCTGACAAGGGCTATTCACCCATCATCGCAGCCGGTTTTGCCCAAGCCGAAGCCGTCACCAAAGTGGCCAAGGATTATCCTGATCTGAAATTTGCAATCGTTGACATGGTGGTTGATTTGCCAAACGTGGCTTCCATCGTTTTCAAAGAACAAGAAGGCTCATACCTTGTCGGCATGATGGCCGCCAAGGCCTCTAAGTCCGGCAGCGTGGGCTTTGTGGGGGGCATGGATATTCCACTTATTCGCCGCTTTGCCTGTGGTTATGTGCAAGGCGTCAAGTCTGTCAACAAAGACGCCAAGGTTTCACAGAACATGGTGGGTGACACCGGTGCAGCATGGAACGACCCCGTGAAAGCTGGTGAAATCACCAAGGGCCAAATGGCCAAGGGAGCGGATGTGGTTTATGCCGCTGCTGGGGGTTCAGGCCTTGGGGTGTTGCAAGCCATGGCTGATGCCAAGAAGTTGTCTATCGGCGTTGACGCCAACCAGAACTATCTGCACCCTGGCTCGGTACTCACTTCAATGGTGAAGCACGTTGACGTTGCCGTTTACAACACCATGAAGGGCGGCGACGCTGGCTTTAAGGGCGGCATTCAAGCGCTTGGCCTTAAAGAGGGCGGTGTTGATTACGCCATGGACGATAATAACAAAGCCATGGTTTCAGATGACATGAAAAAGGCTGTTGAAATGGCCAAGGCGGATATCATCAGCGGCAAAACGCCGGTGCATGATTATATGGCCGACAGCAAGTGCCCAGTTGAGTAACTGACGCAAATTGAAACGCCTCGCCCTTCGATACCGCCAATGCGGCCATTCGGGGTGAGGCGTTTTTTTACCAGCAAGTGTTGAGGCAACTTCTTGCAGACACCGGCCATTGAACTTAACAATATCGACAAGCGCTTTGGCGCTGTGCACGCCAATAGCGATGTATCTCTGTCGATTGCGCAAGGCTCTATTCATGGCATAATCGGAGAGAATGGCGCTGGCAAATCCACTTTGATGTCAATCCTGTTTGGCTTTTATCAAGCCGACAAGGGTGAGATCAAAGTACGTGGCGTTCCCGTCAAAATCAAATCCTCTACCGACGCCATCAGCCATGGCATAGGCATGGTGCATCAGCATTTCATGTTGGTTGAACCTTTTACAGTTCTCGAAAACATTATTCTGGGCGCAGAAGGCGGCAGGCTAATCGGCCCGGCGCTTGCCAAAGCCCGGGGGGAGCTGAAGAGGCTGGAAGAAGAATATGAACTGGACGTTGATCCTGATGCCACCGTTGGCGAATTGCCCGTGGGCCTGCAACAGCGCGTTGAGATTCTCAAGGCGTTGTACAAAGGCGCAGACGTTCTGATTCTCGATGAGCCCACTGGCGTGCTGACGCCGGCAGAAGCTGATCATCTGTTTCGTATTTTGAAAACCTTGCGTGACCAAGGCAAAACCGTAATCTTCATCACGCACAAGCTGCGTGAGATTATGGCGATCACTGATCACATCTCCGTCATGCGCCGCGGCGCAGTGGTGGCCAATTTTGCAACTGCGGAAACCAATGTTGGCGAGTTGGCTGAAGCCATGGTGGGGCGTCGTGTATTGCTGCGGGTGGATAAAACGCCTGCCAAGGTTGGTGATATTATTCTTGATGTCAAAAATCTCACCTGGCTGGACAAGAAAAAAATTGCTCGCGTGGATGATGTTTCTTTTCAAGTACGCAAGGGTGAGATCGTCGGGATTGCAGGTGTCTCAGGCAATGGGCAATCAGAATTGCTTGACGTGATTACGGGTATAGCGAAAGCCACATCGGGCCACGTGTTGTTCAAGGGTGAAGATGTTGCGGCCCTGGATAATGCCGCAATCCTGCGGCAGCGTGGCATGGCGCATGTGCCGGAAGATCGACATCACCGCGGCCTCATTACATCCTTCAGTGCTGCCGAAAGCGCCATTCTTGGTTATCAACACAACCCCGCGCTTGGTAAAGGTTTTCGCCTGAACCAAAAAGCCGTTACTGATCTGACGCGCAGACAGATGGAAGAATTTGATGTGCGGCCCGCTGATCCGAATTTAAAAAGCGCAAAATTTTCTGGCGGCAATCAACAGAAAATTATTCTGGCGCGCGAGATTGGTTCCAATCCTGATCTCCTTATCGTTGGCCAGCCAACGCGCGGCGTCGATATCGGCGCCATAGAATTTATTCACCGCCGCCTCATCCAACTGCGCGACCAGGGCAAAGCAATCTTGCTGGTATCCGTGGAACTTGATGAAATTCGCTCGTTGTCTGATCGCATCCTGGTGATGTTCGCTGGCCGGGTGATGGGTGAGCGTGAGCCTTCGGCTGACGAGCGTGAACTGGGCCTGCTGATGGCCGGCGTCAGCAAGGAAGCGGCATGAGCGCGCGCACTGAGCTTCCCACCTGGGTGGACGTGGGCCTTATCCCCCTCATCAACCTTGCCATCGCCTTCATTGTGGCAGGGCTGGTTGTGGCACTTATAGGTGAAAATCCGTTTCAGGCTTTGGCTATCATGTTGGATGGTGCTTTGGGCTCTCTCAAGGGCTGGTCTTACATGCTTTATTACGCCACCAATTTTACCTTCACTGGCTTGTGCGTTGCAGTGGCTTTTCATGCAGGCCTGTTTAACATTGGCGGTGAGGGCCAAGCTTATGCAGCGGGCCTGGGTGCCGCCACACCCGGCTTAATCCTCGGCGGCGCACTCGCGTCCGTTTTGCCCGTGGGCATTTCGCAACCGATCACTTTGCTGGTGTGCTTGATGGGCAGCATAGTGGTGGGTGCTGCCTGGGGCTGGTTTCCCGGCTATCTGCAGGCCAAGCGCGGCAGCCACATTGTGATCACCACGATCATGTTGAATTATATCACCGCCAGTTTGATGGTTTATATGATCAACATGGTGTTCCGCCCCGTCGGCAAAATGGCGGTTGAAAGCCGTGGCATCAATGATGCCTATATCATGAATTTTCGAGAAATCGGCCGTTGGATTGGCGTGAAGATTCCGGCAACGCCTTTGAATCCCACAGTTTTCATAGCCCTGCTGGCTGCTTGGATGGTGTGGTATCTTCTCTGGCGCACCAGGCTTGGATATGAAATTCGCACGGTTGGCGCCAACATGGATGCCGCGGTTTATGCGGGCATTAAGCCATCGCGCATCATCATGATCACCATGGCCATCTCGGGCGGGCTTGCCGGCCTATTGGCTTTTCACGAAGTGCTGGGTGCGCAACATCGGTTGGTTCTTGAATATGTGCAAGGCGCTGGCTTTGTTGGCATTGCCGTGGCGCTGATGGGCCGCTCACATCCACTGGGCATCATGCTTGCGGCCTTGCTCTTCGGTTTACTCTATCAAGGCGGCACAGAACTTTCGTTTGGCAATCAGAATATCAACCGCGATATGGTTGTGGTGATCCAAGGATTGGTGATTTTATTTATGGGCGCGCTGGAACAGGCCTTCCGACCTTATCTCAGCATCCTTTTTGCGAGGCAAGGCTGAGACATGGACTTTTCAATCCTTCCTGAAATTCTGGCCTCCACCATTCGTATGTCAGTGCCCTTGATTCTCGCCTGCCTTGCGGGCTTGTGGAGTGAACGCTCTGGCATTGTGGACATTGGCCTTGAAGGCAAGATGCTGGCGGGCGCTTTTGCTGCGGCCTCTGGGGCGGCCTACTTTCACTCGCCGTGGATTGGGCTGTTCTTGGCCATTGTCGTTTCAATCAGCTTTTCACTGGTGCATGGCTATGCCGCCATCAATCAACGTGGCAATCAGGTGGTCTCGGGTGTCGCCATCAATATGTTGGCGGCAGGCTTGGCCGTGGTGCTGGGCCATTCATGGTTCAAGCAAGGTGGGCGCACGCCGCAGCTGGATGATGCATCGCGCTTTTCAGCCATCTCCTTTCCCGGCAAGGATGCCCTTTTGAATACGCCGGGTTTTGGCCCATTCGCCAAAATTGTCTTTGACCATTCCATCCTGACTTATGCGGCACTTCTCATGGTGCCGTTAACGGCGTGGACTTTGGCAAAGACCCGCTTTGGCCTGCGCCTGCGCGCAGTGGGTGAAAATCCGCAGGCTGTGGATACAGCGGGCATATCTGTGGCGCGACTGCGATATGAGGCCGTGATTATCGCCGGTATATTGTGCGGTGTGGCGGGCGCTTATCTTTCAACTGCACTGCAAACCAGCTTCGTACGCGATATGTCTGGCGGGCGCGGATTTCTGGCCCTCACCGCATTGATTTTCGCCAACTGGCGGGCTTGGCCCGCGCTCTGGGCGTGTTTGCTATTCGGCTTCCTGCAAGCCATCGCAAACTTCATGCAGGGCGTGCATCTTTTTGGCTTTGAAATCCCCGTGCAGGTTTTCAACTCTCTGCCTTATGTGATGACGATTGTGTTGTTGGCGGGCTTCATCGGCAAATCTATACCGCCGAAAGCAGCCGGTATTCCCTATTTAAAGGATCGATAATGCGTCACCTCATTGAAGCTGCCATGGCGGCGCGCAAAAAATCCCATGCGCCGTATTCCAAATTTTATGTCGGCGCCGCAATGTCGGATGAGCAAGGCCGCATTCACGCGGGGGCGAATATGGAGAACGCCGCCTACCCCCAAGGCTGGTGCGCAGAATGCTCGACCATCGCACACCTGATAATGGCGGGCGGCACGCGCATTACTGAAGTTGCTGTTCTGGGCAATGGCGATACATTATGCACACCCTGCGGTGGTTGCCGCCAGAAGATCAGAGAGTTTGCAAGTGGCGACGTAAAAATCCATTGCTGCACAGAACAGGGTTCACTGCTGAAAACCTTCACGCTGGATGAATTGCTGCCCGCCAGTTTTGGGCCGGAGAATTTGAAATGAGTGATTTGAAGTCCCGCCTTCAAGGCCGCGTGCCAAAGTATGCCGTCATTTTAGGCTCGGCTCTTGGTTCAGTGATTGATGCCGTGGAGCAGCCGCTGGATATTGCGTATACGGAGCTTACTGGTTTTCCCGTTCCGAGAATTTCTGGCCATGCGGGCAAGTTGGTGTTGGGAAATATCGGCGGGGTTGAAGTGGCCGTGTTGGCGGGCCGTGCGCATGCTTATGAAGATGGCAATGCGGCGGTGATGCGCCCGGCATTGCAACAATTGCAAGATGCGGGCATAAAAACTTTGATCCTCACCAACGCGGCGGGATCTCTTAAATCCTCGATGAAGCCCGGTTCGCTCATGCTTCTCACCGACCATATCAATTGCGCCGGCATGAACCCCCTGATGGGTCAGCATGGCGACGAAAATTTTGTTTCCATGACCAATGCTTATGATGCGGATTTACGAAAGGCTTTTGTGGCCGCGGCGAAAAAAGCAAAGATAGCGGTGAAACAAGGCGTTTATTGCTGGTATTCCGGCCCGTCGTTTGAAACACCGGCTGAAATTAGAATGATGCAAATTATCGGTGGCACCGCAGTGGGGATGTCCACAGCCCCCGAAACCATTCTGGCCCGCAGGCTGGGAATGAAGGTTGCTGCAATCTCCACCATCACCAATTTGGCCGCAGGCATCAAAGGTGCCTCGCCTTCACACGAAGAAACCAAGCGCGAAGGCATGAAGGCGGCGGGCGATATGAAACGGCTGCTGATCCGCTTCTTCAAGGATTTGAAATAGTGTTGCCGCAAGAAGTCATCCGCGCCAAGCGCGATGGCCGCGCACTCAGCACCGCCGAAGTGCAAGAGTTCATCAAAGGACTGACGAGTGGCAGAGTGTCTGAAGGCCAAGTTGCCGCCTTCGCCATGGCGGTGTTTTTCAAAGGCATGAGCGCTGCAGAGGCCGTGGGCTTGACGCTGGCGATGCGCGATTCCGGCACCGTGCTCAAGTGGAATTTGCCGGGGCCGGTGGTGGATAAACATTCCACAGGCGGCATTGGCGACAACGTCTCACTGATGTTGGCCCCCATGTTGGCGGCGTGCGGATGTTTTGTGCCAATGATTTCCGGTCGTGGGCTGGGCCACACGGGTGGAACGCTAGACAAGCTTGATGCGATTCCAGGCTACAATACGACTCCAGACAACGCCCTGTTCCGCAAAGTGGTGGGCGAAGTGGGCTGCGCCATCATCGGGCAAACAGCTGATCTCGCCCCTGCCGACAAACGCCTTTATGGCATCCGCGATGTCACGGCCACGGTTGAGAGTGTGCCGCTGATCACGGCCTCCATACTGTCGAAAAAACTGGCCGCTGGTTTGCAACATCTGGTGATGGACGTTAAATGCGGCTCCGGCGCGTTCATGACCAAGCGCGAAGATGCGGTGGGGCTGGCAAAATCCCTCGTGAGCGTGGCCAATGGGGCGGGATTGAAAACCACGGCACTGATCACGGATATGAATGAACCTCTGGCATCCTGTGCGGGTAACGCGGTGGAAGTGCAAAACGCCGTGGACTATCTCACTGGCAAGTATCGTGATCGTCGCTTGCACCAAGTGACACTTGAACTCGGAGCCGAACTGCTTGTGGGCACCGGCATCGCCAAAGATCACGGCGATGGGCAAGCCCGTTTGAGCAAGAGTTTGAGTGACGGCAGTGCCGCTGAGCGGTTTGAAAAAATGGTCTCGGCACTTGGTGGGCCCAGTGACTTCCTCAGGTCGGCGTCAAAATATTTGCCGCAAGCAAAGTTCAAACTTGAAATCACGAAAGCCGGCGGCAACAAGATCGCGCGGGTCGATACGCGCGAGATTGGTCTTGGGGTTATTGAACTCGGGGGCGGTCGCCGTGTCGCCAGCGATAAGATCAATCATGCCGTAGGCTTTACCAGGCTGCCTGGTGTCGGGAAGGTGCTTGGGCACGACGAACCAACCCTCATTGTTCATTGTGATGATGAAGAACTCGGCTGGAACATCGGTGCAAAAGTAAGCAAGGCCTATCATTTTGTGCAAGAGGATACGGCGGATCTCGCAGTCATCTTGGAACGCATAGCACCATGAGCCGGGCCTTCCTTTTCATCATGGATGGATTTGGCGTGGGCCATGCGCCGGATGCCGCGGCGTTTGGTGATGAAGGTTCCAACACGTTCGGCCATATAGCCGAAAAACACGCGCTGCATATTCCCACCCTTGCCTCACTCGGCCTTGGGGGCGCGGCTAAAGTTGCGGGCGGTGTCGATCCGTTTCCAATGGCTGAAATCATTGGGCGTTATGGTGCTGCCACTGAAGTTTCCCGTGGCAAAGACACAATCACTGGACATTGGGAAATCGCCGGGGTGCAGCTGGCAAAAGACTGGGGTTATTTCCCCACCACCATCCCGGCTTTTCCCAAAGAATTTTTAAATGAGCTGATCACCAACGCCAATGTGCCGGGCCTGCTGTGCATGGGCCACGCTTCCGGCACCCAAGTGATTGAAGATTTCGGCGAAGAACATTTGCGCACCGGCAAGCCGATTATCTATACCAGTGCAGACAGCGTCATCCAGATTGCCGCGCATGAAACGCACTTTGGCTTGCAGCGCCTCTATGAAGTATGTGCGATTGCGCGGGAGCTTTCTTATTCACTCAATATCGGTCGGGTTATCGCGCGGCCTTTCCTCGGCCACACGCCAAAGACCTTTGAGCGCACAGGAAACCGCAAGGATTATTCCGTGTTGCCGCCGCATGACACGCTGCTCGATGTGCTTAGCAATGCGGGGCGTGACATTTGCAGCATCGGCAAGATTGGCGACATCTATGCGCACCGCGGAACGGGACGCGAGATCAAGATTTCTGGCATGGATATGTTGATGGACACCACCCAATCCGAAATGCCGAAACTGCAAGCTGGCGGATTTCTCATGGTGAATTTCGTCAACTTCGACACAGATTTCGGACACCGCCGCGATGTTGCGGGTTATGCAGGTTTGCTGGAAAAGTTTGATCGTTGGTTGGCTGAAGCACTGCACTTGGTTGGCCCCAATGATCATGTCTTCATCACCGCCGATCACGGCAATGACCCGAGCTTTGAAGGCACCGATCATACTCGTGAGCGTGTGCCTGTGTTGTGGTTCTGTCCATCGCTAACGCCTGGACCCATCGGTTTGCATCAAACGTTTTCTGATATCGGACAGACAATAGCAAGAATACTGGGCGTTGGACCGTTGCAAGCAGGCGAAAGTTTTTAGCTCTCCCGCTTCAGAACGGCCCGCAAAACATCGCGCACGCCGATGGCGCCGGCAAAAGTGTTGTCGGCGTTGAACAACGCCACTGGTGCGGTTTCTGATTGATGCATGGCCAGCATCACCGTCTTGAGAGATGTGCCAGGCGTGGCCCAGAACACAGGCTTGTCTTTTGCGGCAAAGACTTTTTCGGCATCGACACAGGACACCCACTCGGCTTTTGCGCCATCACGCTCCACCGATGTGACGCGATTGTCTCTGCCGAGTTTAAATCTCGTCGTTTTGCGGCGATCGAGCCAAATCCACCCGCCCTTGTCTTTTTCCAACTCATGAATACCGCGCATCACATTCCATGCGGTGAGCACTGACAAAGGGTTTACGTTTGCGATGAAGTCGCGCACATAGGCGTTGGCGGGGCGCAGAACGATATCTTCCGGCCTGCCCGATTGCACAATGCGGCCCCCTTCCATGATGGTAATGGTGTTGCCGAGTTTGAGTGCCTCCTCCAAATCATGGCTAACGAAGATGATGGTTTTCTTTAATTCCTTTTGAAGCTGCAGCAACTCATCTTGCAGCTTGGTGCGGATCAAGGGATCAAGAGCTGAGAACGGCTCATCCATCAAGAGGATCGGCGCTTCGGTTGCGAAGGCGCGGGCCAATCCCACACGCTGCTGCATACCGCCTGATAGTTCATGGCCATATTTGCCCGCCCATTGCTCCAGACCCACAAGCTTCAGCTGCTTGTCCACACGCGTCTGGCGTTCCTCTTGAGACACGCCCGCAAGCTCCAGGCCAAAGCCGATATTTTCTGCCACCGTGCGCCATGGCAACAGCCCGAATTGCTGAAACACCATGGCCACGTTTTTCTGGCGGAGGTTGCGCAGCGTTGCAGCATCGCACGTCACAACATCAATCATGCTTTTGCCGTCAGATACTGCAATGGTGCCACGAGTCACTTTGTTAAGGCCGTTGACGCCGCGCAACAGAGTGGATTTGCCTGAGCCTGAAAGACCCATCAAAACGCTGATCTCACCCTCTTGCACATCAAGCGATGCGCCGGCGCAACCCAACACCACGCTGGTCTGATCCAAAATCTCGGCCCGTGCCACGCCGCTGTCTAAAAGCTTCAGCGCGTGCCGTTGATCCTTGCCAAAAAGAATATCAACAGATTTGAACGAGACGACGGCGGTCAATGGCCTACTCCATGTTCAACGTGGGTGGCACGGTGCAGCATCAAGGCCAGCAATACAATGCACGTGCCCGCCTCCACGCCCAGCGAAACATTGAACTGGTTCAGGCCACGCACTACTTGGCTGCCCAGACCATTGGCCCCGATGAGGCCCGCGATCACCACCATCGAAAGCGAGAGCATAATGCATTCAGTAACCCCGGCCATCACCGTGGGCAGAGCCGCCGGGAATTCCACTTTCCACAACAGCTGTGAACGGCTGGCACCAAAAGCCTCACCCGCTTCCAGCATTGATTTGGGCACCGAGGTGATGCCCAGATGGGTCATGCGAATGGCGGCAGGGGCAGCAAAGATGACCGTAACGAGAAGGCCCGACGGTGCGCCAAGGCCAAATAGAATGAGCGCCGGAATAAGATAAACATAAGTTGGCATGGTTTGCATCAGATCAAGAAGCGGGCTGAGATATTGCCAAACCTTGGGGCGGTGGGCAGCATAAATGCCCAGCGGCACGCCAATGGCAACGGCTGCAGCAGTTGAAAAAGACACGAGCACCAGCGTTTGCATCGTTTCCTTCCATTCTCCTTGATTGAGCATGAAGGCGAAGCCGAGAAAGACGCCCAGTGCCAATTTCCAAGAGCGCTTGGCGAGGTAAGCGATGGCCGCCAGTGCGATGATGATCAATAGTGGCGGAGCTGACAGAAGCAAGACCACCAGATTATCCAATACGTAGCCCATTGCCTTGGCAATGCCGCGGAAGAACCAATCAAAGTTCGACGTGAAAAATGAGAAGAATATCTTACCCCAGGCCCCCCATGGAATTTTGGGGATGAAGGAAAGATTGAAAATTTGTTCCATGGTTGTGTTGCCGATCCTTGGTTACAAAAAAGGCGGGCCCCAACAGCCCGCCTTGCATTCTCTCACCAAATTGCCTTAAAGGCCAAGGGCCTTTTTCACCGCGTCCAGCGCCGGGCCTTTACCGTCGAAAGTTGTTACACCTTCCAGCCAGGGCTTGATCACATCGGGATGGGCCTTCACGTAGGCGACGGCGGCCAGTTTGGCATCCACGCTCTTATTCAAAATTTGATCCATGATTTCATTTTCCATGCCCACTTCGAACTTCAGCTGCTTTACGAGCTTGCCGACATTGGGGCACTCTGCCGTATAGCCTTGCCGCACGGTGGAGTTGACCACGGCAGCGCCCATGTTAGGCCCGAAAAGATCATCACCACCGGTGAGATATTTCATCTTGAACGTGTTGTTCATCGGATGCGGAGCCCAGCCGAGATAAACAATATCTTCCTTGTTCTGGGTGGCCTTGGCCACTTCCGAGAGCATGCCCGCCTCAGAGCTTTCTACCAGTTCAAATCCATCCAGCTTGAATTTTGCATCCTTGATCATATCCAGAATGTGGCGGTTGCCATCATTTCCGGGCTCAATACCAAAGAACTTGCCGTGCAGGCTGTCTTTGAACTTGGCAATGTCAGCAAAGTCATGCAGGCCCTTGGCGTAAGTATATTCTGGCACGGCCAAAGTATAGAAAGCGCCGGTAGGCAAGTTAGCCGCCACTGTCTCAACGGATTTGTCGGCACTATAGGCTTTGATGTCGGCTTCCATCGAAGGCATCCAGTTACCCAAAAACACGTCGATATCCTTGTTTTTCATCGAAGCGAAGGTGACCGGCACTTCAAGAAGCTTGATGTCGCCCTTATAGCCCATGCCGTCCAACATGGCACCGGTGAGAGCGGTGATGGCGGTTACATCCGTCCAGCCAATGTCAGACATTTTGACAGTCTGGCACGTAGCGGCGTCACCTGCTTGTGCTGCAGCTGAAAAACCAAACAGGCTGGCGGTCAAAGCTAAAGTGGCTAAAGATTTGGCAACTGATTGCGTCATTGTGTTTCTCCCTGATGACATGGTTGTGACTATTGCGCTTTTTCAGCAAGCTCGCAAGTTACCTGTCGCTCACAAACTTTGTGATTGCGGCACTGTTCTTTCTTTGCGCGACACATTAAGCACGTGGCAATCACAAGGGGAGCTTAATAATGACAAAAGTGAAATGGGGTATCGTCTCAACAGCCAATATCGGCGTGACCAAAGTTCTGCCGGGTATGCTGAAAAGCCCCGATATTGAAATCGTTGCCATTTCGTCACGAAACCTCAAAACGGCGCAAGAATGGGCGGCCAAGTTGGGCATTGCCAAGGCCTATGGATCTTATGAGGAGATGCTGGCAGACCCCGAGATTGAGTGCGTTTACAACCCCTTGCCCAACCACCTGCATGTACCGCTGACCATGGCAGCGGCCAAGGCGGGCAAGCATGTGCTGTGTGAAAAGCCCATTGCCATCACCGCCAAGGAGGCGAAAAAGCTTCAAAAAGCCCCGCGCAAAGTGCAAATCGCCGAAGCTTTTATGGTGCGCCATGCGTTGCAGTGGATTGATGCCAAGGCCCGGGTGAAGGCGGGCGAGATTGGTGAGGTTCGCGCCATTCAAGTCATGTTCACCTATTTCAACCGCGATCCCAAGAATGTGCGCAACATGGCAGGCATAGGAGGTGGCGGGCTTCTTGATATTGGGTGTTATCCCATCACCATTGCCCGGTACATTTTTGATGGTGAGCCTAAGCGCGTGATTGGCACGATTGACAATGATCCCAAATTCAAAGTGGATCGCCTGATGGGGGGCCTTGCTGACTTTGGCAAAGGGCGGCATTTGAGCTTTACGATCTCAACCCAGCTTGCACCGTTTCAACGGGTGCAGATTATGGGAACCAAGGGGCGCATTGAAATTGAAATCCCTTTCAACGCGCCGCCCGACACGCCGAACCGCATCTTTGTGCAAGGCGAAGAGATGAATATGGGGGTGTGGCATTCCTATCCGGTGAGCGATCAATACCAACTGCAAGCCGAAGCCTTCGGCCGCAGCATCCGCGCCAAGAAGAGGCTGGCCTGGGGCTTGGATGATGCCATTAAGAACATGAAGATCATCGATGCATTTTTTAAGTCAGAGAAGAGCCGGAAGTGGGAGAAGGTGTAAAATGAGAAGTTGGCAGCCTCAAGAGGTTTGAAAGCATTTCTTACGCTGGCAACTCAATCTCACCTGACACAAATTTCAAAGACTGATGAACCTGTTCATCTATGTATGCAATTGGGTCAAATCCAACTTCGAGTCCAAACTTCTTAGCGTAGTTATAAATATTCAGCACCGCTTCCTCAGAAAGCTTTCCGTTTACGCGAACTACAAGGACAGTTAGAATAGGAAGTTGGTTGGAAACACAATAATAGGCAGCCTTATCTAGTACTTTCGACATGAGCGATTGGGTAGCGTTACCTTTCCAGACCGCTCGGGGGGCCAAACAACTGTACAAGGTGCCGTAGGTAACGTGATGTTCCCGTGTTTGGCGACACAGCCGTATGATTGCCTCAACAGTTTCACGCCCGCTGAAGTGTGATTTTTTGCGCTTTTCCTGTTCGAGCACTAGCGAAGAAAGGGGATACTTTCCCCCCTCCGTCTTTCGCGCCCTTTGATAGTTGTTGACGAAATTCTCAAGTTCTTCATCGGTTAGATTTTCAATACCCGATTTCATGTTACTACCCTTCCAGCATCATAATAAAACTATACAACTTCATCGATTTGACTAATCGGGGCATTTTCAATTTAATCCCATAACCTTGCCGCGCCTCGCACGCCGCTGTTGCCGCCCCATTTGGTGCGGGCTAGGCATGGATGGCTTGGCGGGGACCCTAAGCCGCATTCTTCAGCGGCACGATCTTGGCCAATTCTCCTGCCAACTTTTTTTTGGCGAGGGCGGTGTCGTGGTTGGCCTGCAAACGCAGCCACCATCCGTCGGACAGACCAAAGAAACGGCACAGCCGCAAATCGGTATCCGCCGTTATGCCCCGCTTGCCCGCAATAATCTCACCAACGCGCTGGGCCGGAACGCCGATGCTTTTGGCCAAGCGGTATTTTGTCATGCCCAAGGGTGTAAGGAACTCCTCTTGCAGCATCTCTCCCGGAGAAACGGGCTTCAAAACTTTTGCCATGCTCTCATTCCTCTAATGATAGTCAACGATTTCAACATCTGTGGGGCCTTCGTCAGTCCAGCGGAAACACAAGCGGAACTGGTCATTGATGCGGATACTCCATTGACCTTTGCGATTCCCACTCAGGGCCTCCAACCGATTGCCGGGTGGCACTCGCATGTCACCCAAAGTCACGGCGAGATCGAGTTGCACCACTTTGCGCAGCGCCTGTCGCTCAATGCTGGCCCAACGCCGCACATGACCAAGCTCAAACAAGCGCTTGGTGTCCGCGTCAGCGAATGACTTGATCATGATTACATATAATAATGGATGTCGTTATTAACGTCAAGCGTTACTATAACACCGTTTAACCCCACAACCTGGCTGCACCGCGCACGCCGCTGTTGCCGCCGTGTTTTGCTCTTTCAACGCGCGGTATGGCCTTGCCGCTGAATGTATAGCGAGCGATGTGAGGGGGCAATTCCTCCACCAGCTCCGGCAGGGTTGACAAGCCACCGCCCATGACGAAGATGTCGGGATCGATCACATTCAGAATATTGGCGCAGATGCGGGCGAAACGGTCTTGCATGCGCATCAGTGCTGCGGCTGCGGCAACGGCCCCTAGCCTTGCACGCGCGATAATTTCCTGGCCGGTGAGTTCAAATCCCGTGACGCGCTTGTAATCCAGCACCAAACCGGTGCCAGACACATACATTTCAGCGCATCCCTGCTTGCCGCAAAAGCATTTGACCGGCGGCCAATCAAGCTCGGTCATCCAAGGCAGGCCGGTGTGGCCAAATTCAGCAGCTTCGGCATGTGCCCCGCGAATGATTTTGCCATCAATTACCAAGCCACCGCCGAGGCCCGTGCCGATGGTAAAAAAAGCGATGCTGCCAAACCCCGCGCCAGCGCCGTCTTTGGCTTCTGACAAAGCAAAGCAATTGGCATCATTCTCGATACGAATGGGGCGGCCAATAGCCGCCTCCAAGTCTTTCGCCAAAGTTTGACCGTTAGAGGCCACAAAATTGGAGTTTCGCCATACCCCCGTTTCGGGATCGCCAGAACCTGGCGCGCCAATCCCCACTGTGCCTTTGCCGGCCTCTTCAACCAAACCTGCAACAGCTTTGATCATGGGTTCATAGTCTTTTGGGGTATCGATGCGCTTTTCGAATATCACTTTGTCGGCGTGGTCAAAAACCAAAGCGTCGATTTTGGTACCTCCGATATCCACGCCAATGCGCCGTTCGTGCTGCTTCTTGGTGACGGTGCCGGGCGCATGGTTTTTGACACCATCAGGCGCGGGCATAAGCATCTTCATAGCGAATGATATCATCTTCGCCGAGATAGGCGCCGAACTGCACTTCAATCAACGTGACTTCACCTTTGTGCAGATTCTCGAGGCGATGTTTTGCGCCGAGGGGAATATCCACTGCTTGGCCGCGCGTCATAGCTGCAACCTTGACATCCACGGTGACTGTGGCCGTACCTTCAACCACTGTCCAATGTTCAGCGCGGTGTTTGTGGCTTTGCAACGAAAGGCGGCCGCCCTCTTTCACCACAATGCGTTTCACTTTATAACCCTGGCTTTCATCCAACACATGAAAGGAACCCCACGGGCGATTTTCACTATATTGCGTCACAAGTTTACTCCCACAAGCGAACTGAAGAATCGGCGGTTGACGGTTTGAATTTGGCTTACTATAAGCCCGCCATTCTCAAGCTGTGAAGCGTTTCTTGGACTTAGCGTTCAGGAACCTGTCTCGGCCCCGATTCAGACACCAACAGTTTTAAAGTTTAACTAGGATCATTCATGGCCAATACTTCATCTGCCAAAAAAGCCGCCCGCAGCTCGGCGCGCAAAGCGACTGTAAACAGGAACCGCATCAGCAAAGTGCGCACATCCGTGCGCAAAGTTGAAGAAGCGATTGTTGAGGGCAAGAAGGTAGACGCTGAAAGCGCCTTGAAGCTGGCCACGACGGAAGTGATGCGCGGTGCCAATAAAGGTGTAATGCACAAAAACGCCGCGTCGCGGAAAGTTTCGCGGTTGACGCTGCGCGTTCGGGCCATGAAGGGCTAGGCTCGCCGGTCTTGGCGCGACCGTGCGCCTGAATTCTACTCAGTTAATCTAAACGAAACGCCGCTCGAAACCTCGCGCGGCGTTTTTGTTTGTCCGAACACGGAAGGTTAGTGACAGGCAAAGACAAATAAAATCAATGGCTTATGACGGTTGGTGAAAAATTTAGGTTCAGTTGTTAATGAATTGTTAAGTTTTTGGCTAACCAAAGCCAGCTTTGACGCATTTATTGCATCTGTGACAAATTAAGGTGCTACCACTTTTTATACATATAATTCAGATACTTAATATAAACACTTACGAAGAAGTAGGGCCATATTATCGGCAATTCCATGCTCCGTGTACGGAAGGACTTGCAAAACTTATTGCAGGGTCACCGCAGGTTTGACTAGCGTTTTTCACGAGAGGTGGCGGGAGAGGCAATCACGCATCCGAGTTTTACGATAGGGTTTCAAGTGTTCAGCTTGATGGTGGGGGAAGAGTTATGAGTTTGGACGATTAGTGCAGTGAGTTGGTGTGTTCATGGGGGCAAAGCTCCCTAATTCTAAAATTGTTGAAACACAAGCAACACATGCTCTTGGCATGTGAATGCAGACTTATGGGCATGAGGCAAAATGAAACAAGCAGCGGTTGAGCGGTTAGGCACTGATAACAAAGTGTTGTTGCGTAGTCAGTGGAGCAAAGTGGCGGCCAGGCTAAAGGCTGAGTTGGGAGATGATCTCTTTAATAGCTGGTTTGCCCGCATGGACTGTGAAGAACTTTCACTCGGACAATTGACGGTTTCCGTTCCCACTCGCTTTCTAAAAAGTTGGATTGAGAACCATTATGTCAACAAGCTGCGTAAAGTGGCTGAGGGTGAGATGGGCGTTTTGCAGTCGCTCCATGTTCGTGTGAGGCAGCAAGGCGAATCCACCAAGTCAGTTGGCAGTGATGCGCCACGGTCACCATCGCCGGAACGCAACAGTGCAACGGCGGCGCAAATCCAATCACTTCTTGTGCCAGAGCGCGGCGCGGCTTTGGATGAGACCCAAACTTTTGATACGTTCGTGATTGGTGCTTCCAACCAGCTGGCCCATGCCGCCGTGATGCGCGTGGCCAACGGCACCGCGGGCCAAGCTTTGACGTTCAACCCCCTCTATATTCACTCAGCCGCGGGCTTGGGCAAAACCCATTTATTGAATGGTTTGGCCCAACGCGTGCGCCAGCTGCAACCGGGCCGCAAGGTTTTGATGCTGACGGCAGAACGTTTTATGTATGGCTTCATTCATGCCATTCGCAACCGCGATACACTGGCCTTCAAAGACCAATTCAGCAACGTGGATGTATTGTTGATTGATGATTTCCAGTTCCTCCAAGGCAAAGCCATGCTGCAGGAATTTAGCCATGCCTTCAATTCGTTGGTGGATGCGAAACGGCAAGTGGTGATTGCGGCCGACGTGCCGCCAACGCAACTTGATACGATTGATCAGCGCATGCGCTCACGCCTGTTGGGTGGGTTGGTGATTGATATTGAAACACCCGATGTGGAGCAACGCCGCAAAATTGTGGAACAGCGCCACATGATCATGTTGCGCAATGATCCGTCGACCACCATTGCACCGGAAATACTGGCGCTTGTAGCAGAGCGGATTACCGGTGGTGGCCGGGAGTTGGAAGGTGCCTTGAACAAGCTGGTGGCCTATCAACAGTTCAATAAATCATCCATCACCGTTGATCTGGCGTCCATGGTTTTGCGTGATGCGGCAGGATCGGCTGATACCAGCCGGATCAAGATCGAAGACATTCTGAAAGTGATCAGCCGCCACTATAATGTGGGCCGCAATGATTTGCTTTCGCCGCGCCGTGCCCGCGAGGTGGTTATGCCGCGCCAAATTGGGATGTATTTGGCCAAAAAGCTGACCGCGCGTTCGCTTCCGGAAATTGGCCGCCGTTTTGGCGGGCGTGATCACTCTACCGTTCTTCATGCGGTGCGTAAAATTGACCAGCAGATGAAGAATGATGACAAACTGGCTCGTGAGCTCGCCCTGTTGATAAGGTTGGTTGAGCAGCAATAAACTTGAATTTGGTGCGTAGTTTCGCCATTGTCTCTTGTCCAAAGGGACAGTCAGCAGCATGCGCGTTACACTTGAAAAATCGGCTTTTTTAAAAGCGTTGAATCACGTTCAGAGTGTGGTGGAGCGGCGCAATACCATTCCTATTCTATCCAACGTCATGATTCATGCCAAGGGCGGCGAGGTGAAGCTCACGGCCACTGATCTTGATCTTGAGATTGTAGAATCTGTAGCCGCTGACGTGGCCCAAGAGGGTGCGGCCACCGTGCCCGCCCACATGGTTTATGACATTGTGCGCAAACTGCCTGATGGGGCCCAGCTCGAACTTAACCAAGCCGGCGACAAAGGCCGCGTGGCCATCGTGGCCGGTCGCTCACGTTTTGCTTTGCAAGCTTTGCCGCCTGAGGATTTTCCTGATCTTTCCAGCGGTGAGTTTGGCAATACATTTACGCTGGCCTCAACCGAGCTGCGCTTCCTAATTGAGCGCACGCGGTTTGCCATTTCAACTGAAGAAACGCGGTATTATCTCAATGGAATTTATTTTCATGAGGTGAAACTGGGCAATCACTTGCGCGCCGTGGCAACTGACGGCCACCGGTTGGCGCAAAGCCAAATGGCGCTGCCTGCCGGGGCGCAAGACATGCCTGGCATCATTGTGCCGCGTAAAACAGTTTTGGAACTGGTGAAGCTGCTGGAAGGCGATGATGGCGAAGTTGAGGTTTCCATCTCGTCACAGAAAATCCGCTTCAAAGCGGGCAAGCTCGTGCTGACGTCTAAACTGATCGATGGCACTTTCCCAGACTATGAGCGCGTGATCCCGCGCGGCAATGACAAGATTTTGGTAGCAGATGCCAAGCAGTTTGCCGAAGCGGTGGACCGTGTGTCCACCATCTCATTTGAAAAAAGCCGTGCGGTGAAACTGGCGTTGGGCGAGGGCAAGCTGACAATGGTGGTGAACAACCCAGACTCTGGCTCTGCCGAAGAGGAAATCCAGGTTGCGTATGACCGTGAGCCGATGGAAATTGGCTTCAATTCACGCTATCTTTTAGACGTTGCTTCGCAAGTGAAGGCTGAAACCATGCGCTTTGAGTTTAATGACGCCGGCTCGCCCACCGTGGTGCGCGATCCGAAAGATGAACACTCACTCTTTGTGCTGATGCCGATGCGTGTCTAACTGTTGGTGGAAGCGCCTCACCTTTCCATAACCCGACTCACGCTGACTGAATTTCGCAACCATGTTGCCTTGCGCCTGGAGCCGCCGAGGCCAATGATCTGCCTTTTCGGCCCCAATGGCGCGGGCAAAACCAATATCCTTGAGGCGGTATCGCTTTTGGTTCCGGGCCGCGGTTTGCGGGGGCAGGATTTTCACCATCTCGCAAGACTTGAAGGCAACGGAAATTGGGCTGTGGCTTCGGAAGTTCAGTGCCCACTGGGTGAAGTGCGGTTGGGTACGAGCTTTGAAGGGGGGGGCGCCACATCACGCAAAGTGGCGGTGGATGGACACGTAGAAAAGTCTGCGGGCGCATTGGCGCAATATCTTAAAATGCTGTGGCTGACACCTGCCCAAGACCGCCTGTTCATGGGGCCGGGCTCAGATCGCCGCAGGTTCTTCGACCGCATGGTGGCCAGCTTTAACGACGCACATGCTTCGCACGTCTCGGCCTTCGAAAAGCTGATGCGAGAGCGCAATGCTTTGCTACAACACCACCGCGCTGATGAGGTTTGGCTGGCCACGCTGGAAACCCAAATGGCAGAGCAAGCCATTGCTATCGCCGTGGCGCGAAATCAGGCTTCTGACCTGCTAGCGCGGCATTTTGCCAGCCATGCCTCACCGGGGCCATTTCCTTGGGGCGTGTTGCAGCTGCACGGGGAAATTGAAGAGCTGGTGGCGACATTTCCTGCCGTGCAAGCCGAGGACGAATACGCTAAGATATTAGCCGATTCGAGAGGTCTTGATCGGTCGCAGCAACGCACCATGAGGGGCCCACACCGCGCGGATATTTCTGTGTTGCATGGACCCAAATCAACACCGGCGGAGATGTGCTCTACGGGCGAGCAAAAGGCTTTGTTAATTGGGCTGGTTCTGGCGCAGGCGCAAGCGGCGAAAGAAGTTTTGGAGGCTTCACCCATCCTGCTTTTGGATGAAGTGGCGGCCCATCTGGATGAGGCGCGGCGGCGTGGGTTATTTGCAGCACTGGCAGCGCTTGGGTGCCAAGCTTGGATGACAGGCACTGATGAAAATTTATTTGCGGAGGCAGGTGCCTCAGCATGTCGGTATGAAGTGAAAGACGGGACAGTACATGTCAGATATTGAAAACGGCGCGGCAGACTATGGCGAAGACTCGATCAAGATTCTGAAAGGCCTTGATGCCGTGCGCAAACGCCCCGGCATGTATATCGGCGACACGGATGATGGCTCAGGCCTGCACCACATGGTTTATGAAGTGGTGGACAATGCCATCGACGAAGCGTTGGGTGGTCACGCCACTTTGGTCACTTGCACGCTGAATGCCGACGGTTCCGTCACCGTCACTGATAACGGTCGCGGCATTCCTACAGGCATCAAGCAAGACGATGATAACGTGCCGAAACGCTCAGCCGCCGAAATTGTCATGACGGAACTGCACGCGGGCGGAAAATTTGACCAGAACTCTTACAAGGTTTCGGGCGGCTTGCATGGTGTAGGTGTATCGGTGGTCAACGCACTTTCAGTATCGCTGAAGCTGGTTATTCACCGCGAAGGGAAATCGCATTTCATTGCCTTCACCCATGGTGTGCCCGATGCGCCCCTGGTGGTGACAGGAAGCTCAGATGGCAAGCGCGGCACGGAAGTGACGTTCTTGCCTTCAACCGAAACTTTTACCAAAACGGAATTTGATTTCGCCACGCTGGAGCATCGCCTGCGTGAGCTGGCCTTCCTGAATTCCGGCGTGCGCATTACATTGGCCGACAAACGCGGCGTGGAACCCCACGTGCTTGAGCTTTTCTATGAGGGCGGCATTGCAGCTTTTGTGCGCTATCTTGATCGCACCAAACAAGGCTTGATCAAAGAGCCAATTTTCGTGACAGGCGAACGCGATGGCCTAATTGTGGATTGCGCATTGTGGTGGAATGACAGCTACCATGAAAGCGTGTTCTGCTTCACCAATAACATTCCACAACGCGATGGTGGCACGCATTTGGCGGGTTTTCGTGGGGCATTAACGCGCATCATCAATAATTATGCTGAAAGTAGCGGCATAGCCAAGCGCGAAAAAGTGGCGATCACCGGTGACGACGCGCGTGAGGGCCTGACGTGTGTGCTCTCGGTAAAAGTGCCTGATCCGAAGTTTTCATCGCAAACCAAAGACAAGCTGGTTTCATCGGAAGTGCGCCCCGTGGTGGAAGGCATTGTGAATGAGCAGTTGGGTGCCTGGTTTGAAGAACATCCTTCAGAAGCCAAAGCCATCGTCGGCAAAGTGGCAGAAGCTGCCGCGGCGCGGGAAGCCGCCAAAAAAGCGCGTGAATTGACGCGGCGCAAAGGTGCACTGGATATTTCATCGCTACCCGGCAAATTGGCGGACTGCCAAGAACGTGATGCGGCTTTGTGTGAACTATTCATCGTGGAAGGTGACTCTGCTGGTGGCTCTGCCAAGCAGGCCCGCAACCGTGCGAACCAAGCTGTATTGCCACTTCGCGGCAAGATTTTGAATGTGGAGCGGGCGCGATTCGACAAGATGTTGGGCTCTGCCGAAATCGGCACGTTGATCACCGCACTGGGCACAGGCATTGGCCGCGAAGAATTCAACGCTGACAAATTGCGCTATCACAGAATCATTATCATGACCGACGCTGACGTGGATGGTGCGCATATTCGCACCCTGTTGCTCACCTTCTTCTATCGCCAGATGCGTGAGATTGTGGAGCGTGGCCATCTCTATATCGCCCAGCCGCCGCTTTATAAAATCAAGCGCGGCCAGTCTGAGCAATATTTGAAAGACAACGACGCGCTGGAATCCAACCTCATTGACGTTGGTCTTGAAGGCACAACACTGTCATTGGCCGATGGCAGCGAACGCGGCGGCAGTGATCTGCGGGCCGTGGTGGAAGAGGCGGTGGCCGTGCGCAGCATGATAGCGGGGCTGCATTCGCGCTATCCGGTTTCGATCATTGAGCAAGCCGCAATTGCTGGCGCACTCAACCCAGAGGTGATTTCCACGCCTGAAAATGGCGGGCAGGCTGCTGCTTATATTGCCCGGCGCCTGAATGCCATTGCTGATGAAACCGATCGTGGCTGGACTGGAAGCGTGGCCAATGATGGTGGCTTAATTTTCGAGCGCATATTGCGCGGTGTGAAAGAAAGCTGGCATGTGGATGGCAAGTTGATTTCATCGCAGGAAGCTTTGCGCCTTGACCGCAAGACGGCGCATTTGCAAGAGATCTATGCGCGCTCATCGAAGCTGAAGCGAAAGGATTTCGAAACCGCCATTCATGGACCGCTATCATTGCTTGATGCCGTGTTCCTCACCGGCCGCAAGGGCATCTCGCTGCAACGCTACAAAGGACTGGGCGAGATGAACCCTATCCAGCTGTGGGAAACCACGCTTGATCCCAACGCCCGTTCTCTTTTGCGCGTGAAAGTGGCTGCAATGGATGAAGCTGATGATCTTTTCACCAAACTGATGGGTGACGTGGTGGAACCAAGACGTGATTTTATCCGCGACAATGCGTTGAATGTTGCGAATTTGGATGTTTGATGGTTTCGCCGCTTTGCCTCACTGAACAAGTCTGCTAATTATCATACAAATTAATTGAGGAATTTGAGCATGGCTGCAAAGCAGAATTTCATTGCAGGTAGTTGGATGGAAGGCGTGGGTGTAACCACGGACATCAACCCATCGGACATCAGCGATGTGGTAGGTGAATTCACTCAGGCCAACAAAGCGCAAACTGAGGAAGCCATCGCAGCAGCCAAATCCGCCAGCTTTGCTTGGGGGCTTTCAACGCCACAGCAACGCTGCGATGCGCTGGAGATGATCGGCACGGAACTTCTCGCCCGCAAAGAAGAAATCGGCCGCATACTTTCGCGCGAAGAGGGCAAACCTTTGGCCAATGGCATTGCCGAGACCACGCGAGCAGCGCAGATTTTCAAATTCTTTGCACAGGAAGCCTTGCGCATTGAGGGCACACAGGTTTCGTCCGTGCGGCCCAATGTGGATGTGACGATCACGCGTGAAGCGGTTGGCGTGGTGGGCCTCATCTGCCCATGGAATTTCCCCATCGCCATTCCGGCTTGGAAAATTGCGCCGGCTTTGGCTTATGGCAATGCCGTGGTATTCAAACCTGCTGATCTGGTGCCGGCGACTGCTTGGGCGCTTGCTGAAATTATATCGCGCTCTGGCTTGCCCAAAGGCGTCTTTAATTTGGTGATGGGGCGTGGTTCGGTTGTGGGTCAAGCCATGCTTGATTCGAAAGATGTGAATGCCCTTTCCTTTACGGGCTCAGTCGGGACTGGTGCAAAAGTGGCGCAGGCTTGCATCGCGCATAACCGCAAATTTCAATTAGAGATGGGCGGCAAGAATCCCTTGGTGATCTTGGATGATGCAAACCTGGATGCCGCTGTTGCCGGAGCTGTAGATGGTGCCTTTTTCCAAACCGGCCAGCGTTGCACAGCGTCTTCGCGCCTTATCGTGCAGAGCAAAATCTACGATGCCTTTGTGGATAAAGCCATCACCGCGTTGAAAGGCCTGAAGGTTGATCACGCTTTGAAAGAGGGTACACAAATCGGCCCGGTGGTTGATGAAACACAGATGAAACAAGATGAGGACTACATCCGTATTGGCCGCGAAGAAGGCGCTGAGCTGGCATGGGGTGGCGAACGTTTGAACCGCGACACCAAAGGCTATTATCTTTCACCCGCATTGTTTGTGAAAACCAGAAATTCCATGCGCATCAACCAAGAAGAAATCTTCGGGCCAGTGGCTACGGTAATCAAGGTGGATTCCTATGAGGAAGCTTTGGCCGTGGCTAATGACACGCCGTTTGGTTTGTCGTCAGGCATTTACACACAGTCGCTCAAATCAGCCAATGACTTCCGCCGCAAAGCGCAAGCGGGCATGGTAATGGTGAACTTGCCTACGGCTGGCGTGGATTATCATGTGGCATTTGGTGGCCGCAAGGGTTCCAGCTTCGGGCCTCGTGAGCAAGGGCGCTATGCGACAGAGTTTTATACGGCGGTGAAAACCGCTTATGTGAGTTCTGTTTAACGCAACGCGACTCCACGCTCAGCAAAACTCTTCTTCGTTGCTGCCACCGTGCCGCCCAGACCAATGGCGCGGGTTGCGGCTTCGATTACTTCCACTTTGAAACCTAGTTTCACCGCATCTTCGGCCGAGTAACGCACGCAGTAATCGAAGGCGAGCCCGACGCAGGTGATACGGGTGAACCCGCGCTCTTTTAGATAGCCGCCGAGGCCGGTGGGAGTTTTATGATCGTTCTCAAAAAACGCCGAGTAAGAATCGATGGCCTTGTCAAAGCCTTTTCGGATGATCAATTCAGCATAGGGCAGATCCAGACCATTGTGGAATTCAGCACCTGATGAGCCGATGATACAATGATCGGGCCATAGGGTTTGGGGGCCATAAGACAATTCGATTTGCGTGAAAGGCTGGAGACCATCATGCTGAGACGCGAAAGACGCATGGCCCGCTGGGTGCCAATCCTGAGTCAACACCACATTTGCATATTCGTGCGCCATTTTGTTAATCAGTGGCACGATTTCGTTGCCGCCATTCACTGCCAGCAATCCACCTGGGCAGAAATCATTCTGCACATCAATGACCAGTAAAACCGAATTTTTCATTTCGCGTTGAGTGCCGCGGCACAGCCTTTGAAAGCGGGAAACGGATCGGTGATCACATAGAGCGGTATGGTTTTCATATGATCTGAAAGCCGCCCCTTTTCTTCAAACACAGCGCGATATTGCGGCGCCTTTAATTTTTCAACAAGGGAAGGTGCAATGCCGCCGGCCAGATAGACCCCGCCCCGGGCTTGCAGGGCCATGGCCATATCTCCCGCCAAGCGCACCAAAAAAGTCATGAAGTGGTGCAAGGTTTTTTCTGCCGCAGCGTCTGTGCCCGCCAGGCCAGATTTCATTACTTGCTCGGGCGTTGTTGCAATGCGATTTTCAGCAATGACATTGTAGAGTGCCAACATGCCAGGACCGGTGAGCACGTCTTCGATTTCGGCGAATTTGTCCTTGCCTACCAGCTTGTCTTTAAGGGCCATTTCTTCTGCGGTGACGATGCACAGTGTTTGATGGCCCATTTCGCCTGCAACGGGCAACCAACCGCCGCTTGGCGTTGGTGTTAAAGCCGCCCCGCCAAGGCCTGTGCCGGGCCCCAGCACCACTTTCACCAAAGGCTCACTTTTGGCCTCGCCGCCCAATTGCACAAGATCAGTTTGGGCAATGTGCGGCAGGCTCCACGCCAGGGCCTCAAAATCATTCAGCAGCCGGAAACGCTTGGCATGGGCTGCGATGCGCAGCGATTCAGCCGAGAATACCCATGGTCTGTTGGTTAGGCGCACTTCTTCGCGGTCCACGGGGCCTGCCACGTCCACGGCTGCCGCGGCTAATTCAGTTATGCCGCGCTTGTCGAGATAGTAGGCAATGACCGATTCCAAAGTGTGGAAATCATCCCCCTTCATCACCTCAACATCGCGCACCTCCATCGAACCAAGCTCCAGCAAGCCGAAGCGCGCATTCGTGCCACCGATATCCCCAACGAGAGCCAGATTTGTCATTTGCGATTAGTGCCATAGCTTCAAAGCCAATTCAACGAAAGTCTGGACGTTGCAGGCCCATGAAGCTAAGCCCGCCTGCAATCATGGCAGACATCCAATCCGAAGCGAAGCGGCGCAGAACCTTCGCCATCATCTCCCATCCGGACGCGGGAAAAACCACGTTAACCGAAAAGCTGTTACTGTTCGGTGGTGCCATTCAGCTGGCTGGCCAAGTGCGCGCCAAGGGTGACCGCAGGCGCACCCGCTCGGACTGGATGTCAATTGAACGGGCCAGAGGCATTTCTGTTGTCACCTCGGTGATGACCTTTGAATATAACAATGTGGTATTCAATTTGTTGGATACACCAGGCCACGAAGACTTCAGCGAAGACACCTATCGCACACTGACGGCTGTGGATGCTGCCGTGATGGTGATCGACGGGGCCAAAGGCATCGAAGACCGCACGCGCAAACTGTTTGAAATTTGCCGCTTGCGCGATATTCCCATCGTCACCTTCATCAACAAGTTTGACCGCGAGGCGCAAGAGCCTTTGGCTCTGCTGGATGAAATTGAAAAGGGCTTGGCCCTCACAGTTGTGCCCATGGTGTGGCCCATCGGCATCGGCAAAACTTTCACTGGCACTTATGATCTCATCCACAACCGCGTGCGCCGCATAGACGAGGACCCAGAGGGCATTGCAGTTTCCGGCCCGCAAGATAAATTGATTGATGACATTTTGCCGCGCGGTGCTGTGCATTTCCGCGAAGAGATTGAGCTGCAATCCATGGCCGGGCACGCTTTTGATCACCAGGCGTTTTTAGAAGGCCATCTTTCGCCAGTTTATTTCGGCTCAGCGTTGAAGAATTTCGGTGTTCGCGATTTATTGGATGCACTCATTGCCTATGCGCCACCACCGCGAGATCAAAAAGCCCGGCAGCGCGTGGTGAAGGCGATTGAACCCAGGCTCACCGGAGTGGTGTTTAAAATTCAGGCCAATATGGACCCTAACCACCGCGACCGGATTGCTTTCATGCGCGTGTGTTCT